>NZ_JBHUYA010000004.1:0-341086 GCF_042668995.1 Arthrobacter sp. NPDC057259
AAGGAGCCGTCGACCAGCTTGACGATCGCGGAGCAGTCGGTGCCGGACTGGCCGCCGTCGATCAGCCGCTGGAAGAGCTGCTGGACGTGCTGGCCTTTCCTGTGTTAACCCGGGCCGGCTACTTCGACCGGTGCGGCTAGGACATCGGGTCGGTGATGTCCGCGACGACGGCGCCAAGTGCGGCCAGCAGCGTGTCGGCGTCGACGAAGGCGCTGTAGCCGTGCTCCCCGGCCCCCATCGAGATCCGCCGGCCGGCGACCGTGCTGTCCGCGTAGACCGGCCACGCCGTGGTGCTGCCCAGGGGAGTGATGGTGCCGCGTTCGTAGCCGGTGGCGTCGAGGGCGACGTCGGCACTGGGGAGCGAGAGTTTGTTGACCCCGACGGCCTGGCGCAGCTTGCGCCAGGAGATCTGCCGGTCGCCCGGGACCAGGGCGAAGAGGAAGGTGCCGTCCTTGTGCTTGACCACCAGCGACTTGACGATGTCGGCGGGGGTGATCCCCAGGATGGCGGCCGCCTCCTCGAGGCTGCGGGCCGCCTGCCGCTCCACCAGCTCCACACTGAGGCCCCGGGCCGCGGCGTCGGCCAGGAACCGCCGGCGCCCGGCGCCGCCGACGGGGCCGTCCCCGGCGCCCAGACCGGGCGCCGGGACCTCCTCCGGACCGGTCATCAGTCGCGGTACAGCAGCAGGGCCTCGCCCTGTCCGCCGCCGCCGCAGAGGGACACCGCCGCCTTGCCGGAGCCGCGCCGCTTCAGTTCGTGCGCCGCGTGCAGGGCCAGCCGCGCGCCTGAGGCGCCGATCGGGTGGCCGAGCGCGATGGCGCCGCCGTGGATGTTGCACTGCTCCAGCGGGTAGTCCAGATCCTTGAGGGACTGCACCGCCACGGAGCCGAACGCCTCGTTGATCTCGATGAAGTCCAGGTCCGCCGTCGTCCAGCCGGCCCGCTGCAGGGCCTTCTTGATGGCGTTGGAGGGCTGGGAGTGCAGAGAGTTGTCCGGCCCGGCTACCTGGCCCGGCGCGCCCACGACCGCAAGGTACTCCAGGCCGTGCTCCTCGGCGTAGCCCCGGGACGTCAGCACCAGGGCGGCCGCACCGTCGGAGAGCGGGGAGGAGTTGCCGGCGGTGATCGTGCCGTCGGTGGCGAAGGCGGCGCGGAGCCCGGCGAGGGACGCCACGGAGGTGTCCGGCCGGACCCCCTCGTCCGTGCTGACCGTCACCGGTTCACCCTTGC
Source organism: Arthrobacter sp. NPDC057259 (assembly GCF_042668995.1). NCBI lineage: Bacteria > Bacillati > Actinomycetota > Actinomycetes > Micrococcales > Micrococcaceae > Arthrobacter > Arthrobacter sp. NPDC057259. Next base: position 1,230 of record NZ_JBHUYA010000004.1, read on the forward strand.
GCTGCTTCACGCTGATCGGCGCGATCTCGCCGTCGAACACACCGTCCTTGCCGGCGGCGGCGGCCCGCTGGTGCGACGCGGCGGCCACCTCGTCCTGCGCGGTCCGGTCGATGCCCAGGGTGACGTTCTTGCTCTCAGTGGAGAGGCCCATGGACTGGCCGTCAAACGCATCCGTCAGGCCGTCGTGCGCGGCGGCGTCGAGGGCCTGGATGGAGCCGTAGGTCCAGCCCTGGCGGGAGCCCGGCAGCAGGTGCGGCGCGCGGCTCATCGACTCCTGGCCGCCGGCCACCACCACGGTGGCGTCGCCGCTGCGGATCATCCGGGCGGCGTCGACCACGGCCGTCAGGCCGGAGAGGCAGACTTTGTTGATGGTGACGGTGGGGACATTCCAGCCCACACCGGCGCCGATGGCGCTCTGGCGGGCGGGGTTCTGCCCGGCGCCGGCCTGCAGGACCTGGCCCATGATCACGGCATCCACCTGATCGGTGGCCACCCCGCTGGCGGCGAGGGCCGCGCGGATGGCGTGGGTGCCGAGCTCGACGGCGGTGAAACTGGACAGCTGTCCGTTCAGCCGGCCCTGCGGGGTGCGGGCGGCGGCGAGGATGACAACATCGTTGTTGTCCGGCGAGTTGTTCATGATGGTCTTTCCGATCTCTGGGGATAGCCCAAGGTTATCGTGAGCCCCATCACGGGGCTATCCGGGGAACCGGCCCGGCCGCCCACCCCGCCACCCACCCCACTCCCGCTCGGTTGGCCAGCCCCCCGCCCGGGGGAGGGGCCGGTGTTTGCAATCACGGCGTAAGTGGGGTAGACAAGTAGGTTGCTTTGCCGTATCGTAGATATTTGCGTCTTCCCTGTTTACCTTCAGCCTTCATATAGCGGTGGGCTTAGCCTGACAGCTGTTCCATCAATGTGCCGTCTACAACGTGCACCAGCATGGGCAGTATGGGTCCCGGGTCATATAGCGGAACCGGATTGGTAGCACTGCGGAGTCACTTCGCAGACTGCATGACGGGGGAGATCTGAAAACGCCTGAAGGTCTGTGGAAGGATCCCTCTTGGTCGCCTCGAGCACCTCTAATGAAAACAACGCCGCTATTAATGCCGACAGCACCGATGGTGCCACCCGCCGGCTCTCCTTCGCTAAGATTCACGAACCGCTGGACGTTCCGAATCTGCTTGCCCTGCAAACCGACAGCTTTGACTGGCTCGTCGGCAACGAACGCTGGCAGGCACGCGTAGCGAAGGCAGTCGAAGAAGGTGACCTTAGCGTCGCAACGACGTCCGGTCTGTCCGACATCTTCGAAGAGATCTCCCCGATCGAGGACTTCCAGGGCACCATGTCCCTGAGCTTCTCCGAGCCGGAGTTCGCTGACCCCAAGTACACCATGGCCGAGTGCAAGGACCGGGACGCTACGTACTCGGCTCCGCTGTACGTCAAGGCCGAGTTCATGAACAACAACACGGGCGAAATCAAGCAGCAGACCGTGTTCATGGGTGACTTTCCGCTGATGACCGAGAAGGGCACCTTCGTCGTCAACGGCACCGAGCGTGTCGTCGTCTCCCAGCTGGTCCGTTCGCCGGGCGCCTACTTCGAGCGCACCGCCGACAAGACCAGCGACAAGGACATCTTCACCGCGAAGATCATCCCGTCCCGCGGCGCCTGGTTCGAACTCGAGATCGACAAGCGCGACCAGGTCGGCGTCCGCCTCGACCGCAAGCGCAAGCAGTCCGTCACGGTGCTGCTGAAGGCCCTCGGCTGGACCGAAGGCCAGATCCTCGAGGAGTTCGGCCAGTACGACTCCATGCGTGCCACGCTGGAGAAGGACGCTACCGAAACCCGCGAAGACGCGTTGCTGGACATCTACCGGAAGCTGCGCCCGGGCGAGCCGCCCACCGTCGAGGCTGCCCAGTCGCTGCTGGACAACCTGTACTTCAACTCCAAGCGCTACGATCTGGCCAAGGTTGGCCGTTACAAGATCAACCGCAAGCTGGGCATCGACCGCTCCCTTGGCGACAAGGAAGCCTCGGTCCTGCACGTTGAAGACATCGTCGCCATGATCAAGTTCCTCGTCGCGCTGCACGCCGGCGAGAAGACCATCATGGGCAAGCGCGATGGCCAGGACCACGAGCTGCGCGTCGAGATCGACGACATCGACCACTTCGGCAACCGCCGTATCCGCGCCGTCGGCGAGCTCATCGAGAACCAGGTCCGCACCGGCCTGTCCCGCATGGAGCGCGTTGTCCGCGAACGGATGACCACCCAGGACGTCGAGGCGATCACGCCGCAGACCCTGATCAACATCCGCCCGGTCGTCGCCGCGATCAAGGAGTTCTTCGGAACCTCCCAGCTCTCGCAGTTCATGGACCAGAACAACCCGCTCTCGGGCCTGACCCACAAGCGCCGCCTGTCCGCGCTGGGCCCCGGCGGTCTGTCCCGTGACCGTGCCGGCATGGAAGTCCGTGACGTGCACCCGTCCCACTACGGACGTATGTGCCCCATCGAAACCCCTGAAGGCCCGAACATTGGTCTGATCGGTTCGCTGGCGTCCTACGGCCGGATCAACCCGTTCGGTTTCATCGAGACCCCGTACCGGCTGGTCAAGGACGGCGTCGTCTCCGACGATGTCCAGTACCTGACCGCCGACGACGAGGCCGAGGTGCTCATCGCCCAGGCCAACGCGCCGCTGGACGAGAACAAGAAGTTCGCCGAGGACACGGTCCTGGTCCGCGCCCGCGGTGGTGGGGGCGAGCCCGTGCTGGTCCCGGCCCAGGACGTCGAGTTCATGGACGTTTCCCCGCGCCAGATGGTGTCCGTGGCAACCGCCCTGATCCCGTTCCTCGAGCATGACGATGCAAACCGTGCACTCATGGGTGCCAACATGCAGCGTCAGGCCGTGCCGCTGGTCCGCTCCGAGGCGCCGTTCGTCGGCACCGGCATGGAGCGCGCCGCAGCCGTCGACGCCGGTGACGTTGTCATCGCGAAGAAGGCCGGCGTGGTCACCGAGGTCTCCGCCGAGCTCGTCATCATGCTGAACGACGACGGCACCGAGACGAACTACCGGATCAACAAGTTCGCCCGCTCCAACCAGGGCAACTGCTACAACCACCGTGTCCTGGTCAACGAAGGCCAGCGCCTCGAGGTCGGCGGCATCATCGCCGACGGCCCGGCGACGGACCAGGGTGAACTCGCCCTCGGTAAGAACCTCCTCGTGGCATTCATGTCCTGGGAAGGCCACAACTTCGAGGACGCCATCATCCTCTCCCAGCGGATCGTGGCCGAGGACGTCCTGTCCTCGATCCACATCGAGGAGCACGAGATCGATGCCCGCGACACCAAGCTTGGTGCCGAGGAAATCACCCGTGACATCCCGAACGTGTCCGAGGAGGTCCTGGCCGGACTGGACGAGCGCGGCATCATCCACATCGGTGCCGAGGTCGAAGCCGGCGACATCCTGGTCGGCAAGGTCACGCCCAAGGGCGAGACCGAACTGACCCCGGAAGAGCGCCTGCTGCGCGCCATCTTCGGTGAGAAGTCCCGCGAAGTGCGCGACACCTCCCTGAAGGTGCCCCACGGCGAGTCCGGCACCGTCATCGGCGTCCGCGTCTTCGACCGCGACAACGACGACGAGCTGCCCCCGGGCGTGAACCAGCTGGTGCGCGTCTACGTGGCCGCCAAGCGCAAGATCACCGATGGTGACAAGCTCGCCGGCCGTCACGGCAACAAGGGCGTCATCTCCAAGATCCTGCCCGTCGAGGACATGCCGTTCCTCGCCGACGGTACCCCGGTGGACATCGTCCTGAACCCGCTGGGTGTTCCGGGCCGTATGAACGTCGGCCAGGTCCTGGAAACGCACCTGGGCTGGGTTGCCAAGACCGGCTGGAAGATCGAAGGCGAGCCCGAGTGGGTCAAGAACCTGCCGAACCTGCCGCGCGAGAGTGGTTCCACCACCGTCGCAACGCCGGTCTTCGACGGTGCCCGCGAAGAGGAAATCACCGGTCTGCTGGACTCCACCAACGTGACCCGCGACGGTGACCGCCTGATCAACTCCTCCGGCAAGACCCGCCTGTTCGACGGCCGCTCCGGCGAGCCGTTCCCGGATCCGATCTCGGTCGGCTACATGTACATCCTGAAGCTCCACCACCTGGTGGACGACAAGATCCACGCGCGCTCCACCGGCCCGTACTCCATGATCACGCAGCAGCCGCTGGGTGGTAAGGCACAGTTCGGCGGCCAGCGCTTCGGTGAAATGGAAGTGTGGGCGCTCGAAGCCTACGGCGCCGCCTACACGCTCCAGGAACTCCTCACGATCAAGTCCGATGACATCCACGGTCGTGTGAAGGTCTACGAAGCGATCGTCAAGGGCGAGAACATCCCCGAGCCGGGCGTTCCTGAGTCCTTCAAGGTCTTGATCAAGGAAATGCAGTCGCTGTGCCTGAACGTGGAAGTTCTTTCCACGGACGGAACCACAATTGAAATGCGTGACTCTGATGACGCAGTCTTCACGGCTGCGGAAGAACTGGGCATCGATCTGTCTCGTGCAGAGCCCAGTTCCGTAGAAGAGGTCTAGCAGGGAGTCCACGACGGCGGGCTTGCCGCCCGCCGTCGTGGACGACCTCCCTCTTCCCGTAACCCAAGACTTCAGAATTTAGAGAACAAGAGAGAACAGGGACCATATGTCCAGCGAATCCTCCTTCGGCCTCATGCAGATCGGCCTCGCCACCGCGGAAGACATCCGCGGCTGGTCTTACGGCGAGGTTAAGAAGCCGGAAACCATCAACTACCGCACGCTCAAGCCCGAGAAGGACGGCCTCTTCTGCGAGAAGATCTTCGGCCCGTCCCGCGACTGGGAGTGCTACTGCGGCAAGTACAAGCGCGTGCGCTTCAAGGGCATCATCTGCGAGCGGTGTGGCGTTGAGGTCACCCGCGCCAAGGTCCGCCGTGAGCGCATGGGCCACATCGAGCTGGCCGCCCCGGTCACGCACATCTGGTACTTCAAGGGTGTTCCGTCCCGCCTGGGCTACCTCCTTGACCTGGCTCCGAAGGACCTCGAAAAGGTCATCTACTTCGCCGCCTACATGATCACCAGCGTCGACACCGATGCCCGCCACGAGGAACTTCCCAACCTGCAGGTTGAGCACGACATCGAGAAGAAGCAGCTGATCGACAACCGCGACGCCGACATCGCCGCGATCGCCCGCGACCTCGAAGGCGAAATCGCACGCCTCGAGGGCGAAGGCGCGAAGGCTGCCGACAAGAAGAAGGCCCGCGACTCCGCCGACCGCCAGATGGCGAACGTGCGCAAGCGTGCCGACGCCGACATCGAGCGCCTCGAGCAGGTCTGGGACCGGTTCAAGAACCTCAAGGTCGCCGACCTCGAAGGCGACGAGGGCCTGTACCGCGAACTGCGTGACCGCTACGGCATGTTCTTCGAGGGCTCCATGGGTGCCGAAGCCATCAAGAAGCGTCTCGAGAGCTTCGACATGCAGGCCGAGTCCGACCTGCTGCGCGACATCATCGCCAACGGCAAGGGCCAGCGCAAGACCCGCGCCCTCAAGCGCCTCAAGGTCGTCAACGCGTTCCTGACCACCAACAACAGCCCCCTGGGCATGGTGCTGGACGCCGTCCCGGTGATCCCGCCGGAACTGCGCCCGATGGTCCAGCTGGACGGTGGCCGCTTCGCGACCTCCGACCTCAACGACCTGTACCGCCGCGTGATCAATCGCAACAACCGCCTCAAGCGGCTCCTGGACCTCGGTGCCCCCGAGATCATCGTCAACAACGAAAAGCGCATGCTTCAGGAAGCCGTTGACAGCCTGTTCGACAACGGCCGCCGCGGCCGTCCGGTCACCGGACCGGGCAACCGCCCGCTGAAGTCCCTGAGCGACATGCTCAAGGGCAAGCAGGGTCGTTTCCGCCAGAACCTCCTCGGCAAGCGCGTCGACTACTCCGGCCGTTCGGTCATCGTCGTCGGCCCGCAGCTGAAGCTGCACCAGTGCGGCCTGCCCAAGCAGATGGCGCTGGAGCTCTTCAAGCCGTTCGTGATGAAGCGCCTGGTCGATCTCAACCACGCCCAGAACATCAAGTCGGCCAAGCGCATGGTCGAGCGTTACCGTCCGCAGGTCTGGGACGTTCTCGAAGAGATCATCACCGAGCACCCGGTGCTGCTGAACCGTGCACCTACCCTGCACCGTCTCGGCATCCAGGCGTTCGAACCGCAGCTCGTCGAAGGCAAGGCCATCCAGCTTCACCCGCTGGTGTGTGGCGCCTTCAACGCCGACTTCGACGGCGACCAGATGGCAGTGCACCTGCCGCTGAGCCCCGAAGCCCAGGCCGAAGCCCGGATCCTGATGCTGTCCTCGAACAACATCCTGAAGCCGTCCGACGGCCGCCCGGTGACCCTGCCGTCGCAGGATATGATCATCGGCCTCTACCACCTGACCACCAAGCGTGTGGGTTCGGCGGGCGAAGGCCGGATCTTCTCCTCGATCTCCGAGGCCATCATGGCGTTCGACCTGCACGAGCTGCACCTGAACTCCAAGATCAAGATCCGTCTTGACGGCTTCGTGCCCTACGCCGGCTGGGAAGCCCCGGAGGGCTGGGAGCAGGGTCAGACCGCACTGGTCGAGACCTCGCTGGGCCAGGTCATCTTCAACCAGACGCTGCCCGCGGACTACCCGTGGGTTGAGGCTGTTGCCGACAAGGGCGAACTGTCACGGATCGTCAACGACCTCGCCGAGCGCTACCCGAAGGTCGTCACGGCGGCAACGCTGGATAACCTGAAGGATGCCGGTTTCTACTGGGCCACCCGCTCGGGCGTCACCGTCGCCATTTCGGACATCGAGGTTCCGGCCTCCAAGCCGGAGCTGCTGGCTGGTTACGAGACCATGGCCGCGAAGATCCAGGGCCAGTACGACAAGGGCCTGATCGACGACGACGAGCGTCGCCAGGAACTGATCGAGATCTGGAACAAGGCCACGAACGAGATCGCCCAGGCGATGCGTGACAGCCTGTCGCCGATGAACACCATCAACCGCATGGTGTCCTCCGGTGCCCGTGGTAACTGGATGCAGGTCCGTCAGATCGCGGGTATCCGTGGCCTGGTGGCCAACCCTAAGGGTGAGATCATCCCGCGTCCGATCAAGTCCTCCTACCGCGAGGGCCTGTCGGTGCTGGAATACTTCATCGCCACGCACGGTGCCCGTAAGGGTCTGGCCGATACCGCACTGCGTACCGCCAACTCGGGTTACCTGACCCGACGACTGGTGGACGTCTCGCAGGACGTCATCGTCCGTGAAGAGGACTGCGGCACCGAACGCGGCCTCGTCACCCCGATCGCCGTGGCTGACGCCAACGGCGAGCTGGTCCTGGACGAGAACGTGGAGAACAGCGCCTACGCCCGCACCCTGGCCGTGGACGTCGTCGACTCCTCGGGCAAGGTCCTGGCGGCTGCCGGCACCGACTGCGGCGACGTGGTCATCGCTGAGCTGTTCGCGGCCGGCATCACCGAGGTCAAGGTCCGCTCCGTACTCACCTGTGAGTCCAGCGTCGGTACCTGCGCCCTGTGCTACGGCCGTTCGCTGGCCACCGGCAAGACCGTTGACATCGGCGAGGCCGTCGGCATCATCGCCGCACAGTCCATCGGTGAGCCCGGTACCCAGCTGACCATGCGTACGTTCCACACCGGTGGTGCTGTGTCCGCCGGCGGCGGCGACGACATCACCCAGGGTCTGCCCCGTATCCAGGAGCTCTTCGAAGCCCGTACCCCGAAGGGTGTCGCACCGATTGCCGAGGCAGCCGGTCGCATCACCATCGAAGAGTCCGAGCGCCAGATGCGTCTGGTCATCACCCCGGATGACGGTTCCGAAGAGATCGCCTACCCGGTGCTGCGCCGTTCCCGTCTCCTGATCGAAGACGGCGACCACGTCAGCGTCGGCCAGAAGCTGATCAACGGTCCGGTCGACCCCAAGCAGGTGCTGCGCATCATGGGTCCCCGTGCCGCGCAGAAGTTCCTGGTGGACGAGGTCCAGGGCGTGTACCGCAGCCAGGGCATCGGTATCCACGACAAGCACGTCGAGGTTATCGTCCGCCAGATGCTGCGCCGCGTCACGGTCATCGAGTCCGGTGAATCCGACCTGCTGCCCGGCGAGCTCGCCGAGCGCAGCCGGTTCGAGGACGCGAACCGCCGCGTGGTCTCCGAGGGCAAGACGCCGGCCTCCGGCCGTCCCGAGCTCATGGGTATCACCAAGGCCTCGCTGGCCACCGAGTCCTGGCTGTCCGCAGCTTCCTTCCAGGAGACCACCCGCGTCCTGACGCAGGCGGCCATGGAAGGCAAGAGCGATCCGCTGCTGGGCCTCAAGGAGAACGTCATCATCGGTAAGCTGATCCCGGCCGGCACGGGTCTCCCGCGCTACACCGAGGTCACGGTCGAGCCGACCGAGGAAGCGAAGGCCAACCTCTTCACCGGCCCGAGCGCGTTCAGCGACTTCTCCTACGATTCCCTGGGCGGCGACGGAGCTCCTGAGTTCCACGCCATCCCGCTGGATGACTACGACCTGGGCAGCGACTTCCGCTAACCTGCCGGGGCGGCCCGCCGCCCCGGTAACAGGTCACTGAACGGTCCTCCACCATCACGGTGGGGGACCGTTCCCGTTTAAGCGCGTCGGGCCGTCTGCCGGTGGCGTGGATGTCTGGTCCGGGGGCCCGAATTCCGCGCCGATTAAGGGCCGGGGCCCGCCCGTGGTAGACTGGAGACTAATTGTTATTGTGGCAGTGGATGAGTGCGCCGGTTCAGGAACCAGCTTCGTGCTGAGGATGAACCGAGACGACGTTTCCGGTTTGCAGGGTTCTTGTGCAACGTATGCCACATTTTCGCATGCCTAGGGGCAGTTCCGGACGCGAGTCCGCCGGCCCCGGTGTGCGGTCCGACTATTAAGGCTTCGCCTCAGCTGCTCTGGAGATCACTTCAAAGCTCGAGCGGCGGGGCGCAGCGACAAGAGAGCGGCCGCCAACGGCCGTTCCGGATAAAACGGAGAACACGAGAGTGCCTACGATTAACCAGCTGGTCCGCAAGGGCCGCACGCCTAAGGTCTCGAAGACCAAGGCTCCCGCGCTTAAGGGCAGCCCGATGCGCCGCGGTGTTTGCACCCGCGTCTACACGACCACCCCGAAGAAGCCGAACTCGGCTCTGCGTAAGGTTGCCCGTGTGCGCCTCAACGGTGGCGTTGAAGTCACCGCTTACATCCCCGGTGTTGGCCACAACCTGCAGGAGCACTCCATTGTGCTCGTCCGCGGCGGCCGTGTGAAGGACCTCCCGGGTGTCCGCTACAAGATCGTCCGTGGCGCCCTCGATACCCAGGGTGTGAAGAACCGTAAGCAGGCCCGCAGCCGCTACGGCGCAAAGATGGAGAAGAAGTAATATGCCTCGCAAGGGTCCGGCCCCCAAGCGGCCGCTAGTACTAGATCCCGTTTACGGCTCCCCGCTGGTCACTCAGCTGATCAACAAGGTGCTGGTTGACGGCAAGAAGTCCACCGCAGAGCGCATCGTCTACGGTGCCCTCGAAGGCGCCCGCGCCAAGTCCGGCGGCGACCCCGTTGCAGCCCTCAAGAAGGCTATGGACAACGTCAAGCCTTCCCTCGAGGTCCGCTCCCGCCGTGTCGGTGGCGCAACCTACCAGGTTCCCGTTGAGGTCAAGCCGGGCCGTTCCACGGCCCTGGCCCTCCGCTGGCTGGTCGGTTACTCCAAGGCCCGCCGCGAGAAGACGATGACCGAGCGCCTCCAGAACGAAATCCTGGATGCCTCGAACGGTCTCGGAGCCGCTGTAAAGCGTCGCGAAGACACCCACAAGATGGCCGAGTCCAACAAGGCCTTCGCACACTACCGCTGGTAATACTTCCCGGACGCCGCCGGCTCAACCGGGCCGGCGGCGAACGTGCAGTCCATCCGAAAGGGAGACACCGTGGCACAGGACGTGCTTACCGACCTTAGCAAGGTCCGCAACATCGGCATCATGGCCCACATTGATGCCGGCAAGACCACTACTACCGAGCGCATCCTGTTCTACACGGGTGTGAATCACAAGATCGGCGAGACCCACGACGGCGCGTCGACCACCGACTGGATGGAACAGGAAAAGGAACGCGGCATCACCATCACGTCTGCCGCCGTGACCTGCTTCTGGGAAAACAACCAGATCAACATCATCGACACCCCGGGCCACGTGGACTTCACGGTTGAGGTTGAGCGCTCCCTGCGCGTCCTCGACGGTGCAGTCGCCGTGTTCGATGGCAAGGAAGGCGTGGAGCCGCAGTCCGAGACTGTCTGGCGCCAGGCCGACAAGTACAACGTTCCGCGTATCTGCTTCGTCAACAAGATGGACAAGCTGGGCGCCGACTTCTACTTCACCGTCGACACCATCGTCAGCCGCCTCGGCGCCAAGCCGCTGGTCATGCAGCTGCCGATCGGTGCCGAGAACGACTTCATCGGCGTCGTCGACCTGCTCTACATGCGCTCCCTGGTGTGGCCCGGCGATGCCAAGGGTGACGTGACCATGGGTGCCAAGTACGAGATCCAGGAGATCCCGGCTGACCTTAAGGAAAAGGCCGAGGAGTACCGCAACGCCCTCGTTGAGACCGTTGCCGAGTCCTCCGAAGAGCTCATGGAAAAGTACCTTGAGGGCGAAGAGATCACGATCGACGAGCTCAAGGCCGGCATCCGCAAGATGACGATCAACTCCGAGCTCTACCCGGTCTTCTGTGGCTCCGCGTTCAAGAACCGCGGCGTCCAGCCGATGCTCGACGCCGTCGTGGACTACCTGCCGAACCCGCTTGACGTCCCGCCGATGGTCGGTCACGACCCGCGCGACGAAGAGAAGGAGCTGACCCGTAAGCCTTCCGCTGACGAGCCGTTCTCCGCTCTGGCATTCAAGATCGCCGCGCACCCCTTCTTCGGTCAGCTGACCTTCATCCGCGTGTACTCCGGTCACGTTGAGGCCGGCGCCCAGGTGGTCAACTCCACCAAGGGCAAGAAGGAGCGCATCGGCAAGCTGTTCCAGATGCACGCCAACAAGGAAATGCCGGTTGACGGCGCTACCGCTGGCCACATCTACGCAGCGATCGGCCTGAAGGACACCACCACGGGCGACACCCTGTGCGACGCGTCCAACCAGATCGTCCTCGAGTCCATGAGCTTCCCGGAGCCCGTGATCTCGGTTGCCATCGAGCCGAACACCAAGGGTGACCAGGAGAAGCTCTCCACGGCCATCCAGAAGCTCTCCGCTGAGGACCCGACCTTCCAGGTCTCCCTCAACGAAGACACCGGCCAGACCATCATCGCCGGCATGGGCGAGCTCCACCTGGACATCCTGGTGGACCGCATGCGCCGCGAATTCAAGGTCGAGGCAAACGTGGGCAAGCCCCAGGTCGCCTACCGCGAAACCATCAAGCGTGCTGTGGAGCGTCACGACTACACGCACAAGAAGCAGACCGGTGGTTCGGGCCAGTTCGCAAAGATCCAGATCGCGATCGAGCCGCTGGACACCGCCGAGGGCGAGATGTACGAGTTCGAGAACAAGGTCACCGGTGGCCGCGTTCCGCGCGAATACATTCCTTCGGTTGACGCCGGCATCCAGGATGCGCTCAACGACGGCGTCCTGGCCGGTTACCCGGTTGTCGGTATCAAGGCCACGCTGATTGACGGCGCTTACCACGATGTTGACTCCTCGGAAATGGCGTTCAAGATCGCCGGCCGGATGGCTTTCAAGGAAGCCGCCCGCAAGGCGAACCCTGTCCTGCTTGAACCGCTGATGGATGTCGAGGTCCGCACCCCTGAGGAATACATGGGTGAAGTTATCGGTGACCTCAACTCCCGCCGTGGCCAGATGCAGTCCATGGAGGATGCCCAGGGCGTCAAGGTCATTCGCGCGCACGTTCCGCTGTCCGGCATGTTCGGCTACATCGGTGACCTGCGTTCGAAGACCCAGGGCCGCGCTGTGTACTCCATGACGTTCAACAGCTACGCGGAGGTCCCGAAGGCAGTTGCCGACGAGATCATCCAGAAGAGCCGCGGCGAGTAGTCTCCGGACTGCGCGCAGCTGCGACAAAAACTCGGGTGCGTTTCCTCCAGGGGAGATTCACCTTGTGCTGGCGGCCGGACCCGGTCCGGCCGCCAGCACGAACAGGCTCTAGGCACTAGTATTAGTTCCTGAATCTGCAATTTCACCAATCCAAAGCCCCCCAAGTAGACTTACTGGAGTTTCGGCCGCGACAAGCGCGGGCGAAGGGTAAGTCATTTGAAAACGTTCTAGGAGGAACCTGTGGCAAAGGCAAAGTTCGAGCGGACTAAGCCGCACGTTAACATCGGTACCATTGGTCACGTTGACCACGGTAAGACGACGCTGACGGCCGCCATTTCCAAGGTGCTGTACGACAAGTACCCGACTCTCAACGAGAAGCGTGACTTCGCCTCGATTGACTCTGCTCCCGAAGAGCGTCAGCGCGGCATTACCATCAACATCTCCCACGTTGAGTACCAGACCGAGAAGCGTCACTACGCACACGTTGACGCCCCCGGTCACGCTGACTACATCAAGAACATGATCACCGGTGCTGCCCAGATGGACGGCGCAATCCTCGTGGTTGCCGCTACCGACGGCCCGATGGCTCAGACCCGCGAGCACGTTCTGCTCGCCCGCCAGGTTGGTGTTCCCTACCTGCTGGTAGCCCTGAACAAGGCTGACATGGTTGAGGACGAGGAACTCCTCGACCTCGTTGAAATGGAAGTTCGTGAGCTCCTGAGCTCGCAGGGCTTCGATGGCGACAACGCCCCGGTCGTTCGCGTTTCCGGCCTCAAGGCTCTGGAAGGCGACCCGGAGTGGGTCAAGTCCGTTGAGGACCTGATGGAAGCCGTCGACGAGTCCGTTCCGGACCCGGTTCGTGACCGCGACAAGCCGTTCCTGATGCCGATCGAAGACGTCTTCACCATCACCGGCCGTGGCACCGTTGTTACGGGCCGCGCCGAGCGTGGCACCCTCGCCATCAACTCCGAGGTCGAGATCGTCGGCATCCGCCCGGTCCAGAAGACCACGGTTACCGGTATCGAGATGTTCCACAAGCAGCTCGACGAAGCATGGGCCGGCGAGAACTGTGGCCTGCTGCTCCGTGGCCTCAAGCGCGACGATGTCGAGCGTGGCCAGGTTGTCGTCAAGCCGGGTTCCATCACCCCGCACACCGACTTCGAGGCCAACGTCTACATCCTCTCCAAGGACGAAGGCGGACGCCACAACCCGTTCTACTCGAACTACCGCCCGCAGTTCTACTTCCGTACGACGGACGTTACCGGCGTCATCACCCTGCCGGAAGGCACGGAAATGGTTATGCCCGGCGACAACACTGAGATGACCGTTGCGCTCATCCAGCCGATCGCAATGGAAGAGGGCCTCGGCTTCGCTATCCGTGAAGGCGGCCGCACCGTTGGTTCGGGACGTGTCACCAAGATCATCAAGTAATTTGATGGCCTAGCACGATCGGAACGGCGCCCTCCGGAGCCACGATGATCACAACAGCCCCGCTGCACTGCAGCGGGGCTGTTGGCTTTTAAGAACGGTCGATCGCCGTCAGGCGCCCCGGCGGCGCGCCTGGCTGAGCGCGCGGTACCAGTAGTAGGACTCCTTGGGCGTCCGCTCCAAAGTGTTGAAGTCCACGTGGACCAGGCCGAAGCGCTGCGAATAGCCGGCGGCCCACTCGAAGTTGTCCATCAGCGTCCAGACGTAGTACCCGAGGAGTTCGACGTCGTGGGCGATGCCGCCGGGAGCGGTCGCCGCCAGTGCCTGGCCCAGGTGGCCCTCAAGGTAGGCGATGCGGCTGGGATCGGGCAGTGTCCCGTCGACATGGTCCGGCTCCGGGAAGCTGGCGCCGCTCTCGGTGATGAAGAGCGGCGGAAGCGCGGCACCGTAACGGTCCTTGAGTCCGCGCAGCAGCGTGCCGAGGTGCTCCGGCGCCACGGGCCAGCCGAAGCCGGTGGTGGGGTACTCGGGGAAAGCGGCCAGGTGGAAAGGCAGCCGTGCCATCGCCTCCGCGGTCCCGGCGGGACTCTCCGCCGGGCCCCGGCCGGCGGCGGCGCGCACCGGGTAGTAGTAGTTCAGTCCGTAGAAATCCAGCGGCTGGTGGATGGTTTCGAGATCCGCGTCGGACACCCGGGACAGGTGGCGGAACCAGGGCCGGGCCGCCAGCGGGGGTGTGGGGTACCGGCCCAGCAGGATCGGGTCAGCGTAGATCCGGTTGAGGGCGAGATCGAAGACTGTTGCCATCAGCCGGTCCAGGAACGAGCCGCTGGCCGGATGCACGGGGGAGTGCAGGTTGGTGACGCCGACCGCCCCGGGGACGCCGGCGGCGCGGAGGGCCTGCACCGCCAGGCCGTGCGCCAGCAGCTGGTGGTGGACGGAGGGCAGGGCGTTGAACAGCAGGTCGCGGCCGGGGGCGTGCACGCCGAGGGCATAGCCGTTCAGCGTCACCGAGGCCGGTTCGTTCAGGGTCACCCAGTGGGAGACGCGGTCGCCGAACCGGTCGGCCGCCGCGGCGGCGTAGTTGCCGAAGCGCAGGGCCGTGTCCCGGTTCATCCAGCCGCCGCGGTGCTCCAGAGGGAGGGGGGTGTCCCAGTGGTAGAGGGTGGCCATGGGGGCGATGCCCGCGGCCAGCAGCCGGTCGATCAGCCGGTCGTAGAAGTCCAGGCCGGCCGGATTGACCGGTCCCGTTCCGTCCGGTTGGATCCGCGGCCAGGAGAGCGAGAAGCGGTAGGAGTCGACGCCGAGGTCCCGCATGAGGTCCACGTCCTCGTCCATGCGGTGGTAGTGGTCGCACGCGACGGCGGGGGAGTGGCCGTCCTGGATAGTCCCGGGCTTCTCGGCGAAGGCATCCCAGCCGGAGGGGCCGCGGCCGCCGGCGGACAGGGCGCCCTCGATCTGGAAGGCCGCGGAGGCCACCCCCAGGAGGAAGCCCTCGGGGAGGCGTTCGGCGAGGTCGCGGACGGCGGCGGAGTCCTGCACGGTCATCACCACATCCTCGTCCGCGCAGGCGCCGAAGGCAACGGATCGGCGGCCGAAAATCCCGCCAATTGGCGTATGCCCGATATTTCCGGCATACTAGATGAGTTGTTCAAGCGCTCTTTCGCGTCCCGATCCGGATAATGCCGGGTGTCAGGGTCCAGGTAAGAGCCCAAACATAACCCACTCTCCAAGGAATTGCGGACGAGTACGCGTGCACAGCGCGACACGCCCGACCGCGGGGGTCGGTTGCGCCGGCAGGTTGAGGAACCCGGATTCATCCGGATTCAGCTTGTGCGGCGGGTGGTGGTTACGACCTCAAATGCTTCGGCAGCCGCACAACACGTAAGTGAACAGGGCAGCCCTAATCAGGGGAAGCACAGACTGAAAGAGAGTCAGGCGACATGGCGGGACAAAAAATCCGCATCCGGCTGAAGTCATACGACCACGAGGTCATTGACGTTTCAGCACGGAAGATCGTTGAGACGGTCACGCGCGCAGGCGCAACTGTAGTTGGCCCCGTGCCGCTGCCGACGGAGAAGAACGTGTACTGCGTTATCCGCTCTCCGCACAAGTACAAGGACAGCCGCGAGCACTTCGAAATGCGCACGCACAAGCGTCTTATCGACATCATCGACCCCACGCCCAAGGCTGTTGACTCGCTCATGCGTCTCGACCTGCCGGCCGACGTGAACATCGAAATCAAGCTGTAGGGAGGTGCTGAGAGACTATGACCGCAACCCGTAACGTAAAGGGCCTGCTGGGCACGAAGCTCGGCATGACCCAGGTCTGGGACGAGAACAACAAGCTCATCCCCGTCACTGTGGTCCAGGCAGACTCGAACGTCGTCACCCAGCTGCGCAATGCAGAGGCTGATGGCTACGTCGCCGTTCAGATCGGCTACGGCCAGATCGACCCCCGCAAGGTCACCAAGCCGCTGGCTGGTCACTTTGAAAAGGCAGGCGTCACGCCTCGCCGCCACGTCGTCGAACTGCGCACTGCAGATGCCGACTCTTACGAGCTGGGCCAGGAGCTCTCCGTTGAGCTCTTCGAAGCCGGCCAGAAGATCGACGTCGTCGGCACCACCAAGGGTAAGGGCTTCGCCGGTGTTATGAAGCGTCACGGCTTCCACGGCGTTGGAGCTTCCCACGGTGCTCACAAGAACCACCGTAAGCCCGGTTCAATCGGTGGCGCATCCACCCCGAGCCGCGTCTTCAAGGGCATGAAAATGGCCGGCCGCATGGGCGCCGTTCGTCACACCACGCTGAACCTCACGGTCCACGCGGTTGACGTCGAGAAGTCGCTGCTCCTTATCAAGGGTGCCGTTCCCGGCGCCCGCGGCCAGGTCGTCCTCGTACGCACCGCCGTGAAGGGAGCCTAGTTCAATGACTAGCACTGTCAAGGTTGACCTGCCTGCAGAGATCTTCGATGTTCAGACCAACGTGCCGCTGCTGCACCAGGTCGTCGTCGCACAGCTCGCTGCTGCTCGCCAGGGTACCCACAAGACCAAGACCCGCGCCGAGGTTTCCGGTGCCGGTCGCAAGCCGTTCAAGCAGAAGGGCACCGGCCGCGCCCGTCAGGGTTCCATCCGCGCTCCTCACATGACCGGTGGTGGCATCGTCCACGGCCCGACGCCGCGTGACTACAGCCAGCGCACCCCCAAGAAGATGATTGCTGCTGCACTGCGCGGCGCTCTCTCTGACCGCGCCCGCAACGGCCGCGTCCACGTCGTCGCTGAACTGGTTGCCGGCTCCAAGCCGTCCTCCCGTGAAGCACTGGCAACGCTGCGTGGCGTCTCCGAGCGCAAGAACCTGCTCGTCGTCATCGACCGCGCCAACGACGTTGCTGCACTTTCCGTGCGCAACCTCCAGGACGTTCACGTTCTGTACGCAGACCAGCTGAACACCTACGACGTGCTCGTTTCTGACGACGTAGTCTTCACCAAGGCCGCCTACGACGCATTCGTTGCGGACAAGGCTGCAAAGACCGAGGAGGATGCCAAGTGAGCGCAGCCACCATCAAAGACCCGCGCGACGTCGTCCTGGCGCCCGTCGTCTCGGAAAAGAGCTACGGCCTGATCGACGAGGGCAAGTACACCTTCCTGGTGGACCCCCGCTCGAGCAAGACCGAGATCAAGCTGGCCGTGGAGAAGATCTTCTCCGTCAAGGTTGACTCGATCAACACCATCAACCGTGCCGGTAAGCGCAAGCGGACCAAATTCGGATGGGGCACCCGCAAGAGCACCAAGCGTGCGATTGTCAGCCTCAAAGAAGGCACTATCGACATCTTCGGCGGTCCGCTCTCGTAGCGGAGACCACTTTAACGAGGAAATAAATTATGGGAATCCGTAAATACAAGCCGACTACCCCGGGCCGTCGTGGCTCGAGCGTAGCGGACTTCACCGAAATCACGCGGTCGACGCCGGAAAAGTCGTTGGTTCGTCCCCTCCCGAAAAAGGGTGGACGTAACAACACCGGTAAGATCACGACCCGTCACAAGGGTGGTGGACACAAGCGTCAGTACCGTCTGATCGACTTCCGTCGCCACGACAAGGACGGCGTCAACGCCCGCGTTGCCGAAATCGAGTACGATCCGAACCGCACGGCTCGCATCGCCCTCCTGCACTACGTTGATGGCACCAAGCGTTACATCATCGCCCCGAACAAGCTGGCCCAGGGTGACACCGTGGAAGCAGGTGCCGACGCTGACATCAAGCCCGGCAACAACCTGCCGCTGCGCAACATCCCGGTCGGTACCGTGATCCACGCAGTTGAACTGCGTCCGGGTGGCGGCGCCAAGATGGGCCGCTCCGCCGGCGCATCGATCCAGCTCGTCGCCAAGGAAGGCCGTTACGCCCAGCTGCGTCTGCCCTCCGGCGAAATCCGCAACGTTGACGTGCGCTGCCGCGCCACCGTCGGCGAGGTCGGCAACGCCGAGCAGTCGAACATCAACTGGGGCAAGGCCGGCCGTATGCGCTGGAAGGGCGTCCGCCCGACCGTCCGTGGTGTCGCCATGAACCCGGTTGACCACCCGCACGGTGGTGGTGAGGGTAAGACCTCCGGTGGTCGTAACCCCGTCAACCCCAACGGTAAGCGCGAAGGCCGCACCCGCCGTCCCAACAAAGAGAGCGACAAGCTTATTGTTCGTCGCCGTCGTACTGGCAAGAACAAGCGATAGGAGCCTGGACACATGCCACGCAGCCTGAAAAAAGGTCCTTTCGTTGACCAGCACCTCTTTGTGAAGGTAGCCAGGGAAAACGAAAAGGGCACCAAGAACGTCATCAAGACCTGGTCCCGCCGTTCGATGATCGTCCCCGACATGCTCGGCCACACGATCGCCGTGCACGACGGACGCAAGCACATCCCGGTGTTTGTCACTGAGTCGATGGTCGGGCACAAGCTCGGCGAATTCGCTCCCACGCGGACTTTCCGCGGCCATGTCAAGGACGACCGTAAGGGCAAGCGCCGCTAGGCGCCTGCACTTACGTCAAAGACGAGAGAAGGAAAGCAATGGAAGCCAAGGCAATTGCGCGTCACATCCGCGTAACGCCTATGAAGGCCCGGCGCGTCGTCAACCTTGTTCGTGGGAAGCAAGCGAACGAGGCTCTGGCAATTCTGAAGTTTGCCCCGCAGGCAGCTTCTGAGCCGGTATTCAAGGTAGTTCAGTCGGCAATCTCCAACGCCCGGGTCCTCGCGGACCGCGACGGCGTGGCGTTTGACGAAGGTGACCTCATCATCAGCGAAGCGTTTGTTGATGAAGGCCCGACCATGAAGCGGTTCCAGCCGCGCGCCCAGGGTCGTGCATTTCAGATCAAGAAGCGCACGAGCCACATCACCGTGGTAGTCGCTACCCCGGAGAAAGAGGAGGCTCGCTAAGTGGGACAGAAAGTAAACCCGCACGGGTTCCGACTCGGCATCACCACCGATCACGTATCGCACTGGTTCGCCGACAGCACCAAGTCCGGCCAGCGGTACAAGGACTTCGTTCGCGAAGACATCCGCATCCGCCAGCTCATGTCCACGGGCATGGAGCGCGCCGGTATTGCCAAGGTTGAGATCGAGCGCACCCGCGACCGTGTCCGCGTGGATATCCACACGGCTCGTCCGGGCATCGTGATCGGCCGCCGCGGCGCCGAAGCAGACCGCATCCGCGGCGAGCTCGAAAAGCTGACCGGCAAGCAGGTCCAGCTGAACATCCTCGAGGTCAAGAACCCCGAGATGGAAGCCCAGCTTGTTGCCCAGGGCGTTGCAGAGCAGCTGACTTCCCGCGTGGCTTTCCGCCGCGCGATGAAGAAGGCCATGCAGTCCGCGCAGCGTGCCGGTGCCAAGGGCATCCGTATCGCTTGCTCGGGTCGACTGGGTGGCGCTGAAATGTCCCGCTCGGAGTTCTACCGCGAAGGCCGTGTGCCCCTGCACACCCTCCGCGCGAACATCGACTACGGCTTCTACGAGGCCAAGACCACCTTCGGCCGCATCGGCGTGAAGGTCTGGATCTACAAGGGTGACGTCACCGCCAAGGAACTGGCCCAGCAGGCTGCTGCTGCCCCGTCCCGCGGCCGCGCCGGCGACCGTCCGGGCCGTCCCGGTGGCGCCGACCGTGGTGACCGCCGTCGTCGTAACGACCGTCCGGCCGCCGACGCAGCTCCTGCTGCCGAGGCTCCGGCAGAGGCGGCTCCGGCCGCTGCAGAAGGAGGACAGGCTTAAATGCTTATCCCACGTCGAGTCAAGCACCGTAAGCAGCACCACCCGGGTCGTTCCGGCGCTGCCACGGGTGGCACCGAGGTTTCGTTCGGTGAGTGGGGTATCCAGGCTCTGAGCCCGGCATACGTCACCAACCGTCAGATCGAATCCGCCCGTATCGCGATGACCCGCCACATCAAGCGTGGCGGCAAGGTCTGGATCAACATCTACCCGGACCGTCCGCTGACCAAGAAGCCGGCCGAAACCCGCATGGG
This sequence comes from Arthrobacter sp. NPDC057259, assembly GCF_042668995.1. Lineage (NCBI taxonomy): Bacteria > Bacillati > Actinomycetota > Actinomycetes > Micrococcales > Micrococcaceae > Arthrobacter > Arthrobacter sp. NPDC057259. The sequence continues at coordinate 21,222 of NZ_JBHUYA010000004.1, forward strand.
TTCCGGTAAGGGTTCGCCGGAATGGTGGGTCTCCAACGTCAAGCCGGGCCGGGTTCTCTTCGAACTCTCCGGTGTCAATGAAGAGGTAGCTCGCGAGGCCCTGCGCCTGGCAATCCACAAGCTGCCGTTGAAGGCACGCATTGTGCGTCGCGAAGGTGGTGAATAGAAATGGCAGTAGGGTCGAAGGAACTCGCACCCAAGCAGCTGGACGGTTTCGACAACGAGCGTCTCGTTGAGGAACTCCGCAAGGCGAAGGAAGAGCTGTTCAACCTGCGTTTCCAGTCCGCCACCGGACAGCTGGAGAACCACGGTCGTCTGCGCGCGGTAAAGAAGGACATCGCACGCATCTACACCGTTCTCCGCGAACGCGAGCTGGGCATTCGTGCCGAGGTTGCCGCACCGGTTGTGGAAGCCAAGGAAGAAAAGAAGTCCAAGAAGGCTGCAACCAAGAAGGCTGACAAGGCCGACGAGGTTGAGACCGAGGAGGACGCCAAGTGAGTGAAAAGGACGAGAACGTGACGGAAACTGTTTCCGACGCTGCCAAGGCTGACGAGCGCGGTTACCGCAAGACGAAGCGCGGCTACGTCGTCTCGGACAAGATGGAAAAGACCATCGTTGTCCAGGTCGAAGACCGCGTGAAGCACGCGCTCTACGGCAAGGTCATGCGGCGCAACACCAAGATCAAGGCTCACGACGAAGAGAACAGCGCCGGCATCGGCGACCTGGTTCTCCTCGCCGAGACCCGCCCGCTCTCCGCTACCAAGCGGTGGCGCCTGGTCGAGATCCTCGAAAAGGCCAAGTAGCATCTGCTGCCTCCCCGTCAGGGGAACCGGCTAGGAAACCCCCGTTCCCGTCTGGGAGCGGGGGTTTCGCCGTTCCCGGAGGCAGCCGCAACACCGTGGGACGCTCCCTCACTTCTGGTGCGTTTCCGTGGGACGCTCCCGCACTTCTGGTGCGTTCCTGCCTGCGGGACGCTCCCTCACTTCTGGTGCGTTCCTGCGGGACTCTCCCGCTTTTGCGGTGCGTTGCTGCAGGACCCCGAGGCGGATCTAAGGGAGCGTCGGGGAGGGGCGCCCGGATGTGAGGGAGCGTCGGGGAGAGCGCGCCGGATGTGAGGGAGCGTCGGGGAGAGCGCGCCGGATGTGAGGGAGCGTCGGGGAGAGCGCGCCGGATGTGAGGGAGCGTCGGGGGAGTGGCCGCCGGATCCGGAGGGTCTGTGGTAATGGGCGATTCTCTGCCGTGGCCCGGGCCGTGCTAAGATATTGAGTTTGTATGGCGCCTTTCGTGTGCCATCGTCAACCTCGTAAACAATCGTGCCACGGCATAGTGCATGCCCGCGCCCCAGGGCGCACGGGATGCAACTGCTTTTGGCACGGGCGTTTAGGCCTGGTCTGGCAAAATCCAGGCAGGTCAAGAGACACCCCGATCAACCGTTCCGCAAGGCTCATTCCGTAGCAAGATCACGGCCTGAGAACCGGCGCGACGCAAGGAGTAAATAGTGATTCAGCAGGAGTCGCGACTCAAGGTCGCCGACAACACGGGTGCTAAGGAAATCCTTACCATTCGCGTTCTCGGTGGATCCGGTCGTCGCTACGCAGGCATCGGCGACGTCATCGTCGCCACCGTCAAGGATGCAATCCCGGGCGGCAACGTAAAGAAGGGCGATGTCGTCAAGGCTGTCATCGTCCGCACCAAGAAGGAACGCCGCCGTGCGGATGGTTCCTACATCAAGTTTGACGAGAACGCAGCTGTGATCCTGAAGAACGACGGTGACCCCCGCGGTACCCGTATCTTCGGACCGGTTGGTCGTGAACTGCGCGACAAGAAGTTCATGAAGATCGTTTCTCTGGCTCCGGAGGTGCTCTAGTCCATGGCTAAGATCAAGAAGGGTGACCTCGTTCAGGTCATCACTGGCGCCAAGGCTGAGCGCGGCGGCGACCGCGGCAAGCAGGGCAAGGTCCTGCGCGTGTTCCCCGAGACCAACCGCGTGCTGGTCGAAGGCATCAACCGCGTCACCAAGCACACCAAGGTCGGTCAGTCGCAGCGCGGCACCAAGACCGGTGGCATCGAGGTCGTTGAGGCCCCGATCCACATCTCCAACGTGGCCCTGGTTGACCCCTCCACCAAGAAGCCCACGCGCGTCGGTTTCCGCACCGAGACCGTTGAGCGCGATGGCGTGAAGCGCGAAGTGCGCGTCCGCGTGGCCAAGAGCTCAGGGAAGGACATCTAATGACTGAGACTCTCGAGACTCCGGCTAGCAAGATCGTTCCTCGTCTGAAGACCAAGTACGCCGATTCCATCAAGAGCGCGCTCGTTGAGGAATTCAAGTACGACAACGTCAACCAGGTTCCCCGCCTGGTGAAGGTCGTTGTGAACATGGGTGTTGGAGATGCCGCCAAGGACTCCAAGCTGATCGACGGCGCCGTCCGCGACCTGACCCTGATCACCGGCCAGAAGCCGCAGGTCACCAAGGCCCGCAAGTCGATCGCACAGTTCAAGCTGCGCGAAGGCATGCCGATTGGTGCTCACGCCACCCTCCGTGGCGACCGCATGTGGGAATTCCTGGACCGCCTTGTCACGCTGGCTCTGCCGCGTATCCGGGACTTCCGGGGCCTCAGCGGCAAGCAGTTTGATGGCAACGGCAACTACACCTTCGGTCTGACCGAGCAGGTTATGTTCCACGAGATCGACCAGGATTCTATCGACCGCGTCCGCGGTATGGACATCACCGTCGTGACCACTGCCAAGACCGACGACGAAGGCCGCGCGCTGCTCAAGGCGCTGGGCTTCCCGTTCAAGACCGAAGACTAATCCAGCTACATAAAAGGTCCGCACGCCAGTCACTAGGCCGGCAGCGGAAACCGTTATGAGGAAGGGCAAGAGCCCACCATGACTATGACAGATCCTGTCGCAGATATGCTTACGCGTCTGCGCAACGCAAACTCGGCATACCACGATTCCGTGTCTATGCCTTACAGCAAGCTCAAGGCTCGCGTCGCCGACATCCTTAAGGCAGAAGGCTTCATCGCCGGCTGGAAGGAAGAAGACGCGGAGGTCGGCAAGAAGCTGACCCTCGAGCTCAAGTTCGGTCCGAACCGCGAGCGTTCCATCGCCGGTGTTCGCCGTATCTCCAAGCCGGGTCTCCGCGTTTACGCGAAGTCCACCAACCTGCCGCACGTGCTGGGTGGCCTGGGTATCGCAATCCTGTCCACCTCTTCCGGCCTCCTGACTGATAAGCAGGCCGGCAAGAAGGGCGTGGGCGGCGAAGTCCTCGCGTACGTCTGGTAACGGGAAAGGAAGAGAATAATGTCACGTATTGGACGTCTCCCCATCACCGTTCCTGCCGGCGTTGAGGTCAAGGTTGACGGCTCTGTCGTCTCCGTCAAGGGTTCCAAGGGAGAGCTGAGCCACACCGTGCCCAGCCCGATCGAGGTCGCCCTGGAAGATGGCACCCTGACCGTCAGCCGCCCGAACGACGAGCGCGCCTCCCGTTCGCTGCACGGCCTGACCCGCACCCTGATCGCCAACATGATCCAGGGTGTCACCGCAGGCTACGAGAAGAAGCTTGAGATTGTCGGTACCGGTTACCGCGTCCAGGCCAAGGGTTCTGACCTGGAGTTCGCTCTGGGCTACAGCCACCCGGTCAACGTCTCGGCTCCGAACGGCATCACCTTTGCAGTTGAGACCCCGACGAAGCTCTCTGTTTCAGGTATCTCCAAGCAGCAGGTCGGCGAAGTTGCTGCCAACATTCGCAAGCTGCGGAAGCCCGACCCGTACAAGGGCAAGGGTATCCGCTACGCCGGCGAGGTCATCCGCCGCAAGGTCGGAAAGGCTGGTAAGTAACCATGGCCATCGCAATTAACAAGAAGCGTACGAACAAGAGCAAGTCTGCCCAGCGCAGCCGCCGCCAGCTTCGTATCCGCAAGCGCATTTCCGGTACGGCCGTACGTCCCCGCATGGTCGTCAACCGTTCGGCCCGCCACGTATTCGTCCAGGTTGTCGATGACACCAAGGGCCTGACCGTGGCAAGCGCCTCCACCCTGGAAGCCGACCTGCGCGCGTTCGACGGCGACAAGACCGCCAAGGCCAAGCGCGTCGGCGAGCTCGTTGCCGAGCGTGCCAAGGCTGCCGGCATCGAAGCTGTCGTCTTCGACCGCGGTGGTAACAAGTACCACGGCCGGATCGCCGCCGTCGCTGACGGCGCACGTGAAGGTGGGCTGGCACTGTGACCGAAAATAACGAAAAGGACACTCAGGTGACTGAAGCTGTAGCTGCTCCGGCAACCGAGACCGCTGCGCCTGCTACCACCGACGACCGCCGTGGCGGTGCCCGTCGTGGCGAGCGTGGCGACCGCGGCCAGGGCCGTGGCGACCGTGGTGGCCGTGGTGGCCGCGACGGCGGCCGCGAAGCGGAGAAGAGCCAGTTCGTAGAGCGCGTCGTAACCATCAACCGTGTTTCCAAGGTCGTCAAGGGTGGTCGGCGCTTCAGCTTCACCGCCCTCGTCGTCGTCGGTGACGGCAACGGTATGGTCGGCGTCGGCTACGGCAAGGCCAAGGAAGTTCCCGCCGCCATCGCGAAGGGCGTTGAAGAGGCCAAGAAGTCCTTCTTCCGCGTTCCCCGCATCGGCAGCACCATCCCCCACCGCGTTCAGGGTGAGGCCGCCGCAGGCGTCGTCATGCTGCGCCCGGCGTCGGCTGGTACCGGTGTTATCGCCGGTGGTCCGGTCCGCGCGGTCCTGGAGTGCGTGGGCATCCACGACATCCTCTCCAAGTCGCTCGGTTCCTCCAACGCCATCAACATCGTTCACGCGACCGTTGACGCGCTGAAGCGCCTCGAAGAGCCGGCAGCAGTGGCAGCACGCCGCGGCCTGCCCCTCGACGAGATCGCGACGCCGGCAATGGTGAAGGCGATCATGAACCAGAAGGCAGGTGTCTGAGTCATGGCGAAGAACCTGATTCCGTCCGACGCTCAGTTGGAGATCACCCAGATCAAGTCCGCCATTGGCGGCAAGCAGAACCAGCGCGACACCCTTCGGTCCCTCGGCCTGAAGCGGATCGGACACACCGTTGTCCGCACCGCCGACGCCGTGACCGTTGGCATGCTGAACACGGTTCCGCACCTGGTAAAGGTAGAGGAGGCGAAGTAAATGGCCGAGAAGAACACCGCCGAGAAGGCACAGGGCGCTGCTGAGAAGCAGAACGCGCTGAAGGTTCACCACCTGCGTCCCGCCCCGGGTGCCAAGACCGCCAAGACCCGCGTTGGTCGTGGTGAGGGCTCCAAGGGTAAGACCGCCGGTCGTGGCACCAAGGGCACTGCAGCCCGCTACCAGGTCAAGGCTGGCTTTGCCGGCGGCCAGCTGCCGCTGCACATGCGCCTGCCGAAGCTGCGCGGCTTCAAGAACCCGTTCCGGGTTGAGTTCCAGGTTGTAAACCTGGACAAGCTCAACGAGCTGTTCCCGGAAGGTGGCACTGTCACCGTGGAGAACCTGGTCGAAAAGGGCGCCGTTCGCAAGAACCAGCCCGTCAAGGTGCTGGGCACCGGCGACATCACCGTCAAGGTTGACGTCACCGCCCACGCATTCTCGGCCAGCGCCGCGGAAAAAATTGCCGCAGCCGGCGGAAGCACCACCGCCCTCTAAGGAGGCGGCGGGGCTGATGCCCGTTGCATAAAACTCCCGGCACCCTGGGGCTCACGCCTCCGGGTGCCGGGAGTTTTTTCACACCCGGACCCCCTGTCGATTGTTCGCAGGGAGCTTCCAACCGCTAGACTCGGTTGTTGGGTTTGTTTGACCTATCTCACACGATTTTACTTATTACACAGGAGGACGCTTGCTTAGCGCATTTGGCCGGGCCTTTCGCACGCCTGATCTGCGACGCAAGTTGTTGTTCACGCTGGGAATCATCACCATCTTCCGCTTGGGTGCCTTCATCCCCTCGCCCGGTGTGAGCTACCAGAATGTCCAGCAATGCTTGCAGAACGGTCAGACCTCGGGCGGGATCTACCAGCTCGTCAACCTGTTCAGCGGCGGTGCACTGCTCCAGGTCTCCATCTTCGCCCTGGGGATCATGCCCTACATCACCTCCAGCATCATTGTGCAGCTGCTCCGCGTGGTCATCCCGCGGTTCCAGCAGCTCTACGAAGAGGGTGCCTCCGGCCAGTCGAAGCTGACCCAGTACACCCGGTACCTGACGATCGCCCTGGGCCTGCTGAACGCCACGACGCTGGTGTCGCTGGCGCGCTCCGGCCAGCTGCTGCCGAACTGCCAGCTGCCGATCATCCCGGACTCAAGCATCATCACCACCATCCTGATCGTCATCACCCTGACGGCCGGCACCGGCCTGATCATGTGGATGGGTGAGCTCGTGACCGAGAAGGGCGTGGGCAACGGCATGTCGCTGCTCATCTTCACCTCGATCGCCGCCGGCTTCCCGACGTCGCTCGGCGCCATCTGGAAGGCCCAGGGGCCCGGCACGTTCTTCCTGGTGCTGCTGATCGGCCTGCTGACCGTGGCCCTGGTGGTCTTCGTCGAGCAGTCCCAGCGCCGCATCCCGGTGCAGTACGCAAAGCGCATGATCGGCCGCCGCACCGTGGGCGGCACCAGCACCTACATCCCGATCAAGGTGAACATGGCCGGCGTCGTGCCCGTCATCTTCGCCTCGTCGATGCTGTACCTGCCGGGCCTGATCGCACAGTTCAACGCGCCCAAGCCGGGCGAGCAGATGGCCCCTTGGGTTGAGTGGATCAACAACAACCTGACCAAGGGCGACCACCCGATCTACATGGCCCTGTACTTCGCACTGATTGTGTTCTTCACGTACTTCTATGTTGCGATCACTTTCAACCCTGAAGAAGTTTCTGACAACATGAAGAAGTACGGCGGCTTCATTCCGGGCATCCGTGCCGGCAAGCCGACCGCGGACTACCTGCAGTACGTGCTTTCCCGGATCACCTTGCCCGGCGCGATCTACCTGGGCTTCGTTGCCCTGATCCCGCTCATCGCCCTGGTCCTGATCAACGCCAACCAGAACTTCCCGTTCGGTGGCACCTCGATCCTGATCATGGTGGGCGTTGGCTTGGAGACCGTCAAGCAGATTGATGCGCAGCTACAGCAGCGTCACTACGAAGGGCTTTTGCGATGACGAGAATGTTGATTATCGGACCTCCCGGCTCCGGCAAGGGAACGCAGGCGGAACGCATTTCGGAGCGCCTCGGCGTCATTGCGATCTCCACCGGCGACATCTTCCGGGCCAACGTCAAGGGCGAGACGCCGCTCGGCCTCGAAGCCAAGAAGTACATGGACGCCGGCGACTTCGTCCCGGACAGCGTGACCAACAAGATGGTCCGCGACCGTCTCTCCGAGGGCGACGTCGAGGCAGGGTTCCTGCTGGACGGATACCCCCGCACCACCGCCCAGGTGGACTACCTCGACGGGGTCCTGGCCGACAACGACCAGAAGCTCGACGTCGTCCTGCAGCTCACTGCCGACGACGAGGAGCTCGTCACCCGGCTCCTGGGCCGCGCCAAGGAAACCGGCCGCAGCGACGACAACGAAGCCGTCATCCGCCACCGGTTGGACCTGTACCACGGCCAGACCGAGGCGGTCGTCAACAAGTACGCCGAACGCGGCATCCTGACCCGCGTGGACGGCATCGGCGGCATTGACGAGGTCACCGACCGCGTCATGCAGGCCATCAAGGCAGCACAGTCCGCCTAGGACCCGCCGCAAACCGTTGAGGCTCCTCCCGCACTGCCGGGAGGGGCCTCAGGCATTTGTCCGCCATCCCGCCAGGGGCGGCGGCACCACCGAGAGGACGCAGAGTATGGCATTCGGCCAGACGCGCATTGAATACAAGACCAACGCCCAGATGCGGACCATGCACGAGGCCGGCCTGGTGCTGAGCCGGGCGCTCGACGCCGCCGTCGCCGCGGCCGTCCCCGGCGTCACCACCAAGGACCTCGACGCCGTCTTTGCCGGCGTCCTCAAGGACGCCGGGGCCACGTCGAATTTCCTCGGGTACCACGGCTTCCCCGCCACCATCTGCACCTCGGTCAATGAGGAAGTCGTGCACGGCATCCCGGGCGACCGGGTGCTGAACGACGGCGACATCATCTCGATCGACGGCGGCGCGATCGTTGACGGCTGGCACTCGGACTCGGCCCGCACCGTGATCGTCGGTACCGCAGACCCCGAGGACCAGCGCCTCTCCGACGTCACGGAGGAAGCCATGTGGCGGGGGATCGCGGCCCTGGCGAAGGGCAAGTTCGTCGGCGACATCGGTATCGCCGTTGACGACTACGTCTCCTCCGTCCCGGGCAAGCCGCTGGGCATTCTTGAGGACTACGTGGGCCACGGCATCGGCTCCGCCATGCACATGCCCCCGGACGTACTTAACTACCGCACCAGCCACCGCGGGCCCAAGATCCGTCCCGGACTGTGCCTGGCGATCGAGCCCATGCTGGTGCGCGGCAGCATCGACACGGCGGTGCTGGAGGACGACTGGACCGTCGTCACCACCGACGGCGCCCGTTCATGCCAGTGGGAGCACTCCGTGGCCGTGCACGAGAAGGGCATCTGGGTCCTGTCCGCACCCGACGGCGGCGCCGCGAAGCTCGCCCCGCTCGGAGTCGTGCCCGTTCCGATTCCTTAGCGTCCCGTGACCCCGGGGGTGCCGCCGCACGACGCCCCCAGTGACACAGAAAAGCCCTGGTGCTGCGGGGATTCCCGCAGCACCAGGGCTTTTACGTGTCGCCGTCCGGTGCTAGCTCTTCAGCTTCGGCTTGACGTCCTTGGTGTAGATCCCGTCGAGGGTGGTCTTCAGGTCCGTCATGGTGGCCTTGACGTCGCCCTGCTGGGTGAGGATCTTGGCAGCGGCCTTGGCCATTTCCTGGTCCGCGCCGGGCAGGAATACGCGGGCGTTGTCCTGGACGTGGGTCACGGCGAGCTGGTCCATGGCGGTCTTGATCTGCGGGGTCTTGGCGAGCACCGCGGTCATGTCCGCGGACTTGCGGATCGGCATGTAGCCGGTGGCGGCGGAGAAGGCCGCCGTGCTCTCCGGCTCCGTCATGAACTTCAGGAACGTCGCGGCGGCCATCTGGACTTCCTTGCTGACACCGCTGGGGATGCCCAGGCCGGCGCCGCCGGTGGGGCAGACGCCGGTGTCCTTCTTCGGGCCGCCCGGCAGGAAGCCGACGCCCACGTTGAACTTGGCGGACTGCAGGACGCCCAGCAGGTCACCGGTGGAGGAGATCGTGGCGGAGGCGATGCCGGCGGCGAAGTCGTCTGCGGCGTTCTTGGACGAGACGCCGGCCCACTTGTCCTTGTAGACGGAGTCCTGGGCCCACTGCAGGGCCGCCACGGACTCGGCGGAGTCGCAGTTGAGGTCCCAGCCGTTGGACCAGCTGCCGCCCCAGCCCCAGAGGTTGTTCTGAAGCGTCCAGCCGGCGTAGCCGGCCAGTGCCGGGTACATGTAGGCGTAGCTGGCGCCGGAGGCGGCCTGCAGCTTCGGGGCCCACTCGCCGAATTCCTGCCAGGTTTTCGGTGCCCGGTCCGGCAGGCCCGCGGCCTTGAAGTGGTCCTTGTTGTAGTAGAACAGCGGGGTGGACCGGCCGTAGGGGAGGGCCCACTGCTTGTCGTTGTACTTGTAGTCATCGACCAGCGACTTCTGGAAGTCGCCCATCTTGAAGTCCAGCTGCTTGATCAGGCCGTCGAGCGGGATGATGTTGCCGTTGGTGTAGTAGCGGAACCACCAGACGTCGGAGAGGACCACCAGGCCGGGCAGGGCGGACTTGGCCGCCTGGGAGGTCTGGAACTTCTGGGCAATCTCCTCGTAGTTGGCGCCGGCGGTGATCAGGTTGACCTTGATGTCCGGGTACTTGGCCTGGAACTTGTCGATGATGGCCTTCTCGACGTCCTGGGACTTGCCCGGGTGGCTGGTCCAGAAGTCGAAGGAGCCGGCCGGCTTCACGCCGGTGAAGTCGATGTCGGATGCGCCGGTGGTGGCGCCTCCGCCGCTGGTGGACGGTCCGCCGCAGGCGGCCAGGGCCGCGGCACCGGCGCTGGCGCCGGCGAGGCCAAGGAAGTTACGGCGGTCGAGTTTGGGGGCCATGATGGTTCCTCTCGGGAAAGGTTGACTCGATTGAAGCGTGGTGGAACGGGGAAATCGGGTGTGGGCGGAGGGCGAGCCTGGACGGCTACCCGGTGACGCTGCCCTGGGTGAGGCCGGCGACGATGTACCGCTGCAGCGCGGCGAAGACCAGCAGGATGGGGACGATCACCAGCATGGCGCCGGCCATCAGGATGCCCCAGCCCGCGCCGTTGCCCTCGGAGTTCTGCAGCAGGGTCAGGCCCACCGGCAGGGTCATGGTCTCGGGCCGGTCGGTGATGATCAGCGGCCAGATGTAGTCGTTCCACTCGCTGACGACGGTGACGAGGGCGACGGTGGCGATCGAGGGCAGCGAGACCGGGGCGACGACCTGCCAGAGGCGGCGCCAGTGGCCGGCGCCGTCGATCTCCGCGGCCTCAAGGATGGACCCGGGGAGGGTCAGGAAGTGCTGGCGCAGCAGGAACGTGCCGAACGCGGTGCCCAGGCCGGGGAGGATGATGCCCCAGAGGGTGTTCTTCCCGCCGATTCCGGCGATCAGGATGTAGTTCGGCAGGATGGATACCTGAGGCGGCACCATCAGGGCCACGAGGATCACGATGAAGATGACGTTCTTGAACGGGAACCGGACGAACACCAGGGCATAGGCCGTGAGGATGGCCAGGATGACCTTCACCGTGGAACCGACCGTGGTGACGATCAGGCTGTTGATGAAGAACTGGCCGAACGGCACGGTGGTCATGGCCACCTTGTAGTTCTCCAGGTTGAAGCTCTGCGGCAGGATCTTCAGGTCCGTGGTGACGATCTCGCCGGGAGTCTTGAGCGAGCTGAGCATCATCCACAGCAGCGGGACGACGACGACCAGGGTGGCCAGGATCAGCGGCACGTAGCCGCCGACGATCGTCTGGACCAGGTTGGCGCGGGAGAACGGGCGGTTCCGTTGCGGCGGCAGGTCCTGGTTCGCGCCTGCCGCGGGGGCGGCCCCGGCCGCCGGATCGGGACTGACGGGGGAGAGCGTGCTCATGAGTAGTGCACCTTACGTTCGACGAACCGCACCTGCAGCACGGTGATGATGAGCAGGATCGCGAAGAGGATCACGGAGATGGACGCGGAGTAGCCGGCCCGGTTGTAGGCGCCGAAGGCCTGCAGGTAGGCCTCGTAGATCAGCGTGGAGGTGCCGTTGCCCAGCGGGGTCATGATCCGGATCAGGTCGAACGCCTGCAGGGAGCTGAGCAGCGTGGTGATCAGGAGGAAGAAGGTAGTCGGGGAGAGCAGCGGCACGGACATGCTGACGAAGCGGCGGAAACCGTTGGCGCCGTCGAGGGACGCTGCCTCCATGACGTCCTTGGGCAGCGACTGCAGCCCGGCGAGGTACACCACGGCGCAGTAGCCGAGGTTCTTCCAGATGTAGACGATGATGACCATGACCAGCGAGAGCTGCGGGTCGTTAATCCACTGGGGGCTCTGCTGGCCGATGCCGCGCAGCAGCCAGGAGAGCACGCCGTAGCCCGGGTCGAAGATGAACAGCCAGACCAGGCCGACGCCGACGCCGCTAAGGACGTAGGGGGCGAAGACGGCGGAGCGGGCGAAGGTGGTGCCGCGGACCTTGGCGTTCAGGGCCAGGGCCACCAGCAACCCCAGGATCATCGAGCCGCCGACGGTGACGACCGTGAAGACCGCCGTGGTGCCGAGCACGTTGGGTGCATCGGCGCTGGTGAAGAAATTGATGTAGTTGTCGAAGCCGACGACGGTCGCCGAGGCGGAGCCCAGCGTCCAGTCCAGCGTCGAGTAGTAGATGTTGTTGATCAGCGGCAGGTAGGTGAACACCGCGATCAGGGCCAGGTTGGGCAGTGCCAGCGCGAGAAATACGAAGAAGTCCCGGCGGGTCCTGGCGGACCAGCGTCCCCTGCGCCGGGCCGGTGCGACGGCCGCGGCGGTAGCCGCAGGCCTGTCAGTCAATTGTCTTGTCATGGTGCGTCTCTAACGGATCCAGGCCTGCCACTGGCAGGCGTTCGGGCGGGGGGATCAACATACACTTCATCACACACTTGGTGGGTGGAACCCCGCACAAGGCCCCGTCAGAGCTTTGTTATGCCAGGCTTCCTTGCCCGTTTACCTTCTGTTGGTTGCAGTATTCCACACCGTTCGCCTGTGGTCAGGGATGCTCGGATTGGCGAACCGGGCACCAATTCCGCCCGGCCCGGCGCACAATGGAGCCATGACGGGGATCACGGATGTACCGGGGATCAGGGTGGGCCATGCCGGCCGCCGCGGCGGGGGCTGGCTGAGCGGGGTGACGGTGGTGCTGCCGCCGCCCGGGACCACCGGCTCGGTCGACGTCCGCGGCGGCGGACCCGGCACCCACGAGACCGACGCCCTGGACCCCACCACCCTTACGGCCACGGTCGACGCCGTCGTCCTCACCGGCGGCAGCGCGTTCGGCCTTGCCGCCGCTCACGGTGCGCAGCGGTGGTGCGAGGAGCAGGGGAGGGGATTCGCCGTCCCCGGCGGGGTGGTTCCGATCGTGCCCGCCGCGGCGATCTTCGACCTGGGCCGGGGCGGCGACTTCGGCGCCCGCCCGGACGCGGCCATGGGCTACGCGGCTACCGCGGACGCCGCCGCCCGTCCGGAAGGGCACGACGTCGAACGCGGCAACGTCGGCGCCGGCACCGGAGCCCTGATCGGCCGGGGCCAGTTCAAGGGCGGCATCGGTACAGCGTCGATCACCCTGGACAACGGCGTCGTCGTAGGGGCCATAGCCGTAGTAAACGCGCTGGGGTTACCTTTTGGCACATCGCCGACGCGGGTGGAACCCGGCAGCGTGCGTCTAAGCGACGAAGGAGCGAGCACGCAGAGGGTTGCGCCCGTGCCGGCGGAAGCCAGCCACGGCCCGGAGGGCGCGCAAGCGCCGCAGCTGCCGCCCCTCAACACGACCCTCGTCGTCGTCGCCACGAACGCCATCCTGGACAAGGCCGAGTGCAAGCGCACGGCCTCGGCGGCGCATGCCGGTCTGGCACGGGCGCTGAACCCGAGCCACACCCTGGCCGACGGGGACACGGTCTTCTGCCTCGCCACGGGCGCCCTCGCGCTGGACCGCGACACCGACGCGGCGCGGCAGCTGAGCCTGATCACGCTGCAGAGCGCGGCGGCGGACGCCGTGCGTCAGGCGATCCTGGACGGGGTCGACGCCGCGGTCGACGAGACCACCCCGGCGGGCCGGTTTCGTGCATACCGGCGCTGAGTGCGCTAGCATGACTGGATTTAACATTCGGCCTTCGATGCCGTAATGTTGACTGTTGGTTGTCTGCCCTGCTGTGCCCTTTTGGGGAGCGGTAGCCGGGAGGCAAGCAAGAAATCACAAACGTTCGCGGCCGCATCCGGTGCAAACCGGGGTGCCGCGGCAACAACAGTTAGCGGAGGGTATGGCCAAGAAGGACGGGGTCATTGAGATCGAGGGCGTTGTGACCGAGGCGCTGCCCAACGCGATGTTTCGCGTTGAGCTCACCAACAAGCACATCGTTCTGGCACACATCTCTGGAAAGATGCGACAGCACTACATTCGGATCCTCCCCGAGGACCGCGTAGTGGTGGAACTGAGCCCTTACGACCTGACACGTGGTCGTATCGTCTACCGCTACAAATAACCACTGGACGGCCGTGGCATCAGCCAGGGTCCGGGCCAGCTGACCACTGCAACACGCAAAGGAACGCCATGAAGGTCAAGCCGAGCGTCAAGCAGATCTGCGAAAAGTGCAAAGTGATCCGCCGTAATGGCCGGGTCATGGTGATCTGCGAGAACCCGCGCCACAAGCAGCGCCAGGGCTAATTCTCCCCTTCGGAGAACCCCGGGTTGCTAACCCACGCAAGTAAATAAAAGGCAGCACAAGCTGATCTGGGACATTGAGCACCAACGAGTCCGGACAGCTAACCCCCGGTCGGAGGCTGGGGCCGCACACACCGTGCGGGTGTACTGCCTACGACCTCCGGTTTATTCAAGGAGTACCGCCACTATGGCTCGTCTCGCTGGCGTAGACATTCCCCGCGAAAAGCGGCTGGAAATTGCGCTTACTTACATCTACGGCGTGGGCAAGACCCGTGCACACGAAACCCTGGCTGCCACCGGCATCAGCGCCGACGTTCGGGTCAAGGACCTGACCGACGCCGAACTGGTTCAGTTGCGTGACTACATCGAAGGCAACTACAAGGTTGAGGGTGACCTTCGCCGCGAGGTAGCCGCCGACATCCGCCGCAAGGTCGAGATCGGCAGCTACGAAGGCCTGCGTCACCGCAAGGGCCTGCCCGTACGCGGTCAGCGTACGAAGACCAACGCTCGTACCCGCAAGGGCCCGAAGCGCACCGTCGCCGGCAAGAAGAAGGCCGGACGCTAAAACCCATGTGCCCCCTGAGATCGCTTCGCGATTGCAGGGAACCAGGCATTTGTGGGCCGACAGCGTTCGCTTCCCCCAAATAACTTTCTGTAGGAGAAATAATGCCCCCGAAGACTCGTGGCGCGGTTCGCAAGCCGCGTAAGAAGGACAAGAAGAATATCGCGCTGGGCCAGGCGCACATCAAGAGCACGTTCAACAACACCATCGTGTCCATCACGGACCCGTCCGGTGCTGTCATTTCCTGGGCCTCGTCCGGTGAGGTTGGATTCAAGGGCTCGCGTAAGTCCACTCCGTTCGCCGCTCAGATGGCCGCCGAGGCCGCTGCCAAGCGCGCCCAGGAGCACGGCATGCGCAAGGTTGACGTTTTCGTCAAGGGACCGGGCTCGGGACGCGAGACCGCCATCCGTTCGCTGCAGGCCGCTGGCCTCGAGGTTGGCTCCATCCAGGACGTCACCCCCAGCGCCCACAACGGCTGCCGCCCGCCGAAGCGCCGCCGCGTCTAATGCTCTGCCGTGCTTGCCCGGACCGTCGCCGGTCCGGGCAAGCGCCGCGGCGTTAAGCCATTAGACCGATCTTTCCACCACCTGTGTTGCGTCATATAGCGGATGCTCGCCGAAAGGAAACCTAAGTGCTCATTGCACAGCGCCCCACCCTCTCCGAAGAGGTCGTCTCCGAAAACCGTTCTCGCTTCATCATCGAACCGCTGGAACCGGGCTTCGGCTACACCCTCGGTAACTCCCTCCGCCGTACCCTGCTCTCATCCATCCCCGGTGCCTCTGTCACGAGCATCCGGATCGATGGCGTGCTGCACGAGTTCACCACGGTTCCGGGTGTCAAGGAAGATGTCACCGAGATCATCCTGAACATCAAGAACCTGTCGGTTTCCTCCGAGCACGATGAGCCGGTTGTCGCTTACCTGCGCAAGCAGGGCCCGGGAGTCGTCACCGCCGCGGACATCGCTCCGCCGGCCGGCGTCGAATTCCACAACCCGGATCTGCACATCGCCACGCTGAACTCGAAGGGCAAGTTCGAACTCGAACTGACCATCGAGCGCGGCCGCGGCTACGTGTCGGCAGCTCAGAACAAGTCCGGCGACTCCGAGATCGGCCGCATCCCGGTCGACTCGATTTACTCGCCGGTGCTGAAGGTGACCTTCCGCGTGGAAGCTACCCGTGTCGAGCAGCGCACCGACTTCGACAAGCTGATTGTCGACGTCGAGACCAAGCCGGCCATCGCCCCGCGCGATGCCGTTGCCTCGGCCGGTACCACCCTGGTGGAACTGTTCGGTCTGGCCCGCGAGCTGAACACCGCAGCTGAAGGTATCGAGATCGGCCCGTCGCCGACGGACGCTGCCCTGGCAGCGGACATGGCACTGCCGATCGAGGATCTGGACCTCACCGTCCGGTCCTACAACTGCCTCAAGCGTGAGGGCATCCACACCGTGGGTGAACTCGTTGCCCGCTCCGAGGCTGACCTGATGGACATCCGTAACTTCGGTGCGAAGTCCATCGACGAGGTCAAGGCAAAGCTTGTTGAGCTGGGTCTGTCCCTCAAGGACTCCCCTCCCGGTTTCGACCTTGCAGCCCGCGCCGCAGCCATCGAAGAGGACGACGCCGCGTTCAGCGACGACGAGCTCTAAAACAGATCTTGGCCGGCGGGCCGGACGCACCGCAGCGTGCACGGTCCGCAGGCTTCCATATGAGGAGAAATAGTTATGCCTACCCCCACTAAGGGTCCGCGCCTCGGAGGCGGCCCGGCTCACGAGCGCCTCATGCTCGCGAACCTCTCTGCCGCACTGTTCGAGCACAAGCGCATCACCACCACGGTGACCAAGGCCAAGCGCCTGAAGCCGTACGCCGAGCGTCTGGTGACCTTCGCCAAGCGCGGCGACCTGGCTTCCCGCCGTCGCGTGCTGGGCCTGATCAGCAACAAGGGCGTCGTCCACGAGCTGTTCACCGACATCGCGCAGGCGATGGAGAACCGCGACGGCGGCTACACCCGCATCACCAAGATCGGCAACCGTAAGGGCGACAACGCCCCCATGGCTGTCATCGAGCTGGTCCTGGAGCCGGTTTCCGCCAAGCAGGCCGTGGTTGCCGAGGCCACCACCGCCGCCAAGCGCGACGCCGACAAGAAGGACGAGGCTGCTCCGGTTGCCGAGACCGAAGCCGCTGAGACCGAAGAGGCCCCCGAGGCCGAGGCAGCAGCAACCGAAGAGGCTCCGGCCGCCGAGGAAGCTCCCGCCGAGACCGAGAAGGAAGCGAAGTAATTCGCTGACCGCCTTCTTATAGACTTGGGTCTATGAACGAGCACGAACCCGCTGTCCCCCTTACCGGGGACGGCGGGTTTTTGCGTATCCGGCTGGGCCTCTCCTACGACGGGGCGCCGTTCAGCGGCTGGGCGCTCCAGCCCGGCCTGCGCACCGTCCAGGGCGTCCTGGAGGAGGCCCTGGCCCTGTTGCTGCGCCGGCCGGTCCGGGTCACCGTGGCCGGACGGACCGACGCCGGCGTGCACGCGCGCGGCCAGGTGGTGCACTTCGACATGGCCGCCGCCGAATGGGCCGGGCTTCCCCGCGGCGCCGGACTGGATCCGGCCGCCGCGTTGCTGCGCCGGCTCCGCGGTGCCCTCCGCCGGGGCATGGGGGAGCTGGCCGGGGCCGTCGAGGTACACCGCGCGGCGGTGGCGCCGGAAGGCTTTGACGCCCGGTTCAGCGCGCTCTGGCGCCGCTACAGCTACCGCATCGCCGACGGACCGGCCCGCTGGGACCCGGTCACCCGGCACGCCACGCTCTGGCACAAGACGGCCCTGGACACCGCACTGTTGAACGAGGGTGCCGCGCCGCTGCTGGGGCTGCAGGACTTCCGTTCCTACTGCAAGCCGCGCGAGGGTGCCACCACCATCCGCGAGCTGCAGCGCTTTGAGTTCACCCGCGGGGCCGACGGCGTCATCGTCGCGACCATCCAGGCGGACGCCTTCTGCCATAACCAGGTCCGGGCCCTCATCGGTTCGGCGCTGTTCGTCGGCGCCGGCGAGCAGCCCCCGGGCTGGCTCTACGAACGGCTGCTGGCCCGGCAGCGGGACGCACGCTCAGTCCTGGCCCCGCCGCATCCGCTGGTGCTGGAAGAGGTGGCCTATCCCTCTGCCGAAGGGCTGTTGGCCCGGGCGGAGCTGACCCGAGCCCGGCGCGAGTAGCGCCTCTTCGTAGGCCACCCCTGGTCTTCGGCCGGCAATCCGCGGCTAGAAGGAGCGCGGCGGCCCGTCGGCAGGCAACTCGACGGTGAAGGTGCTGCCGTGGCCCGGACGGGTGCGGCAGGTGATGGAGCCGCCGTGTCCCTCCACGATCGCCTTGGTGATGGACAGTCCCAGCCCCGCCCCGGGGATGGCGCCGTCGCGCACCGCCGGGCTGCGGAAGAAGCGGGTGAACATCCTGTCCGCGTCGGCGGCGGTCATCCCGATCCCGGTGTCCCGCACCTGGAGGACCACGCGGCCCTCCGCGGCGCAGCCGGAGACGGTCACGGATCCGCCGTCGGGCGAGTACTTGATGGCGTTGGAGACCAGGTTGTCGAGGGCCTGGCTGATGCGCAGCGGATCCACGTTCGCCCACAACGGCTCCCGGGCCTCCATCGCCAGGGACACCCGGGCCGCTTGCGCGTGGGCCTGGGCGGAGCCGATGCTGGCCTCCACCAGCCCGGCGAGGTCGGTGCGGCGGGGTTGCAGCTGGACGGCGGCGCTGGCGGTGACCAGCAGGTCCGAGACCAGGGCCAGCAGCCGCTCGGCGTTGCGCTGGGCCACCTCAATGCGGCGCAGCACGGACGGTGGCAGCTCCTCGCCGAGGACAAGGTCCAGGTTGCCGATGATGGAGGTCAGGGGCGTCCGGAATTCGTGCGAGACGGTGGCGACGACGTCGTCCTTGGCGGCCAGGGCATTTACCAGCCCCGTGACCTCGTTGTAGACCACGACGGCGCCGCCGAAGCCGCCGTCGTCGTCGCGTAGCGGCCGGGCGCCGGTGGAGACCACCCGGCCGCCGGGGGCGCCGCCGAAGCAGACCAGGTGGTCGGCGAAGGATTCCCCTGCCATGGCACGCCGGATGGGCCGCCGTTCGGGCTGGAGCGGGGTCCGCTGGTCCGCCCCGGTGAGCAGCAGGTGGTCCTCCCAGCCGCGGTGCACGGCGGTGCTGGCCCCGTGCGGCGCGGCGCCCGACTCGAGCCGGCTCTGCCAGCTGTTGGTGAGCAAGCGCCGCCCCTCGGCGTCGACGGCCACGATCCCTACGTCCACCGTGTCCAGGATGGTGTTCAGCAGCCGTTCCCGTTCCCGGCTCTCGGCCAGGAGCGCCTGAAGCTGCGCCTCCTTCGAGTCCACGCGGCGCTGCTGGCGGGCAAGCTGTCCCTTGACGAACTCCATGGCCACCGCCACGGCCAGGGTGGTCAGCGACAGCAGGGCGACGGTGGCGATCCGGCCCGGGCTGTCGTCGGGGCCGGCGTCGAAGAACCACGGGAGTCCGGCCAGCAGCGGGCCGAAGAAGCTCAGCGCGGCGGCGATGCCGGGGGAGAGCCGGGAGGAGGCGAGCCAGACCACGGGCAGGACGGACAGCACCCCGAGGCCCGGCAACTCCTCGGCCGCGGCGACCCGGCTGAGTCCAATGGCGGCGAGGTCGAGCACCGGAATCCACAGCGTTGCCAAGGCCGGGAGGCGCTCCCAGGGGACCACCAGGCAGGCAAGGAAGAGGGCGGCGTGGGCGGCGACGGCGGCCTGGCCCCACCCGCTGTAGAGGTGCAGGTCCCAAGCCGACGGGGCCGCGGCGAGGCCGGCGGTGAGCAGCAGGGTGAGGGGAAGCTGGGAGCTCAGGACGCGAAGGCGGGTGTGCAGGACGGTCGGGCGGCGGGGCACCCGCACGTCATGAACCAGCCGCCACTCACCCAAAGGCCCACGCTCCTCTCACGAAGCTTGAGTTTACAGTCGTGTCAAAATAAATTGACATCAAACATACGAAGATTGCTGAACAAAAATGTGCCGGAGCCCGGGATTTTGTCCCCGGCTGGGTATGGTGGCAGGACGTGCTGCGGGTCTTTGGCGCGGCGGAGCCCCGCATGGCGGAGGTGCCCCGGGCCGGTGGCGGCGGTGGAAGCGGAACTGCAGCGGATGTGAGGGTGGCATGACAGACCTGGGCGTGGCCGTGGTCGTGGAAGACGACGCCGATGTGCGGAACCTCGTCGAGGCCGTGCTGCGGCAGGCGGGCTTCGAGGTGCATTCCGCCTCGGAGGGCCGCGAAGGCGTGGACGTCGTCCGCCGTGAGGATGCCCAGGTGGTCACCCTGGACGTGGGGCTGCCGGATATTGACGGGTTTGAGGTCCTGCGCCGGATCCGCCAGTTCAGCGACGCCTACGTCGTCATGCTCACGGCCCGCACGGACGAACTCGACACCCTGACCGCGCTCCACACGGGTGCGGATGATTTCCTTACCAAACCCTTCCGGCCGCGCGAACTCCGCGCCCGCGTGGCGGCCATGATGCGCCGTCCACGCCGGGACAACGGCGGCGCCGTGGCCGGGCCTGCACCAGCGCCGGACAACGTGCTGCGCCACAACGGGCTGTCGCTGAACCCGGACATGCGCTCCGTGATGGTCGACGGCGAGCCGCTGGCGCTGACGCGCAGCGAATTTGACCTCCTGCATGCGCTCCTCAAGGGCGCGGGTGCGGTCCGGTCCAAGACGGACCTGGTCCGCGTGGTCAGGGGGGAGTACTACCGGGCCGACGCCTACATCAGCGACTCCGACGAGCGCGCCGTCGAGGTCCACATCGGCAACCTGCGCCGGAAACTGGGCGAGGACGCCGTGCAGCCCCGCTGGCTGCAGACCGTCCGGGGTGTGGGCTACCGGCTCGCGCCTGCGCAGCCCTAGCACTCCATCAGGATGTAGCTGAACTGCAGTTCCTGGACGGTTTCCCGGCCCCGGGCCGCGACCTCGCCGAGCCGGGCCTCGGCCTCCGCCAACAGGCCTTCCCTGACCAGGCCTTCCAGTTCCGTGGCCAGGCCGGCCAGGCGCAGGCCGCCGACCATCGAGGACGAGGTCTTCACGCTCAGCACGGCGTCGAGGGCGGCCGTCGCGTCCCGGCGCGTCAGAGAATCAGCCAGGGAGTCGTAGCGCTGCTCCCACATCAGGGCGTAGTCGCGGGCAAAGCCCCGCGCGACCGTCGCACTGTTGAGCTGTTCGCCCAGGTCCTGGAGGGCCCCCGGGTCCATCAGGGGTGCCGCCGCGGGCCCCGGCCGCGCGCCGTCGTCGGAAGTGACGGCAGTGGTCGCGGCCCCCGACGCCGGATTTTCGGGGCTGGCAGCTGAAAGAGACATGGCACTACGGTACCCGCTTGACCCGGCGGCCGTCCGGGCGCCCGATGATCCTGCGCAAACCCTGAGGGGAACCTTGTCGGGCCCGCAGGCACCCGCCACACGCGGCGTCAGTGGCCGCTGAAGGTGTTGATCGCGTTGATGACGGCGGGGCCCAGGATGGCGATGAAAAGCACCGGAAAGATGAAGAATAGCAGCGGGAACAGGATGGTCACGGGCAGTTTCATGGCCTTCTCCTCGGCCCGTTGCCGGCGCTTGACGCGCATGACCTTCGCCTGGATCCTGAGCACGCGGCTGATGGCGATGCCATAGGTGTCCGCCTGCACCACGGCCTGGACGAAGCTGCGGAGTTCGGGGATGCTGGTGCGCTCGGAGAGGGCCTGATACGACTCGCGGCGGCTGCGACCCACCTGCATGTCCTGCAGGGTGCGGACCAATTCCTCCGCGAGGGGTCCCTTGCCGTTCTCTCCGGCCCGGGCCATGGCGCCCTCGAAGCCCAGGCCCGCCTCGACCGATATGAGCATCTGGTCCAGCGTGTTCGGCAGTTCCAGCTGCATGGCCTTCTGACGCTCCTGGCCCTTGCTGTACAGCAGCAGATCTGGGATGAAGTAGCCCAGCAGTATCACGAAGAGTCCCACGAGCTTGAGCATGGGCGCGGGGGTGCTGGCGAACCACAGCCCCAGTAGGGCCCCGACGGCGCCAAGCAGCGGCTTCGCGGCAAGCACCCGGCCCAGGGGCAGCGACGCCGGCCGGCCGGCGAGGGCCAGCAGATGGTCGAGTTTGCGCACGTAAGCCGGGGGAGTGAGACGGCGGCCCAGCCGCTCCAGCACGTCACGTTTGCGCGTCTCGGTGGCCTCTACGGGTGCGGTACCGAGGGCGAGCATCTGGCGGATGGCGCGCTGGGATTTCCGGTCCACCGAGAGCACGGACCAGGACAGGTAGGACAGGGGCAGGCAGATCAGCAGCAGCCCGGCGAGGAGGATGGCGTTCACGGCGGCCTCAGAACTTCAGGTCGATAATCTTGCGCATCCACAGACCGCCGATGGTCATCAGGATGACGGACGCGGCGATCATGCCCCAGCCGAGCGGGTTGGTGAACATGACGTTCATGTAGCCGGGGTTGACCAGCATCAGCATGAGCACGATGCCCACGGGCATGGCCATCAGGATGTAGGCGGAGAATTTGCCTTCGGCGGCGAGGGACTTGATGTGGCCCTTGATCTCGCTGCGCTCGCGGATGGTCTCGTTGACCTGGTCGAGGACTTCCGCCAGGTTGCCGCCGACCTCTCGGTTGATTTGGATGGCTTGGGCGATCCAGACGAAGTCCTCGTTCTGCATCCGGTCCGCAGAGTCGGTCAGGGAGTCGAGCAGGTCACGGCCCAGCGAGGTTTCCGTGATGATCCTGCGCATCTCTTCGGCGGTCGGGCTTTGGGATTCGTTGCCGGCCGCGTCGATGGCCCGCAGGATGCTGTGCCCGGCGCGCAGGCCGCCGGAGAGCAGCTGCAGGGTGTCGCCGAGCTGGTCATCGAACCGGGAACGGCGGCGGCCGGCGAGGAAGGTGAGGACCAGGTGACCCGCCACCGGAGCGAGAAGGACCAGGAGGACCGCCAGGAGGGGGCCGCCCACCAGGAGGCCGGCCAGGGCTCCGACGAGTGCGCCGGAGAGCAGCAGCACGTAGAAGTCCCCCTGTCCCAGGCGGAGACCGGCCTGCTCGAGGGCCTCCCGGTTGAAGAGCCGGACCTTGCGGCGTGCGAAGAAGCCCTCGGCCAGGCCCGCGGCGGATCCGGCGAAGCGGCTGAGGGAGGACTCCGCGGCGACCTGTACCGGCCGCCGTCGGTCCAGGGGTACCCGGGACGCACCGGGGGCCACGACGACGATGGTGAGGAGCAGGATGGCGGCGACCAGGAGGGCGACGCCGGCGTACAGAATCACGGTCCGGGTCACCCCCGTCCGGCGGGGGCCAGCGGAGTCGCGAACACGCTCGGCGAGACAAAGATGCCAAGGTCCTCGAAGCGGTCGATGAAGCGGGGACGGATCCCGGTGGCCACCGGTTTGCCCAGGAAGCGTCCATGGGCGTCGACGCCGGCGGAGTAGTCGAAGACGAAGGCATCCTGGAGGGTGACGATGTCCCCTTCCATGCCCTGGACCTCGGTGACGTGGGTGATGCGCCGGGAGCCGTCACGGAGCCTGGAGATCTGCACGATCAGGTTCACCGCGGAGGCGATCTGTTCCCGGATGGCGCGCAGGGGCAGGTCCATCCCGGCCATCAGGACCAGGGTCTCCAGGCGGGCGACGGCGTCCCTGGGGGAGTTGGAGTGGACGGTGGACAGCGATCCGTCGTGGCCGGTGTTCATGGCCTGGAGCATGTCCAGGGACTCGCCGCCGCGGACCTCACCGACGACGATCCGGTCCGGCCGCATACGCAGCGAGTTGCGGAGCAGGTCGCGGATGGTGACCTCGCCCTTGCCCTCGGTGTTGGGTGGTCGGCTCTCCAGCCGCACCACGTGCTCCTGCTGGATTTGCAGTTCTACCGCGTCCTCGATGGTGACGATTCGCTCGTCGTGCGGCAGGAAGGAGGACAGGACGTTCAGCAGGGTGGTCTTGCCGGTACCGGTGCCGCCGGAGACGATGATGTTCAGCTTGGCCCGGACGCAGGCGTTGAGCAACTCCGCCATCTCGGGGGTGAGCGTGCCGAACTCGATCAGGTTCTGCACGGTGAGGGGAATTTTGCTGAACTTTCGGATGGTGAGCGAGGACCCGCCGACGGCCAGCGGCGGGATGACGGCGTTGACGCGGGAGCCGTCCTCGAGGCGGGCGTCGACCAGGGGCGACGACTCGTCAATGCGGCGGCCCACCTTGGAAACAATCCGTTCGATCACCTTGCGCAGGTGCTCCTCGGAGCTGAACCGCGAGTCCGTGAGCGTGAGCTGACCCTTGCGTTCCACGTAGATCTGGTCCATCCGGTTGACCATGATTTCGGTAACGGCCGGGTCGTCCAGGAGCCGTTGGAGCGGCCCGTAGCCGAGGACGTCGTCGGCGACGTCGCGGACCAGCCGGCCGCGTTCCTCTGCGGACAGCGGGACCTGTTCGGCGTCGACAATGCGGATCAGTTCGTCCCGGGCGGTAGCCCGCAGCTCTTCCTCCTTCACGGCGGAGTCGCTGAAGCGGGTCCCCATCCGCTCGAACAGGGCGGTGGCGGCACGTTCCTTGAGTGCGGCGAAGGCGTCAACTGGCTGGGCTCCGCGGCCGCCGTCGTTGTGTTCCCCAGGGGCATGCGACGGTGCCGCCGCGGCCAGACGGGACGGACCCTGCGGGGCGGGGGCTTGCGCCGGGACGGCCTGTGCACCGATTTCGGTCGGGAGGGGACCGCCCGGGATGGGGGACAGGTGGGGCGCCGGGGAAGCCGGCTGCTGGGCCGCCGGGAGGTGGCCGCCCTCTGCCGCGGAGAGGCGTTCGGAGAGTTTCATTTAGACGACCACCCTTCGGTGCAGTTTCTTTTGGGCCTTGGCACGCCAGGCCGGATCGAACCGGGCGACCAGCTGCCGCAATCCCTTCACGGCCGGGTCCCGTCGGGCGTCCTGGAGGACGGGGATGCCGCGGTTGGTGGAGTAGGCCACGGCCTTGGACCGGGGGATGCTCACGTCCACCGGGGCGCCGATGGTGGCCTCCACGTCCTGGACGCTGAGGCCGGACTTGGCATCGGCCATGTTCAGTACGACGTGCCGGGTTTCGGGCAGCAGGTCCAGCCGGCGAAGGATGTCCAGTCCGGACCGGAGGCCGCGGATGCTGGGGACGTCCATGGCGCTGACCCAGACGACGTCGGTGCACTGCTCCAGCGCTGCCAGCCCCACCTCCGGCAGCCCGGGTGCCGTGTCGATGACGACGTATTGGAACTGCTCGGCCAGCTGGGCGATGAGGCGGCTGACCTGCTGCGGGGTGATGCTGTCCGCCTCGACCGGGGTCCGCGGCGCGCACAGCGCGTAGATGCTGCTGGGGTGCACGGTGAGGAACGCCTTGAGGACCAGGGAATCCTGGCTGGCGGAGGCGGAGACGGCGTCCGTGACGGTGTGTTCGGGGTTGAGGTACAGCCCGGAGGCGATGTCGCCGAACTGCAGGTCCAGGTCCACCACGACGACGCTCATCGGCGCGACCTTGCCCAGGCCGATGGCGATGTTCGTGGCGATGGTCGTTTTCCCGACCCCGCCCTTGGGGGAAAAGACCCCGATCACCAGGCCGCGCGGGGCATCAGGGTTCTGGATCGCGGCGGTGCGGTTGCGGCTTGCGTAGGACTGACAGGCCCGCTCCAGCAGCACCCGGATCTGTGCGGGGTCAGCCGAGGGGCTGAGGATGTCGCGGATGCCGGCGCGCATGGCGAGGAGGACGACGTCGGGGTCCGCCTCCCCGACCAGGATCACGCTGAGCTCGGGCAGCTGCACGTCGAAGACCGTCGCGAGGCGGAGCGCGTTCTCGGCGGGGACGTCCGGTCCGATGATCAGCACTTCGGGACGTTCCTGGTCCAGCTTGGCGAAGAGTTCGCCCGGGTTGGCGGGGTCGACGGCGGCAAAGGTCTGGACGCCGCCTGTCAGTCCGCCGCCGACGGCCCGCCGAAGCCGCGCGTCGAAGTCGGTGTTGGGGGAGATGAGGACGAAGCGGCTCACTTGTATACCTCCGGCTTGGTCATGATGCCCGGGCGGCCGCTGTCCGTCGCGTCCAGCGGTTCCTTGCTCAGCCACAGCTTTTCGAACTCCGCGGCGTAGACGATTTTTGTCGCGTCGACGTCGTTGACCGCCACGGTGAGGAGCATTGACCCGGTGGGCAGGGAGGTGTCCTGGGCCGGGGCGGCAGAGCCGTTAGCTGACGGCGCGGGGCTCGGGGTGGCCGTGGGTGCCCGCTGCACGGAGGTCACCAGGACCTTGTGGATGCTGAGCTGGGTGGTTTCCTTCTCCGGCTTGGCTTCCAGGCCTCCGCCCTTGATGTTGATGAAGATCCCGATGTGGTCGCCCGCGGCGATGCGTCCGCCGACGACACGCTGGGGTTCGAGCTGGAAGGAGACTTCCTGGAGTCCTTTGGGGATCTCGACAGCGCCGCTGGCCTTCAGTTCCTCGGGCTGGATCAGCCGTTCGGCCACCAATTGCTCGCCGGGCAGCAACTCCACGGAGGTCACTTTGCCACCTTGTCCGTCCAGGTTCTTCAACGCAGACTTGGAAACAGCGGTGCCGGGGAGCTCCTGCGTGGTGAGGAAGGCCTGCAGGCTCGCAACCGGTGTGCCCGCGGGGACCGCCTTCTGGACCACCAGGACGCTGACGGGATCCAAGTCTTGGACGGCACGGCTGTCCGCACCCTGGGCGTAACTGACGACAAGAATGGCGCCGACGATTGCGATGACGATTGCCGCAACGCCTGCCAATAAGCGTGACTTCAAAAACTGCTCCTGAACATCGTGAGAACGGGGAAACCTTTTACTGCGTCAGTCGGACGATGGTGGCTCCGTTCGCATCGACCGGGCCGAGGGTGAAGCCATCGGCCAGCGAGACGTACTGAATGAAACTGCCGATGATGCCTCGGCAGTTTCCGTCGCACGCCACGGAGGACGGGACGTTGGGGGTCGTATTTTGGAAGGAATCGGGCAGCGAGTTGTTGCCGCTAAACTTCCAGCCTTTGACCTTGAAAGCCGCGAAGCTGATCAAGCCGTAGACCGCGCCGGAGCCGGTTCCGGAGACCTTGTTGAAGACGGGAAGGAGCACCACGACGTCCTTGCCGGCGGAGATGCTGGCCGCCCAGCTGTTGAGGGTTGCGGTGCAGACAGATGGGTAGCTGTTGCCCGGGTCGCTGCCGCTTTCGGAGGCGGCGAGGTCAATGAGGCCGCCGCAGATGCCGGGGTCGCTGACCAGCCATCCGAAACCACCTTGGACTGCGGCTCCGGAGGGCCCGTAGTTGCAGTCGGCGTTGGCGTTGCTTCCGTGGTTCTGAAGCAGTTGGAGTGTGCCGTCGACGTACCCCTGCACCTGACAGATGGAGAAGGCAACCGGAAATGCGGTGGTGCCTTTGACCGGGCTGCCCCAGGCCACGCTGGCGGAGGCCGAGACTTGAGCGGTGTTGAGGCCGAGAGCGCGGGCAAAGAACAGGGATACCTGGTTTGGCTCCTTGCCGGCTTCCTGGGAGCCGGCGTTCACCGTCACGGTGCGGTTGGCTTTGTCCAACACGATGGACTGGATGTTGCTGAGCCCGTCGTTGGCGTTTCCATTGGCAAGGCCATTGGCGAGTGACGACGTGGTGGCGCAGTCCGTGTCGTTAGGATTTTTTGCGCACTTCTGGGCAACGGCTAGGGCGGCTGAATCGGCCCCGTTACGCAGTTGTGTCCTCTCCGCGTACAGCATGCCGACGTCCACCGCGATGGCCGCGAAGCCGAGCAGCGTCACCATGAGCAGAGCAACGAGTATGGCGATCGCGCCGCGCTCGTCAGAACGGGTCGTCGGGCCGGTCAGCCGCCGCACAACATCACCCCCGTGCCCTCCAAGGGGAACGGCCCCGCGATGCCCGTCAGCGTCGAGAGCGTGTAGCTCACCTTGACCGTCACTTGCGTCCCGGAAGTGCAGACGTTGGGTGTGACGGTGATGTTAGTGTCCGTCAACGCAGGTTGGACTGCCACAGCGGCGTTCTTGACTGCCGTCTTGGCCCCAGTGGGATTGTTGGTGATCGCCATGACTCGCACTCCCTCACGCGCGGCGCTGGAGAGGGAGACCTGGACGTTGTAGGCACGCCCGAACTCCATGATGCCGAGTAAGAGCATGACCAAGACGGGGGCGAGGAGGGCGAATTCCACCGCGACGGCTCCCCGTTCGTTCCTTCGGGCCACGGGAACCGCCTTTCAATGCTTGGGTTGGAGGGCCCGGGGCATGGGATCAGGGTTGGGACGTCCTTCTCCTGTCCCAACCCTGATCGCTGCTTTCTACTTCGAACACGTACCGGGAGTTCCGTCTGCCGCCGCGGCAGACATCGTGCCGCCCTTCACGCTGCAGGCGACATTGTTGAACGTCGAAACCAGGTTGTTCCCCAGCAATGTCACGGCAACGATGATGACAACTGCGATGAGCGACACCATGATGCCGTACTCCACGGCAGTAGCCCCACGCTCCTCTTTCCGGAGGCGGCTAGTGAGGTCATTTACAGAGAAACGCATTGAGATCTCCTAAAGGAAGATGCTGGCTTAGCCGGAGTTACTTTGAGCAGGTACCGGGCGTCGTTGTCCCGCCCGACGTGGTTGCGGCAGACATGGTGCCACCCTTGACGCTGCATGCAACCCCATTGAAGGTGGTAACGAGGTTGTTCCCGAGCAGCGTTACGGCAACGATGATGACGACGGCAATGAGGGAGACCATGATGCCGTACTCAACGGCGGTGGCGCCGCGCTGATCGCGGCGAAGGCGGCTTGCGATGGTGGCGAAGAAGGAACGCATGAGTGACTCCTGAGCGAGGTGAGCGGCTGGCCCTGCACCAGCACTGAGAGGAACTTAGCAACCACCGACACGCCGAGATCCCCACTTTCCAACTTCCTGTGTGAAGGCTTGACGAACTGTCCCTTTCCTGCCCTTTACCTGCGCCGATACTGCGCCTCAGACTCCTTACGAGTGGCCACCACAAAGAAGGACCCCCTCGACTCTGGTCCGAGGGGGTCCGGTCTGTGGCCGCCGGCGAGCGGGCCGGCTTATTTTTTGGCGAAGAGGTCCATGATGCTCATCGCAGTCGGTCCAAGCACCACAATGAACAGCGTGGGCAGAATGAAGAAGATGAGCGGAAAGAGCATCTTGACCGGCATCTTCATGGCGTGTTCCTCGGCGCGCTGGCGCCGCTTCACCCGCATGTCCTTGGCTTGTGCGTGCAGCACGCCGGCAATGGCGATGCCGTAGCTGTCCGCTTGGACGACGGCGCGGACGAAGCTCCGCAGGTCTGGGACGTCGACGCGCTGCGCCATGGCCAGGTACGCCTCCTTCCGGGACCGTCCCACCTGGATGTCCTGCAGCGTCCGAATGAGTTCGTCGGCAAGCGGACCCTTGCCATTCTGGCCAGCGCGCGCCATGGCAGTTTCGAAGCCGAGCCCGGCCTGAACTGAAATCAGCATCTGGTCCAGCGTGTCCGGCAGTTCCAGCTTGATCTGCTCGCGACGTTTCTGGGCATTGTTCCGGATCAAGATGTCGGGGACGAAGTAGGCAAGCGCCGTGACGCCCACCATCAGGAGGACGTTGGTGATGGTGGGGCTTCCGGCCACCAGCATGGTCCCCAGTACTGCTCCCGTTAGTGCCAACAACGGCTTAACCATGATGACGCGGCCCAGGGGCCAGTCCTTCGGCCGCCCTGCACCGGCAAGCTGCTTGTCCAGCCACGCGGCATAGCCCTTGGGGGTGACCCTTCGGCTGAGGGCCGCGAGCTGCCCAGCGGCGGACACCACAGACCCGGCCGTCTCCGGGCGCCGCCCCAGGTTGGTTTGGATGTTTCGCAGGCCGGCACGGTCGCCGGTAAAGGCGAGCCACGTCATGAGGGACACCGGGGCGATGATGGCCAGGATGGCGGCATAAGCGATGGGATTCATAGTCTTCGTCCTCTCAGAACTTTGGTTTGATGAGGCGGCTGAGCCAGAATCCGCCGGCGGCCAGCAGAACGACGGCGGTGACGATCATCAGGAAGCCGGGAAACGTGGTGAGGAAGACCTTCGAATACAGCGGGTTGAACAGCGTGAGTCCGAAAAACATCACGATCGGCAGAGCCATGAGGACCAACGCCGACATACGTCCTTCCGCGCTGAGAGCCTTCACCTGGCCGCGTAGCTGGGTCCGGTCCCGGATGGTCTCACCCACGTTGTCCAGGACCTGCGCGAGGTCACCGCCTACCTCGCGGTGGATCTCGATGGCCCGGGTGATGGAGGCAAAGTCCTCGTTGGCGGTCCGCCGGGCCACGTCTGCCAGCGATTCCCCGAGGTCCCGACCGATCCGGGTCTCGTTGACCACCCGGCTGAGTTCTTCTTTCATGGGCGACTCGTTTTCCTCCGCGGCGGCGTCCACCGCCCGGAGCAGGCTGTGTCCGGCCCGCAGCCCCCCGGCCAACATTTGCAAGGCGTCCGGTACCTGCTCGGCGAACTTGCGGCGTCGGCGGGAGACCAGGACCTGCAGCAGGAGAAGGAGCCCGACCGGCGCCATCAACAGCAACAGGAGGGCCGGCACCAGCCCGCCCAGCAGGAACCCGATGACCGCGGCGACGAAGGCTGCGGCTCCGACGAACAGGAGGTAGTCACCGGGCTGCTTCTTCAGGCCCGCGCTGTCCAGCCGTTCCCGGCTGAGCAGGCCCGGGCCCCGGCCGCGGAGCTGCTGGTTGAGGGCGGTCACGGCATGGTCGGTCAGCTTCGTCAGGCCGGAGTTGTGGTTGGCCTGCAGCTCTGGACGTCGCCGCGAGAGGGGGACGCTGCGGGAGGCGAAGACGACGACGATCACGATGGCCAGGGCGGCGTACACCAGGAGCAGGCCGCCGACAAACACCAGGGGAGAGAGTTCCACCGTTACCGCCCCCTCATCGCTGCGGCGCCGAAGACCGCCGGCGAGATCGGAATCCCAAGCTCGGCGAACCGGTCGGTAAAGCGGGGGCGCACCCCCGTGGGGATGGTCCGGCCCAGAAAGCGGCCGTTGCCGTCGACACCGGCCGCGTAGTCGAACACGAACGCATCCTGGAGCGTGACGACGTCGCCCTCCATGCCCTGAACCTCGGTGATGTGCGTGACCCGGCGCGAGCCGTCCCGGAGGCGCGTGATGTGCACAATCAGGTTCACCGCGGAGGCAACCTGTTCGCGGATGGCCCGCAGTGGCAGGTCCATCCCGGCCATCAATACGAGGGTTTCCAACCGCGCGACGGCGTCCCGCGGCGAGTTGGCGTGGACGGTGGAGATGGACCCGTCGTGGCCGGTGTTCATGGCCTGCAGCATGTCCAGGGACTCGCCGCCGCGGACCTCGCCAACCACGATCCGATCAGGCCGCATGCGCAGCGAGTTGCGGACCAGATCGCGGATGGAGATCTCGCCCTTGCCCTCAATGTTGGGCGGACGGCTCTCCAGCCGGACCACGTGATCTTGCTGCAGCTGCAGTTCCACGGCGTCCTCGATGGTGACGATCCGGTCCGTGCTCGGGATGAACGAGGAGAGCACGTTCAGCAGGGTGGTCTTGCCGGTGCCGGTACCGCCGGAGACGATGATGTTCAGCCGCGCCTGCACGCACGCCTGCAGCAACTCGGCCATCTCGGGCGAGAGGCTGCCCATGGTGACCAGGTCGTGCACCGTCAGGGGGTCCCGGCCGAACTTGCGGATGGTCAGGGCCGGACCGTTGACCGCGAGCGGCGGAATGATGGCGTTGACGCGGGACCCGTCGGAGAGCCGGGCATCAACCAGGGGAGAGGACTCATCGATCCGGCGGCCAACGTTGGAGACGATCCGCTCGATCACCCGGCGCAAGGCCTCGTCGGAGGTGAATTTGGCATCGGTGAGCTGAAGCCGTCCCTGGCGTTCCACGTAGATCT
The DNA here is from genome assembly GCF_042668995.1 of Arthrobacter sp. NPDC057259. NCBI lineage: Bacteria > Bacillati > Actinomycetota > Actinomycetes > Micrococcales > Micrococcaceae > Arthrobacter > Arthrobacter sp. NPDC057259. Next base: position 52,603 of record NZ_JBHUYA010000004.1, read on the forward strand.
GGTCGAATCGGTTGACCATCACCTCGGTGACGGTCGGGTCGTCCAGGTACCGCTGGATGGGTCCGTGGCCCAGCACGTCGTCGGTGATGTCCCGGATCAGCCGCTGGCGTTCCGCCGCGGAGAGGGGAATCTGTTCCTCTTCGACGACCGCCTTGAGCTCCTCCTTGACCGACTGGTGCAGCTCGGCCTCGTCCACCGAGGAGTCCGTGATGCGGGAGCCGAGCCGTTCGAAGAGGGACGCGCTGGCCCGTTCCTTGAGGGCGTTGAGTGCCTCGCTGGCCACCGTTGCCGTCTGCTGCAGTTCGGCGGCGGGCTGCGCCTCCGCGGCGGTCTTGGCCTCGAGGATCCGGCCGAGGGTGGCCGGCGCGTTGGAGGCGGCGAAGACGTCGTCGTCGGGCTTGTTGGCTTCGGTGGGCCCGGAGACCCCGCGCAGTTGCTGGTACCGGTCCGCGAGGCTCATTGGACTACCGCCCTTCTGTGGAGTTGCTTGTGGGGCCGGGCGTCCCAGTCCGGCTTGAACCGGTCGACCAGGCGCCGCAGGCCCTTGAGTGCCGCGTCCCGGCTGTTGTCCTGGAGGATGGGGACGCCCTTGTTGGTGGAGAACGGCAGGGTCCGTGAGCGGGGAAGGACGACGTCGACGGGTGCGCCGATGGTGGCCTCGACGTCCTTGAGCGAGAGACCTGCGCGGCGGTCGGCCATGTTCAGGACGATGTGCCGGTGGGCCGGCACCAGGTTCAACTCGTCGAGGATCTGGAACCCGGTCCGCAGTCCCCGAATGCTGGGGACGTCCATCCCGCAGATCCAGACTGCATCGGTGGCCTGCTCCAACGTGGCCAGGACGTGCTCGCCCAGACCCGGTGCGGTGTCGACCACGATGTAGCGGAATTCCTGCCGCAGCTGCTCCAGCAGGTGGCTGACATGGGCCGCGGTGATGCGGTCCATCTCAATGGGCGTCCGAGGGGCGCAGAGCGCGTAGATTCCGGCCGGATGGACCGTGAGGTAGGTCTTGAGGACCATGGAATCCTGGCTGGCCGCTCCCGCCACGGCGTCGGTGATGGTGAACTCAGGCTCGAGCAGCAGCCCGCTGGCCACGTCCCCGAACTGCAGGTCCAGGTCCACCACCACCACGCTCATCGGTGCGCTCTTGCCCAGCCCGACGGCGAGGTTGGTGGCCACCGTCGTCTTGCCGACGCCGCCCTTGGGTGACATCACGGCAATCACGCGGCCGGGGCCGTGGTCTGCGTGCTCCGTGGCCTGCGGACCCAGCCCCCGGCGCCGGCCGGCAGCGGCCAGGCTGGCCCGCTCGAGCATGACGCGGATGGTGTCGGGATCCGCGTCGGGATCGAGGAGATCCCGGACACCGGCGCGCATGGCTTGGACCACGGTTTCGTGTTCTGCAGTGCAAGCCAGCACGACGCTGATCTCGGGGTATTGCAGGTCCATGACGGAGGCCAGTTTCAGCGAGTCGGCCACCGGGACGCCCGGTCCCAGGATGAGGACCTCCGGCGGTTCGCCGACCAACTGCTTCAGCATGTCGGCAGGTCCCTCGGGCAGGTAATCCGCCTTGAAGACGTGCAGCTCGCCGTGCATTCCGTTGACGGCCAGACGGACCAGGCGTTCGAAGTCCGAATTCGGGGTGATGAGGACGAAGCGGCTCATTTGAACAGCCCTGCCGCATCCACCGTGCCGGTTCCGGCGTCCGGGGAATCCGAGGGTTCCTTGGACAGGTAGATCTTGCCGAACTCCGCCGCGAAGACGATCCGCTCAGCGTCAGCGCTGTTCCGCGCCAAGGTGATGAGGTAACCGCCGTCGCCGGAGGACTTCGACGACGTCGTCGAGGAAACCTGGCTTGCGCCGCCGCTATCCGAGGCCGTTCCGGACTGCGTCGCCGCGCCGTCGCTATACTGCGCCGCAGTGACCAGGACCTTGTGGAAGGTTTGCTGCGTGCGGCTGAGCTTGGCGCCGTCGGTGCCCGTGGCCGCCGATTCCAGTGAGAGGAAGACGCCGACCGTGTCGCCAGCCTTCAGAATGCCGCCGGCCACGCGTTCGATGGGTAGTTTGAGCGTGACCTCCTGCAACCCGGTGGGCACCTGGACCCGAGACGGGCCGAGGAACGAGGTTTCGTCGACCATGCGGCTCGAGAGCAACTGCTCACCCGGTTCCAGGGTGACCGCCGTGACCTTCGACCCCAGGGAGGAAAGATCGGTGATGGTGTTGTCCGCCACCGCAAGCTTCGGGACGTCCTTTTTCACCACCATGCCGGCCACCTTGTCCGCCGAGGTTCCGGCGGGAATTGCTTTCTGTACGACATACACGGATTCTGTTTCCGTTCCGGCGACAGCACGTTTATCGGCATTCTGTACATAGGAAACCAATAGGACTGTGCCAATGATGGCAACAAGTAGAGCCGCAATGCCCCCCAGCAGGCGTGTTCTCATTTCAACTCCTTAGAAATACTTATCGTGTGAGCGTTATTTCGACCGTTCCCAGGTCCGTGCCAGTGCCGGGACCAGTTTGGGTCGAATTAATGGTTTCGAATTTCACAAATTGACCGATGACGCAGCGCGCGTTGCCGGTGGTGCCGCCGTTGCCGCCGCCACCGTTTCCGCTGTGACCGTTGCCCCCGCCGTTGCCCCCGCCGGAGTTCACCGTGGTGCAGGCCAGGGAACTGTTCATCCCGGGGTCGGAGGCCGCGTTGCGGAACTCGTAAGGCGAGCCGTTCCCGAACTTCCAGCCCCAGATCTTGAAGGTGGCGTAGCCGATGATGTGGAAGTAACCGTTTTGGCCTTGGTTCGAGGCGTCATCGAAGACAGGGAAGGTGACCTTGACCTCACCACCGCCGGAGATGGTGTTGATCCATCCGGTCAGAACGGCGGCGCACTCCGTCGGCGGGTTGTTGCCGGGATCCGAACCGATCCGGTTACTGCCCGTCTGGGTGGTGGCGACGCAGGGCGAGCTTTGGTCCAGCCAGCCCCACCCGCCCGGGATTTCCGTGCCGGACGGGCCGGTGCAGGTACCGCCCGGCTTGTAGGAGATCTTCTGGACCTGGGCCGTGGCCGCGGCGGTGGATAGGTTGTAGCAGTTGTCCGAGATGGCCAACGGGAAAGCGGAACCCCCGAGGGGCGGCGCCCAAGACGCGGTAGCGCCGGCACGGACGGTTGCGGGAGGAGCATTCAGGGCGCTGGCGAATAATTTGGTGAGGAAGCCCGCGCCGTTGGAGCCCAGGGTAGAGGTGACCACCCTGACCTGTCCGGGGACGGACAGGTCAACCGAATCGACGGCGGACGCGCCGTCGTTTGAGTTTGGTCCTGCAAGTTCCCGGGCCCACGTGAGCGCCTGTGACACGGTGCAGGTGCCGGCGGAGTGGCACCGTTGCGCTGCGGCAAGGGCTCCCGCGTCCGCGGCGTTCTGCAGCTGTGCGCGTTCCGCATAGATCTGTCCGGTGTCCACGGCCAGGGACCCTGCACCGATCAGGACAAACATCAGCAGCGCCACCATGACGCCGGCCGCGCCGCGTTCCTTGCCGTCCCGGGCCTGCTTTGGCCGCGCTAGCCGTGGCATCGCATGGCCCCCGTCCCGCGGACCGTCACGGAGCCGCCGAATATCCCGGTGAGGGAGTTCGCGGTGTAGCTGAGCGCCACCTGGGCGTTACCCGTTCCGCCAGTGGGGCAGGCGCCCGTGAAGGTGTAGCTGAAGCCGGCCGGGCTGAGCCCCGGTGCGCCCGCGACGGCGGCGGTCCGGGCGCGGGCCTGATCGTTGTAGATCGCCATGGTCCGTGCGGCCTCGCGGGCCGCCTGGGTAACGGAGATCTGCAGGTTGTAGGTGTAAGAAAACTCGACGATCCCGCCCACCAGGGCCAAAAGGATCGGTGCAACGAGGGCGAACTCGACGGCGGCCGCCCCGCGTTCACGGCCGGCCCGCCTAGGCGGGCGCGGGGGCTGGTTGCTGCGCTTCATAGGATCCCCCCAGGGAATAGATGCAGCGATGGGATGGACTGTGCCGCGCCCACGTGGCGCGGACGCGGCACAGAGGTTGGTGCTGAGACCTGTTTGAGAGAAGTGGCCGGAAACCTACCGGGCCCATCCGTTGACAGTGGCGGCGAGCCCGTTGAACCAGCCGGAGAGGGCTGTACCGAAGGCCGTAACGGCGAGGATGATGCCGAAGGCGATGAAAGCCACCAGCAGCGAGTATTCAGTCGCCGTGGCACCCTTTTCGGATTCCAGCTTGCCCTTGACGCCGGCGATGAAAGAAAGCATTGAGACCATGAGACCAGTCATTGTATTAATCCTTTTCCAGAGTTTTGAATGTTTATCGAAACTCCGGCAAATCCCCCATTTGCTATTCGGTGGAGCGTCGATGCGACCACCATGGCACGGCAATTATCGGCCCGGCAATGATTTCAACTACTCGACTTCCGCACGTAAAAGAGCGCATTTACGCAGGTATCCGGGGTGCTGTACTCAGTCCGGGACGGCCCCGACGGCAAACTACTTGTTTTGCTAAGTCGGCTTACTTATCCGGGAGTGGCGGAACACCGTGGGTGGTCTTAGGCGGAGAGCAGGATGACGGCCAGCGCGGCGGCCAGCATGGACGGCCCGAAGGCAACTTCCTTTGGCTTGTTTCCGCGGTTCTTAAGCACCAACAACGCGGCAGCGACACCGCCGGCGACAAAGCCCAGGGCGCCCCCGTAGAACAGGTGGGGCCAGCCTAGGTATCCCAAGTACAGGCCGAGGGGTGCTGATAGCTTGACGTCTCCCATTCCGATGCCATTGGGACTGATGAGAGCCAAGATGAAGTAGCAAACGAAGAGAATGACGAGGCCGATGATGCCCCGGAGCAGTGCCGGCCACTCCCCGGAGCTCATCGCGGAAGCTGTCAGGAGCACCAGGCCAACACCCAGGAGCGGGCCTACGAGGCGGTTGGGAAGGATATGGAAAGAAAGATCAATTCGCGTCAATTCCACCGCGGTAATTGCCAGAAATAGATAGGCGGGTAATTCCGACGCGGGACCGAAGTGCCAGGCCAGGGCGCCGCAGAGCAGTCCGGCCGCAGCCGCCGTCGGCCACGCCCGGCGTGGTGACGAAACGGCGTACTGGGGGAGTGCGCGTCTGGAGGCGGCCCGGGCTGCGAAGTCGAGCACGACACCGGCAAGGGCGATCGCCAGGATAAAGAGTGCCGCGCCGGCCGCAGGAAGGTGTTCCGCACCGGTCGTGGTGGGAGCGGTCACAGGGCCTCCTGGGATCAAGCGCGGCAATGGTGCCGCCCGATACTGCGTCAGTACGGGCCCGCGGGCGGCGCACAGTTCATTTTGACCCACACCCACGGCTTCCGCTAATCTAGGTAGTCGTTGTGCGTGTCCTATCTCGATGGTGCGTGCCCGCAGAGAATCCGGTTGCAGGATAACTACTCCGCGTGCACATTCGAGACCACAGGATGACTGGTTACATAGAGCCCTCACCTCTGTTCCGGTAGCGCATAGATAGTAGGTGCACCCCGCGTGACGCCTAAAACAAGAACGCCAGAACAAGAACGAGGCAAACACCGTGCGTACGTACACCCCGAAGCCCGGCGATATCAACCGCCAGTGGCACGTCATTGACGCCACCGACGTTGTCCTTGGTCGTCTTGCCAGCCAGACCGCAATCCTGCTGCGCGGCAAGCACAAGGCCACCTTTGCGTCCCACATGGACATGGGCGACTTCGTCATCATCATCAACGCTGAAAAGGTTGCCCTCACCGGCGCCAAGCTGGAGCAGAAGCGCGCTTACCGCCACTCCGGCTACCCGGGCGGCCTGACCTCCGTCAACTACGCGGAGCTGCTTGAGACCAACCCGGTCCGCGCCGTGGAGAAGGCCATCAAGGGCATGCTCCCGAAGAACTCCCTCGCTGCACAGCAGCTGGGCAAGCTGAAGGTTTACCGCGGTGCAGAGCACCCCCACGCCGCCCAGCAGCCCAAGACTTTCGAAATCACCCAGGTCGCCCAGTAGTCCTGGCCACCAAACAACTTTAGTAATACAAGGAGAACCGTGGCTCAGAACGAAGAGACCACCGAAGCCGTCGAGGCTGAGGAAAACCTGACCAGCTACACCTCTGAGAGCGGCGCTGCTGACGCAGCCGCTCCCAAGAAGGAACGCCCGGCCCTGACCGTTGCCGGCGCAGCTGTTGGCCGCCGCAAGGAAGCCGTCGCACGCGTGCGCGTCGTCCCCGGCTCCGGCAAGTGGACCATCAACGGCCGCGAGCTGGCGAACTACTTCCCGAACAAGCTGCACCAGCAGGACGTCAACGAGCCCTTCAAGATCCTCGATCTGGAAGGCGCCTACGACGTCATCGCCCGCATCCACGGCGGTGGCCCCTCCGGCCAGGCCGGTGCACTGCGTCTCGGCATCGCCCGTTCGCTGAACGAGATCGACGTAGAGAACAACCGCGCCACCCTGAAGAAGGCCGGCTACCTCACCCGTGACGCCCGCGTCATCGAGCGTAAGAAGGCCGGTCTTAAGAAGGCCCGTAAGGCTCAGCAGTACTCCAAGCGCTAAACAGCGCCTTCCCGGTGTGTGGCCGCTGGCGCGACCACACACCGGGGCCCGCGGCGCTGTCCAGCGCTCGGATCCCCAAGCGCTAAACAGCGCCTGCTTTGGAAGCCCGTCCCGCATGTGCGGGGCGGGCTTCCGTCGTTAACGGGGTCGAGGGACCCGACGTCGCATCCGGGGCCATCGACTAAACTCGGACACGATGTCTAGATTATTTGGAACAGATGGTGTCCGGGGCCTTGCGAATGGCCTGTTGACCGCGGAGCTGGCGATGCAGCTGGCGCAGGCCGCCGCCGTCGTGCTCGGGCACGACCGCAACACGGGCCAGGGGCGGCCCCGCGCCGTCGTCGCCCGCGACCCGCGGGCCAGCGGCGAATTCATCGCCGCTGCCGTGGAGGCCGGGCTCTCCAGCTCCGGCATCGACGTCTACGACGCCGGTGTCCTCCCCACCCCGGCGGCCGCCTACTTGGTGGCGGACCTCAATGCGGACTTCGGCGTGATGATCTCCGCGTCCCACAATCCGGCACCGGATAACGGCATCAAGTTCTTCGCCCGCGGCGGCCAGAAGCTCCCCGACGAGGTCGAGGACGCGATCGAGGCCAGGCTCGGCGAGGAGCCGCTCCGCCCGGTGGGCGCCGACGTCGGCCGCATCCAGCGCTTCTCCGACGCCGAGGACCGCTACATTGTCCACCTGCTCGGCACGCTTCCGCACCGCCTCGAGGGACTCAAGGTTGTCGTGGACTGCGCGCATGGCGCGGCAAGCGGCTGTTCACCGGAGGTGTTCAAGACCGCCGGCGCCGAAGTCATCACCATCGGCGCTGAGCCGGACGGCATCAATATCAACGACGGTGTCGGATCCACCCACCTTTCCCCGCTTAAGGCTGCCGTGGTGGCGCACGGGGCAGACCTCGGCATCGCGCACGACGGCGACGCGGACCGCTGCCTGGCCGTTGACCATGAGGGCACCGAGGTCGACGGCGACCAGATCATGGCGATCCTCGCCTTGGCGCTCAAGGACGCCGGGAAACTTAAGGACGACGTCCTGGTGGCCACCGTGATGAGCAACCTTGGCCTCAAGCTGGCCCTCCGGGGCGCCGGCATCGAGCTAAAGGAAACGGGTGTGGGGGACCGATACGTCCTCGAGGCCATGCGCGACGGCGGCTTCAGCCTGGGTGGCGAACAGTCCGGCCACGTTATTTTTGCCGATCACGCCACCACGGGCGACGGTGTCCTCACCGGCCTCCAGCTTGCCGCGCAGGTGGCCCTGACCGGGCGCCCCTTGAAGGAGCTCGCCACGGTCATGACGAAGCTTCCCCAGGTGCTCATCAACGTCCGCGACGTAGACCGCAGCCGGGTCAACGGCGACACGGCCGTCGCCGCCGCCGTGGAAGCGGCCGAGGCCACGCTCGGGGACACCGGCCGGGTGCTGCTGCGCCCGTCGGGTACCGAGCCGGTGGTTCGCGTCATGGTCGAAGCAGGGGACCACGAAACCGCAGAACGGGTGGCCGGGGAACTGGCCGAGGTAGTCCGGACCGAACTCGCATTGGCGCTGGCCGGCGACTGATCGGCGGCCCGTCCGCGATGGCCCGCGCGCCTGCCTCGATCAGAGGTAGGCCGGTGCGGCTTCCAGGCCGAAGTACTCCTCCAGCGTGGGGATACCCCGGGCGGCCATGTCGCCGGCGGCCTCCACTCCGATGTAGCGCAGATGCCAGGACTCGTAGTAGTAGCCGGTGGTCTCGTGGTACATCCATGGATACCGGACGATGAAGCCGAAGCGGTGGGCGTTCGCCTTCGCCCAGACAGCCGCGGGCTGCTCGGCGAAGCACGGCTGGAAGCTGCAGGCGCCCCCGCCGTCGCCAATGTCAAACGACCACCCCGTCTGGTGCTCGGAGAAGCCCGGCCGGGCCGATGCGGTGTCCGCCTCCGCCTGTCCCCGCGTCGCGACGTAGCCGTTATAGGTCGAGGTCTGGGTGACATAGGACCGGTAGCCGCTGGCGAGGGTCATCACCACGCCGGCCGTCGCGGCGGCGGCGAACATTCGCTCCGCTGCCGCCGCCGTCGTGCCGTTCAGGAGGGCGGCCTCGCCGGACACCGCCAAGCGGACCGCGGGCTGAACCAGGTCCGGCGGGATGAAGGCTGCCGGGGAGAGTGGCCGGTGTTTGTTGACCACCACCCAGGGGCTGGCGGGATCTGTCAGGGAGTGCTGCGGCCCGGGCGCGGAAGCCGCCGGCGACGACGGTGCAGGGGCGGTCGCCGACGGGTTGGCGGGCTCCGGGCTCGCCGAGGGAATCGCCGTCGGCGTCGATTCCGGGGAAGTGCCGGCCGGTGTTGCCGCGGGCGTTGGTGGCACGCCCGTGCCGGACGCCGACGGCGCGGGTCCGACGGAGGGCTCGCAGGCTGTCAGTGCGGCGGCGGTCACCGGGACGGCTGCCGCGGCCAGAAAACCGCCGAAGCGCCGGCGGCTAAAAAGCTCCTCACCCCCGTCGTCGCCTCGGTTATAGCCCACCCGTGCTAGACCTTGCGGAGCAACATGCGGCGGATCGAGTGGTCAGCATCCTTCGTGAGTACCAGCTGTGCCCGGCCCCGTGTCGGGAGGACGTTTTCCACCAGGTTCGGCTCGTTGATCCGCTTCCAGATCCCGCGGGCCGTCTCCTCGGCCTCGGCGTCGGAGAGCGTGGCGTACCGGTGGAAGTAGGACTCCGGCTGGGCGAACGCGGTGGTGCGCAGCTTGCGGAATCGGTCCACGTACCACTCCTCGATATAGGAGGTCTTGGCGTCCACGTAGATCGAGAAGTCGAAGAAGTCGCTCAGCGCCAGGCCTTGGCGGCCGTCATAGCGCGGGCGGGCGGGGGCGAGGACGTTCAGGCCCTCCACGATCAGCACGTCCGGCCGGCGGACCACCACTTCCTTGCCGGGGACGATGTCGTAGGTGACGTGGGAGTACCACGGGGCCCGGACTTCCTCCGCTCCGCCCTTGACCTCGCTGACGAAGCGCAGGAGGGCGCGGCGGTCATAGGACTCCGGGAATCCCTTGCGGTCCAGCAGTTGCCGCCGCTTGAGCTCCGCAAGGGGGTAGAGGAAACCGTCCGTCGTGATGAGTTCCACATTGGGGGTGCCGGGCCAGCGGCGCAGCATTTCCCGCAGTACACGGGCGATGGTGGACTTGCCCACGGCCACCGAACCGGCGACGCCGATCACGAAGGGGGTCCGGCGGGTCGTCTCGCCCAGGAACGTGGTGGTGGCGGCGTGCAGTTGGTTGGCCGCCTCAACGTAGAGGTGGAGCAGCCGGGAGAGCGGGAGGTACACCTCACGGACCTCCCGCATGTCCAGTGGGTCGCCGAGGCCGCGGAGCCGGAGGACGTCCTCTTCGTTGAGGGGCTGCTCCATTTGGGCAGCGAGCCGGGACCAGGTCTGCCGGTCCAGCTCCACGAACGGGGAGACGCCCTCGCCGTTCGCATCATTGCGTTGCGAAGTCACCCTAGAGATTCTGCCCTCGCGGGCGCCCAGAGCGAAATGCACGCGCCGTGACGGCTGGCGGTCCGGGCGTAGCGATCCTTAGTGCAGCCTTAAAACCAGATAAGCTGGTGCCCATGTGTGGAATCGTTGGATATGTAGGCCGCCCGAGTGGCCAGGTAAGTGCCGAGCACCAGGCCCTGGACGTCGTCCTCGAAGGTCTGCGCCGGCTGGAGTACCGCGGATACGACTCCGCGGGTATCGCCGTGGTCGCCGATGGCGCGATCTCCTCGCGCAAAAAGTCCGGCAAGCTCAGCAACCTCATCGCCGAGCTGGAGGCCAACCCGTTGCCGGATGCGACCACCGGTATCGGCCACACCCGATGGGCCACCCACGGTGGACCGACCGACCAGAACGCCCACCCGCACCTGTCCGACGGCGGCAAGCTGGCGCTGATCCACAACGGCATCATTGAGAACTTCGCCGAACTCAAGCAGGAACTGCTGGAAAAGGGCGTGACCTTCCAGTCCGAGACCGACACCGAGGTCGCGGCCGCCCTGCTCGGCGACATCTACCGCAACCAGCTCGGCGGCGACAACGCCAACGGCGGCCTGACCAAGGCCATGCAGCTCGCCTGCCAGCGGCTCGAAGGCGCCTTCACGCTGCTCGCCGTGCACGCCGACCAGCCCGACGTCGTCGTGGCCGCCCGCCGCAACTCCCCGCTGGTGGTGGGCCTCGGCGAAGGCGAGAACTTCCTGGGCTCCGACGTCTCCGGCTTCATCGACTACACCCGCCGCGCGGTGGAACTCGGCCAGGACCAGATCGTCACCATCACCGCCGACTCCGTAGAGATCACCGACTTCTTCGGCGCCCCGGCCGAGGGCAAGGAATACCACGTCAACTGGGACCCGGCCTCCGCGGAGAAGGGCGGCTTCCCGTCCTTCATGGAAAAGGAAATCCACGACCAGCCCGACGCCGTGCTGCAGACCCTGCTGGGCCGCTCCGACGTCGACGGCAAGCTCACCTTGGACGAGCTGCGCATTGACCCCGAGCTGCTCAAGAGCGTCGACAAGATCATCGTGCTCGCGTGCGGTACCTCCGCTTACGCCGGCCAGGTCGCGAAATACGCGATCGAGCGCTGGTGCCGGATCCCCACGGAGGTCGAGCTCTCGCACGAGTTCCGCTACCGTGACCCGATCGTGGACGCCCAGACCCTGATCGTCTCGATCTCCCAGTCCGGCGAGACCATGGACACGCTCATGGCGGTCCGCTACGCCAAGGAGCAGGGCGCCAAGACGGTGGCCATTTGCAACACCAACGGCTCCACGATCCCGCGCGAATCCGACGCCGTGCTGTACACGCACGCCGGCCCGGAAATCGCCGTCGCCTCCACCAAGGCCTTCCTGGCCCAGATCACCGCCGCCTACCTGCTGGGCCTCTACCTCGCCCAGCTGCGCGGTAACAAGTTCCAGGGTGAGATCAAGGACATCCTCTCCGACCTGGGCAAGATCCCGGAGAAGGTCCAGTCCATCCTCGACGACGCCGCCCGGATCAAGGAGCTCGGCGAGTCCATGGTCGACGCCAAGTCCGTGCTGTTCCTGGGCCGGCACGTCGGCTTCCCGGTGGCCATGGAGGGTGCGCTCAAGCTCAAGGAGCTTGCCTACATCCATGCCGAGGGCTTTGCCGCCGGCGAGCTCAAGCACGGCCCGATCGCCCTGATCGAGGAGGGCCAGCCGGTGTTCGTGGTGGTCCCGTCCCCGCGTGGCCGCGACTCCCTGCACGCCAAGGTTGTCTCCAACATCCAGGAAGTCCGCGCCCGCGGTGCCAAGACGATCGTCATTGCCGAAGAAGGCGACGACGCGGTCAAGGCGTTCGCCGAGCACGTCATCTACATCCCGGAAACCCCCACGCTGCTGGCGCCGCTGCTGACCACCGTGCCGCTACAGATCTTCGCCCTGGCCCTCGCCAGTGCCAAGGGCTACGACGTGGACCAGCCGCGGAACCTCGCCAAGAGCGTGACCGTAGAATAGCCGCATGATCGTAGGCATTGGCGTAGACGTCGTAGACATCGAGCGGTTCGGACGGCAACTGGAGCGCACCCCCGGGCTGCGGGACAGGTTGTTCGTCCCGGCCGAGCGTGAGCTCAATACCCGCTCCCTGGCGGCCCGGTTTGCCGCCAAGGAAGCCGTCGCCAAGGTCCTCGGCGCCCCGGCCGGTATGAACTGGCAGGACTGCTGGATCGGCCTGGACCAGAACGGCCCCACGGTGCAGGTCAAGGGCACCGTGCTGGCCGTGGCCCAGTCCAAGGGCGTCAAGCGCTGGCACCTCTCCATCAGCCACGACGGCGGGATCGCCACCGCCACGGTGATCGCCGAAGGCTAAGCCATGATCAGCGCCCATACCGGAACGCACATCCGGGACGTCGAAAGGCGGTTCCTGGAAGCAGCTGCTGACCCCGGTATGGGCGCTGTTCTCATGCAGCGGGCCGCCTACGGGCTGGCCAACGCCGTGGTGCGGGAATTGCGGGGCCGCGGGCGCCGTCTCTACGGAGGCAGCGTCACCGTCCTCGCGGGCAAGGGCAACAACGGAGGGGACGGCCTCTTCGCCGCGGCTCTGTTGGCCCGCCGCGGCATGATGACGACGGCGATACTCACCGCCGGCGACGCCCACCCGGAGGGCCTGGCCGCCTTCCACGCCGCCGGCGGCCGGTCCATCGCCCTGCCGGACTCTGGTGGGGCCGCCGCCGGGCTGGCGCGCCGGGCCGCGGGTTCCGACATCGTCATCGACGCCATCCTCGGCACCGGCGCCCGCGGCGGCCTGGAGGGTCCGACGGCTCGGCTTCTCGAACTACTCGCCGGTGAGATCCGGGACCAGCGGAACCGGAGACTGGCGCCCGGCACCGGAGTCCTCGTGGTCGCCTGCGATATCCCGAGCGGCATCGACGCGGACACGGGTGAGGCGCACGGCGTGGTCCTGCCCGCCGACGTGACCGTGACGTTCGGCGCCGCCAAGGCCGGCCTGCTGGCCGACCCCGGTGCTGAGCATGCCGGCCGCATCGTGACGGTGCCCATCGGCGTCGAGAACGGCCTTGGCCTCCCGTCCGTGCGCCGGCTGCAGGCCCCGGACCTGGCGGCGCTCCTGCCGTACCCGGCCCGCCGAGCACAGAAGTACTCCCGCGGCGTCCTTGGCGTGGTCGCCGGATCGGAGCGGTACCCCGGCGCCGCCGTCCTCGCCTGCCGCGGCGCCCTCGCCGCCGGTGTCGGCATGGTCCGCTACGTCGGGCCGCCGGCGGTCGCCGACCTGGTCCGGCAGGCTTGCCCGGAGGTGGTCTGCGGCCAGGGCACCGACGTGCGTGTCCAGGCCTGGCTCCTCGGCTCCGGACTCGACGACGGCGCCGGGGAGCAGCTCGACCGCGTCCGGGCCGCTGCCGCCGCTGGGCTGCCCGTGGTGGCCGACGCCGGCGCCCTCCCCGTCCTGCCCCGCGAACTGACCGGGCAGACCGTGCTGACACCCCACGCCGGAGAACTGGCCACCCTCCTGAGCCGCTACGGCGCCGCCGGGGAACGCACCGCCGTCGAGGCCGCGACGCTGGCCAGTGCCCGGCACGCGGTGTCCCTGACCGGCGCAACGGTGCTGCTCAAGGGGGCGACCACCCTGGTGGCGTCCCCGTCCGGCGCGGTGTTCAGCCAGGCCGAGGCCACCCCCTGGATGGCCACGGCGGGCAGCGGCGACGTGCTGGGCGGCATCTTGGGCGCCTTGATGGCGCAACTGGCAGACGATCCGGAGCACTTCGCCGCCGCCGGAATCGCGGCCGCGGACCGCTGGGCCGCCCTCGGCGCCATGGCCGCCAGCCTGCATGGCCGGGCCGGGACACTCGCCAGCCGCGGCGGCCCCATCACGGCCACCGATATCGCCCGCACGCTCCCGGAGGTCATGGCCGCGCTGTAACACAACCGACCCCGCCGCGTCTTGGTAATTTAGTAACCCTGCTTACAAGTAGTCTGTCTAGAGATAGTCCGCATCGCACGAGGAGTACACATGGAAGTTTGGCCCGGTACGGCATACCCGCTGGGAGCCACGTTCGACGGCACCGGCACCAATTTTGCACTGTTCAGCGAACAGGCTGAGCGGGTGGAGCTTTGCCTCCTGGCCGACGACCTCACCGAAACGCGGATCGAACTCACCGAGGTGGACGGCTACGTCTGGCACTGCTACCTGCCCATGGTCCAGCCGGGCCAGCGCTACGGTTTCCGCGTGCACGGCCCCTACGACCCGGCCAACGGCAACCGGTTCAACCCGAACAAACTCCTCCTGGACCCGTACGCGAAGGCCATCAAGGGCCAGATCGACTGGGACCCGGCCCTCTTCTCCTACGAGTTCGGCGACCCGGATTCCACCAATGACGCGGACTCCGCGCCGCACACCATGCACGGCGTGGTCATCAACCCCTTCTTCGAATGGGACGGCGACCGCCAGCTGCGCGTGCCCTACCATGAATCGGTCATCTACGAGGCGCACGTGAAGGGCCTGACCGAGCTGCACCCGGACATCCCCGAGGAGCAGCGCGGCACCTATGCCGGCGTGGCGCACCCCGCCGTCGTCGAACACCTCAAGAAGCTCGGCGTGACCGCCATCGAGCTTATGCCCGTGCACCAGTTCGTCAACGACGGCACCTTGGTGGAGAAGGGCCTGAATAACTACTGGGGCTACAACACCATCGGCTTCTTCGCCCCGCAGAACACCTACAGCTCCGCCGGGGACGGCGGCCTGCAGGTCCAGGAGTTCAAGGCCATGGTCCGGGACCTGCACCGCGCCGGCATCGAGGTCATCCTCGACGTGGTCTACAACCACACCGCCGAGGGCAACCACCTGGGACCCACGCTCTCCTTCAAGGGCATCGACAACCAGGCCTACTACCGCCTGGTGGACGGCGACCTCAAGCACTACATGGACTACACCGGCACCGGTAACTCCCTGAACGTCCGGCACCCGCACTCGCTGCAGCTGCTGATGGACTCGCTGCGCTACTGGGTCACCGAGATGCACGTTGACGGCTTCCGCTTCGACCTCGCCTCCACCCTGGCCCGCGAGTTCTACGACGTCGACAAGCTGTCCACCTTCTTCGAACTCATTCAGCAGGACCCGATCGTCTCCCAGGTCAAGCTCATCGCCGAGCCCTGGGACGTCGGCCCCGGCGGCTACCAGGTGGGCAACTTCCCTCCGCAGTGGACCGAATGGAACGGCAAGTACCGGGATACCGTGCGCGACTTCTGGCGCGGCGAACCCTCCACCCTGGGCGAATTCGCGTCCCGGCTGACCGGCTCCGCGGACCTCTACGAGAGCTCCGCCCGCCGGCCCGTGGCCTCCATCAACTTCGTCACCGCACACGACGGCTTCACCATGCGGGACCTCGTGTCCTACAACGAGAAGCACAACGAGGCCAACGGCGAGGGCAACAACGACGGCGAATCCCACAACCGCTCCTGGAACTGCGGCATCGAGGGGGACACCGACGACGAGACCGTACTGGCACTGCGCGCCCGCCAGCAGCGCAACTTCATCGCCACCCTGCTGCTCTCTCAGGGCGTCCCCATGCTGCTGCACGGCGACGAACTCGGCCGCACCCAGCAGGGCAACAACAACACCTACTGCCAGGACTCCGAGCTCAGCTGGGTCCACTGGGAGGCGATGGACCAGCCGCTGGTGGAATTCACCGCTTTCGTGAACAAACTCCGCCACGACCACCCCACCTTCCGCCGCAGCCGTTTCTTCGACGGCCGCCCGGTGGTACGCGGCGAGGGTGAGAAGCTGCCGGATATCGTCTGGCTCAAGACCGACGGAACGGGCATGCTCCCGGAGGACTGGGGGAGCGGCTTCGGCCGGACCATCGGTGTGTTCCTCAACGGCCACGGCATCCAAGAACAGGACTCCCGAGGCCGGCGGATCACCGACGACAGCTTCCTCTTGGCCTTCAACGCCCACGACGACGGCGTCGACTTCGTCCTTCCGCCGGACGAGTACTCCCCGAACTGGGAGGTCCTCATCGACACCGCAGCCCAGGCCGACGACTACGAGCCGCTGAAGGCCGGGACCACCCTGACCCTCGCCGCCAAGTCCATGGTGGTGCTGCGCGCCTACACAGGCCCCGAGGTGGAGGTCGACTACTCGGCCGCCGCATCGCTGGCCGCCCGCGCCGCCGATGAAGAAGCCCAGGAAGAGATGGTTCAGGCCCAGACCAAGGCCGCTGACGAGAGCGAAGCGAAGGCCACCCAGGCATGAAAACACCGATCTCCACGTACCGGCTGCAAATCCGGTCCGGCTTTACCCTGCAGGACGCCGCCGCCCAGGTCCCGTACCTGAAGTCGCTCGGTGTCGACTGGATCTACCTCTCACCCATCCTGACCGCGGAGAAAGGATCGGACCACGGCTACGACGTCACCGACCCGTCCGCCGTGGATCCCGACCGCGGCGGCCCCGAGGGCCTCACCGCGGTCTCCCGAGCCGCCCGCGAGGCAGGCATGGGCGTGCTGGTTGACATCGTGCCCAACCACGTCGGCGTCGCCACCCCGGTCCAGAACCCGTGGTGGTGGTCCCTGCTCAAGGAAGGCCGCCAGTCGCCCTACGCCCCGGCGTTCGACGTCGACTGGGACTTCGGCGGCGGACGCATCCGCATCCCCGTCCTCGGTGAGGACTCCGACGTCGACGTCCTGGAGGTCCGCGACGGCGAACTCCGGTACTACGACCACCGGTTCCCCCTGGCAGCCGGGACCTACTCCGCCGGGGATGATCCCCGCGAGGTCCACGACCGTCAGCACTACGAACTGGTGGGCTGGCGCCGCGCCGACAACGAGCTGAACTACCGCCGCTTCTTCGCGGTCAACACCCTCGCCGGGATCAAGGTCGAGGACCCGAAAGTCTTCGACGAGGCGCACGAGGAGATTGTCCGCTGGTTCCGAGAGGACCTGGTGGACGGGCTCCGCATCGACCACCCGGACGGCCTGGCAGACCCGGGCGGCTACCTGCACCGGCTCCGCGAGGCCACCGGCGGGGCGTACCTGCTGATCGAGAAGATCCTGGAACCGGGCGAGGAACTGCCTGCCGGGTTCGAAGCCGAGGGCACCACGGGGTACGACGCGCTCGCGGACGTGGACCGGCTCTTCGTGGACCCGGCCGGCCAGGCGGGCCTGGATGCCCTGGACGCGTCGCTGCGCGACGGACGGGTCCCCGATTACGAAGACATGATCCGCGGCACCAAGCGCCGCATCACCGACGGCATCCTGCACTCTGAGATGCTCCGCCTCGCCCGGCTGGTCCCGGCGGACGCGGGCCTGACCGTGGCCGCCGCGGCGGACGCCCTCTCCGAGATCATTTCCGCCTTTCCGGTCTACCGTAGCTACCTGCCCGAGGGGGAGGACGTGCTGAAGGAAGCGTGCGATCTCGCCGTCGAGCGCCGCCCGGAGCTCAAGGACGCCGTCCGCAGCCTGCTGCCGCTGCTCCTGAAGGCCGGCCCCGACGCCGGTGAGGAACTGGGCCGCCGCTTCCAGCAGACCTCCGGCATGGTGATGGCGAAGGGCGTCGAGGACACGGCCTTCTTCCGCTATACCCGGCTGGGCACCCTCACCGAGGTCGGTGCGGACCCCACCGAATTCGCGGTTTCCGTGGACGACTTCCACACCCGGATGACCCGCCGGCAGGAGCGCCTGCCCCTGTCCATGACGACGCTCAGCACCCACGACACCAAACGCAGCGAGGACACCCGCGCCCGGATCACAGTGCTCGCCGAGTGCCCCGCCGAATGGAGCGCGGCTCTGGGACGGCTGCAGCAGCTCGCCCCGCTGCCCGATGGCCCGCTGGCGAACCTGCTTTGGCAGGCCATCGCCGGGGTCTGGCCGGCGGACCGGGAACGGTTGCAGTCCTACGCGCAGAAGGCCGCCCGGGAAGCGGGGAACTCCACCGACTGGCTGGACCCGAACGAGGAGTTCGAGACCAAGCTGACCGCCGCCGTAGACGCCGCCTTCGACAACCCGGCCGTTCGTGCCGAGCTGGATTCACTGGTCGAATGGCTGGACCCGCGGGGCGCCGTCAACGCGCTCGGCGCCAAGCTCGTCCAGCTCACCATTCCCGGCGTCCCGGACGTCTACCAGGGCACCGAGTTCTGGGACCGGTCCCTGACCGACCCGGACAACCGGCGTCCATTCGACTTCGGCGCCCGCCGGGCCGCCCTGGCGCGGCTGGACGGCGGCGACCTGCCGGACTCCTACCGCGACGACGACGCCAAACTCCTGGTCACCTCCCGGGCGCTGCGCCTGCGCCGCGATCGGCAGGACCTCTTCACCGGCTACACGCCGCTGCAGGCCACCGGTCACGCCGCCGGCCACGTCGTCGCCTTCGACCGCGGGCAGGACGCCCCGGGCGCCGTCACCGTCGCCACCCGCCTGCCCCACGGCCTGGAGCAGCGCGGCGGCTGGCAGGACACGACCCTTGAGCTCGCCGTGCCGATGACCGACCAGCTCACCGGCCGGTCCTTCGAACCCGGCTCCGTGGCGGTGGGGGATCTCCTCCGCCACTTCCCGGTGGCCCTCCTCGCCCCGACCGCATGAGCCCTTCACAGACCCACGCCAACCCAGGGGGAACGGCAATGACACTGCCCACAGACGGATCCGCGCGCTTCGACATCTGGGCGCCGGAGGCCAAGGACGTCGTCCTGCTCGCAGGCGGCCAGCGCTACACCATGACCCGCGCAACCTCAGGCCCCGAGGGCTGGTGGACGGCGGCGGACGCGCCGGCCGGCGGCGACGTCGACTACGGCTACCTCCTCGACGGCGACGACAGCCCGCTGCCGGACCCGCGCTCCCGCCGGCAGCCCGAGGGCGTCCACTCCCTCTCCCGGACCTTCGACCCCCGCGCACACCAGTGGGCCGACGGCGGCTGGTCCGGCCGGGAACTGCAAGGCAGCGTCATCTATGAGCTGCACCTGGGCACCTTCACCCCCGAGGGAACCCTCGACGCCGCCGCCGGAAAACTCGACTACCTCGCCGACCTCGGCGTCGACTTCGTCGAACTGCTGCCGGTCAACGGCTTCAACGGCACCCACAACTGGGGCTACGACGGCGTCCTCTGGTACACCGTGCACGAGGGCTACGGCGGGCCGGCCTCCTACCAGCGCTTCGTCGACGCCGCCCACGCCGCCGGGCTGGGCGTCATCCAGGACGTGGTCTACAACCACCTCGGCCCCAGCGGCAACTACCTGCCCCGCTTCGGCCCGTACCTGAAGTCCGGCGAGGGCAACACCTGGGGTGACTCGGTCAACCTCGACGGGCCCGGCTCCGACGTCGTCCGCTCTTACATCCTGGACAACGCCGCCATGTGGCTGCGCGACTACCACGTCGACGGCCTCCGGCTAGACGCCGTGCACGCCTTCAAGGACGAACGCGCCGTCCACCTGCTGGAGGACTTCGGCGCGCTCGCCGACGCCGTCGCCGCCGAAACCGGCCGGCCCGCCACCCTGATCGCCGAATCCGACCTGAACAACCCGCGCCTGCTCTACCCCCGGGACGCGAACGGCTACGGGCTGGCCGGGCAGTGGAGCGACGACTTCCACCACGCCGTGCACGTCAACGTCAGCGGCGAAACCACCGGCTACTACGAGGACTTCGGCTCCCTCGGCGCACTGGCGAAGGTGCTGGAGAAGGGCTTCTTCCACGACGGGAGCTACTCCAGCTTCCGGGAACGGCACCATGGCCGGCCGATCAACACCGGCCTGGTCCACCCCGCCGCCTTGGTGGTCTGCAATCAGAACCATGACCAGATCGGCAACCGGGCCACCGGCGACCGGCTTTCCCAGACCCTGGGCTACGGGCAGTTGGCCCTCGCCGCCGTCGCCACCCTCACCGCCCCGTTCACGCCGATGCTGTTCATGGGTGAGGAATACGGAGCCAGCACGCCCTGGCAGTTCTTCACCTCCCACCCGGAACCGGACCTGGGCAAGGCCACCGCCGAGGGCCGGATTAAGGAATTTGAACGCATGGGTTGGGACCCCGACGTCGTCCCCGACCCCCAGGACCCGGAGACGTTCACCCGCTCCAAGCTGAACTGGGCCGAGGCCTCCAAGGGAGACCACGCCCGGCTGCTGGACCTCTACCGGGAACTCATCGCCCTGCGACGCTCGACGCCGGACCTCACCGACGGCGGGTTCGCGGACACCGCAGTCGACTTCAACGAGGACGAAGGCTGGCTGCTGCTGCGCCGCGGCGGCTCCGAGGTCGCCCTGAACTTCTCCGCCGAGGCCCGGACCGTGTCCGTTACCGGGTCTTCCCTGGGGCTCGCCACGGACGACGCCGTCGCCCTCGACGGCGGGACGCTGAGCCTGCCCGGCCACAGCGCGGGCATCGTCTCGTCCGGGAAATAACGCCAGAACGGAAGGAAACCCATGACCTACACCGCAGCGGAAAACCGCTACGACACGATGCCCTATCGCCGGGTCGGGCGCAGCGGCCTGAAACTGCCGGCCATCTCACTGGGCCTGTGGCACAACTTCGGCGACGACAAGCCCTTCGAGGTACAGCGGGACACCCTGCGCCGCGCCTTCGACCTGGGCGTCACGCACTTCGACCTGGCCAACAACTACGGCCCGCCCTACGGCAGCGCCGAAACCAACTTCGGCCGGCACTTCCGGGACGACTTTGCCCCCTACCGCGACGAGCTGATCATCTCCAGCAAAGCCGGCTACGACATGTGGCCCGGCCCCTACGGCAACTGGGGCTCCCGCAAGTACCTGCTGGCCAGCCTGGACCAGTCGCTGGGGCGGATGGGCCTGGACTACGTGGACATCTTCTACAGCCACCGCCCGGACCCGGAAACCCCGCTGGAGGAAACCATGGGCGCCCTGGACCAGGCGGTCCGCTCCGGGAAGGCCCTCTACGCCGGCATCTCCTCCTACACCCCGGAACAGACCCTGGAAGCGGCCCGGATCCTGAAGGACCTCGGCACGCCCCTGCTGATCCACCAGCCCAGCTACTCGATGCTGAACCGCTGGACCGAGAACGGCAGCCCGAGCCTGCACGAGGCGCTGGAGCAGGTGGGGGCCGGGTCCATCGCGTTCTCACCCCTGGCCCAGGGCATGCTCACCGACCGCTACCTCAACGGGGTCCCCGAGGACTCCCGCGCCGCCCAGCACAAGTCGCTGGACACGGACATGATCAGCGAGGAGAACCTGGACCGCGTCCGCGGACTCAACCGGATCGCCGAGGGCCGCGGCCAGACCCTGGCCCAGATGGCCGTCGCCTGGGTCCTGCGCGACCAGCGCAAGGGCGCCCCGGTCACCTCCGCGCTCGTCGGAGCCTCCAGCGTCCGGCAGCTCGAGGACAGCCTCGCCGCGATCAACAAGCTCGACTTCAGCGCCGAGGAACTGGACGCCATCGACGAGTTCGCCGTCGAGTCCGACATCAACCTCTGGGCCCAGAAGTAACCGGTCCGTTATCGAAACGGTGCCGCGGACGGGAACAAACCCCGCCCGCGGCACCGTTGACTAGAATGCAAGGACGCCGCACGGCGTCGTGCCCGCCTCTTGGCCGTCCCCTCGCGGTACGGCCTCGCCGGGCACCTGTTGGTTCTCTAAGGGAGTTTCGTGTCTGCAAATCCGATTCGTGTTGCAATCGTGGGCGTGGGTAACTGCGCCACCTCGCTGGTCCAGGGTGTCGAGTACTACCGGGACGCCGATCCCGAGGCCACGATCCCGGGTCTGATGCACGTCCAGTTCGGCAAGTACCACGTCAACGACGTGCAGTTCGTGGCGGCGTTCGACGTCGACGGCAAGAAGGTGGGCCAGGACCTCTCCGCCGCCATCCTCGCCAGCGAAAACAACACGATCAAGATCGCCGATGTCCCGCCGACCGGTGTCACCGTCCAGCGCGGCCCCACCCTCGACGGCCTCGGCAAGTACTACCTCGAGACCATCGAGCAGTCCCCGGAGGAGCCGGTCGACGTCGTCCAGGCCCTCAAGGACGCACAGGTGGACGTCATGGTCTGCTACCTGCCCGTCGGCTCGCAGGAAGCTGCCGAGTTTTACGCCCAGTGCGCCATCGACGCCGGCGTCGCCTTCGTCAACGCCCTGCCGGTCTTCATCGCCGGAACCAAGAAGTGGGCGGACAAGTTCACTGAGGCCGGCGTCCCGATCGTGGGCGACGACATCAAGAGCCAGATCGGTGCCACCATCACACACCGCGTGATGGCCAAGCTGTTCGAGGACCGCGGGGTAACCCTGGACCGCACCTACCAGCTGAACGTCGGCGGCAACATGGACTTCAAGAACATGCTGGAACGCGATCGGCTCGAGTCCAAGAAGATCTCCAAGACCCAGGCCGTGACCTCCAACGTCGAGGCCGACCTCGCAGCGCGCGACGTGCACATCGGCCCGTCCGACTACGTGCAGTGGCTGGACGACCGCAAGTGGGCCTTCGTCCGCCTCGAGGGCCGCAACTTCGGCGACGCCCCCGTGTCGCTGGAGTACAAGCTGGAGGTCTGGGACTCGCCCAACTCCGCCGGCGTGATCATCGACGCCGTCCGCGCCGCCAAGATCGGCCTTGACCGCGGCGTCGGCGGCCCGCTGCTCTCCGCCTCCAGCTACTTCATGAAGTCCCCGCCGGAGCAGTTCAACGACGACCTCGGCCGTGAAAAGGTCGAGGCCTTCATCCGCGGGGACCTGGACCGCTAAAACCCTTCCCCGCCTCCGGACGCTCCCTCAGATACGGCCCGTTTCACCACGATGCTCCCGCACTTCCGGTGCGGGAGCATCGTGGTTTCCTGCCGGAGGGACGTTCCTTTCCGCACGCTCCCTCACGACCGGCGGGTTGCTTTCGAACGCTCCCTAAATTGACATCAAAAGCCGGCGGCGGTTGACGGGCTAACGTAGGCGCTGCGTAGGACACGTTTGATTCTGGACGTCGCGGCAACGAAACCGTCGGCGAGGTCTTGTTTAGTCAAAAGGATCACTGCCCAGCCAGCCGCTTCGAAGGCCTTATCTCGGCGTCGATCGCTGAAGATTTGGGCGGGTTCTAGGTGATGACCGCCGTCGTACTGGATCGCGAGGCGCTGACGCCGGTACCCGAGGTCGGCCGTCGGGGTTGCGGAACTGCCCGGGCGCAGTTCTATTTGAAGCTCCGGTTCAGGAAGCCCGGCGTCGCACATTGCAAGGCGGAGAAGGGTCTCAGGCCCTGAGTCGGCTCCCACGCGCATCAGATCCAGGGTTTCCCGGGCGCGGACGATCCCCTGCAGATTGGGGTGACGGCAAAGCATCAAACGCAGTCCGTCGATGGTCGCGAACGGTTCGCTCCGTCCCTCCAGGGTGAACCGCGGGATCCGAACGAGCTCGTCCCCCATGCAGACCAGCTCAGGCAGGTTCAAGCGTTTGGCCAGATCGAGCCACGTCCGGGAGCGCGTGCTGATCCGGATGTCATCAACGGTCTCGACCTCCTCGTCGAAGGCAACGACCGTGTGTCCAACAATTCCTTTCCGACGGACTTCCGGGAGCGCGCGGGGCTTGCTCAGGTGTAACTCCTCGGAATCCGAGAGCCACGGGGGCAAGAGTTGGCCGCGAAGCCGAGCGGCCGTGACGTGTGAGATCCACGCCCCGGGGGAGGCCTCGGACAACGCGCGGGCGGCCGACTCCAGCTCGAAGCTCCAACTTGCGGGCCGGTAGAGCCCCCGACTGACGTGCCGGACATCCGGCTGCCGCAACCTGGCTCTCGTCACTCCCAACGACATCGCAGAAGTAAGGGTGAACGGTCTAGCCTCCAACGACTCCGGCAACTCTTTTCGTGCGCTCATGCTGGCATTGTGGACGACTTGGACAAGCTTTGGAGAAGTTATCCACAGCCGTCTAAGAAGCCGCGACGGACGTGAGGGAGCGTTTCGACGATCGGTGCCGGACGTGAGGGAGCGTTTCGTCGGTCGGTGCCGGACGTGCGGGAGCGTTTCGTCGGTCGGTGCCGGACGTGAGGGAGCGTTTCGTCGGTCGGTGCCGGACGTGCGGGAGCGTTTCGTCGGTCGGTGCCGGACGTGCGGGAGCGTTTCGTCGGTCGGTGCCGGATGTGAGGGAGGGTCCGGGTTCGGGAGGGCCGGATGTGGGGGAGGGTTTCGTCGATAAGTGCCGGATGTGAGGGGGGGTTAGAAGAGGCCGACCGGGTTGCCGTCGGCGTCGACGTCCATCCGCATCGCCGCCGGGACCTTGGGCAGCCCGGGCATGGTCATCACAGCGCCGGTGAGGGCCACGATGAAGCCCGCTCCAGTCTTGGGGATCAGGTCCCGGACGTGCACGGTGAAGCCCTTCGGTGCGCCCAGCTTGGCGGCGTCGTCGCTGAACGAGTACTGCGTCTTGGCCATGCACACGGGCATCGAGGACCAGCCGTTCTTCTCGATGTCGGCCAGCCGCTTCAGCGCCGGTACGGAGAATTCCACGCCGTTGGCGCCGTAGATTTCCTGGACGATGGTGCGGATCTTGTCCTCCACCGACAGCTCCAGCGGGTACAGCGGTGAGAACGCGTGCGGGGCCTCGATCGCGGCGGCCACCTTCGCGGCCAGCTCGTCGCCGCCGTCGCCCCCGCCGCCGCGGCCCCAGACGTCGGCGACCGCGGCCTCTACACCCTCCGCCTTGCACCAGGCCAGCAGCCAGTCGAGCTCCTCCTGGCTGTCGGTGCCGAACTTGTTGATCGCGACCACCGGGGTGATGCCGAACTTGCCGATGTTGCGGACGTGCCGCTGCAGGTTTGCGACCCCGGCGGCGAGGGCGTCGACGTCGGGCTTCTGCAGCCGGTCCTTGGCCACCCCGCCATGCATCTTGAGCGCGCGGACGGTGGCCACCACGACGACGGCGGACGGTGCCACCCCGCCCACCCGCGACTTGATGTCCATGTACTTTTCCGCGCCCAGGTCAGCGCCGAAACCGGCCTCGGTCACCACGATGTCCGCCAGGGAGCGGGCCGTCTGGGTGGCGATCAGGGAGTTGCAGCCGTGGGCGATGTTGGCGAACGGGCCGCCGTGAACCAGCGCGGGTGTGCCGGCGATGGTCTGCACCAGGTTGGGCTTGATCGCGTCCTTGAGCAGCATGGTCAGGGCGCCCTCGACGCCGAGGTCGGCAACGGTGACGGGTTCCCGGTCGTAGGTGTAGCCGAAGGTGATCCGGCCCAGCCGGGACCGCAGGTCGTCCAGGTCCGTGGCGAGGCAGAATACGGCCATGATCTCCGAGGCGACCGTGATGTCGAACCCGTCCTGCCGCGGCACGCCCTGGGTCGGGCCGCCGAGGCCGATCACCACCTCCCGGAGGGCC
Source organism: Arthrobacter sp. NPDC057259 (assembly GCF_042668995.1). Classification (NCBI taxonomy): domain Bacteria; kingdom Bacillati; phylum Actinomycetota; class Actinomycetes; order Micrococcales; family Micrococcaceae; genus Arthrobacter; species Arthrobacter sp. NPDC057259. Next base: position 77,905 of record NZ_JBHUYA010000004.1, read on the forward strand.
CGGTCGTTCATGTCCAGCACCCGCTTGAACGTCATCCGGCGCGGATCGATGTTCAGCGCGTTGCCCTGGTAGATGTGGTTGTCCACCAGGGCCATCAGGGCGTTGTTGGCGGAGGTGATGGCGTGGAAGTCGCCGGTGAAGTGCAGGTTGATCTCGTCCATCGGCAGCACCTGGGAGTAGCCTCCGCCGGTGGCGCCGCCCTTCATCCCCAGGATGGGGCCCAGCGAGGGCTCGCGCAGCGCGATCATGACCCGGTGGCCGGCGCGGGCCAGGGAATCGGCCAGGCCGACGGTGGTGGTGGACTTGCCCTCCCCGGCAGGGGTGGGTGACATGGCCGAAACGAGCACCACCTTGCCGCGGGCCGGAGTAGCGGCGCCGGTGAGCCGGGCCGGATCGATCTTGGCCTTGTACCGGCCGTAGTGTTCCAGCGCCTCGGGGTTGATCCCGGCGGCGGCCGCGACCTCGTCGATGGGCCGCATGGTGGCGCGCCGGGCGATCTCGAGGTCGCTGGGAACGGGCGCGGCGGGGGAAGTGGGGGCTGACATCGGCGTCCTTCGGCTCGTGGCGTGGATTCGCTGTGCCGGCGGTCCCGGCCAAGCGTCCGGCGGGGCTCCCGGTCAGGGAGCGGGCACCGCCGTGGTGCTTCGTGTTCCAAAATACTGGACCAGCGCGCCCTGGTAGCTCTCCAGCGTCAGCGCGGCCGTGTGGTGCCAGCCGAATCCCTGGGCGTGCACGGACGCCGCGCGGCCCATGTCTTCGCGGGTCAGCGGGTCGTCGTGCAGGGATTCGAGGGCGTCCGCCCAGTCCGAGGCCTTGTGCCCCTCCACCAGCAGCCCGGTCCTGCCGTCGAAGATGGCGCGGGAGAGTCCGCCCACCCGGGTGGCGACCACGGGGGTGCCGCAGGCCTGGGCCTCCAGTGCCACCAGGCCGAAGGATTCGCTGTAGGAGGGCATGACGACGACGTCGGCGGAGCGGTACCAGCCGGCCAGTTTCGGCGCGCTGACCGGCGGGTGGTGGGTGACGACGTCGTCCATCCCTGCGGCGGTGATCAGGGCCTTGAGGTCGAAGTCCTTCGCCCCGCTCACCGCGCCGAGGATGGTGACCTGCAGGTCAATGTCGGGGCGCCGGGCACGCAGCAGGGCTGCGGCCTTGATCAGGATTTGCGGGCCTTTCAGGCGCTGGATCCGGCCGGCGAAGAGCAGGTGGAAACGGCCCGGCGGCACGCCGTGGTCGCTGCGGGCCTTGGCCCGGAACGCCGGGGTGAAGACATCGAGGTCAACTCCGGGCGGGGCGACGTCAATCCGGTCCGGGTCCGCGTCGTAGTGCGAGACCAGTTCCGCAGCCTCCGCCGCGGTGTTCGCGATCAGGCGGGTGGCGCCGTCGACGATCCGGTGTTCGCCCTCTTCGCGGCGCCGCGGCTCGGGCCTTTCACCGGACTCCAGCAGCAGATTCTTGACCTTGGCCATGGTGTGCATGGTGTGGACCAGCGGCACGCCCCAAAGCTCCGACAGCTCCAGCCCCGCGACCCCCGAGACCCAGTAGTGCGAGTGGATCAGGTCGTACCGGCCGCGCGGCTGGTCGGCTTTGATCCGGTCGATCTCCGCGACCATCGTGTGCAGCAGCGCGGGTAGTTCCTCCTTGGGAACTTTCCGCGCCGGCCCGGCGAAGACGTTGTGCACGCACACGCCGGGGGATGGGTGCTCGACGGCGGGCTGGTCCGCCGCGGTGGAGCGGGTGAAAATCTCCACCTCGACGCCGGATTCCGCGAGGGCTGCGGCCAGGGCCCGGATGTAGACGTTCATGCCGCCGGCGTCGCCGGACCCGGGCTGTTCCATGGGGGAGGTGTGCAGCGAGAGGAATGCGACCCGACGGACCAGCGGCATTGTGGCGTCCTTCCTCTCAGGGTGCGGTTCCCGGCGTTCCGGGGACGTGGATTCGGTAAAACACTACTCCTGCGGAGGCTCGGGTTGCCGCCCGGGACGTGGCGGCCCGACGCCCGCGGGTGCCCCGCCGTGACCCGTCCGAGCCCCGCTGGTACGGTGGCCGCTGTGAGCACCGTTGACAAGGCCCCGCAGGAAACCGCCGACTGGATCATCAGGGACGCCACGGACCGCGACTGGCCCGGCATCTGGGAAATCCTGGAGCCGGTGATCCGTGCCGGTGAGACCTTCACCTGGGACCGGGACACCACCGAGGACGCTGCGCGGGCCAAGTGGGTCAAGACGGCGCCGGGCCGGACCTTCGTCGCCGTGGGCACAGGGGAGCACGACGGCGTCGTGCTGGGCACGGGGGAGCTGCACGCCAACCAAGGTGGCGGCGGGCGCCACGTGGCGAATGCGGGCTACATGGTGCGGGCCGGGTTTGGTGGCCGCGGCCTGGCCCGCGCGCTCTGCGCCTACTCCCTCGACGCGGCCCGCCGGGAGGGCTTCAGGGCCATGCAGTTCAACGCCGTGGTGGAGACCAACGTCAGGGCGGTCGCCGCCTGGCAGGGCATGGGCTTCACCATCCTGGCCACCATTCCCGAAGCCTTCCAGCACCCGGAGCAGGGGTTCGTGGGCCTGCACGTCATGCACCGGATGTTGTAGGCACGTCCGCTCCCACGCAGGCTTTATCCTCCGCCGGGCGTGTCCCTTACCGGCCCGGACCGTCCTGCCACAGCGCGGCGAGCCGGGGGAAGGCCGCCTCGTAGCCGGCCAGCAACCTCGCGGCCAGTTCCTCGGAGTCGACCAGCGGGTGGCGGGCGAAGGCGGCCAGCGCGGCTTCCCTTCGTGCCAATCCGAAGACAGGGCTGGAACCGCCGCCGGGGCCCCCTGTGCCGTCGCTCCCCGGGACGCCCGACCTTGAGCCAGGCCTCGGCGTCGTGGCCCGGACCACCAGCCGCTCGACCTCTTTCACCCGGCGCATCAGGTCCAGTTGCGCCGGGGCCGGCCGGTCCTGGGCGATGGGCACCACGCCGTCGGCGCCGACCCGGCACGGCACCTCGACGACGGCGTCCGACGGCAGGCCCGGTATCGCAGGACCCCCGCCTCCGCCGGGCCCTGTGCGCGGCAGGGTGTTGGGGACGTTGAGGATCAACTCCGTCTCCGGGCCGCCGGAGAGCGCCCGCATCAGGGCCAGCGCCACCCGTTCGTACCCGCCCCCGGCGAGGTCCTCCTCGTTCCGTTCTTCGCCGCCTGGCCTGGCCTCGGCGAGGTAGCCCTCCTCGCGGGACCGGCGCGCGGCGTCCCACAGCGCGTAGGCCTCCGCCCCCGCCGCGGCCAGCCGCGGGTACAGCCCGGCCTGCTGCCGGTGGATGGACTCGCCGCGGGTCTCCGCCGCGGACCGCATCGCGGCGGCGGCCTGCCCTGCGGCGTAGTAGTAGAAGAGGTACTCGTTCGGCAGGCATCCCAGCCCGGCCAGAAGTTCCGGGGAAAAAAGGCGGCCCTCCTCGAACCCGGCCAGTTTCCGCGGATCGGCGAGCAGCTCCGGCAGGAGGTCCCGGCCGTCGGCCTCAAGCCGGTACAGCCAGCCGAGATGGTTCAGCCCGTAATAGCCCACCCCCGCCAGAACGCCGTCCGGCAGTGCTACCCCGGCGGCCCGCGCCGCCCGATGGGCCAGGCCGCCGGCGGAATCACAGATCCCGACCACCTTAGGCCCCAGCACCGGGATCAGGGCCTCCGTGACCATCCCGGCCGGGTTGGTGAAGTTCACCAGCCAGGCCCCGGGACACAATCGCCGCATGGCCGCGGCGAGCTCGAGCATCGGGGGGATGCTCCGCAGCGCGTACGAGATCCCACCCGCGCCGGTGGTTTCCTGTCCCAGCAGCCCCAGGCCCTGAGCCACCCGTTCGTCCGCCACCCGTCCCGCGGTTCCGCCCGGGCGGATGGCGGCGAAGACCATATCCACCCCGGTGAGGGCCAACTCCAGGGACATGGATATCCGAACCGCCGGGGCGGGCGTACCGTCCGGAAGCCCGGCCCGGAACGACGCCAGCACCGCCCCGATGGCCTCCAGCCGGTGCGCATCGACGTCGTACAGCACGCACTCGTCCACCAGCCCGGCGTACGGGCCGGTGCAGAGCGCCCGGTAAATGAGCGGCACCCGGAACCCGCCGCCGCCGGCAACCATGAGCCGCATGCCAGCAGTGTAGGCCAGTCCGCCGGCGGCGGGGGAGGGGCGGACCAAAGCCGCTACCGGGACCGGGCCGGCGGGCGTACCCTGCGGAGTATGGACGCGATTCCAGCGCCGCGTTTCGATCCGCTTGCCGCCGTCCGCTCCCCGGCGGCCTTGGGATTCGACGTGCTGCTGACGGGCACCGTGTTCCAGGACATCATTTTCACCGGACTGCCGCACGCGCCGCGGCCGGGAACCGAGATCTGGAGCGAGGGCATGGGCAGCTGCCCGGGCGGGGTGGCGAACCAGGCCATCGCCGCGGCCCGGCTGGGATTGCGGACGGGCCTCGCGGCGGTCTTTGGCGACGACGGGTACGGCGAGGAGAACTGGAAGATCCTGGCCGGGCAGGAGCATGTGGACCTCTCGCTGTCCCGCCGGATTCCCGGCTGGCACTCGCCCGTCACCGTGTCCCTCAGCGTGGAAAAGGACCGGTCCATGATCACCCACGGCCACCCGGCGCCCGTCTCCGCCACCGAACTGATCGGGTCACCGCCGCTCGCGCTCGCCGCCGTCGCCGACCTCGCCGAGGAGATGGAACCGTGGGCCGTGGCCGCGCACCGGGCCGGCGTCCGGCTCTTCGGCGACGTCGGCTGGGACCCCACGGAAACCTGGGCGCGGGCGCGGCTGGAGAACCTGCGCTACTTCCACGCCTTCCTGCCCAACCAGCAGGAGGCGATGGCCTTCACCGGCAAGGACAACCCATGGGCGGCGCTCTACGCGCTCGCGGACCGGGTGCCGGTGGCCGTGGTGACCCTCGGCGCGCAGGGTGCCATGGCGGTGGACTCGGAGAGCGGCGAGGAGGAATGGGTGCCGTCGCTTCCCGTCACCGCCTTTGATCCCACCGGTGCCGGCGACTGTTTTGCCGCGGCGTTCATCGTGGGCTGCCTGGCCGGCTGGCCGCTGGGGGACCGGCTGCGCTTTGCCAATCTCTGCGCCGCCCTGGCCGTGCAGCACGTGGGAGGTTCCCTCGCCGCACCGGGCTGGGGCGACCTCGCCGACTGGTGGCAGCGGGCCAACGCCCGGAAGGAACGTCAGGGCAGCCAGTGGCTGCGCCGCTACCGTTTCCTCGAGGAGATCGTGCGTGATGTCCCGCCGGCGGCGCAGCGTCGGGCCGCGGCTACCATCGCGCACCTCTCTGACGCGTAGGACGGCTAGGACGGCGAAGACGCGGGGGCGGGAGCACGGACCCCGGTGCCCGGAATTCAGCCGCGTCCGGGGCCACCCGTAGAATCGTTAGGTGATATCCCCAGCAGCATCAGGTGAGTCCCAGCCGTCCGCGGACGCCGCGCCGGCCCGCGCGGAGGAACGGTCTGCGGTCATCGACCTCGCCGCGGTCCGGCACAATGTCCGGCGGCTCGCCGCCGTCGCGTCCCCGGCGAAGGTGATGGCCGTGGTGAAGGCGGACGCCTACGGCCACGGCGCCATCCCGGTGGCCCGCGCCGCGCTCAGCGCCGGTGCCAGCTGGCTGGGCGTCGCCCACATCTCCGAGGCCCTCGCCCTCCGCGCCGCCGGCATCGACGCGCCGCTGCTGGCCTGGCTGCACACCCCGGACAGCAACTTCGCCGCCGCCGTCGCCGCCGGCATCGACATCGGCTGCTCCGGCTGGGAGCTGGGCCGGATCGTCGCGGCCGCCCGCGAACAGGAACGCCCCGCCCGGGTCCATCTCAAGGTGGACACCGGCCTGGGCCGCAACGGCGTGACCCTCGCGGCCTGGGACTCGCTGCTCGGTGAGGCCCTCGAGTACCAGGACCAGGGCCTGCTGCGCGTGGTCGGGATCTTCTCCCACCTGGCCGTCGCGGACGAGCCCGAGCGGCCGGAAACCGATGCGCAGCTCGCCGTCTTCCGCGACATCCTGGCCATGGCCCAGGACGCCGGCGTCGACCCCGAGGTCCGCCACCTCGCGAACACCCCGGCCACCCTGTCCCGGCCGGACACGCATTTCGACCTGGTTCGGGTGGGACTGGGCATCTACGGCCTCTCGCCGTTCGAGGACCAGGGCGCCGAGGACGTGGGACTCCGCCCGGCCATGACCCTGCGCACGGTGGTGGCCCACTGCAAGGACGTCCCCGCCGGCCAGGGCGTCTCCTATGGTTTGAACTACCGCACTGCCGGCCCCAGCACCCTGGGCCTCATCCCGCTTGGCTACGCCGACGGCGTCCCGCGCATTGCCACCGGCGGACCCGTCCGGGTGGCGGAGCGGACGTACCCGGTGGTGGGCCGGATAGCAATGGACCAGATGGTGATCGACCTGGGTCCGCTGGAGGTCTCGGCGGGCGGGACGTCGCTGCTGGGCGAGGAGGCCGTCCTCTTTGGCGACGGCGCCGACGGCGGGCCCACCGCCGAGGACTGGGCCCGCGCCGCCGGGACCAACAACTATGAGATCGTCACACGGATCAGCACCCGGGTGCCGCGCCGCTACATCAACGAGGCCCCCGACGCCGACGGCGGGGAGTCGCTGTGAGCGCGCCGGTGTGGGAGCGCAGCGTCGAGGTCGCTACCGCCGCCCAGACACAGGAGCTGGCCGCCGCCCTCGGCGCCGAACTGCGGGCCGGGGACCTGCTGGTGCTTACCGGGGAACTCGGCGCCGGCAAGACCACGTTTACCCAGGGCCTGGGTGAGGGGCTCGGCGTGCGCGCCGGCATCATCTCCCCGACGTTCGTGCTGGTCCGGATCCACCCCAACCTGCCGGATGGACCCCGCCCCAGCGGTCCGGACCTGGTCCACGTGGACGCCTACCGGCTGGAGTCCGCCGCCGAGATCGACGACATCGACCTCGAAAACACCATGGACTCCGCGGTGACCGTGGTGGAGTGGGGCCGGGACCGGGTGGAGCACCTGAGCGAGAGCCGCCTGGAAATCGACCTGCACCGCAGGCTGGGAAGCCGCCCCGGCGGAGGCCACCAGTCCGTCCCCGAAGCGGACACCGCCTTCGAGGGCGTGCTCGACTTCGAGGACGAGGACGACGACGAGCCCCGCACCGTGGTCTTCCGCGGCTTCGGCCCGCGCTGGGCCGAACCGCCCGCGGCCCTGCCTGCCGGCCCGGACGCAACGCGCACCCAGGAAGAGGACTAAATGCTGATTCTCGCCATCGACACCTCGGCGGTTGCCAGCGCGGCCCTCGTCTCCGACGATTCCCTGGAATCCGTGGTGGGCTGCTTCGCCACCGAGGACACCCGCAGCCACGCCGAGGTCCTCGCCCCCGGCATCGCGAAACTCCTGACCGGCGCCGGCCTGACCGGCGCCGACCTCGACGCGGTGGTCACCGGCGTCGGCCCCGGTCCCTTCACCGGCCTGCGCTCGGGGATTGTCACCGCCCGGACCCTCGCGAATGTCTGGGGCAAGCCGCTGTACGGCATGATGAGCCTGGACGCGATCGCCCTAGAGGTGGCCGAGTCCATCGACAGCGCCGCCGAGTTCCTGGTGGCCACCGACGCGCGGCGTCGAGAGGTGTACTGGGCCCGGTACACCCTGGCTGCCGGGCAGCTTCCCAAGCTAGCGGACGGACCCCACGTCGGCTTCGCCTCCGAACTGCCGGAGCTGCCGGTCTACGGTGCCGGTGCCGGGCTGTACGCCGACCAGGTGCACGCCGTCGCCGGTTTCGCCGAACGCCAGCCCGAGGCGGTGTCCCTGGGCCAGTTCGCCCTCGCACGCCTGGCCGCCGGGGAAGAACTGCCCGACACCACGCCCCTCTACCTGCGCGAATCCGACGCCCAGGTGCCCGGGCCGCGGAAGCGCGCGCTGTGACCGCCGGGGCACCCGCCGCCGGGTCCGGACCGGCTAGCGGGGCTGTGACCCTGCGGCCCATGACGGCCGCCGACATCCCGGCCGTCCACGCCCTGGAGGTCCGGCTGTTCCCCGTGGACGCGTGGCCGATGCAGATGTTCAGCGACGAGCTCTCGCAGACCGACACCCGCCACTACCTCGTGGCCGAGGCCGACGGCGGGATCGTGGGCTACGCCGGGCTGATGTGCATCGAGCCCATCGCGGACGTCCAGACCATCGCCGTCGTCCCCGAGCAGGAGGGCCGCGGCATCGGCTCGGCCCTGCTGACCCGGCTGATCGCCGAGAGCCGCCGGCGCCGGGCCGCTGACGTGCTGCTCGAGGTCCGGGCCGACAACCCCCGCGCCCAGCAGCTCTACCGTCGCTTCGGCTTCGAACAGATCCACATCCGGCCGCGCTACTACCGCGACGGCGTCGACGCCCTGATCATGCGCCTGACGCTGACCGGCCCGGCATCCCCGGGTCAAACGCCGGACGATAACCCTGAGGAGACAGGCCAGGCATGAACAACGCTCCGCACAGCCACCAGCCGCTGGTGCTCGGCATCGAATCCTCCTGCGACGAGACCGGCGTCGGCATCGTCCGCGGCACCCGCCTGCTGGCCAACACCGTGTCCTCCTCGATGGAGGAACACGTCCGTTTCGGCGGCGTCATCCCCGAGATCGCCTCCCGCGCCCACCTCGACGCCTTCGTTCCCACGCTGACCGAGGCGCTGGCCGCCGCGGACGTGGCCCTGGACGACATCGACGCGATTGCCGTGACCTCCGGACCCGGCCTGGCCGGGGCCCTGATGGTGGGGGTCTGCGCGGCCAAGGCGCTGGCCGTGGCCACCGGGAAGCCGCTCTACGCGATCAATCACCTGGTAGCGCACGTGGGCGTCGGGCTGCTGGACACGGACGGCGCCGGCGATCCCGGCCGGCCGGCAGCCCTGCCCGACAACCTTGGCGCCCTCCTGGTCTCCGGCGGGCACACCGAAATCCTGCGCATCCGCAGCATCACCGACGACGTGGAACTGCTCGGATCGACGATCGACGATGCCGCCGGTGAGGCCTACGACAAGGTGGCCCGGCTGCTGGGCCTGGGCTACCCCGGAGGCCCGGCCATCGACAAGCTGGCGCGCACGGGAAACCCCAAGGCCATCCGCTTCCCCCGCGGGCTCACCCAGCCTAAGTACATGGGGACCGCGGAGGAGCCCGGCCCGCACCGCTATGACTGGTCGTTCAGTGGCCTGAAAACCGCCGTCGCGCGCTGCGTCGAACAGTTCGAGGCCAAAGGCGAGGAGGTGCCGGTGGCCGATATCGCCGCGGCATTCCAGGAGGCGGTGGTGGATGTCATCACGGCCAAGGCGGTGCTCGCCTGCCGCGAGCACGGCATCACGGAGCTGCTGCTGGGCGGGGGAGTGGCGGCCAATTCCCGGCTCCGGCAGCTCACCGAGCAGCGCTGCACCTCGGCTGGAATCCGGCTGACCGTGCCGCCGCTGAGCCTCTGCACGGACAACGGTGCCATGGTGGCCGCCCTCGGGGCGCAGCTGGTGATGGCCGGGACGGCGCCCAGCGGGATCGGTTTCGCGCCGGATTCGTCGATGCCGGTCACGTCCGTCTCGGTCTGACCGGGCTGAGGGTTCGACGCGAACGGCCCGGCCGGCATCCCGGCCGGACCACGCCGTGGGGCGGGAGGCGTCAGGCCGCCGGGCCCTGCCGCATCTGCTCGACCAGGTCCAGTACGACGGCGCGCAGGTCGCCGCCGTGTTCTGCGGCGACGCGGCGCTGCCGCTGGTAGCCGGCCCCGCGGTCAATGATTTTCGTGACGTCGCCCAGTTCGGCGGCGCAGCCCAGCTGCTCGGCGATCGGGGCGAGCCGGTCCAGGGTTTCCCGAAGGTGGTCCGTGACGAGCTGTTCGTTCCCCTCGGCGTCGAGGATGATGATCGCGTCCAGGCCGTAGCGGGCGGCGCGCCACTTGTTCTCCTGCACGTGCCAGGGCGGCATGGTGGGGATAGTCCCGCCGTTGTCCAGGATGGTGGAGAACTCGTGGACCAGGCACTGGGTCAGGGCCGCGATCGCGCCGACCTCCTCCAGGGTCGCCAGGCCGTCGCAGATGCGCATCTCGATGGTGCCGAGGTTGGGCACGGGCCGGATATCCCAGCGGATCTCGGAGAGGGCGTCGATCACCCCGGTGGTGAACATGTCCTGGACGTAGGACTCGTAGTCCTCCCAGCTGCCGAACTGGAACGGCAGGCCCGCGGTGGGCAATTGCTGGAACATCAGGGCCCGCTGCGAGGCGTAGCCGGTGTCCTCGCCGCCCCAGAACGGGCTGGACGCGGAGAGGGCCTGGAAGTGCGGGAAGTAGTTGACCAGGCCGTCGAGCACGGGCAGGACCTTGTCGCGGCTGTCCAGGCCGATGTGGACATGGACGCCATAGATCACCATCTGCCGGCCCCACCACTGGGTACGGTCGATCAGCTTGGCGTAGCGTTCCTTGTCCGTCACCGGCTGCAGCTGCGGCGGGCTGAACGGATGGGAGCCGGCGCAGAAGACCTCCACTCCCATCGGGTCCGTGACCTCACGGAGCGCGGAGAGGGATCCCGCCAGGTCCGCCTTGGCCTCGGCCACCGTGGTGCAGATCCCCGTGACCAGCTCCACCGTGTTGAGCAGCAGCTCCTGCTTGATGTGCGGGTGCTCGTCGTCCTCGTTGAGTTCCGGGTGCCGGGCGGCGACGCCGCGCAGCACCTCCTTGGCGACCGAGGCGAGCTCGCCGGTCTCGGCGTCGACGAGGGCCAGCTCCCATTCGACGCCGAGTGTTGACTGCCTGGATGAAGCGAACTCGATCTTCATGCGGTCCCTTCGCTGTAGTGGCGGCGCTCGCCGGTGGTTATGTGCGCCGTCACCGCAGCCGGGGCGGCGAGCGGGGGTATGGCAACAATGTCCCAAGTCTAGTGCAGGGGTAGCATCGAGCTGGTGGTCAAGTTACAGCTGATGCGTGAGAGTCTTCACAACCGGAACCTGTTGCCCGTGACCGCGGCGCTGCTGGCGGGGCTCGTGCTCCCGGCCGCCGGATGTTCGTCTCCGGCCGCTCCCGGCGACGGTTCACCGGGGCAAGCCGGGCACCCCGCCGCCCCCTCCGCGCAGCCCCTCGGCTGGGGACCCGAGCAGGCCGACGCCGACGCCGCCGCCCGGGCGGTGGCGGGAATGTCCCTGGAGCAGAAGGCGGGCCAGGTCCTGCTGGCCTCCTTCGCCGGGCTCGACGTCGAGGCGCACGCCAAGACGGTGGAACGGCTGCACCTGGCCGGGTCGATCGTGATGGGCGACAACGTTCCCGCGACGGCGACCGGCCAGGTGGACACCACGGCCATGCGTGCCGCCACCGACCGGCTGCAGCGGGCGGCCCGTGCCGACGGCCGTGGCTGGCCCGGCCTGATCGGCGTCGACCAGGAAGGTGGGCTGGTGGCCCGCCTGCGCGCCCCGCTGACCGAATGGCCGGCCCCCATGAGCTACGGCGCCGCCGGCAGTGACCCGCTGGCTACCGACGCCGGACGGGCCCTCTCGGCCGAACTGGCAGGGGTGGGCTTCAACGTCGACTTCGCCCCGGCGGCGGACGTGACCATGGGGCCGGCGGATCCCACGATCGGTGCCCGCTCGTTCTCCGGCAGCCCGGACACTGCGGCCGCCGTCGGGACCGCGTTCTCCAAGGGCATGCTGGATGCCGGCGTGCTGCCCGCGGCCAAGCACTTTCCCGGCCATGGGTCCGTCAGCGTCAACTCGCACCAGGGACTCCCGGTCCAGGGCGCCAGCCTGGACCAGCTCCGGGCCCGTGACCTCAAGCCCTTCCAAGCCGCGATTGACGCGGGCCTGCCCATGGTCATGACCGGCCACATCTCGGTGCCCGCCCTCCAGCCCGGAGTCCCCGCCTCCGTCTCGGCCGCCTCCTATGCCGAATTGCGCCGCATGGGGTTCAAGGGCGTGGCGGTCACCGACGCCATGAACATGGGCGCCATTACGGAGCAGTTCCCCAACGATTCGTCCGCGCCCCTGGCGCTCGCGGCGGGGGCGGACTTGATCCTGATGCCCGCCTCGGTGGACACCGCGCACGCCGCGATTGTCTCCGCCGTCCGCAACGGCAGCCTGCCGGCCGCACGCCTGGACGAAGCGGCGCGCCGCGTCGTGACCATGCAGCTCTGGCGCGGACGCAGCCAGCCGGCCCGTGCCTCGGCGCCCGGCAGCGGCTCGGCCCTCTCCGAGAAGGTCTCCCAGGAAGCCATCACGGTGCTGTCCGGGCCGTGCAAGGGTCCGATCGTGCCCGCGAGTGTCCGGGTGACCGGCGGCACGGAGCAGGACCGGTCCCGCTTCGCCGCCACGGCCCGGCAGGCCGGCATCGGTGTCGGGTCCGGCCCGGTGGTGGCGCTCATCGGCTACGGCGAGGGCCCCGTGACCGCCGACGTCGCGGTGGCCCTCGACGCGCCCTGGCCGCTGGAGAAGTCCGCTGCTCCGGCCAAAATCGCCCTTTACGGCCGGAGCCAGGAGGCCTTCGAAGCCCTCGCGGCGGTGCTGGCCGGCAAGGCACCCGCTCCCGGCAAGCTGCCGGTGGCGGTGGGTGCGCAGGGCCGGGGGGCGGGCTGCACATAGGCGCTGAGCCTGAGAGCTGCACCTGAGAGGAGGAGAGGGCCGCTGTCCCGGGCCGGGTACCGTCCCGCGCGGTGGCGTTTAATGGAGCGGTGCCTATCCTGAACAAAGACATGACGCTGTGTATCTCGCTCTCGGCCCGCCCAAGCAACAACGGGACGCGCTTCCACAACCACCTGTACGAGCAGCTCGGCCTGAACTGGATCTACAAGGCCTTCGCCCCCACGGACCTGGGCCAGGCGATCGCCGGGGTCCGCGGGCTGGGGATCCGCGGCTGCGCCGTGTCGATGCCGTACAAGGAGGACGTGATCGACCTCGTGGACGTCATGGACCCGTCCGCGAAGGCCATCGACTCGGTCAACACGATCGTCAACGACGGTGGCACCCTCACCGCCTACAACACCGACTACACCGCCATCGAACAGCTCCTGCAGCGCAACGCCGTGCCGGTGGACTACTCCGTCTGGCTCCGCGGTGCCGGCGGCATGGCGAAGGCGACGGCGGCCGCGTTGCGCGACGCCGGGTTCCGGGACGTCACCATCATTGCCCGCAACGAGGACGCCGGCCGGGCGCTCGCCGACCTCTACGGTTTCGCCTGGCGCGCCGACGTTCCGGCCCAAGGCGATGGTGTGGACCCCGCCGCGCTGCTGATCAATGTCACGCCCATAGGCATGGCGGGCGGCGCCGAGGCGGACGCCCTGGCCTACCCGCAGTGGGCGGTGGAGGAAGCCGAGGTGGTATTCGACGTCGTCGCCCTGCCCGCCGAGACGCCGCTGATCAAGGCCGCCCGGACCGCCGGGAAGAAGGTCATCACGGGCGCCGAGGTGGCCACCATCCAGGCGCTGGAACAGTTCGTCCTCTACACCGGCATCCGTCCCAGCGAGGAGCAGGTCCGGGCCGCCGAGGAGTTCATGCGCGCCCAGTAAGGTCGCCGCCCGGCGCTACAGAGCCCTATGGGGCGGCTGGACGTACCGCGACGGCAACCCGGTCCTCGCCGATCCGGGTGAGGACCAGGGTGGCCTTGTTCTTGGCCTTCTTCGCGGCCCTGCCGCCGGGCAGCAGCTGCCCGCGCAGTTCCTCCGGGGTCACGGCCACGCCGCGCTTCTTGATCTCGAGCACGCCGATACCGTTCTCCCTGACCCAGGCTTTGAGGGCCTTGACGTTGAGCGGCATCACCTCGAGGACCTCATAGGCGCGGGCGAACGGGGTGTCCTGCAGTTCGGGGGCGCAGATGTAGGCGATGTGCTCGTCCACCAGGTGTCCGCCGAGCCGGAGCGCGACGTCGGCCACCAGTCCGGCGCGGATCACGGCCCCGTCGGGTTCGTAGAGGTACCCGGATACCGGGCCGACGGGGGCCGCCGGGCCGCCGTCGAAATCCTCGACGCTGGTGAGCTCCGCCGCGCCCCGCGGGCCGAGCACCAGCGCGGCGCGGCGGATGCCCGGGCGGCGGACGGAGTTGAACCACAGGGCGACCTCGGTGACGTCGCCGCCCACCGAAACCCACTGTGCCTCGCAGTCCGCGGGAATTGCGGTGTGGGGGATCCCGGGGCCCATCTTCACGCCGACGGCGCGGCCGGAGGCGGCCAGCGACTCGACAAAGGACAGCGGCGGGGAAAAGTCTTCCGGGTCCCAGAGCCTGGTGGTGCCCGAGGTGGACGTGGTCCGGCGGGCCGGGTCCAACCAGACCCCGTCGATCCCGTCCAGCGGCACGGATTCCGCGTCGGCGTGCACCACGGTGGCGTTCCGGAACGGGATCAGGTTCATCGTGGCGCAGGCAGCGGTGGTCTCATCCAGTTCCACCGCGGTCACGGTCAGGTCCAGGGACGCCAGGGCCATCGCATCGGCGCCGAGCCCGCAGCCCAGGTCCGCGACGTGGGTGACCCCCGCCTCCGCGAAACGCTGGGCGTGCCGGGCGGCGACCGTGAGCCGGGTGGCCTGCTCCAGGCCGGCACGGGTGAAGATCATCTGCCGGGCGAATTCGCCGAACTTGGCCTCCGCCTTGGTCCGCAGCCGGGACTGCGTCAAGGCCGCGGAGACCAGATCCGCCGGGTGGCCTGCCTTGCGGAGCGCCGCGTTGAGCTGGAACGCCTCCTCCTCCCGGTACGGGCCCAGCGAGGACAGCAGTTCCCACCCCGCCGGATTGAGCAGTGGTGCGATCTGGTCCTGCGGTGTCTCAGCCATGCCATCGATCGTAGTTCAGGCCCGGGAACCCCGCGGCGCCCACTAGGCTTGACGGCATGAAGGACAGGAACACGGAAACCGATGGAACGGCGGCGGGGGAGGCCCCGGGCCGTCGGGGATTGGCCCGCTACGCCCGCCCGGCGCTGATCGCCGGCGTCGTGGTCGCCGTCGTCTGCGCCGCGTTGCTGGTGATCATCTTCCTCCTCGACACCTTCAATGCCACGGTTTACTCGGTGGACGGCAAGGACGTCGCGGACGCCACCGACGAGGCCCGGGCCATCCGCGACACCTACGCCGGGGTCCGGATCGGCAGCATCATCTTCCTGATCGCCGGCCTCCTCGCGGCCCTGGCCGGCGGCTTCCTGCTCTACCGGACGCGCAACGACGCGCCCCGGGTGGACGAGGACGACGACGGGCTGGAGTGGGACTACGACGACTTGGCGGGGGAGTAGCCGGGCTGCTTGCCCATCCGGACATCAGGCGGCCGTTCGCCACAGATGAACTTCTGGCACTCACCTTGACCGAGTGCTAACTCCTTACATAGAGTCGTCATTAGCACTCCCCCTAGGCGGGTGCTAACACCAAAGCATCAGCTGCCAGGCTGCTGCCGGCACCGCGACGACGGTCTGTACGCATGGCACCACCGCTTTGAAGTCCATGAATTTGCTGACGAAAAGGAGAGGTCCGAGTGTCGGTCTCTATTAAGCCTCTTGAGGATCGTATTGTTGTCCGCCCGCTCGAAGCCGAGCAGACCACGGCCTCCGGCCTGGTTATCCCGGACTCCGCACAGGAGAAGCCGCAGGAAGGCGAAGTTGTCGCGGTAGGCCCCGGCCGCTTCGATGACAACGGCAACCGCGTTCCCGTCGACGTTGCCGTTGGCGATGTCGTCATCTACTCCAAGTACGGCGGAACCGAAGTCAAGACCGGCGGTGTCGAGTACCTCGTACTGTCCGCCCGCGACGTTCTGGCGATCGTCGTAAAGTAACTCTCTTGGATCCCCGCGCCGCCGGACCGTCAGTAATGAACGGAACGGCTGCGCGGGGTTCTTTCGTGAAAGGACAACACCATGGCAAAGCAGCTCGCGTTTAATGACGCTGCCCGCCGGTCCCTCGAGGCCGGTATCGATAAGCTCGCCAACACCGTCAAGGTGACGCTCGGCCCCCGCGGCCGCAACGTCGTGCTGGACAAGAAGTGGGGCGCCCCCACGATCACCAACGACGGCGTGACCATCGCCCGCGAGGTTGAGCTGGACGACCCGTACGAGAACCTGGGCGCGCAGCTGGCCAAGGAGGTCGCCACCAAGACCAACGACGTCGCCGGTGACGGCACCACCACCGCAACGGTGCTGGCGCAGGCCCTGGTCAAGGAAGGCCTGCGCAACGTTGCCGCCG
This sequence comes from Arthrobacter sp. NPDC057259, assembly GCF_042668995.1. NCBI lineage: Bacteria > Bacillati > Actinomycetota > Actinomycetes > Micrococcales > Micrococcaceae > Arthrobacter > Arthrobacter sp. NPDC057259. The sequence continues at coordinate 94,025 of NZ_JBHUYA010000004.1, forward strand.
GCGCGGCCCCGGGCCAGATCAAGCGCGGCATCGAGGTCTCAGTCGAGGCCATCGCCGCCCGCCTGCTGGAGAACGCCCGTCCGGTTGAGGGCACCCAGGTGGCCAACGTTGCCGCCATCTCCGCGCAGAGCGACGAGGTCGGCGAACTGCTGGCGGAGGCGTTCGGCAAAGTCGGCAAGGATGGTGTGATCACCATCGAGGAGTCCTCCACCACGCAGACCGAGCTGGTCCTGACCGAGGGCATGCAGTTCGACAAGGGCTACCTGTCCCCGTACTTCATCACCGACGCGGAACGCCAGGAAGCCGTCCTCGAGGACGCCCTCATCCTGATCAACCAGGGCAAGATCTCTTCGCTGCAGGACTTCCTGCCGCTGCTGGAGAAGGCCCTGCAGGCCTCCAAGCCGCTCTTCATCATTGCCGAGGACGTCGACGGCGAGGCCCTGTCCACGCTGATCGTCAACCGCATCCGCGGCACCCTGAACGTCGTCGCCGTCAAGGCTCCCGGCTTCGGTGACCGCCGCAAGGCCATGCTGCAGGACATCGCGACCCTGACCGGCGCGCAGGTCGTCTCCCCGGAACTGGGCCTCAGCCTGGACACCGTGGGCTTGGAGGTCCTCGGTACCGCGCGGCGTATCACCGTCACCAAGGACAACACCACGATCGTCGACGGTGCCGGTTCTGCCGAGGACGTCGCGGCCCGTGTCGCACAGCTGCGCGCCGAGCTGACCCGCACCGACTCGGACTGGGACAAGGAAAAGCTGCAGGAACGCCTGGCCAAGCTGGCCGGCGGCATCGGCGTGATCAAGGTCGGCGCAGCCACCGAGGTCGAGCTGAAGGAAAAGAAGCACCGCATCGAAGATGCCGTGTCCTCCACGCGCGCCGCGCTGGAAGAGGGCATCGTCTCCGGCGGCGGTTCGGCCCTGGTCCACGCCCTCAAGGCCCTCGACGAGGACCCGACGGTCAAGGCACTCGACGGCGACGCGGCAGCAGCCGTGGGCATCGTCCGCCGGGCGCTGACCCAGCCGCTGCGCTGGATCGCCCAGAACGCCGGCTTCGACGGCTACGTCGTTGCCGCTCGGGTGGCGGACTCGGCCGTCAACCAGGGCTTCAACGCGAAGACCGGTGAGTACGAGGACCTGATCGCCGCCGGCGTGATCGACCCCGTCAAGGTCACCCGCGCCGCCCTTCGGAACGCCGCTTCCATCGCCGCGCTGGTTCTCACCACCGAGACCCTGGTGGCGGAGAAGCCGGCCGACGAAGACGAGCACGCCGGCCACCAGCACTAGGCCACCGTGTAGTTCCAGCTGCACCACGTGCACCATCTGCAGCAGAGAGAGAACGCCCCGGCATCGCGCCGGGGCGTTCTTTCTGCTTTCCCCGGGCTCTCACGGGAGATCATGGCCGGTTCACAAGCTCCTCACAGTCCGCTCTGCTTAACTCGCTGGGTGCACCCCGGCGGCTGGCACCCCCGGCGCACCTTCCGTAGAGTGGAACACTTAGGTTTCGGCGGCCCGAGGCGGGCCGTCCGTGGTGAGGAATTTTGATGACGCAGCAGGCGGGGCTCCAGGAAGCGGCCCCCACGGGTGTTCCGGCCCGTCCCAACCGGAAACCCGGCTACCGGCCCGAGATCCAGGGGCTGCGGTCGCTGGCTGTTCTGATGGTGATGACCTACCACATCTGGTTTGGCCGGGTCTCTGGCGGTGTGGACGTCTTCCTGCTGGTGTCGGCTTTCCTCATGACCCTTCAGTTCGTGGGACGTTTCGAGGACGGGCGTCCGACCGCCCTGGTCAGACACTGGCTGCATCTCTTCCGCCGCCTCATCCCGGCGGCTGTCGTCGTGGTGGTCGCCACGCTGGCGGCGACCATCTTGTTCCTTCCTCGGACCCGGTGGCTGGACATCGTCGGCCAGGGTTGGGCGTCCCTGGTGTATTCCGAAAACTGGCTGCTGCAGGCCCAGGCCACCGACTACTACGCCTCGGACCACTCCTCGGCCAGCCCCTTCCAGCATTTCTGGTCGCTGTCCATCCAGGGGCAGGTGTTTATCCTGTGGCCCCTGATCTTTGTGGGTGCCGCGCTCCTCGCCAAGCGCTTCCGCCTGAAGTATCGGGCGCTGTTGGCCTACGTTTTCGGGCTCATTTTTGCCGTCTCCCTCGTGTACTCCATCGTCTTCACCGCGGCCAGCCAAACCGAGGCTTACTTCGACACCGGCGCCCGCCTCTGGGAATTCGCGCTCGGATCGCTCGTGGCGCTGGTCCTTCCTCTGCTCCGGATCCCCGCGCCGTGGCGGGTGCGTCTCGGGTGGCTTGGCATCGCCGCGATGTTGAGTTGCGGCTTCCTGCTGGACGTCCAGGCGTCCTTCCCCGGCAGTATCGCGCTGTGGCCCACCCTGGCCGCCGCCTGCGTGATCGTCGCCGGTCAGACCGGTAGCCGGTTCGGGGCGGACCGGATTCTCAGTTCCCGGCCGCTGGTCCGCCTCGGGGACATGTCCTACGCGATGTATCTCTGGCATTGGCCGCTCTTGGTCGTTGCGCTCGCGGTGCAGCAGCGCGGCCACGCCGGTCCAGTCACGGGTTCGGCGATCATCGTAACCACCATAGCGCTGGCCTACCTGACCACCCGGTTCGTGGAGCGCCCGTGGCGGCAGTGGAAGTGGCCGGAGGTGAGGCGGCGCCGGGCGTCGCTCGCGATCGTGGCCGCCCTCACGGTCGCCGCCGTCCCGCTGGCCGGGCTCCAGTTGGCGTTGTACTTCGAGAATCAGGGCATCCTGGCCAAGGCCGCGCGGAATAATCCCGGCGCCCGTGCGCTGCTGCCGGACTTCACAGAGCAGGCCGACGCCGACGCGGCCCTCCTTCCCGCGCCGGAGAACTTGGGCAAGGACTGGGCCAGTTTGCCGCAGCCGTGCAGCGGTACACTCGAGCCCCAGAATGCCACCCTCCGCGGAGTGTGCAACGAAAACACCCAGAACGGGAATTCGGCGAAGAGGGTTCTCGTCCTCGGCGACTCGCACGCAGAACAGTGGCTCCCCGCCCTGAAACCGGTGAGTGATGAGAAGGGATGGCGGCTCTACGCCATGCTGATGGGCGGCTGCAAGCCCGGCACAACTGCGCAGAACGCCAATGCCGATTGCGACAAGTTCAACGCCGCCGTCACCGCGGAGGTCAAGCGCAACCCGCCGGACGCGATCGTGGTGGTGGGCACCGCGGCGTCGCCCTCGTCAAACGGTGAAACGCTGATCCCCGGTCTGGAGTCCAGCCTCGATACGTGGACCGGTCTCGGAATCCAGGTGATCCTGCTGCGGGACAACCCGCGGTTCGAATTCAACATGGCCGATTGTGTCGTGACGAAGGGGAAGGACGACACGGCGTGCCTGCCGGCCAAGAGTGGACTCTTCGCCGCAGATAACCCGCTCGACACCCTGGCGGACAGAGCCCCGAACGTCGTCACACTGGATATGACCGACCTCATCTGCCGTGAAATCGACTGCCCCGGCGTCGTGGGCAACACCTTCGTCTACCTGGATGACAACCACCTCAGCCGCACCTATTCGGCGAGCATGGCCCCGATGGTCAAGGACCGGCTGCTCTCCGCTACCGGCTGGGAGTAGCGCTGCTGCGCCCCTGGCGGGGTCGGGCACCGCGGGGGTGCCGCCGGGTCACCACCCGGTAGAAAAGGAGCACGGCCACCGCGGCCACCACCAGTCCGGCGAGGTTGATGAACAGCTGCACGGCCGAGCCCGCCGCCTTCTGGTACTCGCCCAGCACCAGCGCCACCGCGACGAACCCCGCCGCCGGCACGGTGGTCACCGAGATGAACACACCCACCAGGGCGGTGGAACGGCGGCTGATCACCGACAGCATGCCTGCCACCCCGGCCAGAAGTGCCACGATCAACGAGTACGGTCCCGGGTGGTAGATGAACTCGACGGCGGACCCGGTGTCCAGCGCGGACGTGGGAAAGAGCCCCAGCGGAACGGACAACCACGCGGTGAAGGCCGCCGCGAGCATCGCAACCGGGAATCCGACGCCGAGGGCCAGGGCCGCACTGCGCCCGAGCCGCCACTGCCGCCGCACCAGCGCCACCGCCAGCGCCGCGAGCGGCCCGAATTCCGGACCGACGGCCATCGCTCCGACGATGGCGATGGTGGAGTCGGTGACGATGCCGATCGCCGCCAGCTGGGTGGCGAGAACCAGGAAGGCCAGGAAGCTCCAGGTCAGCTTGGCATCGTCCCCGGTCTGCCGGGAGACCTCGTCCCAGATCATCGCGTCCGCGCCCTCGCCCGGCGCCTCAGCGACTGCGCGGTCGGCCCGGTCGGAGAGCAGGAGCTCGGGGGTGGTGACGGAGATGGAGCCCGCGCGCTGCACACCCAGTGACTGAAGCCTCTCCAGCAGCGGGTCGACGGCTTCCCGGGCGATCATCACCTGCAGCACGTCACCCTCGGGCACCAGCGAGGTCCCCGGATGGAGCGCCACCTCCGCCACACCTTCCGCATCCGAGCAACACTCGACGACGGCGGAGGTCAGCTCCGCCGGAACGCATATTCGCACCGTGACGATCACCGGCGGCCTCCTTCGACCCGTTCAGAGTAGCCGGGGGAATGCGGCGGGGTACTCAGCCGCGCGGCCTCAAGGAGTGCATCCTCAGGCGCAGTCGCAAATAGTAAGCACTCTGGCGATTGGCGAACGAAATTACGGTTCGGTAACATTGATGGTTCGGAATCCTGCCCACAATGTCGATGAATCACCCCGAGGGGTCCCGCGTGTCAGAGCTGCGAACCAATCCCACCCGGCCGCATGCGCCGGCCGGGTCTCCGGCGAGCCGTAAGACGGGCTACCGCCCGGAGGTCCAGGGGCTGCGCGCCCTGGCCGTCCTCATGGTTGTGACCTACCACGTCTGGCTGGGCCGGGTCTCGGGAGGCGTGGACATCTTCCTGCTCATCTCGGCCTTCCTCATGACCCTGAGCTTCGCCCGCAAGGTCGAGGCCGGGAAGCCGCTGCGCCTCGTGCACCACTGGCTCCACCTGCTGAAGCGGCTGCTGCCCGCCGTCGTCGTGGTGGTGCTGGCCGTGCTCGCCGGGACCTGGGCGATCCTGCCCGCCAGCCGCTGGCCCGACGTCCTGAGCCAGGCCTGGGCCTCCCTCTTGTACCGGCAGAACTGGCTGCTCGCGGACACCGCCGTCGACTACTACGCCCAGGACCACTCGGGTGCAAGCCCGCTGCAGCACTTCTGGTCCCTCTCCATCCAGGGTCAGGTCTTCGTGCTGTGGCCGCTGATCTTCGCGGGAACGGCGCTGCTCCGCCGGGCACTGAACCGCTGGACTCCACTGGGGACAAAGGGCGTCAGCTACCCGCTGCTGCTCGCGGTGGCCTTCGGTGCGGTCTTCGCCGCGTCACTTGTCTATTCCATAGACCAGACCGCCAGCAACCAGGCCTACGCGTACTTCGATACCCGGGCCCGCCTCTGGGAGTTCGCCCTGGGCTCGCTGCTCGCCCTGGCCCTGCCGCACCTGAAGCCTGGCAAGGCGCTGCGCGTGGTGCTGGGCTGGGCCGGCCTCGTGGCCATGCTCTCCTGCGGACTGCTCCTGACCGTCGACCGGTCCTTCCCCGGCTTCATCGCCCTCTGGCCCACGCTGGCCGCCGCCGCCATCATCGTCGCCGGGCAGAGCGGAAGCCGGTTCGGCGTGGACCGGCTCCTGAACTGGCGGCCGCTGGTGGCCCTCGGCGACAACTCCTATGCGCTGTACCTCTGGCACTGGCCGCTGCTGGTGCTGGCCCTGGCCGGGTGGGGGATCACCGCGCCGGACCTCTGGCAGGGCCTGGCGATCGTCGCCGTCTCCATCGCGCTGGCGGTGCTGACCACCCGTTACGTGGAGAAGCCGCTACGCGAATGGCACTGGCCGCAGAGCCGGGCCTGGCGCTCCGCCGTCGTGATCGCCGCCTGCGGTGCCCTGCTGGCCGCCCCGATCACCCTCTGGCAGGGACGCATCAGCGCGGACGAGGCTGCCGCCGCCGCCCAGCCGCGGGACCTCACCCCGGGGGCCGCCGTCCTGGCGCCGGAAAACGCCGGCAAACCCACGCCGGAGGCCAAGATCATCCCCGCGCCGCAGGCGATGAAAAACGAATGGGCGGACATCGACGGCCTCTGCACGGACGCCAACGTGCCCAGCAACCCGCTGCTGCAGGGCTGCCTGCAGAACAGCCGCCCCGAGCACGTGACCAAGCGGATCGTGGTGCTCGGCGACTCGCACGCCCAGCAGTACATGGCCGCCCTCGGCCCGGTCGCCAAGAACCACGGCTGGGAGGTCGTCACCCTGCTCAAGGGCAACTGCCGGTTCGGCGGCCAGTCGGACCAGCGCGACGCCGACTGCAACGCCTTCAACAAGGCCAGCGCCGAATACGTCCTGGAGCATAAGCCGGACGCGGTCTTCACCGTCGCCTCCCTGACTCACAAGGACGCGCCCTACGAGACCGAGGTACCGCAGTACCTCGAGGGCATCAAACCCTTCACCGACGCCGGAATTGACGTCGTCGGTATCCGGGACAACCCCCGCTTCACCCAGAACATGCCCGAATGCGTCCAGAAGAAGGGCGCCGACGCCGCCGCGTGCAACGTCCCGCTCCAGGAGTCCCTGGCCGCCGCCTCGCCGCTGGATGACTACCGCGGCAAGGTGCCCCGGCTGCACCTGATGGACATGAGCGACTTCATCTGCGCCAACGGCACCTGCCCCGCCGTGGTGGGCAACGTCTACGTCTACAAGGACGACAACCACCTGACCAAGACCTACGTGCAGACCATGATCCCGATGTTCGAGGAGCGGCTGCTCGCTGCAACGGGCTGGAGCTAAGCGGCGCCCGCGTGCCGTCCGGGCGCCGCACTCGCGCCGCCGTGCCCTGGCTGGCTCCCCGGATGAAGCGGCTCACACCCGCCGCCCGGAATATGGGGATCGGCGCCAAGGTTCTAGTATTTATTCAACACTTCTGCACAGGCCACGCCCGTAATGACGGGCTGGTCATCTGCTGCAACCCCTACCCGTGAACCCCAGAAACCCAAGGTAAGAGGCGCACTCATGACCCAGCCCGAACACGACCCCTTTGGCTTCGTCGGCCTGACCTACGACGACGTTCTGCTCCTGCCGGGGCACACCAACGTCATCCCCTCCGACGCCGACACCTCCTCCCGGATTTCCAAGCGCATCTCCGTGAAGACCCCGCTGCTCTCGGCCGCGATGGACACGGTCACCGAGTCCCGCATGGCCATCGCCATGGCCCGCCAAGGCGGCCTCGGCGTCGTCCACCGCAACCTCTCGATCGCCGACCAGGCGGACCAGGTGGACCGGGTCAAGCGCAGTGAATCCGGCATGATCACCAACCCGCTGACCATCGGCCCCGAAGCCACCCTGGCCGAGCTCGACGAGATCTGCTCGCGCTACCGCGTCTCCGGCCTCCCCGTCGTGGACGAGGGCATGCGGCTGCTCGGCATCGTCACCAACCGCGACACCCGCTTCGTTCCCGAGGCAGACTTTGCGATCCGGCTGGTCAGCGACGTCATGACCAAGATGCCTCTGGTCACCGGCCACGTGGGCATCAGCCGCGAGGAAGCCTCCCACAAGCTGGCCACCAACAAGATCGAGAAGCTCCCGCTGGTCGACGACCAGGGTCGGCTCAAGGGCCTGATCACCACCAAGGACTTCACCAAGGCCGAGCAGTACCCGCTGGCCACCAAGGACGACGAGGGCCGCCTCCGCGTCGGCGCCGCCATCGGCTTCTTCGGTGACGGCTGGGAACGCGCCATGGCCCTGATCGACGCCGGCGTCGACGCCCTGTTCGTGGACACCGCCAACGGCCACTCTCAGGGCGTGCTGGACATGATCCGCCGCCTCAAGTCGGACCCGGTCGCCGCGCACGTGGACATCATCGGCGGCCAGGCCGCCACCCGTGAGGGTGCTCAGGCCCTGATCGACGCCGGTGCCGACGGCATCAAGGTCGGCGTGGGTCCCGGTTCCATCTGCACCACCCGCGTCGTGGCCGGCGTCGGTGTCCCGCAGATCACCGCCATCTACGAATCCGCCAAGGCCGCGATTCCCGCCGGCGTGCCGCTGATCGCCGACGGCGGCCTGCAGTACTCCGGCGACATCGGCAAGGCCCTGGTCGCCGGCGCGGACACCGTCATGCTCGGCTCCCTGCTGGCCGGCTGTGACGAGTCCCCGGGCGACCTGATCTTCGTCAACGGCAAGCAGTTCAAGCTCTACCGCGGCATGGGCTCCCTCGGTGCGATGCAGACCCGCGGCAAGAACACCTCCTACTCCAAGGATCGGTACTTCCAGGCCGACGTCTCCGGCGACGACAAGCTCATCCCCGAAGGCATCGAGGGCCGGGTGGCCTACCGTGGCCCGCTCGCCTCCGTGGCCTACCAGCTGGTCGGCGGCCTCCGCCAGACCATGTTCTACACCGGCGCCCCCACGGTCCCCGAACTGAAGGCCCGCGGCAAGTTCGTCCGGATCACCCCGGCCGGGCTGAAAGAATCCCACCCGCACGACATCCAGATGACGGTCGAAGCGCCCAACTACGGCGCACGCTGACCCGAACAGGTTGCCTGACCGGCACCCGAAAGGGGCCGTTCTGATCACTCAGAACGGCCCCTTTCGCGTGTCCGCGGCATTGGGCGCGTGACCTAGGCTGAAGCTATGTCCGAACTGTTGCCCGCGCGCGAACCGGCCCGGAAGCTCGCGTTGCGGCCCTACGCCCGGGCCGTGGCGCAGGTGTTGCGGGTCAGTTTCCGCGCCTCGCCCGCCGCCGTCGTCATGAAGGTGGCCGGCTCGTTGATCTCGGCGCTGTTGCCGCTGGTCACCACCTACTTCGCCGCGCTGACGACGACCGCGCTGGCCGCGGCCTACGCGGGCAACGCCGCCGCCGGGCAGCAGGCGATCGTCTACGTCGTCGTCACCGCCGCCCTTGGCCTGTTCTGGGGCGCGTTCAGCAGCGTGGACCGCTACATCCAGCAGCTGATGAGCTTCCGGGTCGGCGCGATCGTGGGCGACCTGATGTACGAACGGTTCCTGGCCCTGGAATTTTGGCGCTATGACGACAAGGAAACCGTTGACCTCTACGACCGGGCCAAGCGCTTCTCCGACTCCTACGCCCGGGTCCTAGACCGGATTGCCGCGATTTTCACGCAGCTGGTCTCCGTGGTGCTGGCGATCGGCGCACTGTGGCTGGTCAACTGGTGGATCGCCGTGATCGTTCTGGTGGCGATCGTGCCCAGCGTTTACCTGCAGTTCAAGCTCTCGCGGGAGCAGATCGCCCACTGGAACACCCAGGTGGATTCGCGCCGGCAGCGGCGGATGATCGAAACCAACCTGCTGCGGCCCCAGCACATCGCCGAGATGCGGCTCTATGGGATCGTCGGCTACCTGATGGGACTCCGGTCCCGGCTCCGCGACGCCGACGAGAAACGGCGGCTGGACTTCCAGAAACGCTACATCCCGCGCCAGCTCGCCGCCGACGCCCTGCAGTACGGCGCCGAGGTGGTCGCGCTGATCTGGGTCGTCGGGCAGATCATCGCCAGGGCCCAGCCGGTCGGTCAATTCCTTTACGTCCAGCAGATCGTCAGCCGTGCCCTGTCCACGGCGAACAACCTGGTCTCCTCGCTGAGTTCCATCGACGAGGACCTCGCCAACCTCAAGGACTACGAGCTCTTCATGGCGCTGCCGGTGCACTCCGAGCACGCGCCGCCGCTGCTGCAGGCACCCCGCACCGTGGAACTGCGGGATATCCGCTTCACCTATACCGGCAGCGACCTCGAAGTCATCAAGGGCATCTCGCTGACCATCCGGCAGGGCCAGCACGTCGCGATCGTGGGGGAGAACGGCGCCGGCAAGTCCACCCTGATCCGGATCCTCGCCGGGCTCTACCGCCCGGACTCGGGCCAGGTGCTGCTGGACGGCGTCGACCTGGCCGCCGTCGACGTCACCTCCTGGCACCGCCACCTGGCGGTGCTCAGCCAGGAGTTCCTGAAGTACGAGTTCGCCACCGCCGCGGAGAACATCCGCTTCGGCGACGTCGACGCCCCGCGGGACGACGCACGGATCCGCCGGGCAGCGGCAGACGCCGAGGCGCTGGACTTCATCCTCAAACTCCCCAACGGACTGGACAACCACGTCAGCAATTGGATGGAGGATCCCCGCGGGCGCAAGGGCAGCGGCCTCTCCGGCGGGCAGTGGCAGCGGCTGGCCATGGCCCGGAACTTCTACCGGGACGCCGCCTTCATGGTGATGGACGAACCGACGTCGGCGATCGACGCGCTCGCCGAGCACCGGATCTTCACCCGGCTGTTCGCGGACCGGAGCAGCACCATCATCGCCATCAGCCACCGGCTCGCCACGATCGAGAAGGCCGACGTGGTGTACATGCTCGAGGACGGCCGCGTGGTGGAGCAGGGCACCCACAAGGACCTGGTCGCCCTGCGCGGCCGCTACTTCCGGATGTTTGAATCGCAGTTGAGTGACGCCGACGCCCGCTGACCTCCAGGAGGGGAGGACCGCAGGCTGCCCCACCGCACGGCTCAGTCTCCGGAAAGGATCGTGGTGCGGACCGTCGCCACGGCGGGCCGGGCCGGGACGCTGCTGAAGCCGAAGGTTACGGCCGGCCGGATCGGCACCAGCGCGCCCTGGTCTTCGCCGTTCCAGCGGACCCGGGCGTCGGTGATCCGGTGCAGGTCGGTGACGCCGTAGAACTCCCTTCTGCCGTTCCCGGCGGTGCCGGCGGTCCGGGCACCCGGGCTGAAAAGGGCGGCGAGGGGATTGATCGCGGTCAGCCAGGCGGGGTGGACGGCAAGCCGGCGCGGGACCGCACGGAGCCCGACGCCGGTCACCGTGCGGGTGCCGATGCCTGCCTCGATTGCCAGGGTACCGGCGGCGACGGTGAGCCGGCCGCCGTCGAACCCGGCGTCCACGCCCACAATCCGTACCTCGTCGAACTGGTAGGTGGCGGCGACAAACTCCGCCACCGCCGCGGAGGGGGCCAGCAGCAGCCGCCGTCCGATGGCCTCCTGGACCATCACATCGGCGAAGGCGCCCAAGGGGGAGGAATGCCAGATGCCGATCACAGCCCGGAAACCGGACGCGGCGCCAATCCCGGCGATGTGTCCGTCAAAAATCCAGCGCTCGGCCATGATTAGTGCCCGGCCATCGTCAGAGCGGTCCATACCCGGCGGCACCGCGGGGGTCACGCCAGGTAGCCAGGTCTGCTTCCACCGCGGCACGGAGGCTCGGGTCCGTGCCGATCCTGCGGCGGAAGGATTGCCGCCCGCGGCCCAGGACCACGGCGGGGACCAGAATGCAAGCCGCCAGGAGCGCGACCAGCAGGACGTAGGCGCCGGCCACCGCGGCCACCGTTGAGCCGCCCCGGGCAGCGATGCCGGGGGAGACGAACCCCAGGATGGCTCCGAGGACTACGGCCAGCACCGCGACCATCATGACGCCGCCGCGCGCCGACCCCGGGCCGCGGGTGACCAGGCTGGCGCCGGCGTCCGGCAGCGTTGCGCGGACCCGTTTCCAGGCCACGATGCCCGGCACCGCCAACAGCACTCCGGCCGCGCCGAGAGCCAGGACCCAGGCGGGGTTTCCGGACAGGGCCGAGATGAAGGCCCCCGCCAGCAGCAGCACGGGTCCGGCGGCGATGGCAGCGCTCCAGGCCGCGGCGCGGGCTGCCTGCGCGTCGGCTAACTGGCGCAGGCGGGACGGGGCGTTCGGCGGGCTGACCCGGGCCAGTTCCGGGGAGGCCCAGTGGTCCAGGGGATGCACGGGCCGGTCCCGGGCGAACGTTGACGGATCGGTCATGCCGGCTGCAGGCCCAGGCCCCTGCGGAGGCTGGAGTCCAGGTCCTCGGGACGGAGGGGGACCGCCTCGCTGCCGTCGTCGCCGGCGCGGAGTTCGAGGGACCCGTCAGGGTCCGCCTTCACGTGCACGGCGTGGGAGGCGCCGTCCGGGAGATGGCGCCGGAGGGTGGCCGCGGCAGGCCGCCCGTCCGGGGACGCGCCCAGGTAGAAATTCACCATCTCGACGGCCGTGACAATCATTCCCTCGGCATCGGTGAGCGGGCGCAGTTCGTGCACCCCGTACTTGCTCAGGCTGAGAATCAGGGCGCCGTCGGCGGAGCCGAAGAGGAAGTACACGTGGTCGGCCTGGGGGGTGACCAGCGCGATTTCCAGCCACGCATCGGCACCGGCCAGTGCGGCCGCCACGCTGGCGGCCTGCCCGACCGGCACCAGGGCGTCGGCCTCGATGGTCATCAGCCCCCGTTCAAGGAGCGTGCTGACCCCTGCCTGTTCCAGCGGCGCGCCGGCGGCGTGGTCCAGCCGGAACAAGCGCTGGCACATCAGGGCCGCGTCGGTGCCCGCCAAGGCGACCAGGGCGATCAGTTCGTGCTCGGTGATAAGCAGGGGTGCGTCGTCTTGCGCGGTCATGACTGCCTTTCGGGCGACGGGTCTGGGGATTGGGTGGTGGTGCGGGTCTCGGTCTCTGGTCCCAGTCTAGGGAGGAGGGGGGGATGGGCGGCTCAGGTGAGCCAGCCCCACACCTTTTTGGCGCCGTCGGCCACGGCGTCGGCGACATGCGTGACGCCGTCGCCGATCATTTCGGAGGCTGAGCCGTAGCCCAACTTGCTGGCGAGCAGGCCGGCCCCGCCCCAGGCGACCCCGGCGACGGCAAAGAAGGGTCCCGCCACCGGAACGAAGCTGCCCGCGGCGAGGATGGTGGAGATGCCGCCGTCGATCTTCATCCCGGTGTTGTCCGTCGCTATTCCCTGCGCCAGTTGCAGGCCGCCGGTGACGATGCCCAACCCGCCGGACAGCCGCCCCAGCATGGAGGTGCCGTTGAGGAGTTGGGTGCCGCGGACGTAGCCGGCTTCGGCGGCCTGGCCGTACTGGGCGCCGAGCATGGGCCAGTTGGTCAGCTTCGTGACCAGTCCGCCCTTGGCCATGGTGTCCAACAGTTTGTCCGCGTAGAGCCCGGCCGAGGTGACGGCGGCGTTCCCGGCGAGCCACGGTGCCCCGCCGGCCCCGGCGATGATCGTCTCGAGGCCGGTTTCCTGCCCGGTGCCACTGGCACTGCCGGAGGGGCTGCCGGCGGGAGTGCCGGGGCGGGAGGTGCCTCCGGTGCCGGGGGTTCCCGCGGTTCCACCCTGCGCGCTGGCCGCCTCCTGCTCGTTGGCCTGGCTGAGGAGGAGCTCCGAGGCCTCCGCCAGCGACTGCGAGGCCCTGCTGAGGAGCGGCTTCAGGGTGCCGCTCCACTCGCTGCGGAACCGGCCGGCATCGGCGCCCTGCCAGGCGGCTCCCGCCACCAGGGAGTTGATCCGGCGTTCGGTGTCGGAGAGCCGCGACCCGGAGAGCCCCATGGACTTTGACAAGGACCGCAACTTTTCGACGTCGGCGCCGTAAAGGCCAGGGGCCATGGATGGTCCTCCAGGAAGGGATGAATTGGGGCTGGTGTGACCCCAGCGTAGGGGACAGGCCCGCGGGACCGCCATGGGCAGCGCTGCCCATGGCGGCCGGCCGCAGGCATCCCGGGCCAGGCCTGGGATAACCTAGAGCAGTGACTTACGAGATTGAGATTGGCCGAGGCAAGCGTGGGCGTCGTGCCTACTCCCTGGATGACATTGCGATCGTCCCCAACCGCCGTACGCGTGACCCCAAGGACGTCTCCGTTTCCTGGCAGATCGATGCCTACAAGTTCGACATGCCGGTGATCGCCGCACCCATGGATTCGGCAATGTCGCCGGAAACCGCCATCGCCCTCGGCCGTCTCGGCGGCCTCGGCGTCCTGGACCTCGAAGGCCTGTGGACCCGGTACGAGGATCCGCAGCCGGTGCTGGACCAGCTGGCGGCCCTCGAGGCGGAGGACAGCTCCACCGCCGTCACCCGCCGCATGCAGGAGCTGTACCAGGCCCCGATCCAGCCCGAACTCATCACCTCCCGGCTGGCCGAGATCCGCGCCGCCGGCGTCACCGTCGCCGGGTCCCTGACCCCGCAGCGGACCCAGGAGCACTACAAGACCGTGCTGGCAGCCGGCGTCGACATCTTTGTTATCCGCGGCACCACGGTCTCCGCCGAGCACGTCTCCAAGGACCATGAACCGCTGAACCTGAAGCAGTTCATCTACGAGCTCGACGTCCCCGTGATCGTCGGCGGGGCCGCCGGCTACACCCCGGCCCTGCACCTGATGCGCACCGGCGCCGCGGGTGTCCTGGTCGGCTTCGGCGGCGGTGCCACCACCACCACGCGGCGCGCCCTGGGCATCCACTCGCCGATGGCCTCCGCCATCTCCGACGTCGCGGCCGCCCGCCGCGACTACATGGACGAATCCGGCGGACGCTACGTCCACGTGATCGCCGACGGCGGCATGGGCACCTCGGGCGACATCGTCAAGGCCATCGCCATGGGCGCCGACGCCGTCATGCTCGGCAGCGCCCTCGCCCGCGCCGAAGAAGCCCCCGGCCGCGGCTGGCACTGGGGCCAGGAGGCCCACCACCTGGAGCTGCCGCGCGGCGATCGGGTCAACGTCGGCACCGTCGGCCCGCTCGAGGAGGTTCTCTTCGGACCTGGCCACCACACCGACGGCACCGCCAACCTGGTCGGCGCCCTGCGCCGCTCGATGGCGACCACCGGCTACTCGGACCTGAAGGAATTCCAGCGCGTCGACGTCGTCGTCTCGCCCTACGCCGGGAACTGAGCCGGCGTAGGGGGTAACCGGTCCGCCGTCCTGCCCCTGCCCATCCGCCGAACTTGGACGTAGTGTGGTGCACTACGAGGTTTGATCCGGATGGAGGCGTGAGATGAACAGTTTTCCCGGTGGTGCTCCCAAGGCCGGAGGCGCGCTTGGACCCGACGAGCGCGAAGCTTCCCTGGCCGCGTTGCGGGCAACCGCGGAGCCCGGCAAGGAACTCGACATCCTCATCGTCGGCGGTGGCATCGTCGGCGCCGGCGCCGCGCTGGACGCGGTCACCCGGGGGCTGAGCGTCGCCATCGTGGAGGCCAACGACTGGGCCGCTGGAACCTCCAGCCGGTCCTCGAAACTCATCCACGGCGGCCTGCGCTACCTGGAGATGCTCGACTTCGCCCTGGTCAAGGAGGCGCTGCACGAGCGCGGCCTGATCCTCTCGGTCCTGGCCCCGCACCTGGCCCGTCCGGTCCCGTTCCTCTACCCGCTGACCAAACGCTTCGTCGAACGCCCCTACGTCGGCTCCGGCATCGCCCTGTACGACGCCATGTCCATCACCGGCGGGCACAGCCGCGGCGTCCCCTTCCACAAGCACCTGAGCCGGCGGGGAACGCTGCGGGCCGCCCCCAGCCTGAAAAACGACGCCTTCGTCGGCTCCATCCGCTACTACGACGGCCAGGTCGACGACGCCAAGTACGTCGCGAACCTCATCCGGACCGCCGCCTACTACGGCGCGCATGCCGTGAACCAGATGGCCGTGGTGGACTTCCTCCGGGAGGGCGAGCGGGTGGTCGGCGCCAAGGTGGTCGACCACGAGGACGGCTCAAGTTTCAACATCCGCGCCAAGCAGGTCATCAACGCCACCGGGGTGTGGACCGACGAGACCCAGGCCATGGTCACCGACCGCGGCCAGCTGAAGGTCCGCGCGTCCAAGGGCATCCACCTGGTGGTGCCCCGCGACCGGTTCCAGTCCACCGTCGGGCTGATCCTGCGGACCGAGAAATCGGTGCTGTTCGTCATTCCCTGGGGCCGGCACTGGATCATCGGCACCACCGATACCGACTGGAACCTGGACAAGGCGCATCCCGCGGCCTCCAGCAAGGACATCGACTACATCCTCGAGCACGTCAACAAGGTGCTGAAGCGCCCGCTGACCCGTGAGGACGTCGAGGGCGTCTACGCCGGCCTGCGGCCCCTGCTGGCGGGGGAGAGCGACTCCACCGCCAAGCTCTCCCGGGAACACATCGTGGCGCACCCGGTACCCGGCCTTGTCGTCGTCGCGGGCGGCAAGTGGACCACCTATCGCGTTATGGCCAAGGACGCCGTGGACGAGGCCACCCGCACCATGGACGAACGCGTCCCGCCGTCCTGCACGGAGTCCATCCCGCTGCTGGGCGCCAGCGGCTTCAAGGCAGCGTGGAACAAGCGCAGCCGGATGGCCGAGGAGACCGGGGTGCACGTGGCCCGGGTCGAACACCTGCTCAACAGGTACGGCTCGATGGCCCCGGAAGTCCTGGCCCTCATCGCCGAGAACCCGGAGCTTGCCGAGCCGCTGCCCGGGGCTGACGACTACCTGGGCGCCGAGGCGGTCTACGCGGCCAAGTTCGAGGGCGCCCGGCACGTGCAGGACGTCCTGACGCGCCGGACCCGGATCTCGATCGAGGCCTGGGACCGCGGTGTGTCAGCCGCGCCGGTAGTCGCTAAACTCATGGGTGAAGTTCTCGGCTGGAGCGATGCGCAGCGCGAGAGCGAAATCAAGCACTACCTGGCCCGGGTGGACGCCGAACGGCTCAGCCAGGAGCAGCCGGACGACGAATCCGCCGACGCCGCACGGCTGGGTGTGGAGGACATCGTCCCGCTGCGCTGACCCGGGCGGGAACGGCCACAGCCGGCCGGCGTGCACGAAGCCAAACCGAAGGGACAGCTCTTGGCGGAACCACTGGACCGGTACGATGCCGACCTCACCACGCCGCAGATGGTGATCCTGGAGCTGGACGCCGCCGACAAGTACGACGCCTCCGCCCAGCTCGCGCAGCGGATGTTCGAGGCGGGCCGGATCTCGGACCTGGAGGGCTTCCTCTCCCATGTCAACGCCCGGGAACACCAGATGGCCACGGGCCTGCCCGGCGGCGTGGGGTTGCCGCACGCCCGCAGCGAGTTTGTTTCCCGCACCTCGATCGCCGTGGGCATCACCAAGTACGGCAAGGCGCTGGACTTCGGCGCCGCCGACGGTCCAGCCACCGTGGTGCTGCTGATCGCGACGCCGGCGAGTTCGTTCTCCGACCACCTTGAGGTCCTCGCCACGCTGGCCCGCTCGCTGTCCAAGGAATCCTTCCGGGAGTCCCTGCGCCGGGCCTATGACCCGGAAGTCATCGCCGAACTGATCAACTCCTCCCTGGTGTTCTTCGACCACTAAGGGTGGGGCAGGCCCTTTCGTGTCGACTTCGTCGCCACGCAGGGACCCCGCTGCCCCCTCTTGGGGCACCCGGGACTCCCAGGCCCGTTTCGGTCTTCTACAGGCGGACGAAGTACGGTTAAGGGGTGTTGAAAACCGCCCTCAAACCCCGTTGGATCGCCGGCCTGGTCTTTGCGCTGGTGATCTCGGGGGTCTTCGTGCTGCTGAGCCAGTGGCAGTTCGGCCGCTCCACGCGGTCCGAGGCGCCGGTTTCCACCGCCACCGAGGACCCGAGACCGCTGACCGCCGTCCTCAAACCCGGCGAGTTCTTCCCCGGTACCGCGGCCGACCAGGTGGTCACCGCCACCGGCCACTACGACCCGCAGAAGCAGGTCCTGGTCCCCGGACGGGTCAAGGACGGCGCCAAGGGGTACTGGATTGTCACCGGCTTCGCCGTCCAGGGGGCCCCCGTGCTGACCGGTGCCGGCGCGAGCCCCGAAACCTGGCTGGCCGTTGCCCGTGGCTGGGTTGCCGATCCCGCCGACGCGGCCGCGCCGCCCTCGGGCACCATCGACCTGACCGGGCGGCTGATACCGTCCGAGGCACCCGTCCCCAACACCGACCCGGGTCCCGGCCGGGCGACCGCCGTTTCCACGGCCGAGCTGATCAACGTCTGGAATGTCAGCAGCTACCCCGGCTTCGTCGCCGCCAGCGCCGAGCGCGCCGGCGGGGCCGACGTCGCCGTTGCCGCGCCGGCGAAGGCCCTGGACATCGGTCCCCAGCCGCCGCAACAGAGCATCAACTGGCTGAACCTCTTCTACGCCGCCGAATGGGTGGTGTTCGCCGGGTTCGCCCTGTTCATCTGGTGGCGGCTGGTCAAGGACGACTACCGCCGGGACCTCGAGGACGCCCTCGACGAGCAGGAACGCGAGCAGGCCGAACGACACGACCCGCCGCACCCGGACACCGACACCCCGTCCACCCACACCACCACCGACCCGAGAGTGCAATCATGATTGAGCCCAAACCGGCCATCGACCCGCAGCAGCCCGCCGGACCGGGACGTCCCGCCGGCAAGAAGCGCCGCTTCGGCGGAACCGCGGCCCAGATCCGCTCCGCGCTGAAGTTCTACAAGGTTCTGGCCTACCTCACCGGCTCCATGCTGCTGCTCTTGTGCGCCGAGCTGATCGCCCGCTACGTCTTCGGCCAGTACCTCTTCGCCGGTGGGACCAACGCGGTCACCGGCCAGCCGTTCGGCTTCGGGTTCGCCGACGCCGACCCGGCCGGCGTGATCGGCGGCGTCAATGTCTCGGTCACCGTGCTGATCGTGCACGGCTGGATGTACGTGGTCTACCTGATGTCCAACTTCCGCCTCTGGTCCCTGATGCGCTGGCCCTTCGGCAAGATGATCATCCTGGCCCTCGGCGGCGTCGTGCCGTTCCTCTCGTTCTTCGTGGAGAAGAAGTTCCACGCCGAGGTCGAAGCCGAACTGGCCGCCAACCCGCAGGCACCACAGCGCTACTAAGCCCTTTCTCGGCCCCCGCGCCGCCGCAGACTGTCCGCCTCGGTTCGCCGCTGACCTTCACCGGCCGCGCGTGACGCGGCCGGCCTGTGAGTTCGCTTACCCGCCGCACCGCGAATGTGCGGGGGAGCGGGGGCGCAAAGTAGGCTAGAGGGGTGACCACACCCACTGCATCCCAGACGTCCCAAAGGCCGGTCCTGGTTGTTGACTACGGTGCCCAGTACGCGCAGCTGATTGCCCGCCGCGTCCGGGAAGCGAATGTGTATTCGGAAGTTGTTCCGCATACCTACAGCACCGAGCAGCTGCTGGCCAAGAACCCCGCCGCGATCATCCTCTCCGGTGGCCCGTCCAGCGTTTACGCCGAGGGCGCCCCCGGCGTCGGCGCGGACCTGTTCGACGCCGGCGTCCCGGTCTTCGGCATCTGCTACGGCTTCCAAGCCATGGCGAACGCCCTGGGCGGCAAGGTGGCCCGCACCGGCCTGCGCGAGTACGGCGCCACGGAGACCACCGTCCTGGGTGAGGGCCGCTCCATCCTCGAAGGCATGCCGCAGCACCAGAGCACCTGGATGAGCCACGGTGACTCCGTGCACGAGGCGCCGGAGGGCTTCGAGGTCCTGGCCACGACGGCCGGCGCCGACGTCGCCGCCTTCGCCAACGAGGAGAAGTGCCTCTACGGCGTGCAGTGGCACCCCGAGGTCAAGCACTCCGCCTACGGCCAGCAGGTCCTGGAGAACTTCCTCTTCAAGGGAGCCAAGCTGGAACCGAACTGGACCACCGGCAACATCCTCGAAGAGCAGGTCGCCCGGATCCGCGAGCAGGTCGGCGACGCCCGGGTCATCTGCGGCCTCTCCGGCGGCGTGGATTCCGCCGTCGCTGCCGCCCTCGTCCAGCGCGCCGTCGGCGACCAGCTCACCTGTGTCTTCGTCGACCACGGCCTGCTGCGTGAAGGCGAAGCCGAACAGGTGGAGCGCGACTTCGTCGCCGCCACCGGCGTCAAGCTCTACGTCGCCAATGAGCAGGAACGCTTCCAGGCCGCCCTGGCCGGTGTCAGCGACCCCGAGACCAAGCGCAAGATCATCGGCCGCGAATTCATTCGTGCCTTCGAGGAGGCCGAGCGGGCCATCATCGCCGAGGCGGCAGCGCACGGCGACAAGATCAAGTTCCTGGTCCAGGGCACGCTGTACCCGGACGTCGTCGAATCCGGCGGCGGCGAGGGTGCGGCCAACATCAAGAGCCACCACAACGTCGGCGGCCTGCCCGAGGACCTGCAGTTCGAGCTCGTCGAACCGTTGCGCGCCCTGTTCAAGGACGAGGTGCGCGCCGTTGGCGCCCAGCTCGGCCTGCCGCAGGAAATCGTCGGCCGCCAGCCCTTCCCGGGCCCCGGCCTCGGCATCCGCATCGTCGGTGAAGTAACGAAGGAACGCCTCGACCTGCTGCGCAAGGCCGACGCGATTGCCCGCGCCGAGCTGACCGCCGCCGGCCTCGACAACGAGGTCTGGCAGATGCCCGTGGTACTGCTGGCCGACGTCCGCAGCGTCGGCGTGCAGGGCGACGGCCGCACCTACGGCCACCCGATCGTGCTGCGCCCGGTCTCCTCCGAGGACGCCATGACCGCGGACTGGTCGCGGCTCCCGTACGACCTGCTGGCCCGGATCTCGAACCGGATTACCAACGAGGTCGACGGCGTGAACCGGGTGGTGCTGGATGTGACCAGCAAGCCGCCGGGAACCATCGAGTGGGAATAGCCTTGTAAAGGGCCGGCCTCTCCGGAGGCCGGCCCTTGGCGTTTAATCCTCCGGCCGGTCGAGAGGAATCGGCCGCACTATTTTGGCCCCTGCCAGTGTTGCGGCCCCTCCCGGCGGACCGATCCGGGCTACGCTCGAAGGCATGCCGGTATGGTCCAGGGCGTTCCGCGCGAACACAGAAACCGTGAGCACAGAAAAGAAGGCAGAAGTGTCAGTTGGTCAAGGCCACCCCGAAGGCTCCGAGGAGTTCAGGAAATGGCTGTCGGGACTGAAGCCCGTCACGGGCCCCGACACGATGCTGCGCTTCACAAAGACGCCCGAGGGTTCCATCGACCTGACCCATGCCCACCCGTCGGGGCTGGCGCAGCTGATGGCCGGGCGGCGCACGCGGCTGTCCACCCTCATCCGTGACCGCCAGCAGTACGTCGTGGCGGCGCGCGCGTCCCGGAACCTGCGCTCGAAGATCTTTGAGCTGGCCAACGACCGGGGCATCGACGCGGGGTACCTCTCGGCCGGCACCGTCGTCTGGACCTCGGCCGTCGGCGGGAAGCCGCAGCGGGTCTCCGCTCCGGTCATGCTCACGGCCGTGTCCCTCACGGTCCGTCCCGGCGAAGACGACTACGAGCTGCAACTGACAGAGCAGGCCCGGATCAACCCGGCACTGGTCCGTCACCTGAAGACCATCCACGGCATCGTCTTCGACGTCAACGCCGTGACGCGGATGGCCTACAGCACTGCACGTTTCGACCCGCTGCCCGTCCTGGACCGGCTCGCAACACTGATCCAGCCGATCCACGGCGCCGAGGTGGAGCACAACCTCCTCGTCTCCACCTTCGCCGATCTCTCCGGCAACCTCGACGACCCGTGGATCAACCCGGAGAACAAGCTCATTGCCGCCCTTGGCCGCGTCGCGGCCGGCGACTTCGTGGAGGTACCCGAGCTCAAGGACGGCCGCTTCGCCAGCACGGACGAGCGGAACCCCGCCGACGAGCTACTGCTCCTCGACGCGGACGCCGACCAGCAGTATGTGGTGGATGCCGTCCGTGCCGGCGACTCCCTGGTGGTCAGCGCCCCTCCGGGAACCGGACAAACCCAGACCGCGATCAACACCATCGGCACCCTCGTCGACGAGGGCAAAAGCGTGCTGGTGGTGGGGGACCGCCGCGCCAGCCTGGGCGAGGTCTCCGCGCAGCTCGAAGCCCTGGGCCTGGACTCGATGCTGGTGCAGCTGGCCGGGGGCACTACCCCGCTCCAGCTTAAGGGCCAGCTGGTGCGCGCGATCGTGCGCAACGAGAAGTCCCTCGAGCCGCAGCTGAAGAACCTGCACGCCACCCTGACCGAGCACCGGCACGCGCTGATGGACCACGTGGCCTCCCTGCACAACGTGCGGGAGCGCTGGGGCTGCTCCCCGTACGAGGCGATGCAGTCGCTCGCGGCCCTGACCGCGATCCATCCCGCCCCGGCGACCACCGTCAGGCTCAAGCGCAGCGTCCTGGACAACATCCGGGACCGCGCGGAACTGGCCGAGCGGCTGCGGCGTGCCGCGGAACTGGGCAGCTTCAGCCGGGCCTCGACCCTGAGCCCGTGGCACGGCGCCCGTTTGCTGACCCGCAAGGAAACGCAGGAAGCGCAGCAGGTGGCGCGTTCGGTCGCGGAGAAGCTGCCGCGGCTCCGCGACCGGATGAACGAGGTCGCCGAGCACGCCGAAATCCGGCTGGGGGACACCTTTGCCGAGTGGGGCGACCAGATCGACCTGCTGGTCGCCGTGCGGGGAAGCCTGGACAAATTCACCCCCGACATCTTCGACCGTCCGGTCCACGACCTGATCTCGGCCACTGCTTCCTCGTCGTGGCGACGGGAGCGCAGCATTGATATGCCCTCCATGCAGCGGTCGCGGCTGCGGCGGGTCGCGAAGGAGTACGTCCGGCCCGGCGTCCACATTGCCGACCTGCACAGTTCGCTGGTCCTGGTGCAGGAGCAGCGGGCGGCGTGGTCGGGGTACGCCACCACGCAGCGGCACCCCGCGGTGCCGTCCGGGTTGGGCGAGCTGTCGGGGCTGTACCGGGAACTGGACGGCGAGCTCAAGGACCTCGGCGAGGCCGTCAGGTATACCCGCGACGGCGGCGACGTGCAGAATACGCCGTACCCGGAGCTGCTCGACCGGCTGACCCGCCTGGTGGCGGACACCGGCACCCTTGAGACCCTGCCCGAACGCACGCTGCTGATTGAAAACATGCGCGAGCACGGCCTGGGTGAGCTGCTGGCGGACCTCGCCGAGCGTGAGGTCTCCGCG
This sequence comes from Arthrobacter sp. NPDC057259, assembly GCF_042668995.1. Classification (NCBI taxonomy): domain Bacteria; kingdom Bacillati; phylum Actinomycetota; class Actinomycetes; order Micrococcales; family Micrococcaceae; genus Arthrobacter; species Arthrobacter sp. NPDC057259. The sequence goes on from NZ_JBHUYA010000004.1 coordinate 116,690, forward strand.
GACTCCGTCGCTGCCGAACTCGAGCTCGCCTGGTGGCAGTCCGCGCTGGAGGCAATGATCAGCGGGGACGACTACCTCGCCATGTCCGACGGCGACGCCCTCCGCCAGCTGGAGGCGGAATACCGTCTCGCGGACAACGCCCACATCGCCAGCGGTGCGGCCCGGCTCCGCTGGAAGCTCGCGGAGCGTTGGCGGGCGGCGCTGGCCGAGCACCCGCGGCAGGCCGAACTGCTGCGGAGCCTGCTCAAGGACGGCCGGGTCACGCCGGCGGCGCTCACCGCCCAGTCTGCCGAACTCATCCCCATGCTCGTGCCCGTCTGGTCCATCAGCCCGTACCTGATGACGAGCCTGCTGCCCGCCGAACAGCACTTCGACGCGGTGGTGATCCTCGACGCCGAGGCGACCTCCCTGCAGGCAGTCCTCCCCGCGGTCGCGCGGTCCCGCCAGGTCATTGCCTTCGGCGATGACAGGATCGCCAGCCCGCGAACCTTTACCGTGGGTGTCGAGCGGCTCGCGGCGGGAGAGAGCTCCCACCACCGCGTCGATAGCGCCTACCAGAGCCTGGCGGCGGTGCTGCCGGTGCGCAGGCTCCGGACCGTCTACCGAGCCGTGGACGAGGATCTGGTTCGGCAGCTGAGTAAGAACTTCTACGGCGGCGAACTCCGGCGGCTGCCCGAGGGGCAGTCCGCAACCGGGCTGGACCGCGCCCTCACGGTCGAATACCTGCCGGACGGAACGGGTCTCCCAAGCGCTGACCAAGACGGCGTCGAGTCCGTCCTGGCGGAGGTGAACCGGGTCGTGGAACTCGTCTTCGAGCACGCGAGGCTGCGTCCGAGGACGTCCCTTGCCGTGGTCACCGGCAGCCTGCGGCACGCCGCCCGGATCGGCGAGGCCATCCGACTGCAGCTGCCGAACTACCCGCTGCTGGCGGGCTTCTTCACCGCGGGCACCGAATCGTTCCGCGTGGTCGACCTCGAACGGGCGCAGGGCCTGGTCCGCGACCGGGTGATCTTCTCGCCCGGTTACGGCCGCACGCCGCACGGCCGCGCGCTGCACAGCCTGGGCCCCCTGTCCGTCGACGGCGGCCGCGCCAAGTTCGCCCTCGCGATGACCCGTGCCCGGCGCTCCCTCCACGTGCTCACCTGCTTCCGGCCCGAGGATCTGGACAGCTCCCGGCTGAGCCACGGGGCCGTTGACTTCTACGAGCTCATCGACCGGGAGATTGCCGGCAACTCGGACCTGGGCAGCCCCGCGTCCCGCGCCGCCGCCAGCGAGCAGGCGCTCGGTGCGGACCCGTTGGTCACGGACCTCGGCGACAGGCTCCGCGCCCGCGGCGCCCGCGTCTGGCACCAGTACGACGGAGCCCTGGACATGGTGGCGGCTGCGGATCCACTGCACACGATTGGACAGGACGACGCCGACATCCCGCGCCCGGTGGCCATCGAATCCGACGGAACCGAGCGTTACCGGCGGATGACCGTCCGCGAACGCAGCCGGCTCCGGCCGCAGCAGCTGGAACGCCTGGGCTGGCGCTACATGCCGCTGTGGACCATCGAGGTCTTTACCGATCCCTCCGTGTGCGCGGACCGGATTGGCGGGTACCTTGGATTGGAGAAGCCGGTGGCGTCCTCCCGGATCGGGACCGCTCCGGGCTTCTCGGACGACATGGAAAGTTTCGGGCTCGAGAGCGCCCGGGACGCGTATGCGGCCACCGGCCAGGCACCCACCGCCTGGGCCGCCGCGGCGCACCAGCAGGAATTTACGAGCAGTACTAAGGAGGCGGATGTGACCAGTCACCAGAGCGCCGCAAACGACAACCGGAACCATCCCGGCGAGGCCCACGGGGAACCCGCCACGGCGGCCACCATCGATACCGACAGGGCAGCCCGGGCCGGGGAGGGCCGGAGTGCCGGTTCCCCGGATCAGGACGAGGACCGGACTGAGCCGTCCCGGGCCGAAGGCGCCGCTGCACACAGCGCGTCCCCGGCAGGGATCCTTCCCACCAAGGCCGCGGAGGATGATCCCCGACGCTGGGGCGACGAGCCCGGCGGGTATGACCACGACGCCTGGCTGCAGGAACAGAAGCCGCCGCACTGGGGCTGACACCAGGGCCGGGGCAGCTCCGGCGCGGGACGGTGAGCAACAGCACGCCCGCAGCGTGACTACGGCCCACCGGGACCAACGAGGACGAAAAACAACTTTCCCTGCGTCGACGCGCCGGCAAGCTTCCTGGACTGCTCGGGGTCGGCCGCAACCACCATCAGCCCGTCCGTATCGCCGGCGTCGAGCCATTGCCCGGACCTGCCGCCACGGGCGGAGGTCCAGAGCACCGGGACGCGCGCGGCCAGAATCTCCGACGTTGCCGCCTGCTCAAACCCGTTGCCGCCGGTCAGCACGATGTTGACCAGCTGACCGGGGGAGACCAGCTGGATCGAGGCGGGATCAGCCATGCGCAACGGTACGGCGGAGGAACCGGGTGGGCTCCCGGTCAAAAGGCCGGGTCCGACAAAGAACGATGAGCTCAGCAACTGCCCCCGGCTCAACGCGACGCCCAGTTGCTGCCCCTCGGCCGTCGACGGGTCAATGGCCGCGTCAGGTAAAACCCCCGGCGGAACTTGGACGGCTGTGAGATCCCCCGCGGCGAGGAGCCGCCCCGCCGGAAGGTCCCCGGCCGCGGCCCAGGCCGTGACCGTCGGCGGGGGAGCGGGAGTAAGCTGCTGGACTGCGAGCCCGGCGGCCAGGCACAACAGAAGGGCGGCGATCAGCCTGCGGTTGCGCCCCACCCAGCGACGGAGGCGACGTGGGGCGGACCGGCGCGAAGTAAGTAAGCGTCCTCCCGAGGGCCGGCCCGCAACGGATGGGCCGCGGGCAGACCCGGGACGAAAGAAGTGAAGCCTTGCTGGTGCCATGGCTTCACGGTAGGAGCCTGAACGCGGCGGGCTTAGCCCCGGTCCGGGCTATGTGGACAAGCTGCAGGTGCCTTAGTTGGCGGCGGCGGTCGGAGCCGCGGCCGGGGTGGCAGCCGGTACGGCGGGCGCCACGGAGCTGCCCTTGGAATCGCGGGAATCGGTCCGGTAAAAGCCGGAGCCCTTGAAGACGACTCCGACGCTGTTGAACTTCTTGCGCAACGTTCCCTGGCACTCCGGGCAGGTCGTAAGCGATTCATCGGAGAACGACTGCACGGTCTCGAAGGCGTGGTTGCAGTCCTTGCAAGCGTAGGCGTACGTGGGCACTGGGTTCCTCCTCTAGGACAAACGAGCAGGTCCCGTACTGCGTCCCTCCCGTCCGCTCCTTGAGGGGGCGGCTGGCTCGGGGAGCCAGGGGATTAGCAGTCACAGGGCCTGAGTGCTAATTCTATCACCGCGCGAACAGGTGGAAGAATATGCGGCGTCAGCGGCTGGCGCCTGTGGGAACAAGGCCGTCGGGCGTGAGTGCGGCCCCGACCTTCCGGTCGAAGACTTCGACGGGGATGGTGCCCGCGGGCAGCACTTCATCGGCGTAGACGACGCCGGCAGTCGGCACCGGGTGGCTGCCGTCGTTCCCGGGGAGGGCCGGGAGGGCGGCGAGGAACTTATCGTAGTAGCCGCCGCCCTGGCCGATCCGGTTTCCGTCGAGGTCCACCGCGGTGGCGGGAACGAAGACTCCGGCTGCCCCCGCCACGGCATCGGTGCCGAGCCGTTCCCCGATTGGCTCCTGAAGCGGCGCGTACCGGCTCCGCGCGAACTCGCTCTGCGGCGTCCAGACCACCCAGCTCAGTTCCAGGTCCGGTTCGCAGACTGGAAGCAGGACCGTGTGCCCGGCGTCGTGCAGGGCCGCCAGCAGGGGGAGGGTCGGCGGCTCCGAGCCGACCCCCAGGTAGGCCGCGAAGGTGCCCGTTCCGCCGTCGGTCAGCGAAGCCGCCCATGCAGTGCCATGCACGGCCAGGGCCGCTCCGGCCGCCGATCGCGACGCCGGTGTCATCGCCGCCCGACGCTGCCGGTGCCGGGTGCGGATCGCTTCCTTGGTGTCCCTGTCGTGCGCTTCCATGCAGTGGCTCCTTCGCCTCGCCGGCCGGGCAAACGCGCCGCGGCCGCACCGTGAGGGCAATTACCTGATGTTTGCCCCCTCGGTTAGATTAGTCGGGTGAAGACACCTAACGCCCCCGTCCGCAAGGCCGTCATCCCCGCTGCGGGCCTCGGCACCCGCTTCCTTCCCGCCACCAAGGCGATGCCGAAGGAGATGCTGCCCGTCGTCGACAAGCCGGCCATCCAGTACGTGGTCGAGGAAGCCGTCAAGGTGGGCCTCAACGACGTCCTGATGATCACCGGGCGCAGCAAGCGGGCCCTTGAAGACCACTTCGACCGGGTCCCCACCCTGGAGGCGACCCTCGAAGCAAAGGGTGACACCGCCAAGCTTGAGTCCATCCAGGCCGCCAGCAACCTCGGCGACATCCACTACGTCCGCCAGGGTGACCCGATGGGCCTCGGCCACGCTGTGCTGCGTGCGAAGCAGCACGTCGGCTACGAGCCGTTCGCCGTCCTGCTCGGTGATGACCTGATCGACGCCCGCGACGAACTGCTGAGCACCATGATCGAGGTGCAGGCCAAGACCGGCGGTTCGGTCGTGGCCCTGATCGAGGTCGATCCGTCCCAGATCAGCGCCTACGGCTGCGCCGACGTCGAGGCCGTCGACGGCGAAGACTACGTGCGCATCAACCACCTCGTGGAGAAGCCCGACGTCGAAGACGCGCCCTCCAACCTGGCGATCATCGGCCGTTACGTCCTGCACCCGGCCGTCTTCGACGTGCTGGAGCGCACCGAGCCCGGCCGCGGCGGCGAGATCCAGCTCACCGACGCACTGCAGGAACTCGCCGCCGGCGAGGGTGAAGGCTACGGCGTGTACGGCGTCGTCTTCCGCGGCCGCCGCTACGACACCGGCGACAAGCTGAGCTACCTGAAGGCCTGCGTCCAGCTGGCCTGCGACAGCGAAGACCTGGGCCCGGGCCTGCGGGAGTGGCTGCCGGGCTTCACCGCCGGGCTGACGCACTAGTCCCGTGGGGGGCAGCTTCACCTGGCCGGTCACGCTGGAGAGCGGCGACCTGGTCCTGCGGCCGATCCGGTACCGTGACCGCCGCGAGTGGAGCGCCCTCCGCGCCCGGAACGAGCAGTGGCTGGCCCCCTGGGAGGCGTCCAACCCGGCTCCCGGGGGCGGCCTGCCCAACTACCGGCAGATGGTGAGTTCGCTGAAAGCCCAAGCGGCACAGGCGACGGCCCTGCCGTTCGTGATTGCTGCCTGGACGCCGGGACATCGGGAACCCGTCATTGTGGGGCAACTGACCGTCTCCTCGATTGTGTGGGGGTCGGCCATGATGGCCACGCTGGGGTACTGGGTGGACCAGGACCGGGCCGGGCAGGGCATCGCGCCCACCGCGGTGGCCATGGCCACGGACCACTGCTTCCGCACCCTCGGGCTGCACCGGATGGAAATCAACATCCGGCCGGAGAACGGTCCCAGCCTGCGGGTGGTTGAGAAACTCGGCTTCAGGGATGAGGGGTATCGGCCCCGGTACCTGCACATCAACGGCCGCTGGGCGGACCACCGCAGCTTCGCGCTGACAGCCGAGGAGGTCCCCGAGGGCCTGCTGGGCCGGTGGCTCCGGGAGGGCCCGGTTCGCCAGCGGGAAACGCCGTCCTGACCTGCGTTTTCGTCACGTTGGGCAGTTTCTCCGGCCGCGCCGCGACACACCGCCGCTAATGCGGTCCGCCACGCCCTCAAGCTCTTACGGTTTTGAGTGTGGACTTCCCTCTCAGCAGCTCAGTGATCCTTGTCGTCGCTGTTGCGCTCTGGATCGTATGGGTGGCTCCCTACATGCTCCGGAACAGCCGCCAGCTTCGGCCGGCTGGAGACTTCCTGATGGACGCCGCGGACGTGGAACGAGCCGACCCCCAAGCCGGAAACGTCATGGCCATGACGTCACCGCAGGAGAAACCGATGACCAGTACGCAGCGCCCCACCTCCGCCCCTTCGACGCCTGACGCCGCTGCGCCGTCGTCGATAAAGGCCGACCCGGCGTCGATGAAGTCCGCCCGGCCCTCGAGCCTTCCGGCCAACTCCACGTTCCGCATCCGGTTCGGCCGCCTGGCGCTGGCCTTGCTGGCGGTGGTGTCCCTCCTGACCGGTGTCGTGTCCGGCGTGCTCCGCCTCTTCGGTCTGGGCTCCGGCTGGTTGCCGGTCCTGACCCTGCTGGCCGCGGTCGCCGCCGTCGTACTCCTTCGTTCCCTCGCCGTGCGTGACCGTCGCCGCAAAGTTGAGCGCGCGTTCCGGTCGGCCATGGCCCCGCCCCGCCCGGCGCGGCCCGCGCCTGCCGAGCAGCCCACTGCCGTCCCCTCCGACGCTCCGGCAAAGGAAAGCCCCCTGTTCGACGCCGAAGCCGACGGCGGGCGGGTCCGTCCCGTCACGCTGACCGTCGCCGAGCTGCGGCAGGCTGCCCTGGCCGAGGCAGCCGCGTCCGGTGACATCTCCGTCCACCAGGTCGGCGACCCGGCGTCCCCCGAGGGCGCCAGCTGGGAACCGGTCCAGGTGCCCAAGCCGACCTACGTCGAGGCCCCCAAGGCCGAACGTGCGGCCCCGGAACCCCTCGACCTCCCTGCCGCACCGAAGGCCGTCGGCAAGCCGTCGCTGAAGCAGGCCTCCGTGCGCGGCGCCGAGGAGGCCGCCGAGTCCAAACCCCAGGGCAAGGGCCAGAGCGCACTGAGCAACCTCGACGACGTCCTCCAGCGGCGCCGAGCCTGAGTCCACGCAGGAAGCCCCGGATCCACCACCACGGTGAATCCGGGGCTTTTTGGCTTTTTCGAGTGAGGTTGGTGCCCGCGCCGGTGCGTCGGTTGGCGTTGCGGGCAGATACTTTGTAGCCTAAGAACGTTTGGTGACGCCGTTCCCTTTCGGGAGCGGCGTTGTCACGGGGCTATAGCTCAGTTGGTAGAGCGCTTCGTTCGCATCGAAGAGGTCAGGAGTTCGAATCTCCTTAGCTCCACATTGCCTCCCGCCGCCGGTTCCCCGCGCGGCCCCATCATTCCCCTCGGCCTTCACGCTGGCTATGCTGGGCGGACCACTTCTGCCGCTCCAGTGAAGGATCCCGCCGTGGGTGAAGCCTCGCAAAAAGCCAACCGGGCCGTCTCGGAGGCCAGCTCCGCTGCCAGGGGACCGGTACTCCGGAACCTCGCCCGGGCGGGCTACGTCTTCATCGGCCTGGTCCATATCCTCATCGGTGTCATCGCCCTCCAGATCGACCGCGGGCAGGGCGGCGAGGCGGACCAGTCCGGGGCAATCGGCTCGCTGGCGTCCAAGCCGGGCGGAGCCATCCTGTTGTGGGTGGGGTTCGCAGCCTGCGCGGCCTTGGCCCTGTGGATGGTGAGTGAGGCCGTCGTCGCCGGCCGCGCGCAGGGTGAGGCGAAGGACAAGGTCAAGGAAACGGCGTCGGCGGCCGGAAAAGCCGTCATCTTCGGCTTCCTGGCCATCACCTTTGCCGTCTTCGCCGCCGGCGGTTCCAAGAGCTCCAGCCAGTCGGCCAGCGACTTCACCGCCAAGATTCTGGCCGCACCCGCCGGCGTCCTGTTGCTGATCGTTATCGGGGCAGCGATCATCGGCGGCGGGGCCTACTACGTCTACCGGGGTGTCACCCGGAAGTTCATGGAGGACCTCAGCGTTCCCGGGAACCCCCGCACCGCCGTGGAGTGGCTCGGCACCATCGGCTACGCCGCCAAGGGCGTCGTGCTGGGCGTGGTCGGCATCCTCATCATCGTGGCGGCGGCGACGGCGGACCCCTCCAAGTCCTCAGGCCTGGACGGCGGCCTCAAGACCCTGGGGTCCCAGCCGTTCGGCGTGGTGTTGCTCGCCGCCACCGCGGCCGGACTGGTCTGCTACGGGGTGTATTCGATGGCACGGGCCAAGTACGGCAGGTTCTAGGATCCGCCGGTTCCGGGCGTGCACCGGGGTGACTCCCGGGAAGTGGGGTGGCACAGCAAAGGGCGCCTCCCGTCACGGGAAGCGCCCTTGGCAGTTGTCCGGGATCAGTCCTTCTTGAAGGCGTCCTTGACCTTCTCGCCGGCCTGCTTGAGGTCGCCCTTGGCCTGGTCGGCCTGGCCCTCGGCGCGGAGGCGGTCGTTGCCCGTCGCGTCGCCGGCGGCTTCCTTACCCTTGCCGGTCATCTTCTCGGCAGCGTTCTCGATCTTGTCGCCCAGTCCCATGGTGTTTCCTCCTCTGGTTGGCGGCCGCTCGATACGGCCATGTCCCTATCCTAAGCCTGCTTAGCATCTATCGCGCAAGTAGGAGCGCCGCATCCGGGGCCAAGTCCCAGCCAAACCCCAGCCCCGGCCACGTGCGCCGCGGGAGTTCGTCGCCGTCGGACGGGGGCCGAAGACCAGGAAATATTCCGCCCACCCCAGAGCGTCGCCGAAGGAGCGGCGGCCGGGCTGGGTACGGTGAGGCTCAGTGGGCCTGCCTGGCCCGGAATCTTGGAGGACATGTGTCATCAGGCCGCCCCACCAGACAGAGCCCTGCCCGCCGTCGTCCGGCCCGGACGCTGGGTGTCGTCGCCGTGGGTGTCGCCGCCCTGCTGGCGGTGGCGGGCTGCGCCGGGCCCGCGGAGCCCGGTGCGGTCCTCGAGCGGGTCGCGGACACCACGCCCGCGGCTACGGGGTGGCTGCACACCGACGGCGGCACCATCCGGGACTCGAATAACGCCCCGTACATCATCAAGGCGGCCTCCTGGTTCGGGCTGGAGACCCCCGACTGCGTCCCGCACGGACTCTGGGGCACCCTGACCATCGACGAAGCCCTGGCCAGCATAAAATCCATGGGGTTCAACACCGTCCGGCTGCCGTTCTCCAATGAGTGCCTGGCCGCAACAACCATCAAGGGCAGCGTCAACTATTGGGCCAACCGGGCCTACAACCTGGAGGGTAAACGCCCGCTGGATGTGATGGACACGGTTATCGCCCGGGCCAAGGCCAACGGCCTGCAGGTCATCCTGGACCGGCACCGCCCTTCCTCGGCAAGCCAGTCGCCCCTCTGGTACACCGCCGCCGTCCCCGAGTCCCGGTGGATCTCGGACTGGCAGATGCTGGCGGCCCGTTACAGGAACGATCCGACAGTGATCGGGGCCGACCTGCACAACGAGCCCGCCGGATCCGCCACCTGGGGCGGACCCGCCGCGACCGACTGGCAGGCGGCGGCGACCCGGGGAGGCAACGCCGTCCTGGCCGCCAACCCGAACCTCCTGATCCTCGTCGAGGGAATCGAGAACCAGGCGACTGCGGGAGGCACCTGGTGGGGTGGTGGCCTGGCGGACGCCGGCGCGAAGCCGGTGTCCCTCGCCGTGCCGCACCGGGTGGTGTATTCGCCGCACGACTACCCGGCATCCATGTTCGCCCAGAAATGGTTCAGCGACCCCGCCTACCCGGCCAACCTTCCCGCCGTGTGGGACCGCAACTGGGGATACCTGCAGAAGCAGGGAATCGCTCCGGTGCTGCTGGGGGAGTTCGGCACCGCCCTGGCCACCGCCTCCGACAAGGCGTGGATGGCCTCGATTGTCAGCTACCTCAAGGCCAACGGCATGTCCTTTGCCTACTGGTCCTTCAACCCCAACTCGGCCGGTACAGGCGGTCTGGTCCAGTCCGACTGGCGCACGCCGGAACGCGCCAAGCTGGATGCGCTGGCCCCGATCCTGACCAACGCCCCGGGCACGTCCCCCGCGCCGACGCCGACGACGTCGCCCGCGCCTACGCCGACGACGTCTCCCTCGCCCACCCCGACGCCGACGGGCGCGCCCACCGCTCCCGCACCGGCACCGACCACCAGCCCGTCGCCCTCGCCGTCGCCCTCGCCGAGCGCGAGCCCGGGACCGGCCAGCGGGGATGCCCTGTCGGCCACCTGGCGGTTGACCAGTTCCTGGCCCGGCGGCTACGTGGCGAACCTGGACCTTACGGCGTTGCGCGCGGTGCCGTCGTGGTCCGTGTCCTGGAACGACCCCACGGTGACCTCGGTTGCCAACTCCTGGGGGATGAAGTGCACGATGGTCCCGAAGACGTCAGTCACCTGCACCGGCTCGGACTGGACGGCGAAGCTCGCCGCCGGGCAGAAGGTCACGGTCGGGTTGCAGGTCAACGCCGCAAAGGCGCCCGTCAACCCGGCGCTGACCATCAGGTAGCCGCCACGGCGCCGGTGCTTCCGCCGGTCAGCGTTCCGGTTCCACCACGGTGATATCCAGCGGCATTCGGTGACTCCTGCGGAGCCGGCCGGCCAGGACGTTTCGGGCGCCCCGGGACACCAGCCGGGCCGGGGTGAGGTCCCGGTACGCCGCCGCATCCGACGTGACCAGGCCCAGCAGGGGTCTCGCGGCGGCCTCCGGGGCCTGCCCCCACAGGCCCACCACCACCTGAAGGGCGGAAAGGCGCTTCTCGTAGCCGGACTGGGCCCGAATGCGCCGCAGCAGGTCCGTTTCCACCAGGCCGGGGTTCATGCCGTGGACCCGCACGCCGGTGCCGCGCGTTTCCCGGCGCAGGGTCTCGGTGAACTGGCGCACCCACCGTTTGCTGGAGGCATACGCGTTCTGCAGCGGCACCGGCCCGCCGTCGCCCTGGCCGTAGAGGTTCACCAGGTCACCGTGGCCCTGCCCGAGCATCACCGGCAGCGCCACCCGGGAACCGTGGAAGGTGCCCAGGATGTTGGTCCGGACCACCCGCGTGAAGTCGTCCACCGGCGTGGACGCCGTCGGCCCGTATGCCCCCGAAGTGCCGGCGTTATTTACCCAGATGTCCAGCCCGCCGAGGCGCAGTGCCTCGTCGCGCAGGGACTCGACGTCGGCCAGTTCCGCGGTGTCGCAGCGCAGCCCCCACGCAGTAATTCCCTCCGCACGGAGCCGCGTGGCGGCCGCCTCGGCGTCGGCGGCCGACCGGGACGCGAGGACAACGGCGGCCCCCTCGGCGCCCAGCAGCCCCGCCATCGCAAAGCCCAGGCCTCGGGAGGACCCGGTCACCACCGCTACCCGACCCTCAAGGAGCCCCTGTCCGGTCTGCATGCTTCCCTCATACCCGCCGACGCCGCCGCGGACAAGGGCCGGGGTGCGCAAAGATGGTGGCATGACCATTGCGCGCACCGTCCTGCTCTTTGCCCTGGCCGCCGTGGCCGAAATCGGCGGGGCCTGGATGATCTGGCAGGCCGTCCGTGAGGGCCGCGCCTGGTGGTGGGCCGGGATCGGGATCGTCGCCCTCGGGCTCTATGGCTTCGTCGCGACACTTCAGCCGGACGCCCACTTCGGCCGGATCCTGGCCGCCTACGGAGGCGTCTTCGTGGCAGGGTCCCTGGCCTGGGGAATGGCGGTGGACGGATACCGGCCGGACCGCTGGGACGTCATCGGGTCCGTGGTCTGCCTGGCGGGCGTGGCCGTTATCATGTTCGCGCCCCGGGGTCCCTGAGCCCGCCGCGGCGCCCCGCACCACTGTTTATCCCCAAGAAATCCGCAGGAATCCCGTTCCCCGCCGTCGCGCCGTCTCCGTCTGGGTAGTGTTTTCCCCGGTTGGCTTGGTGACAGGGCCTGCCGGACACCTCTTTGGAACTCTGGAAGGAACACCCCTTGGCAGGAATTTTCACGTGGCTCGGCGCCCTGGGCACCGCAGGCAAGGCAACAGCCGTGGCCGCCGTCGTCGTCACCGGCGGAGCGGGGGCGGCGATGGCCGCCACGGTCAGCGAGATCACCGCGGATCCGACGCCGGCCGTCACCGCCACGGCGACCGCCATCGACTCCCCGACGGCGGCCCCCACTGAGACCGCCGAGCCCACGGAACCGGCCCCGACCGCGACCGCTACCGCATCCGCGGAGCCGACGGAAACGGCTGAACCGACGGAGCCCGCCCCGGCCCCCTCAGCCACCGATACCCCGTCCGATACCCCGTCCGCTGCCCCGACCGAAACCAGCGAGGCCACGGAACCGGCCGAGTCCACGGAAACGAAGGACAGCGAACCGGAGAAATCCGCTCCGGCTGAACCGGGCAACAGCGCCTGGGCCCACGCGAACGCCGAAGCGCACCGTGCCGCCGGCCAGGCCAACGCCGAACAGCACCGCAACGAGCACGCGGCCACCCCCGCCGTCCCCAGCTACGGCAACGGCCCGGCCCACGAAGCCGAGCACAACCCGGCTCCCGCGGCCGCCCACGGCAAGTCCGGCCGCTAGCGGACCGCACACCCGAAGAGCCCCATACCCGAAGAGCCCCGTCCCGCAACCGCGGTGCGGGGCTCTTCGCATGCCGGGATATTCTGGAAACCACGGGTTCCCTGCGCCACCCGGACTTCCACTCCCGCTTCCCACAGCGGCCGGGCCGCCCACCGTACGGTCCGCCGTCGGGCACGGGCGCCCCGAAAGGACCCCCATGAGCCTGATCCGCCTGAACGACGTCAGCGTCCGCTTCGAGAACACTCCGGTCCTCCGTGAGGTCTTCTTCCGGCTCGAGCCCGGCGACCGGGTGGGGCTGATCGGCAAGAACGGCTCCGGCAAGACCACAGTCCTGAAGCTAGTCCTGGACCAGGTCGTGCCGGACGCGGGTTCGGTCAGCGTCGATCCGGGCGTCCGCGTGGGCTACTTCTCCCAGTTCTCCGAACTCAACGGTGCCTCCACCATCACGGAGGTCCTCAACGGACTGTTCGGCACGGTGAAGGCCGTCGAGGCGGAACTTGCCGGGATCGACGCCGCCATCGCCGCCGACCCCGGTGCCCGGGAACTGGACCGCCTGATCACCCGGCAGGCCGCGCTCTTCGAGGAGATGGAACGGCTGGACGGGTGGGACTACCCGCGCCGGATCGACACCGTGCTGACCACCCTCGGCTTCGAGGACGCCCACCGGCACTGCGCCATCGACGAGCTGTCGGGCGGCTGGCGCAACCGGGCCGCGCTGGCGAAGATCCTGCTCGAAAGCCCGGACGTGCTGCTGCTGGACGAGCCGACCAACTTCCTCGACGTCGCCGGGGTGCAGTGGCTGGAGAACTGGTTCCGCGACTTCAAGGGCGCCGCCGTCATCGTCTCGCACGACCGCATGTTCCTGGACGCCGTGGTCACGCGGATCGTCGAAGTCGAAAACTACCACCTGCACGAGTATCCGGGGAACTTCGCCGAATACGTGGTCCAGAAGCAGTTCCGGCTCAAGACCCTGGAACAGCAGTTCGTCCACGAGGCCGAGCTGCTGGCCTTCGAGGCGGAGGGAATTGCCGACCGGCGTGAGGCCGCCAAGGCCGCCAGCCGGGGCCTGGAGAACAAGCTGGCCAAGATCAAGAAGTCGCGAACCCCCCGGCCGGTGGACCAGATCGTCACCGAGATCTACGGCGGCCTGCACGTCAAGGACGTCCTCTGCCGGGTCGAGGGGCTGGAAAAGTCCTACGACGGCCGGACGCTGTTCACGGACCTGGGCTTCGAGATCCGCAAGGGCAACCGGATCGCCGTCCTGGGCGCCAACGGCAGCGGCAAATCCACCCTCCTGCGGGTCCTCACCGGCGAGGAGGCCCCCGACGCCGGCACGGTCGCCTGGGCCAAGGGTCCGGGGTACGTCTCCTACAACGCCATGCTGGCGGCGCTCGACGACGGCGACACCGTCTCGCACGCCGTCAACGCCCTCCCGGACAGCCTGGCCCTGACCGCCACCAGGAAGTCGGTCAACCGCTTCCTCGCGATGTTCCAGTTCTCCGAGGCGGATCTCAAGCAAAAGATCGGCAACCTCTCCGGCGGCCAGAAGGCCCGCGTCGCCATGGCCCAGTGCCTGCTCTCGGGGGCGTCCGTGCTGCTCCTCGACGAACCCACCAACCACCTGGACCTCTCGAGTACCCAGGTGATGGAACGGGCCCTGCTGCACTTCCCGGGCGCCGTCGTGGTGGTCAGCCACGACCGGTTCTTCACGGAGAAAATTGCCACCCGGCTGCTGGTCTTCGGGGCTGACGGCGCCGCCCCTGGCCAGGTGGAGCAGCGCGCCGCCTGACCTGCGGCGGCTGAGGGCGGCGACTAAAATGGGGCAATGGCGGAACAACGTCCGGACCTACCTCCGGAACATGGCCCCGATCCGTGGGAGGAATTCGACCGGCTTGGCCCGGCCCGGCAGGACCGTGTGCGCGGACAGCCGGGCGGTGAGCCCAACGGCTTCGGTTTCCGTACGGGGGTGCGCAGCGCGAAGGTGGCCGTCGGCTTCGCGGTGTACGCGCTGGTCCTTGGCAGCATCCTGGTGGGGGCGGGCGTGGTCTATTTCATCGGCCACCGGGAGTGGCTCTGGCTCGCCCTGATGGCGGCGATCGAGGCGGTGTTCGTCCTGGCGTTCGCCCGGCTGGTGGCGCAGGCACGGCACCGACGGCCCACGCCCTGAGGCTGCCCCGAAATCTGTGGGGAACGGAAGCAGGCGGCTCTAGGAGGTCCCGCGCCGTCGTCGCGGCCGCGAGCCGAGCGCCAGGTAGCCGCCGAGGGCACCAACACCGCCCAGCCCGGCGGTGAACAGGGCCTTGGGCCACCGTTTCCACCGGTCCGGCTGGAAGGACACCAGTTCCCCGACGGCGCCGATCAGCGCCGCGACGATCAGGCCCGCGACGATCCGGTTGCCGGTCTTCTCCGCCCGGTCCATCAGCGCCTGGAGTTCCCCGGCCCGGAAATGCACGTCCACCCCGCCGCGCTCCAGCACCTCCAGCAGCCTCCGGGCCAGCTCCGGTGCCTCGATGCCGAACCTCAGGGCCTCCCACCCGAGCTTCTTCAGCCGCTCAGCCACCGCCTCCGGGGTGAGCGAGGAGAGCACCACACCGCGGGTGAAGGGCCCCAGCTGCTCGGTCAGCTCGAAGCCGGGGTCCAGCTGTTTGCCCAGCCCGTCGGCCATGACCAGCATCTTGACCATCAGGGCCGTCTCCCGCGGCAGGCGGAGCCGGCTGGTCCGCAGCAGGCCGGCCAGCTCGGCCAGGACCGGTACCAGCGGCACCTCCGCCAGCGGCCGGTCGGCGTAGCGGTCCAACAGCCGGCCCAGCGCCGCCTGCAGGGTGCCGTAGTCGACGTCGGCGCCGCCGCAGAGCCGCACCACCGCGGTGGTCAGGCTCCGGGGGTCCTTGTCCACCACCGCCAGCAGTACCCGCACCAGGTTCCACCGGGCGCCGTCGTCGATCCTGCCCACCATGCCGAAGTCGATGATGCCCAGCCTGCCGTCGGGTTCGACGAAGAAGTTTCCCGGGTGCGGGTCGGCGTGGAAGAACCCGTCCTCGAAGACCATCTTCAGCAGCACGGTGCAGGCCCGGACGGCGAGGTCCCCGGTGTCGATCCCGGCCGCCCGCAGCCCGCCGACGTCGCTGATCTTGATGCCGCGCAGCCGCTCCAGGGTGAGCACCCGCGTGGTGGTGGCGTCCCAGAAGACCAGGGGGATGTGCACGCGCGGGTCGCCGGCGAAGTTCGCCGCGAACTGCTCGGCGTTGCGCGCCTCCTGCAGGTAGTCCAGTTCCGCCCGGAGGGTCTGGGCGAACTCGTCCACCAGCGCCGCGACCCGCCAGCCGGCCACGGCCGCGGACGCCTGTTCGGCGCGTTTGGCCAGCTCGGCCATGATTTCCAGGTCCTCGTTGACCTCCTCGACGACGCCGGGCCGGCGGACCTTGACCACGACGTCGGCCAGGGCGCCCCCGTCGGCGAGTGTTGCCTCGTGGGCCTGCCCGATGGAACCCGTGGCGAGCGGTGTGTCCCGCAGCCCGTCCAGCAGTTGATGCGCGGCCGGCCCGAGCTCCTCGGCGATGACGTCGCGGATCTGTTCGACCGGGATGGCGGGGGAGGCGTCCTGCAGGGTGGCGAGCTCCCCGGCGTAGTCCGGGGGCAGGATGTCGGTCCGGGTGGAGACGATCTGGCCGAACTTGATGAACACCGTCCCGAGCTCCTCCAGGGCCAGGCGCACCCGCTCCGGGGCAGGCATCCGGGCGCCGGGCAACCCTCCGGGCCGGCCGGGAAGATGCAACCGCTCCAGGTGCAGCCCGCCCACCGCGAATCCCAGCCCGTGCCTGCCCAGGGTCTCCACGATGTGCCGGAACCGCTCCCGCCGCGCGCTCATGCGGCCAGAGTACACGGGGGCGCGGGACGCGGGGCGGTACGGTCCGCCCGCGCCCGTCAGGGAGCGCCGGCCTCAGCGGGCTCCGGTCAGAGCCAGCCCTTCCGCTTGAAGATGGCGTACATCAGCGTCGCCGTGGCGGCCATCAGGCCGATCGCCATCGGATACCCGAACGCCCAGTGCAACTCCGGCATATTCTCGAAGTTCATGCCGTACACCCCGGCCACGAAGGACGGGGCGAAGAAGATCGCGGCCCAGGAGGAGATCTTCTTGACCTGCTCGTTTTGCTCGGCGCTCGCCTCGTTCTGGCGGTTGGCGGTCAGCGTGCCGTCCAGGGTCAGCGCGTTCTGCAGCAGGTCCCGGAAGGAGTCCGCGCGGGAGATCAGCCGCTCCACGTGGTCCTCGACATCGCGGAGGTTGTGCTGCAGTTCCGAATCCACGCGGTACTTCTCGAAGCCGCTGCGCAGGTGCTGCATCATGGCCGGCAGCGGATGGATGGCCCGCTGGAAGTGGATCACCTCGCGGGCGAGCTCATAGATGCGCCGGGAGACCAGGGGGTCGCCGCTGAAGAGCTGGTCCTCGATCTCGTCGATGTCGTTTTCCAGCCCGGCAACCACCGGCCCGTAGTCGTCCACCACCTGGTCCATCAGCGCGTAGAGCACGGCCTCGGGCCCGTGGCAGAGCAGGTCCGGGCGCAGCTCCAGGCGGCGCCGCACCTGGCCGACGCCGGCGGTCTCGGCGTGCCGCACCGTCACCACGAAGTTGCGGCCGGTGAAGACGTGCAGCTCGCCGAACTCCACGGTCTCGGAGTCGTCCAGGTAGCGGGCGGGCCGGAGCACGGTGAAGAGGTTGTCGTCGTAGCGTTCCAGCTTGGGGCGCTGGTGGGCGGAGACGGCGTCCTCCACGGCGAGGCCGTGCAGCCCGAATTCGGCGGCGACGGCGGCCATTTCCTCGGTGGTGGGACGGTAGAGGCCGATCCACGCCATGCCCCCGTGGCGATTCAGGGTCTCGAAGGTCTGTTCCAGGCTCTCGGGCTCGGCCCGGCGGACGCCGTCCACGTAGACGGCGTTGTCGATGATAGTCACCGGGCCATTATCCAGCGTCGGTGCCGTCACCGGCCGCAACGGCCCGGCGCGCTGGCCGCGCAGCGGTCCCGGCGGCGCCCTGGGCCAGCCGGCTGATCAGCGGCTCGGTGCGGTAGGGGATGTGGGTGTGCAGGGCGAGCACCGTCTCGGTCCGGATGACGCCCTTGATCCGCAGGATGGAGCGCAGGGCAGTCTGGAGATTGTGCGTGTCCGTGGCGACCAGCCGGCACCAGACGTCGCCCCGGCCGGAGATTTCGTGCACCTCCAGTACCTGGGGGATGAGGCGCAGCGCGGCGACCACGCCGTCGAGCTCCCGGTGGTTCACCTCGATCGTGACGAACGCGACGACGTCGTACCCCACCGCCTCGAGGTCGATCTCGCGGCCGCCGTCGTGCAGGATCCCAGAACGCAGCATCCGCCGGACCCGGGTCTGCGCCGTGTTCCGCGCGATGCCCAGGGCGTCGCTGAGTTCGCCGATCTGGACCCGGGGATCCTTGACCAGTTCCAGCAGGATCCGCAGGTCGGTGGGGTCGAGGCTGTTCAAATCATCACTCCGGTTCATCCGCGCGGGGCATCATTGATGGTTTTGATCAATTCTGGCACGAAAAGAGAGGTGAACGATCATGCGTGCCGCATTCTGGAGGCATCCATTTCTTTACCGGGTCCGTAGCCTCCCCACCGGGAACGCCCGCGGTACCCCGATGTGCAGGGACACCGTCATGACCGTCTTCAGCGAACTCCGCATGCGCCCGGCCACCGCCGCCCGCTGGGGTTGGGATGCCTCCGTCACCGCCCGGCTGGTGATGGCCGGCGTCGTCATTTTCACGCTCCTGGTGGGAGCCAATCTCGCGACCCCGCTCTACCCGCTGCTGCAGGCCCGGCTGGGCATCTCGGCGCTGGACGTGACGGTGGCGTTCTCGGCCTACGTCCTGGCCCTCGTGGCCACCCTGATCCTTGCGGGGCACTGGTCCGATCACATCGGCCGGCGTGCTGCCCTGGTGCTGGCGGTCCTGACGGGCTTGGCAGGCGGACTGGTCTTTGCCTCGGCGGACAGCCTGGCGGCGCTCTGCGCAGGGCGCGCCCTGCAGGGCGCCGCGGTGGCCCTGGCCACCGGAGCGAGCTCCGCGGCGCTGCGGGAATTGCTGCCCAGCCGGCCCGAATGGGCCTCCCGCTTCACGCTGCTCGCCTCGGCCGGCGGGGTGGCCGCCGGGCCGGCGATCGGCGGGCTGCTCTCGGTGTTCCCGGGTCCGACGTCGACGCCGTACTACCTCCACTCGCTGGTCCTGGCGGCGCTCCTGGTCCCCCTGTACCTGCTCAAGGCCCGCCCCGCGATCACCTCCACCGCCGGGCAGCAGCCGCTGAAGGTCCTCGCCCCGCGCCGGCCCTCCGTCTCCAGCGTGGCACGGGGCGCCTTCTGGCTCGCCTCGTCGGTGGGCTTCCTCAGCTTCGCCGTGTTCGGCTTCTGCCTTTCCGTGGCCCCGGGCTATTTCGCGCAGATCGTCCACGCCGACTCGCGTCCGCTGATCGGGGTCCTGGCCGGGCTCACCCTCGCCGCGTCCGCCCTGAGCCAGCTGCTGGCCGTGAGGGGACGCTTCGTGGTGCCGGCGGGGCTCGTTCTGCTCTCCGTCTCGGTGCTGCTGATCGCCGCCGCTGCCGCCTGGAGCAGCCCCTGGCTGCTGGTCGCGGCGAGCGTCACCGCGGGCCTGGGCCAGGGCGTGGCGTTCCGGACCGTCTTCAACACCGTCGCCGGCAAGGTCGAGGCGGCCCGCCACGCGCAGATCATCAGCACGGTGTACGTGATCACCTACCTCGGCAGCGCCTTCCCGGTGATCGGGCTCGGCCTGGCCGCGGGCGCCGTCGGGCTGCAGACCGCGGTGGCCGGCTTCGTGGTGCTCTGCGCCGCGCTGGGCCTGATTCTCGCGGCGGTGTCGCTGCGGCAGGCGCTGCGCGCCTAGTCCCTCGGGTCCGCGGGCGCCGAAGGTCCCTCGCCTCAGTCCGGCAGCGGCCCGTGGTTGCCCTGGATGTGGTCGAAGACCAGCGTGGTTTCCGTGTGGCCCACCACCGGGTCCGTGGCCAGGTTGTCCAGCACCCAGTCACGCAGGTCCTCGGTGGTGGCCACGGCAATATGCAGCAGGTAGTCCACCGAGCCGGAGGTGTGAAAGGTCGAGAGCACGGCGGGGAGCTTGGGCACGCGGGCGGTGAACCGGTCGATTTGTTCGCGGTCGTGGGCCCGCAGGCGCACCGCGATCAGGGCCTGCACCGACCGGCCGACGGCGGGGAGGCTGAGTTTGGCCTCAAAGCCCTGGATGATGCCGCGGTCGGAGAGCGCCCGGGTGCGCATCAGGGCGGTGGAGGGCGCAATGCCCACCAGCTCGGCCAGCTGCTTGTTGGAGATGCGGGCGTCCGCCACCAGCGCTGCCAGCAGACGCTCGTCGATCGCGTCCAGCGGTTCGCCGGCCCCCGCTCCGGTCCGAACATTCTTCGCAGCACTGCTCACGGGTCCTCCTCCATGTGGTTTAGGTTCATCATAGGCGGCCATATCCGCCGGTTCCATTCGAAACACCTGTCTCCTTCCGAATATCTGCCGGATACTTTCCCTATTCAATGGCGAATATTCACAAGGAGAATCGTGCTTTCCTTCGACTCCCAGGCCGTCCACGCCGGCCGCCAGGGCCTCACGGACCAGGGCCTGCATGCCGTCCCGATCGACCTGTCCACCACCGCCCCGCTTCCCTCCGTCCACGACGGCGGCCTCGCCTACGAGCAGCTGGCCACGGGCGGCACCCCGCAGGAAGGCCAAAGCACGGTCTACCAGCGGCTCTGGAATCCGACGGTGGCACGCTTCGAAGAGGGCGTGGCCCTGCTCGAGGCGATGCCCGAGGCCGTGGGCTTCGCCAGCGGCATGGCCGCGTTGAGTGCCGCACTGCTGGCCGTCGTGGCGACGGGGAGAAAGCACATCGTCGCGGTCCGGCCGCTCTACGGCGGCAGCGACCACCTGCTGGCCACCGGCGCGCTGGGCACCGAGGTCACCTTCACCACGGCCGGCGGCGTGCACGGGGCGCTGCGGCCGGACACCGGCCTGGTGATCCTGGAAACGCCGGCGAACCCCAGCCTGGACCTGGTGGACATCGCCGCCGTCGTGGCCGCCGCCGACGGGGTCCCGGTGCTGGTGGACAACACCTTCGCCACCCCGGTGCTGCAGCAGCCGGCACGCCACGGGGCGGCCATGGTGCTGCACAGTGCCACCAAATTCATCGGCGGCCACGGGGACGCGATGGGCGGGGTCATTGCGGCCGGCGGCGAGTGGGCCGCCCGGCTGCGGCGGGTGCGGGCCATCACCGGCGGAATCCTGACGCCCTGGCCGGCCTACCTCCTGCACCGCGGCCTGGCCACCCTGCCGGTCCGGGTCCGGGCCCAGCAGGCCGGAGCGCACAAGGTGGCGGTGGCACTGGCCGGCCACGGGCTGGTCCGCCGCGTCTACTATCCGGGGCTGCCGGACTGCGATCCGCTGGGGCTGGTGGGGACCCAAATGGCCGGTCCGGGATCGCTGCTGGCCTTCGAGCTGGGCAGCGCGGACCATGCCGGGCGGCTTCCGGGCGCCGTCCGGCTGCTCACCCACGCCGTTTCCCTGGGCGGCATCGACTCCCTCATCCAGCATCCCGCCGGCCTGACACACCGGCCCGTTGCGGCCGAGGCGAAGCCGCACGCCGGGCTGTTGCGGGTCTCGGTGGGGCTCGAGGACCCGGCGGACATCATCGCGGACCTGGTTCAGGCCCTGGAAGCCACGCGCTAGGCCTGCGCGGCGCCGGGCACGCCGGCCGGATGGACGACGGCGGTGACCGCCGCCGTCGTCGCCGCCAGTGCCATCACCCCCAGGGCAAGCGCCGTCCAGCCCAGCGACTGGAAGAGCAGGCCCCCCGCCCAGCCCAGGACGCTGGAGCCCAGGTAATACGCGAGGTTGTAGAGCGAGGCGGCCTGGGCCCGGCCGCCGCTGGCGATCACCCCGGTCCAGCCGGAGCCGATGCTGTGGGCGGCGAAGAAACCGCCGGTGAAGATCAGGAGCCCGGCCAGGATCAGGACCAGATGAGCGGTAAGCGTCAGCGCCAGGCCGCCCACCATCAGCACCGTCCCGGCGATCAGGACGTTCCGGCGGCCATGCCGCGCGGTCAGCCCGGCGGCCCAGCGGGCCGAGACCGTGCCCGAGAGATAGGCCAGGAAGATCAGGCTGATCAGGGTGGCCGGCAGGCCGAACGGTGCGGCGGAGAGCCGGAACCCCAAATAGTTGTAGACGGCCACGAAGCCGCCCATCAGCAGGAAGGCCTGCAGGTAGATGGCCAGCAGCCGCGGATTCCGGCCATGGCGTCCCAGGGTGGCCAACGCGCCGCGCAAGCCCCCGGCCGGGGACGGGGTGAAGTTCCGGGCCGGCGGGACCAGGACCAGGAACAGGACCGCCGCCACCGCGGCCATGGCGGAGACGCACAGGACGGCGGCGCGCCAGCCCCAGAGTTCGCCGACGGGTCCGGCGAGCAACCGGCCCGCCAGCCCGCCCAGGGTGGTGCCGGCAACATAGGTCCCGGCGGCCAGTGCGGCCTGGGCCTTCGTGATCTCCTCATTCAGGTAGGCCACCGCGATCGCCGGAATCCCGCCCAGTGCCATACCTTCCAGTGCCCGCAGGGCGAGCAACACCGGGAACGTCGGCGCCAGCGGCGCCAGCAGGCCGAACACGGTTGCCGCCGAGATCGCCCAGGCCATGGCCCGGACCCGGCCCACCCGGTCCGCAACGAAGGACCACGGAAGGACCGTGAGGGCCAGCCCGATGGTGGCCAGGGAGATCGTCAGGGCGGCCTCCGCCGCGGTGACCTCCATTCCGCGCGCAATCAGCGGCAGGACGGCCTGGGTGGAATACAGCTGCGCGAAGGTGGCGACGCCGGCGAAGGCCAGGCCGGCAAGGATCCTGCGGTATCCCGCGGAGCCCTTGCGGTGGCCGGCCCACGCTGCCTGCGGTTCCCGTTGCCCGTGGTTCCTTGGGGCTTCAGTGCCGGGGGCGGGCCGCGCCACGGGGGAGGGCCGGCCGGTGGCGGGGCTGGAGACGGGGTGGCGGGGCATCTGCCCAGCGTAGACGCCGGCCGGGTATGCTTCCAATGCATCATTATCATCAGACTCATAGCGATAATGGAACAATTCTCCCGGCCCGTCGGGAGGTCCCGTGCCGAGGAGGTCCCGCGTGGATGTGGAGCACAAACACCTTGTCCAGCTGTTGCCGCTGCTGCCGGTCCTGGCCGAGCTGGGCCGGACCCGGCACGTCACCGCGGCGGCCGAGGCCCTTGGCCTGCCGCAATCCACGGTCAGCCGCGGCGTAGCGCGGGCCGGCCGCCTCATCGGCACGGAGCTGCTGCTCCGCGACGGCCGGGGTGTCCGGCTCACCCCGGCGGCGGAGGCGCTGCTGCCGCACATCGAGGCGGCCCTGGCCCAGTTCCAGGCGGGACTGGACGTGGTCCGGCATGAATCGGAGGTGGTCCGCGGCAGGATCGCGGTGTCCTTTCAGCACACCTTCGGCGAGGCGATGCTGCCCCTGCTGATCAGCGCCTTCCACCGGCGGCACCCGCAGCCGGCCTTCCAGCTCAGTCAGGGCTCCCGCGAGGGATGCCTGGCCGAGCTTGCCGCGGGAGAGGCCGACCTGGCGTTGACCGCCCCCGTCGCAGCCCCCAGCCGGGGGATCTCCTCTGCCGCCCTCTACCGGGAACCACTGCGCCTGGTGGTCCACCACAGCCACCGCCTGGCGGGCCGGGCCAGCGTACCGCTGTCCGAACTGCGGGCCGAACCGTTCGTGGCGATGGGCCCCGGGTACGGGCTGCGCTCCCTCTCCGATGCCCTGTTCCGGGAGACCGGCTTCCGGCCGCGGATCGCCTTCGAAAGTCAGGACTCCCATACGGCCCGGGGGCTGGTCTCGGCCGGGCTTGGCGTCAGCATCCTGCCGCCGGCGGGCCCGTCCCCGGACCGGCACCAGCCCGGACAGCCGCCCGAACTGGGCTGGGTGGAGCTGGCGCTGGAGTCGGACCTGGCCTTCCGTGAGATCGGCCTCGCCTGGCGGGATCGGCGCGGCGGGGCGGACGCCGAACCGGACCCGGTCCGGCTGTTCCGGGAGCTGGTGCTCAGCGAGGGTCCCTCCCTGCTGGCGGGCTTCGTCCGCGGCCGCTCCGGCCGCTAAACGGTCGTCTCCGGCGGCCGTCCCCGGCGCGCTGCGGCCGGCGCGTGGAGCGAGGCTAGCCCAGCAGCCGTGCCAGCACCCCGGCGACCGGTCCGGCCCGCGCCTGTCGCCATCCGGTGCCCGCCCACAGGTTCAGCCGTTCCGGATCCCCGGCGGCGGCCGCGGCCGCCCGCAGCGGGGCCGTCAGGTGATGGACCGCGGGGTAGGCCTCCGGCGCGTCCGGGTGCGCGGCAACGAACTCGTTCACCAGGGCCCGGGCGGCACGTCCCGTGAACGCCCGGGTCATGGCCGTTCCGATGAAGCGCGGGCTGGCCAAGGCATCCTTGTGCAGCTGGCGGGTTCCACTCTCCTCTGTGCGCAGCAGGGCCGTCCCCACCTGCGCGGCGCCGGCGCCCGCCGCGAGGACGCCGGCCACCCCGGCCGCGTCCATGATGCCGCCGGCGGCCACCAGGGGGAGCGCGACGGCGGCGCGGACCGCCCGGACCAGGTCCGCCGTCGTTCCCTCCCCTGGGCCCTCTTGCAACGACCCAAGCGATCCCGGCAGGAAGGCCCCGCTGTGCCCGCCGGCGCAGGAGTGCTGCACCACCAGGGCGTCCACCCCCTGCTCCTCCGCCAGCCTCGCCTCGGCCACCCCTGTCACGGTTGCCAGGACCACGGAACCCTTCTGCTGCAGCCGCCGCACCGTGTCCGCCCCAGGCAGGCCGAAGGTGAAGCTGACCAGTTCCACCGGGTCGGCGAGCAGCAGATCGATCTTCTCCTGCCAGCGGTCGTCATCGTCCAGCCGGGGCGCCGGGAGCTCGACGCCATAGCGACCCGCCTCGGGGATCAGCTCCTGCCGGTACGCCTCCAGCGCCGCCGTCACGGCGGGGCCCGGCGGCAGCTGGGCCGGGTCGGGGACGAAGACGTTCATTCCGAACCGGGCGGCGGTGGACCGCACGGAGCGGATCTCGGCCGCCATCGCGGCGGGGTCCTTATAGCCGGCGGCGAGGAAGCCCAGCCCGCCGGCCCGGTGCACGGCGGTGACGAACGACGGCGTCGACGTCCCGCCGGCCATCGGCGCGGCGATGACGCTGGTGCCAAACATCGGGTGCGGCATGGGTACTCCTGACGGGATTTTCGGCGGCCGTTGTCAGTAGGCTTGTTCGGTGACCCATTCTGACACCCCCTCCGTCCCCCCGGCCGCCGTCCCGAGCCCCGACGGGGCCGTGATCGGCCTGGACATCGGCGGAACCAAGACGCGCGCTGTCCGCTTCGAAGCCGGCGTCCCCGTGGCCGACGAGTCCGTCGGCAGCGCCAACGTCCAAAACGTCACCCGCGAGGAGGCGGCCCGGAACCTGGCGGAGCTGTTTGCCCGGATCGGCGGCGGCACGATCGCCCGCGTCTACGCCGGCGCCGGCGGCATCGACACGGACGAGGACGCCGCCGCGCTCGCCGCGCTGATCGCCCCACACGCCCCCGGTGCCCGGGTCACCGTGGTGCATGACTCCCGGCTGTTGCTGGCGGCCGGAGGAGCCGCCACCGGGGTGGCTGTCATTGCCGGCACCGGTTCTGCCGCCTGGGGGCGCAACGCCGAGGGCGCCGAGGCCCGTGCCGGAGGCTGGGGCTACCTCCTCGGCGACGAGGGCAGCGGCTACTGGCTCGGCCGGGAAGCGGTCCGGCACAGCCTGCGCCGGATGAACCAGGGACTGGAACCGGACGAACTGACCCGGGCGCTGCTGGCCTCCTGCGGCACGGACCACCCCAACAAGCTCATTGCCCTCTTCCACTCGCCGGCCACGGGCCGGCGCTTCTGGGCCCAGCGGGCGCGTGTGGTGGTCGAGGCCGCCGACGCCGGGCACCCCGCCAGCCAGGCCTTGATCGGACAGGCCGGGCGCGACCTGGCCGACCTTGCCGCCCAGACCCTCCGGCAGCTCGGCATCGCCGGTCCCGTGATTCTGGGCAGCGGGTTGGGAATGAACGTGGTGCGCCTGCAGGACGCCTTCCGCACCGCGCTCGCGGCCGAGGGTATCACCGATGTCCGGGTGCTGCAGCAGGAGCCGGTGTTCGGGGTCCTGCAGCTCGTCGCCGAACAGGACTGAGCCGGCCTACCCGGGCCCGGCGGGCCACCCCTCCGTCGTCGTTAGTGCCGCCGGCGCGGACGCAAGGGAACCCCAGGCAGCGGCGGCGCGGGGATCCGCCCGGCTTCCGGGCCGGCGTCGGGTCCATGGCCGGGCACCAGCCCGAAGCGGGCCGACGCGGCGTCGGCGTCCGTGAGTCCGGCCTGCGCCTCCCAGTCCTCCCTCGCCTGTGCCACCTCCTCGTGGCTGCGGCCGACGAAGTTCCACCACATCAGCAGTTCCTCCTCGAACGGTTCCCCGCCCAGCAGCACGAACCGGGTTCCGGGAGAGGCCACCAGTTGCAGTCGGTCCCGTCCGGTACCGAGGTAGCCCAGCGGTCCCGGCGGCACCTGCCGGCCGTCGAGTTCCACGCTGCCGTCGAGCACCAGGACGGCGTGCTCGAAGTCCGGGTCCAAAGGCAGGTCCAGCGGCCCGTCGCAGCTGATGTCGGCCCCAAGGATCGGCGTGAAGGTGGTGGCGGGCGACGTCGTCCCGGCCAGGCTCCCCACCATGACGGTCGCCGCGAAGCCCTCGCCGCGGACCACGGGCAGGTCCCGGTGCTGTTCGAACGCCGGGGCGCGGTGCCGGTCGCTGTCCGGGAGCGCCACCCACAGCTGCAGGCCGCGCTGCAGCGGCATTTCGGCATCAGGGCCGCCGGGCAGCACCGCGAACTCGGAGTGGGAGACGCCCCGTCCGGCGGTCATGATGTTGAGCTCCCCGGGCCGGACGATCACGTCGCTGCCCACGCTGTCGCGGTGCCGGATGGTTCCCGCCAGCGGCCACGTGACGGTCTGCAGTCCCGTGTGCGGGTGCGGGAGCACGGACATGGCGACGCGGTCGGGGCCGAAGCTGTCCAGGAAGCACCACGCGCCCACGGTCGGCAGGCCCCTCTGCGGGAGGGTGCGGGAGACGTTCATGGCCCGGACCCCGCCGAGCGGGACCTCGCGGGCCGGCCAGAGCTGGAGGCACGGACCGCTGGCGGTTCCGGCCACGCTGTGCGCGGCGGGGCAGACTTCTTCGGGCGGCAGGACTTCGAGGTTGGTCACCCTCAAACTCTAGGGCCCGGCCGCCGGATCCGGCAGGGCCGGCGGTGCGCGGTTACGCTGGGACGATGACCCTGCCATTCGACACCCGCCCTGCCGCCTACGGCGTCGTCATCCGCGACGACAACCTTCTGCTCGCGTACTGGAAGCAGGGCGGCCGCGAGGGCTGGACGCTGCCCGGCGGGGGATTGGACCTGGCCGAACACCCCGTGGACGGCTGCCGGCGGGAAATCTTCGAGGAGACCGGCTATGACGCCGCCGTCGGCGCCCTGCTGGGCGTGGACGTCGGGTACTGGCCCGCCGAGTCACGGCTCGACGGCGGCCACCGGGACTTCCAGTCGCTCCGGCTCGTCTACGAAGCGGAGATCACCGGGGGAGAGTTGCGCCATGAGGTCGGCGGCAGCACCACGCACGCGGCGTGGATCCCGCTGGCCGAGGTCGCCGGACTGAACCGGGTCTCGCTCGTGGATGTGGCGTTGAGGCTCTACCGGGAACGACCGGTGGACGGCAGGCTTTCTCCGAACGGTCCCTAGCCAGCGGCGGCGGGGGCGGCTACCCTGAAGACACCGCGCCGTGAACGGCAGCGGGGAACGCGAAAGCTACTGCGGGGGAGGTGAACGTGATGATTGCAACGGACCTGTGCGCGCAGCGCACCACCAGCAGCCACAGCACACGTTCTGCCCCGGCCGTCCGCGCTTCCTGACCCGACCCCGGCACCTCCTGCCGGGCGGGTTTCCACCGGTCCATTCCGACCGCAGCGGGCGACATGTCCCGGGGCCCAGTACAAAGGGTTCCCATTGAACGCTCATTCGAACGCTCACTCTGCACCATCTCATCATCACCACGGCCCCAGCGGCCCGGAAGCCTACGGTTTCACCGATTCCGTCCGGGACCTGTTTGCCGGACATCCCGTGTCCGGAGGAACCGGCGCCGGCCGCGTGGCGCGCGTCGACCGCACCCGCGTCGTGGTCGCCGCCCACGACGGTCCGCTCCAACTCCCTTATCCCCGCAACGGCGGCCTGCCCGCCACCGGCGACTGGGTGTGGCTCGGCCCCGACAGCGTGGGGGAGACCGCCATCATCGACGTCCTGCCCCGCCGGACGGCACTGACCCGCAAACAGGCCTTCGACGCTTCCTCGGAGGCCCAGGTGCTTGGCGCCAACATGGACGTCGTAGGGGTGGTGGTTCCGGTGGACCGGCCCCTCACCCACAACCGCCTGGAGCGCACCCTCGTGGCCGCCTGGGATTCCGGCGCCACACCCCTGGTGGTCATCACGAAGGCGGACCTGGCGGGCGTGGCGGACGACGTCGTCGCCACCGTCCTCCACCAGGCCGCCGGCGCCGCGGTGGTCACCACCTCCGCGCAGCAGGGCGACGGACTGGAGGAACTGCTGGCCCACCTGCCCCCGGGAGGCACCATCATGCTGCTGGGACCCTCCGGAGCCGGGAAGTCGACGCTGATCAACGCGCTCGCCGGGGCCGATGTCCAGGACACCGGACCCGTCCGGGCCGGTGACGGCAAGGGCCGCCACACCACCACCGTCCGCGAGCTGGTGCCGCTGCCCGGCGGCGCCGTCCTGATGGACACCCCGGGGGTGCGCGGGTTTGGCCTGTACAACGCCGAGGACGGCATGGGCGAAATGTTCGGCGACCTCGAGGAGCTGTTTGCCGGCTGCCGGTTCGCCGACTGCGCCCACGACCGCGAGCCGGGCTGCGCGGTTCAGGCCGCACTCGCCGACGGCACACTGGAGGGCCGCCGCTGGGCCAGCTACCAGAAGATGCGGCGCGAGCTTGCCGCCTTGGGCCGCCGGCACGACGCGGCCGCGCGGCGGGCCTACCAGCGGGAATGGCACCAGAAGGTGTCCGCGGCCAGCCGGGGCCAGCGGGCGGCGGAACGCCTGGGAGAGGGGTACGGGGCCAAACGGGCCGCCGGCTCCGGCGAACCCGGCAGCAGCAGAGGTGGCAGCAGCGGCGGCAAGGCCGGGCGGCGCGGCCGCTAACGAAAAGGTGCGCCCATCCGTCCGGGTAACGGTGCCGAAGACTCCGCGGGGAGAGTTTCGCTCGCCCCGCGGAGGCGGTCCGCCGCCGCCGCGGGGACGCGGGCGCCGTGGGACGGTTTGATCACTTTTTCGACTCGTTTGATCAACCTGTCTGCGGCGCCCGCTACGCTGGGCTCCTACTCGCTTTACAGTAAAAAATAAGCATGCATATGATCAGTTGGCTGGACCGTCCCATGTTGCCGCCAACAGTTAGGTAAGCCCGTAATGGCAGAGGCCATGATCGAGTTCCAGAGCGTCACGAAGAAGTATCAGGGCGGCCAGGCCGCCGTTGACGATCTGAGCATGTCCATCGACAAGGGCGCGATCACGGTTTTCGTCGGCCCGTCCGGCTGCGGCAAGACCACCTCCCTGCGGATGATCAACCGGATGGTGGAGCCCACCTCGGGCACCCTGACCGTGGACGGCAGGGACGTCACCAGTGTCCCCGCACCCCAGCTGCGCCGCTCCATGGGCTACGTCATGCAGTCTTCCGGACTGATGCCACACCGTACGGTCCTGGACAACATCGCCACCGTCCCGCGGCTCAACGGCGTCTCCAAAGCCGAATCCCGCAAGCGCGCCGAGGAGCTGCTCGACGTCGTCGGGCTCGCCTCCGCCCTCGGGAAGCGCTACCCCTCCCAGCTCTCCGGCGGCCAGCAGCAGCGCGTCGGCGTGGCCCGGGCGCTCGCCGCGGACCCGCCCGTGCTGCTCATGGACGAGCCGTTCAGCGCCGTGGACCCCCTGGTCCGCGACGAGCTGCAGAAAGAACTCCTGCGCCTGCAGCGGGACCTCGCCAAGACCATCGTGTTCGTCACCCACGACATCGACGAGGCCACCGTCCTGGGTGACAAGGTTGCCGTCTTCGCTACCGGTGGAAAGCTCGCCCAGTACGCCGCGCCGGAGGAAATCCTGCGCGCTCCCGCCAACGAGTTCGTGGCGGCCTTCGTGGGCCGGGACCGCGGTTTCCGGCACCTAGCCTTCAGCCCGTCCGACGGCGTCCGCATCCACGCGGCGCAGACCGTCCGGATCCACGAGCTCGGCGCCGGTAACGGCGCCGGAGACTGGCAGCTGGTGGTCGACGACGAGGGCCGTCCCCTGGGCTGGAGCGGTCCCGGGGCAGGAGCGGCCACTGTCCCCGGCGGCTCCCTCTTCCGCAAGGGCGAGACCCTCCGCCGCGCCTTGGACGCGGCGCTGTCCTCGCCCTCGGGTCTGGGCGTCGCCGTCGACGACGACGGCCGTGTCGCCGGGATTCTCAAGGCCGACGAGGTGCTCGCCGTCATCGACGCGGACCGGCGGGCCAGGCAGGGACGACTCTGATGGAATGGTTTCTGGCCAACAGCGGGACCGTCTTCACCCTCGCGGGCCAGCACCTTGTGCTCGCGGTGGTGCCGATGGTCCTGGGCCTGCTGATCGCGATCCCGCTGGCCCAGCTGGCGCGACGCAGCAGCACCCTCCGGGCCGTGGTTCTCACGGCCTCGTCCCTGCTCTACACCATTCCCTCCCTCGCGCTGTTCATCATTCTGCCCACCGTGATCGGCACCAGGATCCTGGACCCGCTCAACGTGATCGTCGCGCTGACCATCTACGCGGTGGCGCTCCTGGTCCGTGCCGCCCTCGACGCCTTCGATTCGGTGGACGATGATCTGCAGCAGGCCGCCGTCGCCATGGGCTTCAAGCCGCTGGCCCGTTTCCTGCAGATCGACCTGCCGCTGTCCCTGCCCGTGATGTTCGCCGGCCTGCGGGTGGTCTCGGTCAGCAACATCTCACTGGTCAGCGTCGCGGCGCTGCTGGGGATCGGAAACCTCGGCATGCTGTTCACCGCCGGGCTGCAGCGCGACTTTGTCACCGAGGTGATGGTGGGCATCATCGCCATCCTGATCCTCGCGCTGGTGATGGACGCCCTCCTGGTGCTGCTCGAGCGTCTCCTGACCCCCTGGGCCCGCGCGGCCAGGGCGAAGCCGGACGGCCCCGGGCGGGCCGCCCGCGGCAGCGCGGCCACCGTGGAGGCCAGCGCATGAGCAACGTCTTCTCCGATACTTTCGCGTGGCTGGCAGACCCGGACCACTGGTCCGGCAGCACCGGGATTCCCGTGCGCCTGGCCGAGCACCTGCAATACACCGGCCTGGTCATGCTGATCGCCGTGGCCATTGCCGTGCCCGTGGGCCTGTTCGTCGGCCACACCGGACGCGGCCGGGTGGCCGTCGTCGCCCTCGCCGGCGCGCTGCGGGCCCTGCCCACCCTGGGCCTGCTGACGCTCTTTGTCCTGCTGGCGGGAATCGGGCTGATGCCCCCGGTCTGGGCCCTCGTGATCCTGACCGTCCCGCCCCTGCTGGCCGGCACCTATGCCGGCATCTCCAGCGTGGACCGAAACGTGGTGGACGCCGCCCGCGCGATGGGCATGACCGAACTCCAGGTGCTGTTCCGGGCCGAGTTCCCCAACGCCCTGCCCGTCATGTTCGGCGGGTTCCGCACCGGCGTGCTGCAGGTCATCGCCACCGTGTCGGTGGTCGCGTACATCAACCTCGGCGGCCTGGGGCGCTACCTCTTCGACGGGCTGGTGCTCTCCGACTTCCCCCAAATGCTCGGCGGCTCGCTGCTGATCGCCGTGCTGGCGATCGCCGTCGACCTCGTCCTGGCCCTGTTCCAGCGGCTCTTCCTCGTCCGGGGCGCCGCCCGCACACCAAACCGGGGCCAGCAGGCCACGGTTGATCTCACAGACCCCGCGACCGCGGAGCCTGTTCTTCAAGGAGGTACATCATGAAGGAAAACCGCCAACGAGCCCTCGGCAGGCGCGCATTCGGCGCCCTGGCCACCGGTGTCGGCCTGGCCCTGGCGCTGTCCGCCTGCGGCGGCTCGTCCAACCCGCTGTCCTCCGCGCCGGCCAGCGGCGGTTCCACCGGCGGCGCCGGCGGGTCCCTGGTGATCGGCTCGGCCGACTTCACCGAGAGCCAGATCATCGCCGAGCTGTACGCCGGTGCCCTGAACGCGGCCGGCGTCACCGCCACCACGAAGCCGAACATCGGCTCACGCGAGGTGTACTTCAAGGCCGTCCAGGACGGCTCGGTGGACGTGGTCCCGGACTACACCGGCAACCTCCTGCTGTACGTAAACAAGGAAGCCACCGAGGTCTCCGCGGACGACATCGCCAAGGCGCTGCCCGGCAAGCTGCCCGACGGCCTGGCCGTGCTGGACGCGTCCAAGGCCGAGGACAAGGACGCCATGGTGGTCACGAAGGCCACCGCGGAGAAGTACAAGCTGAAGTCCATCGAGGACCTGGCCAAGGTCTGCAGCGAGATCGTCGTCGGCGCCCCCGCGACGTTCGCCGAGCGCGCCTACGGCCTCCCGGGCCTGAAGAAGAACTACAACTGCGAGCCCAAGAAGCTGGAACCGTTCAGCGACGGCGGCGGTCCCCTGACGGTCAAGGCCCTGCTCTCCGACCAGGTCCAGGTAGCCGACATCTACACCACCACCCCCGCCATCGCGGACAACGAC
This sequence comes from Arthrobacter sp. NPDC057259, assembly GCF_042668995.1. Lineage (NCBI taxonomy): Bacteria > Bacillati > Actinomycetota > Actinomycetes > Micrococcales > Micrococcaceae > Arthrobacter > Arthrobacter sp. NPDC057259. Next base: position 148,726 of record NZ_JBHUYA010000004.1, read on the forward strand.
CTGGTGGTGCTGGAGGACCCGAAGAACAACTTCATCGCCCAGCAGGTCCTGCCGCTGTACAACAAGGCGAAGATGACGGACAAGGCCAAGGAAGCGCTGAACGCCGTCTCCAAGCAGCTCACCACCGACGACCTGATCAACCTCAACCGGGCGGTCAGCGGCAGCCAGAAGCAGAACCCGAAGGACGCCGCCGCGGCGTGGCTGAAGGACAAGGGCATCGTCAAGTAGACGGCGCCTCACCCTGACGACGGCGGCCGCCGGGACCCGGATGACGGGGGCCCGGCGGCCGCTGCCGTTGGTCCGTATGGCCGTGACGGGCTGTGAGGCAAGTCTCAGGGGAAGTCCATCACCCTTATGGCATATTTGATGGATGGCAGAAATCCAGCAGTCCACCAAGCTTCATAATGTCCTCTACGACATCCGTGGACCGATTCTTCAGGCCGCCCAGCAGATGGAGGCAGAGGGTCACCGCATCCTCAAACTGAACATCGGAAACCCGGCCCCGTTTGGTTTCGAAGCGCCGGACGCGATCCTGGTGGACATGATCCGCCACCTGCCGCACGCCCAGGGCTACAGCGATTCCCGCGGCATCTTCTCCGCCCGCACCGCCGTCTCGCAGTACTACCAGACCCGCGGCATCCAGAACATCCACGTGGACGACATCTACCTCGGCAACGGTGTAAGCGAACTGATCACCATGTCCCTGATGGCCCTGCTCGACGACGGCGACGAGGTGCTGATCCCCACACCGGACTACCCGCTGTGGACCGCCTCCGTCGCCCTCGCCGGCGGCAAGCCCGTCCACTACCTCTGCGACGAGGAGTCCGGCTGGCAGCCGGACCTGGAGGACCTGGAAGCCAAGATCAGCCCGCGCACCAAGGGCATCGTGGTGATCAACCCCAACAACCCCACGGGCGCCGTCTACCCCGAGGAGACGCTGAAGAAGATCGTGGCCCTGGCCGAGAAGCACGGCCTGGTGCTCTTCGCCGACGAGATCTACGAGAAGATCCTCTACGAAGACGCCGTCCACGTGAACATGGCGAGCCTCACCGGGGATGACGTGCTCTGCCTGACCTTCAGCGGACTGTCCAAGGCCTACCGCGTCTGCGGGTTCCGGGCAGGCTGGATGGCCATCTCCGGGCCGAAGAAGAACGCCGCTGACTACCTCGAGGGCATCAACCTGCTGGCCAACATGCGGCTCTGCGCCAACGTCCCGGCCCAGCACGCCATCCAGACCGCCCTCGGCGGGTACCAGAGCATCAACGATCTCATCCTGCCCGGCGGCCGTTTGCTGGAACAGCGCAATAAGGCCTACGACATGCTCAACGCCATTCCCGGCGTGAGCACCCAGCAGGCCCGAGGTGCCATGTACCTGTTCCCCAAACTGGACCCGGAGGTTTACCACATCCGGGACGACGAGAAGTTTGTACTGGACCTGCTACGGCAGCAGAAGATCCTGGTCTCCCACGGCCGGGCCTTCAACTGGGTGCGCCCGGACCACTTCCGCATGGTCACGCTGCCCAACGTCAAGGACCTGGAGGAAGCCATCAACCGCATGGCGGACTTCCTCAGCCGCTACAAGGGCAACTAGGATTCGGGTCAGCAGCGCCGCCGGACACCCGTCGCGGCGGCCGGCTGCCCGGACCGGAATGAGGCTGTAATGGCAGACGCCGTGAACTTTGAGAAACATCCCGCCGAGTTGCTGAGGGCGGGCAAGAAGTTCAGCCTGGGCGATGTGGACCCCGGCGCCACCCCCGGGTACAGCGGCGACAAGGCCGCGGGCGAGACCCTGCTCGGCGAACTGGACGGCAAGCTGACCCGGCTCCAGGAGCAGCTCTTCGCGGAGTCACGCGCCGGTGGCAAGAAGCGGGTCCTGCTGGTCCTGCAGGCGATGGACACCGCCGGCAAAGGCGGGATCGTCAACCACGTCATGGGCCAGATGAACCCGCAGGGCGTGCAGTTGAAATCCTTCAAGGCACCCACGCCCGAGGAGCAGTCCTACGATTTTCTGTGGCGGATCGAGAAGGAGGTGCCGGCGGCCGGGATGGTCGGCGTCTTCGACCGTTCCCACTACGAGGACGTCCTGATCCACCGGGTGCACCGCTGGGCCGACGCCGAGGAACTGGACCGCCGCTACCGGGCCATCAACGAATTTGAGGCCCGGCAGGCCGCGGCAGGCACCAAGATCGTCAAGGTGATGCTGCACATCAGCCGGGACGAGCAGCAGCAGCGCCTGCTCGCCCGCCTGGACGATCCGGCCAAGCACTGGAAGTACAGCGGCAACGACCTCAAGGAGCGGGCCTTCTGGGACGACTACATGGACGCCTACCAGGCTGCCTTTGAGCGGACCAGCACCGAGCACGCGCCCTGGCACGTGGTGCCGGCGAACAAGAAGTGGTACGCCCGGATCGCCGTGCAGCAGCTCCTGCTGGACGCGCTGGAGTCCCTGGCCCTGCAGTGGCCCGCCCCGGAGATCGACCTGGACATGGAGCGGGAGCTGGTCCGGCGCTCCTAGCCCTCGTCGGCCGCCTGCTCCTTTGCGGCGGCCAGGCGCTTCCGGGCACCCTCCAGCCACTGCTCGCAGCGCTTGGCCAGTGCCTCGCCGCGTTCCCACAGGGCGAGTGAGTCTTCGAGGCTGACCCCGCCGGCTTCCAGCTTGCCGACGACCGCGACGAGCTGTTCGCGGGCCTCCTCGTAGCTGAGGGCGTCGAGGTCGGTGTGGGTGGTGGGCGTTGCCGCGCTGTCCGCTGCCATGGTGGTTCTCCTGGTGGTCTGTTGGGTTAGTCGTCGGTGGGTTCGGCGCCGCCGGTGGACCGGGCGGTGAATTTTCCGCCGGCCACCCGGATGGCCAGGGCGGTGCCGTCCGGGGCCTCCTCGGGGGAGCGGATGACCTCGTGCCGGGCCCCGGGTTCGACGATGCCGTCGTCCAACTGGACCACGGCATAGCCGCGGTCCAGGGTTTTCTGCGGGGACAGGGCCCGGATTTGCGCTTTGAGATGCACCAGCTTGTCCGCGGCGCGGACCACCGCCGTGGTGATCGCGGAGTGCGAGCGGTTCTTGAGCCGCTCGACGTCGTCGTGGCGGGTGGTGATCATCCCCTCCGGGGCGGAGAGGACGGGCCGGGACCGCAGCGATGCCAGCCGGTCCGTTTCGCGGTCGACCAGCCGGCCGACGCCGCGCCGCAGGTGTTCGCGGGCCTGCCGGACCCGGGCGAGTTCCTCCGCCACGTCGGGCACGATCCGCTTGGCCGCGTCGGTGGGGGTGGAAGCGCGCAGGTCGGCGACGTCGTCGAGGATGGGCCGGTCCGCCTCGTGGCCGATCGCGCTGACCACCGGGGTCGACGCCACGGAGACGGCGCGGATGAGCTCCTCGCTGCTGAACGGCAGGAGATCCTCGAGGGAGCCGCCGCCGCGGGCGATCACAATGACGTCCACCCCCGGATGGGCGTCGAGCTCCCGGAGCGCGCCGAGGACCTGCGCGACGGCGGTGTTGCCCTGGACGGCGACCTCACGGACTTCGAACTCGACGGCGGGCCAGCGCAACGCCGCGTTGCGGAGCACATCCTTCTTGGCGTCCGAGTCCCTGCCGGTGATCAGCCCGATCCGGTGGGGCAGGAGCGGCAGCCGTTTCTTGCGGGATTCGGCAAAGAGCCCCTCGGCGGCCAGCGCCTGGCGGAGCCGCTCGATCCGCGCCAGCAGGTCACCGAGCCCCACCGGGCGGATGTCTTTGACCGACATGTTCAGCCGGCCGGTCTTCAGCCAGAACTCGGCCTTGATCAGGGCCACGACGCGTGAGCCGCGCTCCAGCGGGGTCGCCTGCCGGTCCAGGACGCTGCTCCAGACCGACGCCGGCAGGGAGATCTCCGCGTCGATGTCCCGGAGGGTCAGGTAGGCGTTGGAGCCGCGGCGGTTCAGTTCGATGACCTGTCCCTCCACCCACGCCGATGGTGCCCGGTCGATGTAGCCCTTCAGCTTCTGGGAGAGCAGCTGCAGCGGCCACGGATTGTCCGGGCTGGTGCCGGCGGCAGTGGCCGGCAGCGTAGAGGCCTCGGCGGTCTCCTCAGACATGCCGGCGGCTGTCGACGCGGGGTGCCAGGTGCATGGTTGCGGGTCCTTCGGTGGTGGTCGCGGAACGATTCCGGCGGCGGGGCCGGCTTCAACTCTATCCATAGCAATACCAGCGGCGTCCGACTTTATAACGGCAGGCCTCCTGGTGGCGGGGCGCGCGGTGGTTTTACCGTCCGCCCGGGCTCACCCGTAGGATGGCTTCACTCCCAACCCACCAGGAGACTTTCGTGCGCACTTTTGTCTCGGCCATCGCCGTGCTGATCGGCCTGGCCTTGTCCGCGGTCGCCGTCCCCGCCCTCTGGGTGGACCGCAACATCGTCCAGGAGGACGGGTTTGTTGCCCTGACCGCTCCGCTGGGCAAGGATCCCGCCTTCCAGCAGGGCCTGGCGACGGCGGCGGTGAACGGTATCGGCACCGGCCAGCAGCAGCTCCCGGATGCGCTGGCCAACCTGATCAAACCGATCCTGACCGACGCGGCGAAGTCCCTTACCACCGCTCCGGGCTACGCGGACGCCTGGGCGGAGACTCTCCGCCGCAGTCACCGGCTGAGCTTTGCGGACCCGTCGACCCTGCCCCCGGAAACCGACGGCGCTACCTCCCTGACCCTCGACGTCGCACCGTTGGTGGGTCTGGTGGTGAAAAGGATCACCGAGGCTTCCCCGCTGCCCCTGTCGCTGAAGGCCCCCGACACGGTCCGGATCAACATCGGGCAATCCAGCCAGCGCCAGATGATCGAACGCGTGTCCGCCTATGCGCCGATGGGAACGCCCGTGGCAGTGGGGGCGGCCATCGCCTTCCTCCTGGCTTTTGTCGCTGCCCGCCGCAAGTGGACCGTTCTGGCCGGTATGGGCCTGGGAGCGCTCGTGCTGGCCGCGGTGTGGAAGTTCGGCTCGGACCTGGCCGGGAAGGCTGTCCTGGCGACCTCGGGCGGCAACGACGTCGCGGGCATCTTCAAGCGCGAATTCGTAGACGCCGCCACCGCGAACTTCGGGCAGTGGATCATCGCCGCCCTGGTGGCCGGCGGTGCGCTGCTGGTGGCCGGCATCGTGCTCCGCGTCGTCGCCCCGCGCAGGCGGCTCACGGCCCGGCCGTAGCGAACACCGGTAGCATGGGGACATGACGTCCACCGCTGTTTCCATTCCGATGCCCTCCGTTCCGCGCCGGCGGCGTTCGCCGGAGGAAATCCTGGCCGCGGCCCCCGTTTCCGGGCCCAAGCGCGTGCTGCTGGCGGCCCCGCGCGGTTACTGCGCCGGCGTTGACCGCGCCGTGATCGCCGTGGAAAAGGCGCTCGAGCACTACGGGCCGCCGGTCTACGTGCGGAAGCAGATCGTCCACAACGTCCACGTGGTCAGCTCGCTGGAGGAGAAGGGGGCCATCTTCGTCGACGAAACCGACGAGGTCCCCGAGGGCGCCCTGGTGATCTTCTCCGCGCACGGCGTGGCTCCCTCCGTGGTGCAGTCCGCCGAGGACCGTGGCCTCCGCACCATCGATGCGACCTGCCCGCTGGTGACCAAGGTCCACCGCGAGGCCGTGCGCTTCGCCAAGGACGACTTCGACATCCTGCTGATCGGCCACGACGGCCACGAGGAGGTCGAGGGCACCGCCGGCGAGGCCCCCGAACACATTCAGATCATCAACGGCCCGCACGAGGTGGACAAGGTCACCGTCCGGGACCCGGAGAAGGTCATCTGGCTCTCGCAGACCACGCTCAGCGTTGACGAAACCATGGAGACGGTCCGGCTGCTGAAGGAACGCTTCCCGACCCTGCAGGATCCGCCCAGCGACGACATCTGCTACGCCACCACCAACCGGCAGGTGGCGATCAAGAAGATCTCGCCGCAGGCAGACCTGGTGATCGTGGTGGGTTCGGCCAACTCCTCCAACTCTGTCCGGCTGGTGGAGGTGGCCCTGGAGTACGGCGCGAAAGCCTCCTACCGGGTGGACTTCGCCAACGAGGTCGACGAGTCCTGGTTCGAGGGCGTCGCCACCGTCGGCGTCACCTCCGGCGCCTCCGTGCCCGAGGTCCTGGTCCAGGAGGTGCTCCGGCTTCTGGCCGACTACGGCTACGGCACCGTGGAGGAAGTCGTTACCGCGGAGGAAGACCTGCTGTTCTCGTTGCCCAAGGAACTGCGGGCCACGCTCAAGCAGGCCGGCGATGTTTCCCGCGCCCTGGGCGGCCGCGGGTCACGCCCCGCGGCCGGTTCCTAGGGCTTAGTTGAATTCCTAGGCAGCGGACTCTCCCGCTTCGGCCGGTCCGGCTGCGGCCACGGCGGGGGCCTCGTACTGGAGCTCCGGCGCGGCCACGGAGCGCGGTGTCACCTCGACGGTGACCGGTGCGGCGAGCCCGGCGGTGTCCATGGCATTGAGTTTGCGCGCCGTCGGAAGCACCCGGGCCTCAAGGGTTCCCACCATCGAGTTGTACCGGTCCACGGACGTCTTGAGGGAGGAACCCAGCTTGGAGACGTTCTCGCCCAGGGTGCCCATCCGCTCGTAAAGCTGCTGGGCCAGTTCGAACAGCTCCCGCGCGCTGTCGGTCAGCACGTCCTGCCGCCAGGTGAAGGCCACGGACTTCAGGACGGCCAGCAGCGTGCCGGGGGAGGCCAGCACCACGTTGCGGGACAGGGCGTAGTCCAGCAGGGCCGGATCAGCCGTCAGGGCCGCGGCCAGGATGGATTCGGCCGGCAGGAAACAGATCACCAGTTCCGGGGCGTTGCCGGGGATGTCCCAGTACTTCTTGCCGCTCAGCGCATCCACATGGGACTTCAGCGCCTTGGCGTGCGCCACCAGCAACGGGCCCTGCCCCGCGGTCCCCGCTGAGGCGTGGCCGGCCCGGCCGGAGGCGCCGAGTTCCTGCGCCTCAAGATAGGCGGTTAGCGGGACCTTGGCGTCCACCACGAGTTGCTTCGCGCCGGGGAGCTGGACCACGAGGTCCGGCCGGACGGCGGTGTCCGAGCCGCTGCTGTGGACCTGCTCGTGGAAGTCCACGTGCCGCAGCATGCCGGCCGCCTCGACGACGCGGCGCAGCTGCACCTCGCCCCACTGGCCGCGCGCACTGTTCGACCGCAGGGCGGATTCCAGAGCGTGGGTGGAGCGCAGCAGCTGCTCATCCGAGAGCCTGGCTTCCTGCAGCTGCTGGGCGAGCTGGCCATACTGCTCAAGGCGGTCCCGCTCCAGCAGCGAGACCTGCTGCTGCACGGCGGAAAGCTTCTCGGCCACGGGCGCCAGGGCGCGCAGCACACTGCCGTCCTGCGCCCGCGCGTCACCCAGCTCGCGGTTCTGCGCGGCGAGGAGCCGGCGTTCGGCGTCGGCCGCGGCAAGCTGGGCCGTGGTCTCGGAAAGCCGGGCGGACAGCCCGTCGAAGTCCTGCTCGAGGCCAATCGCGCGGCGGCGGAGTACGACGAAGGCGAAACCGCCGCCGGCGGCGGCCCCGATGAGCAGCATCAGGAGGGCAAGAATGAGTGCGAAAGCGTCCATGCCTTCACTCTGGCACGCACCTCTGACAGTTTTAGCCAGCGACGCCGGGGAGCCGTTTACCGGTAGAATCAATCCTCGTGGCTCTTACTATTGGCATCGTCGGACTGCCCAACGTCGGCAAATCAACTCTTTTCAACGCACTGACCCGCAACCAGGTGCTCGCGGCGAACTACCCGTTCGCCACCATCGAGCCCAACGTCGGCGTCGTGAACCTGCCGGACCCGCGGCTGGAGAAGCTGGCCGAGATTTTCGGCTCCCAGCGCATCCTGCCGGCCGCCGTGTCCTTCGTTGACATCGCCGGCATCGTCAAGGGCGCGTCCGAGGGCGAAGGCCTGGGCAACCAGTTCCTCGCCAACATCCGTGAGGCCGAGGCCATCGCCCAGGTGGTGCGCGTTTTCGACGACCCCGATGTCATCCACGTCGACGGCAAGGTCGATCCCCGCTCGGACATGGAAACGATCAACACCGAGCTGATCCTCGCTGACCTGCAGACCATCGAGAAGGCCATCCCGCGGATCGAAAAAGAAGTCAAGATCAAGAAGCGCGAGGCTGCCGAGCTGGCGGCCGTCAAGGCGGCCCAGACGGTCCTGGAGCGCGGCGACACCATCTTCTCGTCGATCAAGAGCGACAAGCTGGAAATGGAACACCTGAAGGAGCTGGGCCTGCTGACGGCCAAGCCCTTCATCTATGTCTTCAACGCCGATGAGGGCATCCTCGGCAGCCCCGAGAAGCAGGATGAACTGCGCGCCCTCGTGGCTCCCGCCGACTGCATCTTCCTCGACGCCAAGCTCGAGTCCGACCTCGTCGAACTCGACGAGGCAGAGGCCCGGGAGATGCTGGAAATGAACGGCCAGGACGAGTCCGGCCTGGACCAGTTGGCCCGCGTCGGCTTCCACACCCTGGGGCTGCAGACCTACCTCACTGCCGGTCCCAAAGAGACCCGCGCGTGGACCATCCACCAGGGCGACACGGCCCCGCAGGCCGCCGGCGTCATCCACTCGGACTTCCAGCGCGGCTTCATCAAGGCCGAGGTGGTCTCCTTCGACGACCTGATCGATGCCGGTTCCATGGCCGAGGCCAAGTCCCGCGGCAAGGTCCGGATCGAAGGCAAGGAATACGTCATGGCCGACGGCGACGTGGTGGAATTTAGATTTAACGTGTAGTTCAATCCCTTGATGCAGTGGAAGTGCCGCCCTACGTGAAAACGTATTAGGGCGGCATTTCTTGTAGGTGGAGCGAGGGGTTTATTGTCCAGCCCTCGTAGATTTCGTTCGTTATCGCCCTTGGGTCTTGAAAGGATGGGCGACACAGGCCTCGTTTAGTGCGTGAGACCGTCGATAAGTCTCCTGCAGTGATTTCCCGCTAGGGACTTGTCTTTTTGCCTAGATAGGTAGAGATGGTTGTGGCATATATTTACTCGGTCAGTAGGTGCGAAATAGGTCACGGTGGAAGCAAGGTCATCGACAAGGGTCGAATAGTGAATTGCTGCCGCTGGGTATTAATCACAAATCGAACGAGGCGAACGGCGGAGCTTACGACGAGGGCGCGGCTGTCGATAAGTCTGCGTAGGCGACACTGCCGACACAGCCCTCTAAACGTGGTGTAGGGCGGTGAGGCATTGGCCATCATTCTTACGAAAGGCAGCACAATCACGAAAATGGACCAGCGCCAACGGCAGGGACAGCAAAGCGATTCGCGCTGCTGTTCTACGGCCGGTGCTGGAGGGAATCCTCAACGCAGGCTGAAACGACAAGGCGAGACGGCCCCAGCGGTATCATCATGAGCCGCCTTATAAATCGCCGCGGTATGGCGTCCATCGGCCCGAAGCGGACAGTGGGTTCGAGGAAGACAAAGGAGCTCCACAATGGCAGACCCGTTTCGGGTTGCGGACTATTTTTCGCAGGTTATCAAGCGCGGCGACTTGGAAGCGGTGACCTTCGAGGACTCTTCCAAATACTTGGCGGTGACTCGAGAGCAGCTCGCCACAGGTTCCTTGAGCGTTGAGGATACCGCGACGCTGTTCTCCCACCACAAGGAGGAGGTACACGGCCTCCGCACTGCGCCGAAAGGTACACCCAGCGCCGAGCAAACCGCCGCGACAGAGTCTGTCCAGGACGCGCCAATCTCTGTGGTGGTATCACTGGTTTCGCAGTCGGCCAAGAATGGGACAGCACAAAATGGCCTCCTGCTGTTAGAGGGAAAGTTGTTCCGAGATGGACGGCTGGAGCCGGAACTCAAAACGGCGTCTTCTCCGTGGATACCGGCGGAACGCCTGGAATCCCCTTCGATAACGGGGGAAAAGCTAACAATTGGATCCCTGAGTGACTATTGGAAGTATGCACGTTCCGTGCTCGGAGCCGGCATCTCCCAGACGGTGTCTTTTGCTGATGCGATGAAGCTGACGACACGGATGTTTGAGGACGTCGCGGGGGACACCGTTGAGGAATTCGCAGCGAAGCATGGTCCGGGCGAAGGTGCGATCCAGTACGAGCTGGGCTATGTCCAGAACGCCGACCGGATTAATGCCGCGGGTTCGCTTCTGAAGGTCTACGACTTCCTCAGTAGGCAAAAGAAGATGCCTGCGCTGGTGGAGCGGCTGTCCAAGGGGTGGGGGAACGGGAGGCTTCACGAGACAGGAATACATGCGGGTGAGGGGCTTTACGCGGCCGCACTGAACTCCTGCGGGTCGATGAGCGACGGATTTCCACTGACGGATTCGCAGCGCCGTGCAGTGCATGCGTTCCTCGACGGGGCCGGCAGCGAGGTCACTGCCGTCAGCGGCCCGCCCGGCACGGGCAAGACAACGATGCTGCAGGCGGTCGTGGCTAACCTCATGACACGCCGTGCGCTGGAACAGGGGGCGCCGCCTGTCATCGTGGGTACGTCCACCAACAACCAGGCCGTCACCAACATCATCTCCTCGTTCGCTTCCGTCACGAAGGACAAGCCCGGTCCGCTGGACTTCCGTTGGTTGCCGCAGGAGGAGAACGGCCACGCCCGTGCCGGGAAATCGCTCCAGTCACTGGCGGTCTACTGCCCCTCCCAGAAGAAACTAACCGACGCGAAAAGGAAGTTCCTGGTCGAGCAAAAGGATAAGAGCCAGACGTACTCCGCTTACAGCAGCGACGCATACATTGCGGAGGCGAAGGATTGCTTCGCGATGAGCTTCCATGCCTATTTCGGCGAACTCACTGACATCCCCGAGTTGCCGCAGCTGATTCATAATGCGCTGATAAAGGTGGACAGGTATCGCATCAACCTGATCGAGACCATGTCGTCCCAGGGGCAGTCAGACGATTACATCTCCCTGTGCAGCGAGGTGGAGGCATCTCCTCTTCTCCGAGCGATCAGCCACGTGACGGAGTTGAAGTACTGCACCAGCCTGGAACAGCTCGATCAAAAGCTCGACGTGACCCTGCGGTATGCGGAGTTCTGGCTTGCCGTGCATTATTTCGAGGCGCAGTGGCTCCTCGCCGACTTCATCAAACAAGACGACCGGTGGAAGACTGCCCCGGATGTCATGGAGCGCTACTGGCGGCAGGCTGCGGGCCTCACGCCCTGCTTCGTGATGACCGTCTATCAGGTGCCAAAGTACTTCGAGCTCTATACGAAGCCCGGGGAACCGAGCCGTTTCGCCGTCGGCCGCATTGACCTGCTGATTGTCGACGAGGCGGGCCAGGTGGATACTCCACTCGGCTGGCCGGTTTTCGCGCTGGCCAGACGTGCTCTGGTTGTGGGCGACGAGAAGCAGCTGGCACCGATATGGTCCATCGATGAGCTGACGGACAGCGAAGTGGCGGAGAGAGCAGGCATTCCCCTGCAGGAGTGGTCGGAGGATCTGCGGGAACGAGGTCTGACGTGCTCGGCACCGTCAAGCCTGATGCGGGCGGCAAGCCACGCCTCCAGTTGGAACTATGGCACGGGGTCTCCGGGGCTGTTCCTCGCGGAGCATTTCCGGTGCCATCCGGACATCATCGGATTCTGCAACACGCTGTTGTACGACGGGATGCTTCAGTCGAAGCGTCTTTCGAGCTCCTCGAAACTTGACGGCGAGTCAGCCGCTTTTATGTGGGCCGACGTGCCGGGATCGCATGATTCCCGGCAGGGATCGAGCCGTAGGAACCAGAAGGAGGCGGAGGCTGTCGCCGCATGGATCGTGGAGAACTACGCGCACTACTTTGACATTTACTTCTCCACAGAGCCCGATGTGAACAAGCGGGTAAGTGGGGATGCCCTGATCGGCGTCGTGACTCCGTTCAGCGCCCACGCCCGGCTGATCACCGCGGAGCTAAGGAAAGCAGCGGAGGCAGCGGACGCCTCGGCCCGTCTGCCGGACCAATTGTGGAAAAAAGTCACAGTGGGTACGGCGCACCGGCTGCAAGGGGCGGAGCGCCCAATTGTCCTGTTCTCCGCTGTGTACGGGCAGGACAGTGCGCAGGCAACGTTCGTCGACCAGAACCCTGAGCTGATGAACGTGGCGGTCTCCCGTGCGAAGGACCTCTTTATCGTTTTCGCGGCGGCGAACCGATGGAACAACGGAAAAGTGTTTGGCGTGATGTCGAGGTTCGCGCAGCGGTCCAATGCGGTCCTCGCCCTTCGTGAGGACCCCCTAATTAGCCTGGAGGAAGGATGGACCGCCTCGACTCCCACCACCCTCGTAGCCGGGTCCTCACAGACCGTGGGGCGGACCCGGGCGCTGGAGCCGGGTGCTGCCGCGGTGTCGTTGACTGTCGTTTTGAAGGGCTGGCGCGAGGCGGGCGAGCTTCGTGACGAGGACGCCGGCATGAAAACCTCAGCTCTCAACGCGCGGCTCAGTGAAGCAGGGGTCCTCATCGGTGAGTCAGGCGCGTGGGAGCCATCGAAGCTGGCTCGCGCACTGGGTGTGGTGGTTGAACAGCGGCATAACGCCCGGGGTGAGCAGTACGAGTCCATTGAGTACACGCCGCAAATGCAGGAGTTGTTGCTTCGGCTCTACCGCGAAGGGAAGCTCTGATCGTCGGCCGACCCGTCCGCTGTCCGGGCGTCCTATCAGGAGAGGGGTCCTGCGTATCGATCCCAAATGGGTCCGCAAGATCTTGGTGATGCCCTAGATGGTTTTTCGCTACGGAACGTGGTGGAGTTCCGCTTCAACGTCTAGTCCGCGAAGTAATGGCCGCCGGGAACACCTGTTCCCGGCGGCCATCCGCTCTTTTGGGCTTCCGAGCGAAAACGAAGCCGCCTGCCGGCCTCGGCTGAGACGCCTCATTCGGCCAGAGGACCATGCGCCCTGTCTGCCTCCAAACGCTGGCGGGCGGTGTTGAGTCCTGCCCCGACCGGGGCGTGGCCGGTCGCTGCTGCCAGCCCGAAGGCCGGCATGTCGCTGTACATGCTTTCCCTGCCACCCGGGATCGTCTCGTAGGTCTCATGCCAGATTCCGACGTCGCCGGTGCCGGCTGATTCCCGCATGAACCGGCGCCAGGGCTCAAGGTGCGGTGCGGATCGGTCCGCCGCGAACCGCTGCAGATGCTCGGGGCTCTTCCAGTAGGTGACCATGATGGTGGTCCTGCCAAACCATTGCTGGTAGCCCAGCAGCCCGGCCTCCGGCGTCCTGGCCAGGTAGCCAAGCATCGTGGGCATGGACGCCGCCACCTGTGCCACCTTCCCGAGTTTCCACCATCGGTTCGCCCGCATCCCGATCAGGAAGACTGTCACCGGTCCTTCGGGAGCCGCCGTGAATCGCCCTGTGTGAACGTGATCCGTCATGTCTCATTCCTTTCCATAACAGTGTTACAGAACAGTGTTATGGAATACTGGTCCCATGGCAAGACCCGTAGTTCATGACGACAACCTGCGGCGGAGGCTGCTCGACGCCGCCGCCTCCCTGATCGCCCGCGACGGCGCCGCGGGCGTATCGCTGCGCGGTCTGGCCGCTGCCGCGGGGACATCGACGACGGCGGTGTATTCACTCTTCGGGGGTAAAGCGGAACTGCTGAGTGCCGTACTCGACGACGGCTTCGCGTCCTTCGCTGCCTCCCAGAGGGACGCGGCCGACGGCGGCGTCGAAGCATTAGGGCTGGCCTATCGGGCCTGGGCCTTGGAGCATCCTGTCCTCTACGGCCTGATGTTCGGGGGGGCGCTGACCAGCCAGGTGCCTTGCCGGCCGACACCCGGAGCCGCTGAACCGGCGATGGAGCCGCTGTTCGCCGCAGTCGAGGCTGCGCTGCCCGGAGCCCCGGGGGATGAGATCGCCTCGATGGTGGGCGCGGTGTGGGGCCAAGTGCATGGGATGGTGTCACTGGAAATTGCCGGGGCGCCGGCGGCTGGCTGGACGTGGGAAGCGGCCTATGATGCCGCCCTCAGGCAAATTAGCCGCTCGCTGGGACGGTAGGGAAGGACCTTGGCCTCATGCGAAGGCAGGCCGGACGTGGAGGTCTAACCGCTGTCGATCCGGATCCCCGAGTCATCCACATACGGTAGAACCCTGATGGGCGCAGCCTGCTGTCCGTGCAGGATTAGTTCCATGGGAATCCGGTACTACGCCTACGCATTTGACAGTGATCAGGCGGCGCAAGCACTTGCTGATCCACGCACCGTGATCGGCCCCGACCCGCTCGCGGATGCGTTCGGCCTTGAGCGTGGCTTCATTCAGGGCTATACAGACCTCCGGCAATCCCTGCCGGAGCGTGACCTCCTCTACCTCGACAAAGCATGGCCGTATTTGCAGCGGCTCACTGGTCCGCCCTCGCCAGGTGCTGCGGCCCGAGCTTCCTACCGGATGTTCGAAGGACATGTGACACACGCCGGCGATGGTCTTACCTGGCACCCTTGGGTGCGCGCGCTTCCGCCGCACGAAGTCGCATTGATCGCCAGAGACCTTGAGGCGATCGACGGCCACGCCATCAACGTCGCTCTGGGCGGGTCCTGCTCGCCCGGCCACACGCTGGAGTCCGAGGCGGCCTACGTCAACGCTTTCCTTGATAGAGCGAAAGTCTTCGCCAGCACGGCCGCCTCGGACGGGCGCGGATGTGCTTACCTGATCGGCTGACAAGAGTTCAGAAGCAACGGACCGACGTTAGAGGGGGGCACACGAAGTGAGTCATGGGGGATACGCCTCACGGAGCAGGGCGGACAGCTCAGGCGATTTGTCAGGGAACTCGGGGCATGCGAATGATCCCGGGAGCGATTGGTGAGCTGCTGATGAACCGCCCGCCTGGTAAAGAGTGCCCCGGTACGTTTGCCGGGCTCGGTCTTTGATCCAGCGCTCAGAGTTATCTCGACGCGGCGCAGCGCAACCTTGAGATGTCGCTTACGGAGCTTCTGTTGGCGGCCTGACCCCTTCAAGGGCCGTTCCCTGTGAATGCCTCCTATTCGGGTTTCCCTTCCTGCCTCCATGGGTATCGGGATGCTGCTCAGGTCGCTCTCGGTAACGTCGAGGATAATGGCGCCTAGGCCGCACTGTGGCTGCGTAGTCCGCGATGACAGGCACGACGAAAGGAACCCCATGAATCCTGACCAGAGCAAGTCCGCCGACGTGAACGCCAAACTGCCGGTCGAGGACCCGACCGGCCAAGACCCGGCGGCGAACGACCCGGACGCCGAGGCGAAGCTGCAGCTCCAGCTGGCGATCTTCGAGGTCAGTAAGGACTCCAAGGGCAGGAGCCACGACGAGATCATCAAGCGGCTGCGGGCCGCTTTCGCCGACCACGGCGTGGACGAACCGCCCTTTACGTGGCTGGAGTCCGTGGCATCGTCGGCCTACTACGGTGAGCCGTACATCATCGACTTCCCCACGGCCCTGGCCGCGGACGACGTCGTCGCCGCGCCGAATGAACAGGTCCGGGAGCGTCTCGAGACGCGCCGCGAGCTCCGTAGGGAGAAGCTGCCGCCGGGAATCTTCCCCTCAGCTTCAGACTGGAACGTGCCCGAAGTCGCGAGGCGCGGCCTGGAAGCCCCGGCAAACACGTCCGCTCCGGCATCGAGGAACACGATTCTGCTGGCCGTCGCGGGAGCCGCGGTCGCGGCGGGGGTAGTGGCCTTGATCGTCCGGGCATCCAGGCGGGGCAGGACTGCGTAGCGGGACAGGTTGGTAGTGGCGGGGAACTGGCCACCCTTTCCACTCGGGGCACTAGGATCGAGCCATGACGACACTTGAGGGTGCAGTTGTTCTGGTGCTGGGTGCCACGGGAGGGCTCGGGTCGCGCATCGCCGCCCGGTTGGAGGACGGCGGAGCCGCCGTGGTCCGGTCCTCGCGCTCCGGCGGACAGGATCTGCGCGCGCCCGCGGCGGTCAGGGAAGTGCTTGAGGGCGTGATGGCCCAGCACGGCCGGCTGGACGGGATGGTGGTGGCGTCGGGTGTTGTCGCCTTCGGCGCAGCGGCCGACCTAGACCCGGCAACGGTGGACGAACTCTTCGCCGTGAACACCACCAGTGTCATCGAGTTGATAGCCGGGGCCCAGCCGCACCTGGCGGAGTCGGCGAGGGCGGGCCGGGAGCCGTTCGTCGTCACCCTGAGCGGGGTTGTCGCAGAGGCGCCCGTCGCAGGGCTGGCGCCCTACTCGGCCTCGAAGGCCGGGCTCGCCGCCTTCGCGGTGGCTGCCGGCCGTGAGTTCCGCCGCGCCGGGATCCGGATCCTGGACGCGAGGCCGGGCCATACCGGCACCGCGCTGTCCGAGCATCCGATCGCCGGGCAGGCACCGAAATTCGGCGCGGCGCTGGACCCGGACGCGGTGGCCGCCCGAATTGTCACGGCCATCGTTGACGGCGAGAAAGACCTTCCCAGCACGGCCTTCGCGGGCGGCGCGCCCTGACCCACTGAAGAAAGACCCGAGGGGCCGGAAGAACCTGGCCTTCCCAGGGGAAATCACATGCCGGGAAGGGTGCAGGTGTGACCGTCGGGGTCCATCGGGTAGCCGCAGAGCGGGCAGGTCGGACGCCCGGCTCCCACGATCTCCCGGGTGCGTTTGGCGAAGGCCCGCGCGGTTCCCACCGGCATGCGCACCAGGAGCATCTCGCGGTCGTCCGCGTCGTCGTCGAACGAATCATCGTCCTCATCGGCGTCGACGTCGGTGATCGGGTAGGCCTCGATGATGATTTGTGCCGTCGTCGGGTCCCAGCCCAGCGTCATGGCACCGGCGCGGAACTGCTCCTGGACGGGTGCCAGCGGATCGTTGTCGACCAGTTCGACCGGTGTGCTGGTCGGCACGCTGAAGGGATTGCCGTCGACGGTGAAGAGCTGGTCGAGGATCTCGTCGATCTTCTCCGCCAGCTGGGCCGACTGCTGCTTCTCGAGGGCGATGCTCACCGTCTGCGACCCGGCGTTCACCTGGAGGTAAAACGTCCGCGCGCCCGGAACGCCGATGGTGCCGACGACCACCCGGTCTGGCCAGTCAAACTCGTGAACACGTGTGGGCATGTCAGTATTCTAGGCGCAAGGGCCGGCCGCTGCCCTTCGGGCCCGCCTATACAGTGGGCCGCCATGGCAAGGAGCATCCAGTGAACCCCAGCTTTACCGGCCTGAGTGCCTTCCCTCTGACGCCGCTGACACGGGACGCGGTTGATGAGGGTGCGTTCGGTGGCCTCGTCCGGCGCTTGGCCGCGGCCGGGGTTGACTCGATCACGGCCCTCGGGTCCACCGGCTCCTACGCCTACCTCAGCCCGGAGGAGCGGGCCGGTGTGGCACGCCTGGCGGTCGCCAACGCCGGCGACGTGCCGGTGTTCGTCGGGGTGGGCGCGCTTCGCACCTCAGACGTCCTCCGCCATATCGACGCCGCTGAAGGCGCCGGCGCCGCAGGAGTCCTGCTCGCCCCGATAACTTACCAGCCACTCACCGCGGACGACGTCTTTGGGCTCTTCGAGACGGTCGCGGGGCACACGGGGCTGCCCGTCATTGTCTACGACAATCCCGGGACCACCCACTTCACCTTCACCACCGACCTGTACTCGGACATCGCGGCGCTCCCGGGGATCGCTTCGATCAAGATCCCGGCCGTCCCCGCCGGACCGGCGGAGGCCCGAGCGCGGGTCGCGAAGATCCGTGCCGTCATCCCCGCCCATGTCACCATCGGCATCTCCGGGGATGCTTCCGCTGCGGCCGGGCTGGCAGCTGGCTGCGACGCCTGGTACTCCGTGATCGCCGGGACGCTGCCCGGGCCTGCGCTCACCATCACGCGGGCCGTCCAGGAGGAAAGGGCCGCGGACGCGGCGGCGGAGTCCACGCGGCTGGGCCCGCTGTGGGAACTCTTCCAGGAGTTCGGCGGCAGCCTCCGCGTTGTTGCGGCGGTGGCCGAACAGCTGGGCTTCGTCCAGGGGCCGAGCCTTCCGCTGCCCATCCGGGGGCTGGACACGGAGCAGCGGGCCCGCGTCGCCCGCGTCCTCAAGGCCCTGGACTTGGTTTGACTCAGGGTTGACTCAGGGCTGAGGCCGGGGACCGCCGCGCGGAGTCCTTTATCGTTGGGTCATGAGCCCCGGCCCGGAACTGCGCCTTGTCCTCCCGCACCAGCTGTTCGACCAGCACCTGGACGCGGCGGCCGGCACCGTGTTCGTACTGATCGAGCACGATCTGATGTTCCGCCAGTACTCGTTCCATGCCCAGAAGCTGGTGTTGCACCGGGCCACGATGACCCGATTCGCCCGCCGGCTGCGCGGCCGCGGCTTCGAGGTGGAGGTCCTGGCCAGCGACGCCGGGCGGCCCTCCGGCGATCAGCTGGCCGAGCTGGTCCGCAGCCGCCGCCCATCCGGGGTGACGTGGTTCGACGTCGTCGACGACTGGCTGGAGCGGGACCTCGACGCCGCCCTGAACGACGGCGGCTACCGGCCGCGCGTGGCCGACGTGCTGGAGACCCCGAACTTCCTCACCAGCCGCCGGGACATCGACAACTGGTTTGCCGGGAAAACCGCACGCATGCACGACTTCTACGTGTGGCAGCGCCGCAGGCTGGACCTCCTGATGGACGGTGGCCGGCCCGTGGGCGGCAAGTGGTCCTTCGACGCGGAGAACCGCAAGAAGCTGCCGCGCGGCTATACCCCCGCCACGGTGGGCCGGTTCGCCGGCCACCCCGCCGTCGAGCCGCAGGGCAGCTTCGACCTGACGGGACTGGACGGACCCGCGACGGAACAGCCCGACGGCGGCCCGCAGGCCGGCCAGCACCGCGACGTCGCCGACGCGATCGACTGGGTGGCCAGGGAGTTCCCGGACGCCCCCGGGGACCCGAAGCTTTTCGCCTGGCCCACCAGCGCCGGGGAGGCCCGGGACCATCTGCGTGAATTCGTCCGGGACCGGCTGAACGACTTCGGACCCTACGAGGACGCCATCTCCGCCGTGCACCCGTTCATCGCCCACGGCCTGCTTACCCCGGCACTGAACGTCGGCCTGCTGGACCCACGGGAGGTGATCGAGGCCGTTCTGGACGGAGCCTCAGAGGCTACGCCCCTGGCCTCGGTGGAAGGCTTTATCCGGCAGGTCATCGGCTGGCGCGAATACATGCGCGCCACCTACCGCACCGGCGGCCGTGCCCTGCGCAGCGCAAACCGGCTGGGCCATCGGAATGAACTGGGTGAGGGCTGGTGGGACGCGGGCACCGGCCTGGCGCCGGTGGACCTGGTGATCTCCCGCGTCCTGGCCACCGGCTACGCCCACCACATCGAACGGCTGATGGTCCTCGGCAACGCCATGTCCCTGCTGCGCATACACCCGGATGCCGTCTACGAGTGGTTCATGGAACTGTTCATCGACGCCTACGACTGGGTGATGGTCCCCAACGTCTACGCCATGAGCCAGTTCGCGGCCGGGGACGCCATCACCACCAAGCCCTACGTCTCCGGCAGTAACTACCTGAAGAAGATGTCGGACCTCCCGCCGGGAGAGTGGGCCGCGGACTGGGACGGGCTGTACTGGTCGTTCATCGCGGACCACCGGGAGGTGTTCGCCGCGAACCCACGGTCGCGGGTGGTCGTTTCGTTGCTGGACGGGATGGATCCGGAGACCCGGGCCCGCCACCGGAGCCGCGCGGAGGCCCTGCTGGCGGGCGGCAATCCGGGGAACCGGCTCACTTCACGGGGAGCCCGGTAATTACCGCTTAACTGGGAGAGCTCGTGCGGGCGCCGTCAAGCGGATTTCTGCCGGGCCGTCAATAGCCCCCGGTAACGTATTCGTCAACGAATTTTCACAAAATTTACACGGCGGAATCATATTTTGTTACAGCTCGATAACGAACGATAGTGCTGTCCGAATTTCCCACCATTCCGCCCTATCCCGGGTTTACAGTTCATGCCATGTGAGACGAACCACACTGCCGCTGGGGGAGTGTGGGCGTCTGGCCGGTGCCGTTGGCGCAGGTCTCATCCACACCACAGAAACAAGGAGGCGGAATGCGCTTCGGTCGTATTTCCAAAGCGGTGGGGGTGGCAGCGGCAGCTGCACTCGCACTCAGCGCCTGCGCCGGCAACAGCGGCGGGTCAACCCCGTCGTCGTCAGCCGCGGCAGGCAAAACCGGCGGATCGGCAACGGTCGTCGAGGTTAACGCGTTCAACACGTTCAACCCGAACACCGCCGACGGCAACACTGACATCAACTCGAAGGTCAGCTACGCCACCCACTCGGGCTTCTACTACATCGATAACAAGCTGAACGTTGTCCGCAACGAAAAGTTCGGCAAGATGGAGAAGACCTCCGATAACCCGCTGACGGTGAAATACACTATCAACGACGGCGTGAAGTGGTCCGACGGCACCCCCGTCACCACCGCCGACCTCCTGCTGCAGTGGGCGGCCTTCTCCGGCTACTACAACGACGCAGACGCCGATGCGAAGACCGGTACCTCCTACTTCTCCTACGCCGGTGACCCCACCGGCCTGGCGCTCACCGACTTCCCGGAGCTGAGCGACGACGGCAAGTCGATGACCATCAAGTACTCCAAGCCGTTCGCCGACTGGGAAATCGCCCTCGGCGGCCCGGGCATCGACATCCCCGCGCACGTCCTGGCCAAGAAGGCCGGCCTGGCCGACGCCAAGGCGTTCGTGAGCCTGCTCAAGGGCATGCCCCGCGGCGACTCCAAGGCCCCGAAGCCCGCCAATGCGCAGCTCAAGGCCATGTCGGACCTCTGGAACACCGGCTTCGACACCAAGACCCTGCCGGCCGACCCGGAGCTCTTCCTCTCCAATGGCCCGTACGTCGTCAAGACCATCAACCAGGACCAGTCCTTGACCATGGTCAAGAATAAGGACTACAACTGGGGCCCGGACGCCAAGCTGGACGAAATCACCGTCCGCTACATCGGCGACTCCGCCGCCCAGGTCCAGGCGCTGAAGAACGGCGAAGCGGACATCATCGCCCCGCAGGCCTCCGCCGACACGGTGGACCAGCTCAAGGCGCTGCAGAGCCAAGGCGTGACCGTCGACCAGGGCAACCAGCTCTCCTACGATCACATCGACCTGAACTACAGCGGCCCGTTCGCGGACAAGAACGTCCGCGAGGCGTTCATGAAGACCGTCCCGCGCAAGGACATCGTCGACAAGATCGTCAAGAAGCTGGACGACAAGGCCAAGCCGCTTGACTCCCAGCTGTTCGTTCCGGACCAGGCCGCCTACGCCGACTCGGTCAAGAACAACGGCTCCTCCGCGTACCAGGACGTCGACATCGACGGCGCCAAGAAGCTGCTCAACGGTGCCACCCCCGAAGTCCGCATCATGTACAACAAGGACAACCCCAACCGCGTTGACGCCTTCTCCCTGATCCGCGAGTCCGCCGCCAAGGCCGGCTTCAAGATCGTCGACGGCGGTCTCGGCAAGTCCGACTGGGGCAAGGCCCTGGGCAAGGGTGGCTACGACGCCACCATCTTCGGCTGGATCAACCCGGGTGTCGGCGTTTCCGGCGTCCCGCAGATCTTCAAGACCGGCAACGACTCCAACTTCAACAAGTTCTCCGACAAGGATGCTGACAAGTTGATGGACGAGCTGATCGTCACCACCGACAAGAGCAAGCAGGACGGCCTCATCCAGCAGATCGACAAGAAGATCTGGGATTCCGCGTACGGTCTGCCGCTGTTCCAGGCAGTGGGCGTTGACGCCTACTCCGACCGCATCACCGGTGTGAAGTACATGCCGAACCAGACCGGCGTCTGGTGGAACTTCTGGGAGTGGGCTCAGAAGTAGCCGACGACCGCAAGTAACACGTGCTGGCGAAAGGCGTCGGGACCAAGGCTCCACGGTCCCGACGCCTTTCTAGCGGCACCCCACAGAGGTTTGGCCCGCCGTATCCCCGCAGCCGGCGCGAACCCAGCAACCGGTCCCGGCAATCCCAGGACCTGAATACCGAGGTTGTACTCCCATGGTGACTTACGTAGTCCGGCGGCTCATGACGGCCGCCCTCATCCTTCTCGGCGCTTCCTTCCTGGTCTACCTCCTGACGGCGGCGTCCGGAGACCCCCTGGAGGAATTCCGGGTCAATAACTCCCCGCAGAAACAGGCCCTGATGGATGCCCGGACGCAGCTGCTGCAGCTCGACGTCCCCGCCCCTGTGCGCTACTTCCGCTGGCTCGGCGGAGCGGCCCAGTGCCTGGTGCCGTTCGCCAACTCCTGCGACTTGGGCAAGAACATCGCCGGGCAGCCCGTCACGGACGCCCTCGGCCACGCCCTGATACAGACCCTGACGCTGGTCACCGGTGCCACCATCCTGGCCATCCTGATCGGCATCACACTCGGCATCATCACCGCCCTGCGCCAATACAGCGCCCTGGACTACGGCGTCACCTTCATGGCGTTTCTGTTCTTCTCGCTGCCGATCTTCTGGGTCGCCGTCCTGCTCAAGGAATTCGGCGCCATCGGCTTCAACAACTTCCTAAGGGACCCCGACGTCCCGCTCCCCGTAGCTTTGGCCATCGGCCTGGTGCTCGGCGTAATCGTCGCCGTCGCCGCCGGCGGCGCACTGCGGCGGCGGCTCACCGTCGGCGCCGTCGTATTTGCCTTCGTCAGCGCCGTCCTGATCTACTTCTCCGCGACCCTCTGGTTCAAGAACCCGGGCCTCGGACCAGTGGTGATCGCCATCGCGGGCGTCGGCATCGCCTTCGCCGTCACCCTGCTCTCCGCGGGCCTGAAAAACCGCAAGGCGCTGCAATCCTCGCTGATCGCCGTCGCCGTCGGCGTCGTCCTCTACTTCGTGGTCCAGCCGCTGCTGGACCAGGCGACCTTCCTGATGATCGTGCTGCTGGCCGTCGCCGCCGTCCTGGTGGGCCTGGGCATCGGCTACCTGATGGGCGGCTACGACCGCGGCCAGTCCATGCGCGCCGCCGCGATCACCTCGTTCCTGGTCGGCGGAATGATCCTGCTGGACCGGTTCATGCAGGCCTGGCCGAGCTACTTCGACAACAGCCGCGTCCGCGGCCGCCCGATCGCCACGATCGGCGCCGGCACCCCCAACATCGAGGGCGACTTCTGGATCCTGGGCCTGGACTCCTTCACCCACCTGATCCTGCCCACCATGGCCCTGATCCTCATCTCTCTGGCCAGCTACACCCGCTTCACCCGGGCCTCGATGCTGGAAATCATGAACATGGACTACATCCGCACCGCCCGCGCCAAGGGCGTCTCGGAACGGACAGTGGTCATGCGGCACGCCTTCCGGAACGCCCTGATCCCCATCGCCACCATCGTGGCCTTCGACATCGGCGGCCTGATCGGCGGCGCCGTCATCACCGAATCCGTGTTCTCGGTGCGCGGCATGGGCTTCCTGTTCCTGGACGGCATCTCCCACACCGATCCCAACCCGGTCATGGGCGTCTTCGTCTGTGTGGCCATCACGGCCATGGGTTTCAACCTCATTGCGGACCTCGCCTACTCCGCACTTGATCCGCGCGTAAGGGTAAAAGCATGAGCCAGCCAAGCCAGCAAGACGAAATCATGGCCGAGGACGCGGCCCTCAAGGGTGCCCCCGCGGCCGGCATAGAACCCGTCCTCGAGGCCAAGGGCCTGAGCCAGGGCCAGATCGTACGCAAGCGCTTCCTCGGCCACACCGGCGCGATCATCGGCCTGGTGGTCTTCGCCATCATCTTTCTGATGGCCTTCACCTCCGTGGGCTACCTCGGCATCCCGGGCTGGTGGAAGTACAACCACGAGCAGGTCTCCGCCCTGGTCAACGACGGCGCCCCCACCTCCTCGCTCTGGCCGCTGGCTTGGGGCGAGCACCCCTTCGGCCAGGACCGGATCGGCCGCGACCTGTTCGCCATGACCATGCGCGGAGCGCAGCAGTCCATCACCGTCATGGTGGTCATCGGCCTGATCGCCGGCCTGCTCGGCGTCCTGGTCGGGGCGATTTCCGGCTACTTCCGCGGCTGGGCCGAGGCCATCCTGATGCGCCTCACCGACGTCATCATCATCATCCCGGCGCTGCTGCTCGCGGCGGTCATGGCGCAGATGGCCGGCCGGCGCGACTCCGGCAGCTGGTTCGCTTCCTTCGCCAGCAGCAACGGCGTCCTGGCCCTGGGCATCTTCCTCGGCCTGATCAGTTGGGTCAGCCTCGCCCGGCTCATGCGCGGCGAGTTCCTGTCCCTGCGGGAACGCGAATTCGTCGACGCCGCCCGGATCTCCGGTGCCAGCAACGCCCGGATCATCTTCAAGCACATCCTGCCCAACGCCGTCGGCGTCCTGATCGTCAACGTCACCCTGACCATGTCCGCGGCCATCCTCACCGAGACCGCGCTGAGCTTCCTGGGCGTCGGGGTCAAGGCCCCAGACACGTCCCTGGGCCTGCTCATCTCGCAGAACCAGCAGGCCTTCGCCACCCGGCCTTGGCTGTTCTGGTTCCCCGGCCTGTTCATCGTGCTGATCTGCCTGAGCATCAACTTCATCGGCGACGGGCTGCGGGATGCCTTCGACCCGCGGCAGAAGAAGTTCAACGCCAAGAAGGCCCGCGAAGCCGACGCCGCCGCGGGCACCCCCGCCGGTTCTCCCGCTGCAGCGGGTGCCTCGCCGGCAGCGGAAAAGTCCGCGGTCACCGCCTTCGATGGCACCAAGGACGACTAAGGTGACAGCCCCGAACCCGGGCCGCAGGCTAGACGGCGGCGACGGTCCAGACGCTGGCCGCCAGCAGCACCACGGCGACGGCGATCGCCGCCCACCGCGGGGTCACGGACACCGCGGTGGTGGCGGCCTCGCCGGCGGCCAGGGCGCCGCTCTCCACCAGAGCCTGCCAGCGGCCGCGCACCAGCCGGGCGGCCTGGCCCGAGTCGGTGGTCTTCAGGTCTCCCGGGCGCACCGAGTTGCCCGGGCCGTAGCTGGTGTCCGGCAGCCCGCGCAGGTCCTCGGGGCGGGCGTTGCGGCCGCCCCAGATGCCCGGCGCGGGGGCTGCCCACGCGGCGTAGCTCTTTTGTGCCGTCACGAGCGTCAGGGCGTAGCGGGTGTCCACGTGCACCAGCGCCGCCCACGGCACCTCGACGGACCGGAACGGGTTCTCCAGGGTGACCCCGCCGTCGTGCACCACGACGGCGGGAAGCCAAAAGAACTGCCAGCCCAGGAAGGCCACCAGCAGCAGGGGAGCGGTGCCCAGCAGCCCCGCGGGACCGGCCGAGGCCACCGTCACGACCAGGCCCAGCAGCCCCACACCCCAGGCCAGGCCGGCGAACCATTTATTGGTCCGGGCCTTGAAGATTTCGACGTTTCCGGCATCGGGCGCTGTGCTCATGCCCCCCATATTTCAGCATTCCGGCCGAACGCACTAAATTCCCGGTGCGGCGGCCCGGCGGAAGGAACACCCCATCATGACTGACTTCATCACCGTGGACCCGGCGCAGCCCTCCGCCCCCGGCAAGGGCGACGTCGTCCTGGAGGTCCGCGACCTCAGCGTCGACTTCGGCGTGGACAAGAAATGGGTCCCGGCCGCCATCCGGCTGAACTACGAGGTCCGCGCCGGCGAGGTCCTCGCGATCGTCGGCGAGTCCGGCTCCGGCAAGAGCGCCAGCTCCATGGCGCTGCTGGGCCTGCTGCCGAGCAACAGCCGCGTCAACGGCAGCGTCAAGCTGGCCGGCAAGGAACTCCTGGGCGGCAGCGAAGCCAACATCAGGGCCGTCCGCGGCAAGGACGTCGCCGTCATCTTCCAGGAGCCGATGACCGCACTGAACCCGGTCTACACCGTCGGGGCGCAGATCGTGGAAACCATCCGGCTGCACAACGAGGTCTCCCCGGACCAGGCCAGGGAACGGGCCGTGCGGATGCTCGAGCTGGTGGAGCTGCCGGATCCGGAGAAGGCCTTCCGCTCCTACCCGCACCAGCTCTCCGGCGGCCAGCGGCAGCGTGCAATGATCGCCCAGTCGCTCTCCTGCGACCCCAAGCTGCTGATCGCCGACGAGCCCACCACGGCCCTCGACGTCACCGTCCAGGCCGAAATCCTGGACCTGATGCGGAACCTCCGCAACAAGCTCGACAGCGCGATCGTCCTGATCACCCACGACATGGGCGTCGTCGCCGACCTCGCGGACCGGATCGCGGTCATGCGCCGCGGCGTAATTGTGGAGACCGGCACGGCGGCGGAGATCTTCCACAACCCGCAGCACGAGTACACCAAGGCGCTGCTGGACGCCGTGCCGCACCTGGGCCAGGGCGGGGAGGCCGACGGTGACGTTGACGTCACCGCGGCCCTCGCCGCCGCCACCCAGGCCGACCTCGAGGCCATCCCGCACGAGGAACTCCTCCGCCGGGAACGGGCCAACGCCGCGGCCCTCGCCGCCGCCGCGGAGACCGCCAAGCCGCAGGGCGACCCGGTCCTGGAACTGACCGACGTCGCGATCGAATACCCCAAGCAGGGCCGGGTGCCGGCCTTCCGCGCGGTGGAGGGCGCCAACCTGGCGATCTACCCGGGCCAGGTCGTCGGCCTGGTGGGGGAGTCGGGCTCCGGCAAGACCACCATCGGACGCGCCGCCGTCGGCCTGCTGCCCGTCGCGGCCGGCACCATGAAGGTGGTGGGGCAGGACATCTCCGCCGCCAAGCGCAACGGGCGGCAGCTGCACGAGATGCGCCGCCACGTAGGCATGGTCTTCCAGGACCCGTCCTCCTCGCTGAACCCCCGCCTGCCCATCGGCGAGAGCATCGGCGAGCCAATGTTCCTGGCCGGCGTCGCGAAGGGTGCCGAGCTGCAAACCCGGATCGAGGCGCTGCTGGACCAGGTGGAGCTGCCGCGCAACTACCGCAACCGCTACCCGCACGAACTCTCGGGCGGCCAGAAGCAGCGCGTCGGCATCGCCCGGGCCCTGTCCCTGAAGCCGAAGCTGATGGTGGCCGACGAACCCACCTCCGCCCTCGACGTCTCGGTCCAGGCCAAGGTGCTGGAGCTGTTCCAGAACCTTCAGAAGGAACTCGGCTTCGCCTGCCTCTTCGTCACCCACGACCTCGCCGTCGTCGACGTCCTCGCCGACCGCATCTGCGTCATGCAGCGGGGCCGGATCGTCGAACAGGGCAGCCGCGACCAGATCCTGCGCAACCCCCAGGAGCCGTACACCCAGCGCCTGCTGGCCGCCGTGCCGCTGCCGGACCCGGAGAAGCAACGGGAGCGGCGCGAGCTGCGGGCCCAGCTGCTCTCGGGCGCCAGCTAGGAGAGCGGTTAGGAAAGGGGCAACAGGGAGGGAATCCACGAGGAACGGGAGAAGCGGGCACGTATCCTACCAGCCAGTAATCTGTGACTTGAAATACGTTGCGCTTGACGCTAGCCGTCACAGTGCTGTCGAGTCACGGTTTGGCAACGGAGTTCCATGATCTGGACATCTTGCGGTTAGGCTACTTCCATATGTAGGCCACGTCACAGGGATATCCCTGTGCCCGCGCCTGCCGGGAAGCACAAGTCTCTCCCGCAGAACTCCCACAACTCTTAGGAGGAGGAATGCGTTTTTCGCGCACTTCCAAAGCACTGGGCCTGGTGGCTATCGCTGCCATGACCCTGACCGGTTGCGGCGGCGGCGGTTCCAACACCGCCGGCGGCAGCACCGGTGGCGACACCAGCAAGGTCATCATTGCTGACGGTTCCGAGCCCCAGCGTCCGCTGATGCCCGCCGACACCAATGAAGTTGGCGGCGGCAAGGTCATCGACATGATGTTCTCCGGTCTGGTCAGCTACGACCCCAACGGCAAGCCCGTGAACGAACTGGCTGAGTCCATCGAGGGCAAGGACGGCCAGCACTTCACGATCAAGATCAAGAAGGACCAGAAGTTCACGAACGGCGAGGCCATCACGGCCAAGACCTTCGTTGACTCCTGGAACTTCGGTGCCGCCGCGAAGAACGCACAGCTCAGCGGTGGCTTCTTCGAGTCCATCAAGGGCTACGACGAGGCCAGCAAGGAAGGCTCCACGGTCGAGACCATGTCCGGCCTGAAGGTCGTTGACGACCAGACCTTCACCGTTGAACTCTCCCAGCCGGAATCCGACTGGCCGCTGCGCCTGGGCTACACCGCCTTCGTGCCGGTCCCGTCCGGTGCCCTGAAGGACCCGAAGGGCTTCGGCGAGAAGCCGGTCGGTAACGGCCCGTACAAGATGGCGGACGGCGGCTGGCAGCACAACGTGCAGATCCAGCTGGTCCCGAACCCGGACTACAACGGCCCGCGCAAGGCCAAGAACGCCGGCGTGACGTTCAAGATCTACCAGAACGACGACGCCGCGTACCAGGACCTGCTGTCCAACAACCTGGACATCCTGCAGACCATCCCGACGAGCGCCCTGAAGAACTACAAGTCCGACCTGGGTGACCGCACCATCAACAAGCCGTACGCCGGCAACCAGACCATCGCCATCCCGGAATACCTGCCGGAGTGGAGCGGCGAGGCCGGCAAGCTGCGCCGCCAGGCCATCTCCATGGCCATCAACCGCGATGAGATCACCAAGGTCATCTTCAACGGTGCACGCCAGCCCGCCAAGGACTTCACCGCCCCCGTGCTGGACGGCTACAGCGACTCGATCCCGGGTTCGGACAACCTGAAGTTCGACGCCACCAAGGCCAAGGACGCCTGGGCCAAGGCCGACGCGATCCAGAAGTGGGACGCTGACAAGACCTTCACCATCGCCTACAACGCCGACAAGGGCGGCCACAAGGCATGGGTTGAGGCTGTTGTGAACCAGCTGAAGAACACCCTCGGCATCAAGGTTGAGGGCAAGCCCTACGCCACGTTCAAGGAAGCCCGCAACGACGCCACCGCCAAGACCCTGACCGGTGCCATCCGCGCCGGCTGGCAGGCCGACTACCCGTCGCTGTACAACTTCCTCGGCCCGATCTACAAGACCGGTGCCGGCTCCAACGACGCGAAGTACGCGAACCCGACGTTCGACAAGGCCATCTCCGACGGCCTGAACGCCTCCACCGTCGCCGACGGCAACAAGGCCATGAACAAGGCTCAGGAAATCCTCCTGACCGACCTTCCGGCCATCCCCCTGTGGTACCAGGTTGCCCAGGGCGGCTGGAGCGACAAGGTCACCAACGTTGACTACGGCTGGGACGGCGTCCCGCTGTACTACAACATCAGCGGCAAGTAAATAACTGAACGACGGCGGGGGCTGCCTGGATTGGGGCCTCCGCCGTTGTTCTGCTTCCATTCTGTTTTCCGGACAGATCCCCGCAAGTTCTCCCTGACAGTCCGCCCTGACGGCCACCGCCTCGGGTGAACTCTGCAGCCCGTCCTCTGTGACCGACCCGGCGCCGGGCTGCAGTCCAAAGTGAAAAGGTTCTTCGATGAACAACTCCGCCGCATCCCTGGACCGGATGCCTGCTGACAAGGGTGTGCTTCGCTGATGGCGACTTACATCCTCAAGCGTTTTCTCCAACTGATCCCCGTCTTCCTGGGCGCAACGCTGCTGGTCTACTTCCTGGTCTTCAGCCTCCCCGGTGACCCGATCGTCGCCCTCTTCGGCGACAAGCCGGTCAACGAGGCCGTCGCCGCGAAGCTCCGCGCGCAGTACCACCTGGACCAGCCGTTCTGGATCCAATACCTGCTCTACCTCAAGAGCATCTTCACCTTCGACCTCGGCCAGGACTTCTCCGGCCGTCCCATCGCCGCCGTGCTGGGCGAGGTGTTCCCGGTTACCGCCCGCCTGGCCATCATGGCGCTGATCTTCGAGGCCGTCTTCGGCATCATCTTCGGCCTGATCGCCGGCCTGCGGAAGGGCAAGCTCTTTGACGCGACCGTCCTCGTGGCGTCCCTGATCGTCATCGGCATCCCGATCTTCGTCCTTGGCTTCCTGCTGCAGTTCACCATCGGCGTCCAGCTCGGCTGGGCCAAGCCCACGGTCAGTTCCGCGGCCACGGTGCAGGACCTGATCCTGCCTGCGATCGTGCTGGGCCTGGGCTCCTTCGCGTATGTGCTGCGCCTGACCCGCACCTCGGTGATCGAGAACATGAACGCCGACTACGTGCGCACCGCCACCGCCAAGGGCCTCTCCCGGTTCCGCGTGGTCCGCGTGCACATCCTGCGCAACTCCCTGATCCCCGTCATCACCTTCCTGGGCGCGGACCTGGGCAGCCTGATGGGCGGCGCGATCGTCACCGAAGGCATCTTCAACGTGCCCGGCGTCGGCAACCGGCTCTACCGGGCCGTGCTCTCCGGCGAGGGACCCACGGTGGTCTCGATCGTCACCGTCCTGGTGCTGATCTACTGCCTCTCCAACCTGCTCGTTGACCTGCTCTACGCCTGGCTTGACCCGAGGATCCGCTATGACTCCTGAAACCAATCCCGCACGGCAGGACGCTTCGATGCCCGCCCCACGCCACATCGAGCACTTCGTCGCCGACTTCTCCGAGACCCCGCTGCAGGCCACGGACAAGGTCAAGGAGGACCAGGCACCCCTGAGCCTCTGGGCCGAGGCCTGGCGCAACCTGCGCAAGCAGCCGCTGTTCCTGATCTCCGCGTTCCTGATCCTGGTGGTCGTGGCCGTGTCCCTCTTCCCGGGACTGTTCTCCGGCATCGACCCCACCTCCGAGGCCTGCCAGCTGGCCAACTCCGACGGCGGCCCCACCGGCGGCCACCCGCTGGGCTTCACCCAGCAGGGCTGCGACGTCTACGCCCGCGTCATCTACGGCACGCGCTCCTCCGTGACCGTCGGCCTGTTCACCACCATCGGTGTCCTGGTCATCGGCGGTATCATGGGCGCCCTGGCCGGCTACTACGGCGGCTGGGTTGACGCGGTCCTGGCCCGCATCAACGACATCTTCTTCGCGCTGCCGCTGATCCTCGGCGCGATCGTCGTCATGCAGCTGCCGATGTTCCGCTCCAACCGCACCGCGTGGACCCTGGTGCTGATCCTGATGGCGTTCGGCTGGCCGCAGATCGCCCGCATCACCCGCGGTGCCGTGATCGAGGTCCGTAACGCCGACTTCGTCACCGCCGCGCGTTCCCTGGGCGTCTCCAAGTTCGGCGCCCTGATGCGTCACGTCATGCCGAACTCGCTGGCCCCGATCATCGTCGTGGCCACCATCTCCCTGGGTACCTTCATCGTGGCCGAATCCACGCTGTCCTTCCTGGGCATCGGCCTCCCGCCCAGCGTGATGTCCTGGGGCAACGACATCCAGGCAGCTCAGGCCTCCCTGCGCTCGAACCCGATGCCGCTGCTCTACCCGGCCATCGCCCTCTCCATCACCGTTCTGAGCTTCATCATGCTGGGCGACGCCCTCCGTGATGCTCTCGATCCCAAAGCGCGCAAGCGATGAAAGGGGAAGCCATGAACACCCCTGTTGAAATCCGTGAAGAGGGAACGGCCGCCGTGCGTCCGCTCCTGGAAATCCGGGACCTGGCGATCACCTTCAAGACCGGCGGCGGCGACGTCAACGCCGTCCGCAACGCCCACCTCACCGTGATGCCGGGCGAAACGGTCGCGATCGTGGGCGAGTCCGGCTCGGGCAAGTCGACCACGGCGCTGGCCGCGATCGGCCTGCTGCCCACCAACGGCCGGGTCTCCGGCGGCCAGATCCTGTTCGACGGCGAGGACATCTCCAACGCCGGCGAGAAGCGCATGATCGAATTGCGCGGCAACAGCATCGGCATGGTCCCGCAGGACCCGATGTCCAACCTCAACCCGGTTTGGAAGATCGGCCAGCAGGTCCGCGAGACGCTCAAGGCCAACGGGCTGCCCGACGGTCCCGACGACGTCGCCAAGGTCCTCTCGCAGGCCGGCCTGCCGGACGCCGCACGGCGCGCCAAGCAGTACCCGCACGAGTTCTCCGGCGGCATGCGCCAGCGCGCGCTGATCGCCATCGGCCTGTCCTGCCAGCCGCGCCTGCTCATCGCCGATGAGCCGACGTCGGCCCTGGACGTGACCGTGCAGCGCCAGATCCTTGACCACCTGGACAAGATGACCACCGAGCTCGGCACCGCCGTGCTGCTGATCACCCACGACCTCGGCCTCGCCGCCGAACGCGCCGACAAGGTGGTCGTGATGTACCGCGGCCAGGTGGTGGAATCGGGTCCGTCGCTGGAACTGCTGCGCAACCCGCAGCACCCGTACACGCAGCGCCTGGTCTCCTCCGCGCCGTCGCTGGCGTCCCGCCGGATCCAGGTCGCCAAGGAGCAGGGCGTCGAGTCCGAGGACCTGCTCGCCCCCGCCGAGGAAGGCGTGGTCGAGGCCGCGAAGCCGGACGAGGTGCTCAAGATCGAGAACCTCCGCAAGGTCTTCAAGCTCCGCTCCGGCCTGGGCCGGTCCACCGACTTCACCGCGGTGGACGACGTGTCCTTCAGCGTCAAGCGCGGCACGACGACGGCGATCGTGGGGGAGTCGGGCTCCGGCAAGTCCACGGTGGCGCAGATGGTGCTGAACCTGCTCCAGCCCACCTCCGGCAAGATCGTGTTCGACGGCGTGGACACCTCGACGCTGAACGCCAAGGAAATCTTCGCGTTCCGCCGCCGTGTCCAGCCGATCTTCCAGGATCCCTACGGTTCCCTCGATCCGATGTACAACATCTTCCGGACCATCGAGGAACCGCTGCGCACCCACAAGATCGGGACCAAGGCCAGCCGGGAAAAGAAGGTGCGCGAACTGCTGGACCAGGTGGCCCTGCCGCAGTCCACCATGCAGCGCTACCCGAACGAGCTCTCCGGCGGCCAGCGCCAGCGCGTCGCGATCGCCCGTGCCCTGGCCCTCGACCCCGAGGTCATCATCTGTGACGAGGCCGTCTCCGCCCTCGACGTGCTGGTCCAGGCGCAGGTGCTCAACCTGCTCGCGGACCTGCAGTCGCGGCTGGGCCTGACTTACCTCTTCATCACCCACGACCTGGCCGTGGTCCGGCAGATCGCGGACCACGTCTGCGTGATGGAAAAGGGCAAGCTGGTGGAGACCGGTTCGACCGACGACGTCTTCGACGCGCCGCAGATGGAGTACACGAAGGCCCTGCTGAACGCCATCCCCGGCGCCAAGCTGATGCTCCCGCCGGACGTCGCCTAACCTCCAGGCAGGACGCCCCTGCGGGTCCGCACGAAGAAAGGGAGCCGGTGACCACCCCGCGGTGTGGTCACCGGCTCCCTTTTGTTTAGCTCTTCCCGGTCCTTACGTACCGCTGCCTAGTTGCCGGGCTCGGTGGTCACGGGCCCGGGCGGGGGCAGTTCGAGGCCCAGATCCTTGAGTTTGCCGGCCAGGATCGTACCGAGCGCGGCGTGGCCGGTGCTGTTCATGTGCACGCCGTCGGCCATCTGCGAGGTCAGGTTGTACTTGGTCAGCCAGTCGCCGGTGCTGATGAACGGGATGGAATGCCGGGCCGCAAGGCCGCCCAGCAACGAATCCACCTGGGTCCGGCGGCCGCCGCCGTAGTTCGCCCCGCGGGCCAGGGTGCCGATCATCGCCAGCCGGGCGGAGGGGTAGCGCTGCTTGAGGGAGGCGATCAGCCGCTCGGCGTTGGCCACGATCTGGGCGTCGGTGGCCCCGCGGGTGGCATCGTTGCCGCCGCCTTCCATCACAACCAGGGCGGGCGCGCCGTAGGGCAGCTTCCAGTCCCCGCGCTGCAGGGCGTCGACGTAGTTGCCGGTCTTCCCGTTCGCCGCGACATAGCCGGTTCCGCCCAGACCGCAGAAGAAGACGTCGTACCCGGCCGCGGAAAGGCCCTGCCGGGGCCACCCATTGGTCGGTTCGGACTGGGAGTCGCCGATCAGGAGCGCGGTCCGGGAGATGTTGGCCACGATGACCTCTTCCCGGCCGTTGGCCGGGTTGCGGTATACCGTGCCCGGGGCCATGGTGGCCGGGTTGGGCAGGGGTGCCAGCAGGGACTTCTGCCCGCCGGCGGCGACCGGTTCGCCGGACGCACCTGCACCCGCACGGGCCGCCGACTTTCCGGCTACGCCGGAGGCGGGGGCGCTGGCGCTGGCCGGTGAGTCCGGGCCGGACGAGGAAGTGGTGGGTGCCTGCCCGCAGCCGGCCAGGAGAACGCCGGTGGCGATCACAGGTGCGGCGTAGCGGGTCAGAGCCGAGGCGATTCGCATCTGGGGTCTCCGGGCTTTGCTTTTCTTTACCACGGCAATAATGCGGTACTTCGCTCCCAAAAGCCAGTGACATTCCTCACGTGGACACGACCCCGCCGGGCCGCCGCCGCCGTCGCCGGGCGCCGGGCTCGGTGCCCGGGGATCCCCGCGCCGGCGGGCGATTTAGGCCAATAAATGCCCGAGCCGCTAGAATGGATGCAGGTGCCCTGTGCGAACGGGCCATTCCTGTCGTGCGTTCCGGTCGGAAATGTCGCGATACAACAGCTGACTTCACCACTGAATCGAGCAATAACGCATGTCTGAAACCACCACCAACACTGCGGTAGCCACTGCATTGCGCAGTGACCTGCGCAACGTCGCGATTGTGGCCCACGTTGACCACGGCAAGACCACCCTGGTCGATGCCATGCTCAAGCAGACCAACTCCTTTGCCGAGCACAACCACCTCGAAGACCGCGTCATGGACTCCGGTGACCTGGAACGCGAAAAGGGCATCACCATCCTGGCCAAGAACACCACGGTGGCCTACAACGGTCCGTCCTCCAACGGCGAGACCATCACCATCAACGTCATCGACACCCCCGGCCACGCCGACTTCGGCGGTGAGGTCGAGCGCGGCCTGTCCATGGTCGACGGCGTCGTCCTCCTCGTGGACGCCTCCGAAGGCCCGCTGCCGCAGACCCGCTTCGTGCTGCGCAAGGCCCTCGCCGCGCACCTGCCCGTGATCCTGCTGGTCAACAAGACCGACCGTCCCGATGCCCGCATCGAGGAAGTCGTGCACGAGTCCATGGACCTGCTCCTGGGCCTGGCCTCGGACCTCGCGGACGAGGTTCCGGACCTGGACCTGGACAAGATCCTCGAAGTTCCCGTCGTCTACGCCGCCGCCAAGGTCGGCCGCGCCTCCCTCGAGCAGCCCGCCGACGGCACCGCCCCGGAGAACGAGGACCTGGAACCGCTCTTCAAGACCATCATCGAGCACATCCCGGCCCCGACCTACAACCCGGACGGTGTGCTGCAGGCACACGTCACCAACCTGGACGCCTCCCCGTTCCTCGGCCGCCTCGCCCTGCTCCGCATCTACAACGGCACCCTGCGCAAGGGCCAGACCGTGGCATGGGCCCGCGCCAACGGTGAGCTCAAGAACGTCAAGATCACCGAACTGCTGGCCACCAAGGCCCTGGACCGCGTCCCGGCCGAGTCCGCCGGACCGGGCGAGATCGTCGCCGTCGCCGGCATCGAGGAGATCACCATCGGTGAGACCCTGACCGACGCCGAGAACCCGCAGCCGCTGCCGCTGATCACCGTTGACGACCCGGCCATCTCGATGACCATCGGTATCAACACCTCCCCGCTGGCCGGCAAGGTCAAGGGCGCCAAGGTCACCGCACGCCAGGTCAAGGACCGCCTCGACAAGGAACTGATCGGTAACGTCTCCATCAAGGTCCTCCCGACCGAGCGTCCCGACGCCTGGGAAGTCCAGGGCCGTGGCGAGCTCGCCCTCGCCATCCTGGTCGAGCAGATGCGCCGCGAAGGCTTCGAGCTGACCGTCGGCAAGCCGCAGGTTGTCACCAAGACCATCGACGGCAAGATCCACGAGCCGATGGAACACATGACCATTGACGTGCCCGAGGAATACCTCGGCGCCGTGACGCAGCTGATGGCCGCCCGCAAGGGCCGAATGACCAACATGGCCAACCACGGCACCGGCTGGTGCCGCATGGAATTCATCGTTCCCGCCCGTGGCCTGATCGGCTTCCGCACCCGGTTCCTCACGGACACCCGCGGTGCCGGCATCGCCGCCTCGATCTCCGAGGGCTACGAGCCGTGGGCCGGCCCGATCGAATACCGCACCAACGGTTCGATGGTTGCCGACCGTGCCGGAGTCGTGACGCCGTTCGCCATGATCAACCTGCAGGAACGTGGCTCCTTCTTCGTGAAGCCCACCTCCGAGGTCTACGAGGGCATGATCGTCGGCGAGAACTCCCGCGCCGATGACATGGACGTCAACATCACCAAGGAAAAGAAGCTCACCAACATGCGTGCCGCTTCCTCGGACTCCTTCGAAAACCTGACCCCGCCGCGCGAGCTGACCCTCGAGGAATCCCTCGAATTCGCCCGCGAGGACGAATGCGTCGAGGTCACCCCGGAAGACATCCGTATCCGCAAGGTGATCCTGGACTCCAACGAGCGGGCCAAGGCCAACCGCGCCCGCGCCAAGGCCTAGGGTCCAGCCCGCCAGGGCATCCGCGCGTCCAGCGCCACCACGAACTGCCGTCGGGCAGGCGGTCCAACCGCCGCCCGGCGGCAGTGCCGTTTAAGCGGCCCTCGCGGTTCTACCGGCGCCGTGCGGCGCAGCGCCGGCCCGGCGCGCCGCGAAGTGATTGACAGCTGTCACCTCTACTGCAAAGCTGACCCGGTGACAGCCCAGAAACCCGCCGACTTCGCCGCGGATTCCGACGTCGGCGGGGACGCTGAGGTCCCGGAGGATGCTGCCCGGGAGGCTTCGCTGTGGCGTGACGCCAACTTCGGCGTCTTCTGGACCGCACAGTCCCTTTCGCAGCTCGGCGCCCAGCTCGGCCAGCTCGCGTTCCCCGTCCTGGCCGTGACCCTGCTGCGCGCCACCGAGTTCGAGGTGGGCATCCTCAACGCCGCCGGACTCGCCGCCTTCCTGCTGGTTGGGCTGCCTGCCGGCGCCTGGGTGGACCGCTGGCTCAAGCGCCGCACCATGATCCTCGCGGACCTGGTCCGGATGGTCGCGATCAGCGCCGTGCCCCTGCTCTGGTGGGCCGGTGCGCTGCAGGTCTGGCACCTCTACGTCATCTCCGCCGTCGTCGGCGTCGCCACCGTGTTCTTCGACGTTTCCTATCAGAGCTTCGTCCCCCTGCTGGTGCCCGCCCGCCACGTGGGCGAGGCAAACTCCAAACTCGAGGCCACGGCCCAGATCGCCCGGATCGGCGGGCCGGCCGTCGGCGGAGCGCTCCTGGCCGTGGTGACGGCGCCGGTGCTCTTTGTCGGCCAGTCCGTGGGATACCTGCTCTCCGCCGTGTTCCTGACCCGCACCCGCGACCGTGAGGAGCCCCGCCCGGCCCGGGAACACGGTTCGCTGGGCACCGAGATCCGCGAGGGCCTCTCCTTTGTGGTGCGGCACGAACTGATCCGCCGCGTGGTGCTCTGCACCGCCGGCATGAACTTCGCCAGCATGCTGGTGTTCACGCTGCTGCCGGTGCTGGTGCTCCGGCAGCTGGGGCTGGGTCCCCAGGGTATGGGCATCATCATGTCCGTCGGCGCCGCGGGCGGCCTGCTGGGCGCGGTGTCCGGCCCGTGGCTTGCCCGCCGGATCGGCGAGGGCCGGGTCATCCCGGCGGGGGCACTGCTTGGGTCGCTGGCGCTGGTGCTGGTGCCGGTAGCGGCCCTGCAGACCGAACCCGGCAACGCCCTGGTGCTGCTGACCATCTCCGAGTTCGGCACCACCTTCGGCGCGCTGGTCTACAACATCATGCAGCTGACCATGCGGCAGCGGGTCTGCCCGCCGCGGCTGCTGGGCCGGATGAACGCCTCCGTCCGCTGCGTCGTCTGGGGCGTCATGCCGGTGGCGGCCCTGATCGGCGGCTTCCTCGGCGAGTCCATCGGGATGGTGCCGGCCATGTGGCTGGGCGCCGCGCTGAGCCTGCTCTCCGTGGCGCCGGTGCTGTTCTCGCCGCTGATGTCCATGCGGAAGCTCCCGGACAGCGTCGAGGAACCCGCCTCCTAGGCTTCCTCCGGGCCGGCCGCGTCCTGGGATTTCTCCGGCTCAGTAGAGCCCGGCCTCACCCGCGGCGCCCGGCGGGGCGGAGGCGGCGGCACGGCCTTCGCCGCCACCACGGACGCCAGCGTGATGACCGTGTCCTCCCGGCGCGTGCGGACCGTGCACTCGGTACCGTCGCAACCCAGCAGCTCGCCCAGCGCGTCGGTCAGGCCGCCCTCGACGCGGTACCGGACCACCACCCGGGTGCCCGGCGCGGCGGAGGCCAGGAAGTCACGGGGCCGGGAAGGGGAAACGCTCACCGGACCATCCTAGGTCCGCGGGCGGACCGCCTGCCGCGTGCGTCTGTGACGGCCGGGTAGGTTGGCGGGAGCGGGCTGGGGGATAATAGGCTCGGAAGTCAGCAGCCCGGCGCTCAGGCCGGGGCAGAACGCCCGGCGGAAGCCGGAGCCAACGTGGAGAGGCCAGGGTCGTGACGTACGTAATCGCGCAGCCGTGTGTAGATGTTAAGGACAAGGCATGCATTGAGGAGTGCCCGGTCGACTGCATCTACGAGGGTGAGCGTTCCCTGTACATCCACCCGGACGAGTGTGTGGACTGCGGTGCCTGCGAGCCGGTCTGCCCCGTCGAGGCGATCTACTACGAGGACGACACCCCCGAAGAGTGGGCGGACTACTACAAGGCCAACGTGGAGTTCTTCGACGTGCTGGGTTCCCCGGGAGGGGCCGCCAAGATCGGCAACACCCACACCGACCACCCCATGATCGCCGCCCTGCCGCCGCAGAACCAAGACCACTAAGACGGATCCACGGTGACTTCTGCGGTGCGCAGCTTCGGCCTCAGCCTGCCCGACTACCCGTGGGAGGCGATGGCGCCCTACAGCGCCCGCGCCGCCGGGCACCCCGGGGGAGTGGCCAACCTGTCCATCGGCACCCCGGTGGATGACACGCCCGCCCTGGTCCAGGACGCCCTCCGGGCCGCGGCCAACGCTCCCGGCTACCCGACCGTGCACGGCACCCCGGCCCTCCGCGAGGCCATCGCCGCCTGGTTCGAGCGCCGCCGCGGCGTCCCCGGCCTCGACCCGCAGAACGTCATGCCGACCGTCGGGTCCAAGGAACTGGTGGCCTGGCTGCCGTTCCTGCTCGGCCTGAAGCCCGGCGACGTCGTCGTCCGGCCCACCGTCGCGTACCCCACCTACGACATCGGGGCCACGTTCGCCGGCGCGGAGCACGTCGCCGCCGACGACCTCGATGAACTCGACGCCGGCACCCGCTCGCGCGTCCGGCTCGTCTGGGTCAACTCCCCGGCCAACCCCACCGGCAGCGTCCGCGACGCCGAGTCCCTGCGCCGGATCGTGGCGCAGGCCCGTGAGCTGGGCGCCGTCGTCGCCTCCGACGAGTGCTACGCCGAACTCGGCTGGGGCGAATGGGACGTCCAGCGAGGCGGGGAACCCGTACCCAGCATCCTCGACCCGCGGGTGGCGGGCGGCTCCCACGAGGGGCTGCTGGCGGTCTACTCGCTGAGCAAGCAGTCCAACCTGGCCGGCTACCGGGCCGCCTTCGTCGCCGGCGACGGGGCCCTGATGGCCAACCTGGTCAACAGCCGCAAGCACGCCGGGATGATCGTGCCCTACCCGGTCCAGGAGGCCATGCGCGTGGCGCTTGGCGACGACGCCCACGTCACCGCGCAGAAGGACCTGTACCGCGGCCGCCGCGAGCGGATCGTTCCCGCACTGGAGGCCTTCGGGCTGACCATTCACGAGTCCCGCGCCGGCCTCTACCTGTGGGCCACCGCGGGCGAGCCGACCTGGGACACGGTGGGGCGGCTGGCGGACCGCGGAATCGTCGTCGGCCCCGGGGTGTTCTACGGCGACGCCGGCAACGGCTTCGTGCGGGTGGCCCTCACGGCCAGCGACGAGCGGATCGCCACCGCGGCGGAGCGTCTGGCTACGGGACCGTAACGATGCTGTGACGCGGGGCACACAAAGCGCGGATTCGCCGCCTTGAAGGCCCTGCGGATTAGTACCACCCGCGAAGTCCCGGTACTTTTTAACTGACGATCAATGGTGGCTTTCCACAAGAAGGCAGCGCGGCCGTTGGAACCGGCATGCAGATGCGGATTCCGTGGGCGGCTTCACCAGATGTTGGATCAAGCTTTCAACAGGGGCCCAGGGCCTCATGAGGAGAATCCATGACTGAGACCACCAGCGCAACCCTGCGTCATGCAGGCGGCGAGCTTGAGCTCCCGCGCATCAAGGTTGTTGAAGGAAACGAAGGCTACGACGTTTCCAAGCTGCTGAAGCAGACCGGCGCCGTTGCCTTTGACCCCGGTTTCATGAACACCGCGGCCACCACCTCGGCCATCACCTACATCGATGGCGACGCCGGCATCCTGCGCTACCGGGGCTACCCGATCGAGCAGCTGGCCGAGCACTCGAGCTTCCTCGAGGTGTCCTACCTGCTGATCTACGGCAACCTGCCGACGCCGGCCGAGCTGGAGGCCTTCGACCAGCGGATCCGCCACCACACCCTGCTGCACGAGGAGCTCAAGGGCTTCTTCAGCGGCTTCCCGCGCGACGCGCACCCGATGCCGGTGCTTTCCTCCGCCGTCTCCGCGCTGTCCACGTTCTACCAGGACTCGCTGGACCCGTTCAACGCCGAGCACGTTGAGGTTTCCACCTACCGCCTGCTGGCCAAGATGCCGGTCATCGCCGCATACGCGCTGAAGAAGTCCATCGGCCAGCCGATGCTCTACCCGGACAACTCCATGAACCTGGTGGAGAACTTCCTGCGCCTGAGCTTCGGCCTCCCCGCCGAGCAGTACGAGGTCGACCCGGTCGTTGCCAAGGCCCTGGACCTGCTGCTCATCCTGCACGCGGACCACGAGCAGAACTGCTCCACCTCCACGGTCCGCCTGGTCGGCTCCTCCAACGCCAACCTCTTCGCGTCCGTCTCCGCCGGCATCAACGCCCTCTTCGGCCCCGCCCACGGCGGCGCCAACGAGGCCGTCCTCAAGATGCTCCGCCAGATCCAGGCCGACGGCATCAAGCCCGAGGACTACATGGAGAAGGTCAAGAACAAGGAAGACGGCGTCCGCCTGATGGGCTTCGGCCACCGGGTCTACAAGAACTACGACCCGCGCGCCAAGATCGTCAAGGCCACGGCCCACGAGATCCTCAGCAAGCTCGGCGGCAACGACGAACTGCTCGAGATCGCCCTCCGCCTCGAAGAGAAGGCGTTGCAGGATGACTACTTCATCCAGCGCAAGCTCTACCCGAACGTGGACTTCTACACCGGCCTGATCTACAAGGCCATGGGCTTCCCGGAGAAGATGTTCACCGTGCTCTTCGCGATCGGCCGCCTCCCCGGCTGGATCGCGCAGTGGCGCGAGATGATCAGCGACCCGAACACCAAGATCGGCCGCCCGCGCCAGCTGTACACGGGAGAGCCGGAACGGAACTACCCGGCCGTCTAGGTCCCATCCAACGGCACTGCACTGCTGAGCACAGCCCGACGGCGGCGGCCGCGCACCCTTTTCCAGGGGCGCGGCCGCCGCCGTTTTCCGTGCCGGAAGTGCCCGTGGCTGGTACAGGAGTGACGGGTGGGACGGCGTGGTTCGCCGTGAACGGGGCACGTGCGTGCTAAAAAAGAGCAATGCCCAAATTTGTCGACGCTGTTTTGCGGCGCCAGGAAATTGTCGACGCGGTCTTCCGCATTATCGCCACCGACGGCCTGGAACGGGCGTCCCTGCGTGAGGTGGCCGACGAGGCCGGCTTGGCCGTCGGCTCCGTGCGGCACTACTTCGCCAGCAGCGACGAGCTGCTCATCCACTCCTTCAGCGTCGCCGTTGACAGCATCACCGGCCGGTTGCTCGCCGCCGAGGAGCAGCTCGCCGCGGCAGCCCCCGGCACCCCCGGCCACCGGACCGCCGTGCTGGCGCTGCTGGAGGAACTGCTGCCGCTCGATGAGGAGCGGGCCATGGACGCCTGCGTCTGGATGGCCTTCAAGGCCGCAGCCCGTACCCGCCCTTTCCTGGTACCGGAGGCGGACCGCAGCCACCGGGCGGTGGCCGCCGTCGTCGGCCGCCTGGTCCTCACCCTCGCCGGAGACGGCGCGGAGCCGCACCAGCAACAGCTGGTCACCGAGGCCGAGCGGCTCCTGGCAACCCTCGACGGGCTAGTCCTGCATGCCTTGCTGCAGCCGGAATGGATGACGGCACAGGTGTGCCGCGACG
This sequence comes from Arthrobacter sp. NPDC057259, assembly GCF_042668995.1. Classification (NCBI taxonomy): domain Bacteria; kingdom Bacillati; phylum Actinomycetota; class Actinomycetes; order Micrococcales; family Micrococcaceae; genus Arthrobacter; species Arthrobacter sp. NPDC057259. Next base: position 190,642 of record NZ_JBHUYA010000004.1, read on the forward strand.
TCCTGGAGGCGCACCTTTCGACCCTGGACCGGCGGCACCCGGTCCCTGCCTGACCGCCGGGGACCATCACCTGGACCGCCACCTACCTGTGCCCGCCATTAACCTGTGCGGCCAACGGGAATACACTGAAAAAGTACGTCTTGCCAAGGGAGGCACATCGGATGCACCACACAGGCGGGCCCGGCTGGCGGATCACCATGGACACCTCGGGTCCCATGCTGATCGCGCTGTATATACGGGACGCGGCCGGCCTGGAGACCGTGGGTCATCCGGTCCTCTGCCCGGTCGTTCCCAAGATCCATCCGTCGAACCATTCCCACCTGATCAACGAGGTGGGCGGGATGCCGGCACTGAAGACGGAGTGGGAGGCCTGGTGGTCACAGTTGCTCAAGGCGCACCCGGAGATGGAGCCCGAGCTGGGGCCGCCCGGCTTCCGCGCCTTCGGCAACTCCCCGGCCCTGCGGCGCGTGCTGCAGGCGCACTTCGGCGCCGCGCTCAGCTGGGCCCGGGAGCGCCAGGGGGAGTACCGCGCGCTCGAGGCTGAACGGGACGTCAACGGTGCCTCGTCGATCCTGGCCGACATGGTCGAGGACCGACTGCTGGAGGCCGGCCGGGATGCCCGCGACTTCGAGCTGACCATCATCGAACTGCCGCTGGCCGAGCCGCGGGCCTGGTACTTGGAGCCGGACAAGATCATCATGAGCTCGGCGCTGGCCGCGGACCCGGAGCTGTTCCGCAGCTACGTCCAGCCCGTCATCGAACTGCTGGCCTGATCGGGCCAACGTCGTCCGCGCCCGCCGGTCTTTGCGGCGAGCCGTTTACCTCTACTTGGCCGGTTCCGCCGCGACCGTGATGCTGACCTGGCCCGCCGGGGCGTCGCCGGGCTGCCAGCCGTTGTGGCCGGACCGGGTCCAGGCCTGGCCGTCGACGGCGACCGCGGTGATGGACAGCGACTTCGCGTTCGCCACCGCCCATTGGGCCACGGCCCACGCCCGGGTGCCCTGCGCCTGCACGGTGAGCGTGCGCCCCTCCGTGCCGGCGGTGAGCGCTCCGAATGCCGATGTCAGCCGCTGCTGCACGGCGGCCGGGTCGCCGGCGGCGTCGGGGGCACGTAGCGTGCAGTCCAGGGACTGCGGCGACTGCCCGGTCAGGGCGGAGGCGAAGGCCCGGGCCGTCGGTTCGTGCTGGGCGTAGGCGCCCGGGTAGGCCGAACGCTGGACCTCCTGCGCGGCGGCGGTGATGGGCAGCGACTCATAGCCGGGAATCTTGACCAGGGCATCGTAGAAGGCGTTCGTGGCATGGTACGGGTCCATCACCTCGGCCTCGGTGCCCCAGCCCTGGGAGGGCCGCTGCTGGAAAAGCCCGCGGGAGTCCGGCCCGGCCTCGTCCCCGTGGCCGATGTTGCGGAGCTTGGATTCCTGCAGCGAGGTGGCCAGCGCAATGCTGGCGGCGCGGGCGGGCAGCCCGCGCCGCACCGCGATCGCGCTGATCAGGGCGGCGTACCCGGCCTGGTCGGAGGCGAGGTCCTCGTCCGCGCCGGGGACCTTGCAGCCCTCCGTCACCAGGGTCTCGGAGCGCTGCAGGAAGGCGACGGCGGTGTACACGGCGCCGCCCACCATCGCCAGGACCAGCAACAGCACGATCCTGCGGCGCCAGCCACGTCTGCGTGCCACGTAAATACTCCCTCGGGCCCCGCGGGGCCGGTCGAATCCTGAGCCGTCAGGCTCTCGGCCGGTGCCTAGTTGGCGTGCAGAGCCTCGTTGAGCTCCACGGTCTGTCCCTTGCGGGGCAGTACTTCCACCTGGCCGCTGGTGGAGTTGCGGCGGAACAGCAGGTTCGGGACGCCGGAGAGCTCCACGGCTTTGACGATCCGGGTGGTGTCCTCGCCGTCGGCGTCCTTCGGGCCCACCACGCGGACGCGGGTTCCGGCGGTGACGTACAGGCCGGCCTCCACCACGGAGTCATCGCCGATGCTGATCCCTACGCCGGAGTTCGCGCCCAGGAGGACCCGCTCTCCGAGGGAGATCTGTTCCTTGCCGCCGCCGGAGAGGGTGCCCATGATCGAGGCGCCGCCGCCGACGTCGGTGCCGTTTCCCGCGACGACACCGGCGGAGATCCGGCCCTCCACCATGGAGGTGCCGAGCGTGCCGGCGTTGAAGTTCACGAACCCCTCGTGCATGACCGTGGTGCCCTCGGCCAGGTGCGCGCCGAGGCGGACCCTGTCGGCGTCGGCGATCCGGACGCCCGAGGGAAGGACGTAGTCCACCATGCGCGGGAACTTGTCCACGCCGTAGACGGTGACGGCGCCGCGGCGGCGGAGCCGGGCACGGGTCATTTCGAAGCCCTCCACCGGGGCGGGGCCGAAGTTGGTCCAGACGACGTTGGGCAGTTTGCCGAAGATGCCGTCCAAGTTGATGCTGTTGGGCTTGACCAGGCGGTGCGAGAGCAGGTGCAGGCGCAGGTACGCGTCGGCGGTGTCCGCGGGGGCCTCATCCAGGTTGATCTGGGCGAAGATGACCTTCTGCTCGGTGCCGCGGTCGGCGTCGTCGCCTGCCGCCGCGATTTCCTGCAGCGACTGGTCCGCGTTGGCGACGTCCCGCAGGCTCTCCGCGGCGGTTCCGAGCGCCGGGGCCGGGAACCAGGCGTCCAGCACGGTGGCCGCGCCGTCGCGGGTGGCGATGGTGGCCACCCCGTAGCCGTAGGCGGAGCGGGAGTCGGCGGGCGCGGCAGAGGAAGCGTTGTCAGTCATGCGCCCAAGTCTATCGACGGGCCCCGCCGTCTTCTAAAACGGTGACGGTGCGCGGACGCTACAGTGGGACGGTGACTGAGCAAAGCGCCCCCGCCCGCCTGGACCTGCACCAGGACGTGGCCCTCCTGACCGCAGACATCATCGACATCTTCAGCGTTTCGGGGGAGGAGCGCCGGCTGGCGGACGCCGTCGAGCACGCGCTCCGGGCCATCCCGCAGCTGGAGCTGACCCGGGACGGCGACGCGATCGTCGCCCGCACCTCGTTGGGCCGGCCCGAGCGGGTCATCCTGGCCGGGCACCTGGACACGGTGCCGCTGCCCACCACCGAGGGCTCCCTCGGCACCGTCCCCTCCTACTGGGCCTCCGGCGCGCCGGGGGAGGGCATCCTCTACGGCCGCGGCGCCACCGACATGAAGAGCGGCGTCGCCGTGCAGCTGGCCCTGGCGGCCGGGATGTTCGACGGCGGCGCGGCACCGGACAAGGACGTCACCTTCGTCTTCTATGACCACGAGGAGGTCGAGGGCGTCAAGAGCGGCCTGGGCCGGCTGGTGCGCAACCACGGGCACCTCCTCGAGGGCGACTTCGCGATCCTGCTCGAACCCACTGACGGAACCGTCGAGGGCGGCTGCAACGGCACCATCCGCTTTGAGGCCACCACCGTCGGCGAGGCGGCCCACTCCGCGCGGGCCTGGATGGGCAGCAACGCCATCCACGCCGCGGCGCCCATCCTGGAACGCCTGGCGGCGTACGAGCCGAAGACGGTCTCCGTCGACGGCCTGGACTACCGGGAGAGCCTGAACGCAGTGCGCGTTCACGGCGGCACGGCCGGCAACGTCATCCCGGACCGTTGCGTAGTGGAGATCAACTACCGCTTCGCTCCCGACAAGACCATGGCGCAGGCCGAGGCGCACGTGCGCGAGCTGCTGGGCGGCTTCGACCTGGTCCGCACCGACGGCGCCGCCGGTGCCCGGCCCGGGCTGAACCATCCGGCCGCCGCGTCCTTCGTCGCCGCCGTCGGGGCCGAGCCGAAGCCCAAGTACGGCTGGACAGACGTCGCCCGCTTCAGCGAACTGGGCGTCCCCGCTGTGAACTTCGGCCCCGGGGACGCGCTGCTGGCGCACAAGGACAACGAGCACGTCGACGCCGCGGCCATCCGCGAATGCCTGCGTGCGTTGCGCTCCTGGCTGGGACTGCCCGCCGCCGAGTAGGCGCGCGTCGGCACTGAAACGCCCGAAACGCAGAACGGCCCGGAACCTGAGGTTCCGGGCCGTTCTGCGTCGAAGCTGTGTTGCTGGTGTGGCTGCGTTGCTGGTGGGGCTAGGCGTCGGCGGGGACGCTGGCCGCCGGCACCACCGCCACGCCCGGCTTGCGGGAGAGCCGGCGTTCCAGCCACTTCGCGATCGCGGCCAGGATCAGGCACATGCCCACGTACAGCACGGCAGCCACCATGGCGGCCGGGATGATCGGGGAGCCGTACTGGATCTGGCTGCCGAAGTACTTCGCCTGGAACAGGATCTCGTTGTAGGTCACGATGAACCCGAGGGCGGTGTCCTTCAGGATGACCACCAGCTGGGAGATGATGACCGGCAGCATGGACCTGACCGCCTGCGGGAGCAGGATGCTGGTCATGACCTTGCTCTTGGGCAGGCCGATCGCGTAGCCGGCCTCGCTCTGGCCGCGCGGCAGCGATTCGATGCCGGCGCGGAACACCTCGGCCAGGACCGAACCGTTGTACAGCACCAGGCCGGCCACGACGGCGGTGAAGGGCGTGATGCCCTGGATGCCGACGGTGGGCAGGCCGTAGTAGAAGATCATCATCAGGATCAGAAGCGGCACGGCACGGAACAGCTCCGTGAAGCCGTAGCACGGGGCGCTGATCCAGCGGCGGTCCGAGAGCCGGCCGAAGGCCAGCAGGATGCCGAGGATCAGGCTCAGTACGGCCGCGGTGCCGAAGGCCGACAGCGTGGCGCCGACGGACTGGAGGATGGTCTGCTGCACCAGCGGGAAGGTGAACAGCTGCCACTTCTTCGCCTCGAACTGGCCGCTTTCGGCGAACCGGAGCAGGACGAAGCCGATGATCAGCAAGATCACCAGGGCGGTGACGACGCCGAGGATCCGGTAGCGGGCACGGGACTTGGGGCCGGGGGCGTCAAAGAGGACGGAACTCATCGGGCAACCTTCCACTTCTGTTCAAGCTTTCGCTGCAGGGCGGAAAGGATGAAGACAAGGATGATGAACACCAGGGCCACCCACAGCAGGCCGGTCAGGGCCGGCTCGCCGCGCTCGGAGAGGTTGGCGCGGATGGCGCCGGCCTCGAAGACCGAGAAGCCCGCAGCCACCGTGGTGTTCTTGAGCAGGGCGATGAAGACGCTGAACATCGGCGGGATCACGGCGCGGAACGCCTGCGGCAGGATCACCAGGGTAAGGGTCTGGGTGAACGGCAGGCCGATGGCGCGGGCGGCTTCGGCCTGGCCCACCGGCACGGTGTTGATACCGGAGCGGACAGCCTCGGCCACGTAGGTGGCGGTGTAGAGGCTCAGGCCGATGATCGCGGCGGTGGTGAAGTCGATCGGCACCAGGCCCAGCTTCGGGTAACCCAAAGCGAAGAAGAACAGCACCAGGGTCAGCGGGGTATTGCGCACCACGTTGACGTAGAGCGTCGCGGTCGCACGCATGGCGGGGACGGGGGACACCCGCAGGGCGGCGACGACGGTGCCGAGGATCAGGGCGAAGATCGCCGAGAAGAAAAAGAGGATGAGCGTGTTTCGGAACCCCGTAATGAAGAGGTCCGAGTTATTCAGCAGCGTATTCACAGAATCGTCGCTTTCGACAGTGGAAGAGGGGGCGGCCCGGAGGCCGCCCCCTCAACGCAGGTTTTAGTAGTTCTCTACTGCGGGCTGCTGGACCTTCGTGCCGGACTGGCCGAGCGTCTGGTCGTAGATCTTCTGCCAGACGGAACCGCCGTCGGTGAAGGTCTTGTTGATGAACTGGCGCAGGGCGGTGTCACCCTTCTTCAGGCCGACACCGTACTTCTCGGTGGTGAACGGCTGGCCGACAACCTTCAGGCTGTCCGGCTCCTGGGCGGCGTAGCCGAGCAGGATGGCCTGGTCGGTGGTGACCGCGTCAACCTGGCCGCTCTTGAGGGCCTCAACACACTGCGAGTAGGTGTCGAACTCGGTGGTCTTGGTGCCCGGGAAGTTGGCCTTGATGTTCTGGATCGGGGTGGAACCGGTGGCCGAGCAAACGTTCTTGCCGGAGAGGTCCTTCTCGCTGTTGATGCTGGAGTTGTCCTTCTTGACCAGGATGCCCTGGCCGGTGACGAAGTACGGTCCGGCGAAGTCGATCAGCTGCTTGCGCTTGTCCGTGATGGAGTAGGTGCCGACGTAGTAGTCGATGTCGCCGTTGGTGATGGCGGACTCACGGTTGGCGGACGGGATCGGCTTGAACTCGATCTTGTCCTTGCTCATGCCCAGGGACGCGGCAACCCACTTGGCGATCTCGATGTCGAAGCCGGAGTACTCGCCGGTGGCTGCATCCTTGAAGCCGAGGCCGGGCTGGTCCTGCTTGACGCCGATGCGGATCTTGCCGCTGGACTTGATCGCGTCGTAGGTCGGGCTGCCGGTCAGCGAGACGTTGTCCGCAACCTTGTACGGTGCCTGGTCCCCGCCGCCGGCCGGAGCAGCGCCGCCGGTGCTGCCGGAGCCGCCGCAGGCGCTGAGGGAGAGAGCCAGGGCCGCGGTGGCCGCGACGAACAGGGGCTTCTTCCCGTTAAAGAATTTCTTCATCGGATACCTTTCATTGGACGGCCGCCTGGCGGCGGCCGGAGAGAGATGCGGTGTGCTTAGTGGGTCAGGAGCTTGGACAGGAAGTCCTTGGCGCGGCTGCTCTTCGGGTTGGTGAAGAACTCCTCCGGCGTCTCGTCTTCGACGATCTGGCCGTCGGCCATGAAGACCACCCGGTCCGCGGCCTTGCGGGCGAAGCCCATCTCGTGGGTGACCACGATCATGGTCATGCCTTCCTTGGCGAGCTGGACCATGACGTCGAGGACCTCGTTGATCATCTCGGGGTCCAGCGCGGAAGTGGGCTCGTCGAACAGCATGACCTTGGGCTTCATCGCCAGGGCCCGCGCGATCGCCACGCGCTGCTGCTGGCCGCCGGAGAGCTGTGCGGGCAGCTTCGGCGCCTGCTGGCCGACGCCGACGCGCTCCAGCAGTGCCATGGCGTCCTTTTCGGCCTCGGCCTTGGAGGCACCCTTGACCTTGATCGGACCCAGCGTGACGTTCTCCAGGATCGTCTTGTGGGCGAACAGGTTGAAGGACTGGAATACCATGCCGACGTCGGCCCGCAGCTTGGCCAGGCCCTTGCCCTCGGCGGGAAGTTCCTTGCCGTCGATGGTGATGACGCCGTCGTCGATCGTTTCCAGCCGGTTGATGGTGCGGCACAGCGTTGACTTGCCCGAGCCCGAGGGGCCGATGACAACAACGACCTCTCCCTTGCGGACGTTCAGATTGATGTCCTTGAGGACATGCAACTGGCCGTAGTGCTTATTCACGGCCTTCAGGGAGACGAGGGCATCGCCGGGTACTTGAGTAGTCATAGGAAGAATCTAGCGAAGATTAGCCCCTTATGACGCCAATCACTCCCAGTTCGTCCACATCGTGACACAAGAGATACCCGTCACCCGGCGCCCCGGGACGCGCCCGGCGGGCCCCGGACATCCGGTGCCGCCGCGGGGGCTAGCCTTGGGGGCATGAAAAGCGAACCGCAGCCCGTGCCCGAGCAGCCCGCGTCCTCCGGCGGCAGTACCGCCGGCGGCAACGGGGGAGCCGGACGGCGGGAGAATCCGCCGGCCAACGGCATCCGGCACAAGGGCCCACTGGAACTGCGGCGCCGGGCGGCGAAGGTCACGATGTCCGACCAGACGCTCCTGGACACCAAGGGCCCCGGGCAGTTCGTGCACACGGATCCCTGGCGGGTGCTGCGGATTCAGAGCGAATTCGTCGAAGGCTTCGGTGCCCTGGCGGACCTGGGCCCGGCGGTCAGCGTCTTCGGCTCGGCCCGCACCCAGCCCGGCAGCCTGAACTACGAACTCGGCGTCGAGGTGGGCCGGAAGCTGGCCGAGGCCGGACTTGCCGTGATCACCGGCGGCGGTCCCGGTTCCATGGAGGCCGCGAACAAGGGCGCCGTCCAGGGCAACGGGGTCTCCGTGGGCCTGGGCATCGAGCTGCCGTTCGAGCAGGGCCTGAACCAGTGGGTGGACCTGGGCATCAACTTCCGTTACTTCTTCGCCCGCAAGACCATGTTCGTCAAGTACGCGCAGGGCTTCATCGTGCTGCCGGGCGGGCTGGGGACTCTGGACGAGTTGTTCGAGGCGATGGTCCTGGTGCAGACCCGCAAGGTGACGTCCTTCCCAATCGTGCTGATCGGCACCGCGTTCTGGAGCCCGATGCTCGAGTGGATCCAGACGACGCTGGTTACCGAGGGCATGATGGCCGAGCAGGACCTGGACCTCGTCCAGGTGGTCGACGATCCGGCGCTCGCCGTCGAACTCATCGTCGAGGGGGCTGCCCGGCACCGCAACCCCAGCGGCAACAACCCCGGTGCGGCGCCCGGCGGGGAGGCCGCGCCGCACGCCTGACCGGCCGCGCCCCGGCTTCTCTGGCACCATGGAGCTGTGAGTTTTTTCCTCGTCTTCCTGGCGGTCGTGCTGGCAGCCGCCGCCATTTTCCTCGGAACGGACCTGGTGCCGCGACTGTTCCGCCGCGGCCGCGGGGTGGGCCGGGCGTTCGACGACGGCTTCGATGAGCCGGTCGCGTCGCTGCCGGCCGTCCTGCTGCCCGAGGACGCGACGACGGCCGATATCGACCGGATCCGGTTCGCCGTGGGAGTCCGCGGCTACCGCATGGACCAGGTGGACCAGGTCCTGGACGAGCTGAAGGCGCAGATTACCCGCAAGGACCGGGAACTGGAGGACCTGAGGTCCCGGACCGGCGCGGAGACCGGGACGGCGCCCGCCGCTGAGCCGGGCCCCTCCACGCATTCCGCCCCGGCCACGCACCCGGCGCCGTGAACGAGCCCCGCCCCGTCCGCGAGGCGGGCCCCGCCGTCGAGTTCCGTCCCTCCGGCCCGGCCGCGCCGGAGGGCGTGAACGGCGCCCTGTGGCGGGTGATCGCAGGCGCTGGCGCCCGCGCCGCCCGGTGGCCCCGGTGGGTCCAGATCTCGGCGCTGTACCTTGCCGCCCGCCTGGTCAGTGCGTGCATCTTCGCCGGCGCAGCACTGCAGCAGGGCGTTAACCCGTGGTTCCCGCCGAAACCGGACTACTGGAACTTCATCAACATCTGGGATGCCCGCTGGTACGGCGAGGCGCTGCGGAACGGCTATCCGTCCGAACTCCCGGTGGACGCGGCCGGCAACGTCAAGGAGAACGCCTGGGCGTTCTACCCGCTGTTCCCGCTGCTCGGCCGGGTGCTCAGCGGCCTGACGGGACTGGCCCCGGCAACCTCTCTCACCCTGATCGCCTCGGTGGCGGGGCTGGGCGCCGCCCTGGTGATCTACCGCCTGTTTCGGTTTAAGGCCGGTCACCGCACCGCGCTGTGGGGTTCCGTTTTCGTGGCGACCTTCCCCTTGGCTCCCATCCTCCAGGTGCCCTATGCCGAGTCGCTGAACCTGCTCCTGCTGGCGGCGGCGCTGCTGCTGGTGCTGGAGCGGCGGTACCTGTGGGCCATGCCGGTGGTGCTGCTGATGGACCTGTCCCGGCCCACAGGCGTCCCGTTCGCTGCGATGCTCGGGCTGTTGTTCCTGTACCGCCTGTATGGCCGCGTCCGCGCCGGGCGCCGCCACGGCCTACCCGGCCAGGCGGCCGTCGGCGGTCCCGCCGACCATACGCCCGCCGGGCTCTGGACGCTGGCCGCCCTGACCGCCGTCGCGGGCGTCGGTGCCCTGCTCTGGCCCGCGATCGCGTGGGCCGTCACCGGGGACATCCAGGCCTACACGCGGACCGAGACGGTGTGGCGGGGCCACGACCTGGTGCCCTTCAAGCCGTGGTTCGATACCGGTGTCCAGTTGTTCGGACCCGTGCTGGGGCTGCTGGCCCCGTTTGTGTTCGTGGCCCTGTTTGCGCTGCTGATGATGTCCAAGCCGGCGGTCCGGCTGGGGACCGAATTGCGCCTCTGGTGCGTTTGTTACGTGGGGTACCTGCTGGTGTTCCTGCACCCTCAAACCAGCACCTTCCGGATGCTCCTGCCGCTCTTCCCGCTGGCACTCAGCGCGGCCTGGATATCCCGGTCCCGGGCGTACCGCGGCGCCGTTGTGGTGATGTTTTTGCTGCTCCAGCTGGTGTGGGTTGTGTGGCTCTGGGCCTGGGCCCAACTGCCCGGCGGCGGGGACTATCCGCCCTGATCTGCCGCTCCCAAGAATCTCCATCGATTAGCTACGCTCAGGTAATTGCGGGATAATGGTGCCCAAGCTAAGGAAAACTGAGTGTCAAACCCCGGCGTCCGCTCGCGGTCGGCGGGCAGCTTAATGGACCAAGCGGACACAGCCCGGCCGGGCTGGAAAGTCACGGGACAATTTGGAGGGGATATTCCGCATGGCTGCTATGAAACCGCGCACCGGCGACGGACCGATGGAAGTGACCAAAGAGGGTCGCAGCCTGATCATGCGGGTCCCGCTGGAGGGCGGGGGCCGGCTGGTGGTCGAACTTAATGCCGCTGAGGCCTCGAACCTCAGGGAATGCCTGGTCGGCGTCACCGAATAGGGCGCGGCCGGCACGGCTGGCAGGACAAGAACAAAGGGACCGGTTGCCGCGAGGCAGCCGGTCCCTTCTGCGTTTGCCGGGATTACTTCTTGACGGCCACCAGGAGTCCGTCGCCGGTGGGCAGCATGGCTGAGGCCAGCCGTTCGTCGTCGCGGATGGCCTTGCCGATCTGGCGCAGCACCACGGTGGTGGCCTCCCGGGCCGCGGGGTTGGCCACCCGGTCCTGGTCCAGGGCGTCGTTGACGATCAGCAGGCCGCCACGCTTGAGCAGCCGGATGGCCTGCTCCACATAGCGCGGGTAGTCCGGCTTGTCCGCGTCGATGAAAACCAGGTCGTATGCGCTGTCGGTCAGCCGGGGGAGCACGTCGCCGGCGCGGCCGGAGATGGTGCGGGTGCGGTTGGCGGGGTTCCCTGCCTCCTGGAAGGATTCCCGCGCCGCGCGAAGGTGTTCGACGTCGACGTCGATGGTGGTCAGGACCGCCTGCGGGCCCAGGCCGCGGAGGATGCAGACGCCGGAGACGCCGGCCCCGGTGCCGATCTCGACGGCGGTCTGGGCCTTGGACGCGGCGGCCAGCACGGTAAGCACGGCGCCCACCCCCGGACCCACCGGCGTCACACCCAGTTGGAACGACCGCTCACGCGCGTGCAGCAAGACCTCGTCCTCGGCAGGCAGATCTTCTGCGTAGGACCAGCTTGTGGACTTATCGGCGCTCATGGGTATCGCTTTCCGGGCAGGAGGGGAGTGTTCCCTCCAGCGTACTGGGTCCGGCCCCGCGAACCGGCGCGGCATTCCGCCGATGGCGGAAGTCCCCGGGCGGGTCAGGAATTTCCCAGAATTTTTTGAAATGATGGCTATCCGCTCATCCCCACGGTGATCGGCGTCGAACCAGTGGTGCAGGAGCCTGCGGGAGCAGGCGCCACGGAGACGTAAACACCATCTGCGAGGGGAGTGGACAATGTCAGTTCTGGCAAATGTCCCAGTCAGTGATCACGCCCAGCCCGCGGCCGATGCCGAATGGGTCCGGCCGACGTGGGAGGAAGTGGTCACGAACCACTCCGCCAAGGTCTACCGCCTCGCCTACCGGCTGACGGGCAACAAGTACGACGCCGAGGACCTCACCCAGGAGGTCTTCGTCCGTGTCTTCCGGTCGCTCGAGAACTTCAAGCCCGGCACCCTCGACGGCTGGCTGCACCGCATCACCACCAACCTCTTCCTGGACCAGGCCCGCCGCAAGAGCCGGATCCGGTTCGATGCGCTGGCCGAAGACGCCGAATCCCGGATCCCCGGCCGGGAACCGGGCCCGGAGCAGAGCTTCGAGCTGAACAACCTGGACCTGGACGTGCAGGCCGCCCTCGAGGAGCTGCCGCCGGACTTCCGGGCCGCCGTCGTCCTCTGCGACCTGGAGGGCCTCTCCTACGACGAGGTCGCCGCCGCCCTGGACGTCAAGCTCGGCACCGTCCGCTCCCGCATCCACCGCGGCCGGACCCTGCTGCGCGAGAAGCTCGCCCACCGTGACCCCCGTCCGCAGCCCAAGGCCGCCCTGAAGCCCCGCCTGAAGATGCCGCGCATCGCCGGTTTGCTCTGACGGGACGATGGCACAGCTGAGAGTTCTCCTGGGGGGCCTGGCGTGTAAGTTCCTCGCCCGGCAGGCCCGGCGTGACCGGTCGGCCGGGGTGCTGCCCAGTGCGGCGGCCGAGCGCCGCCTCCAACGCCATCTGCAGCGTTGCGCCGGCTGCAGGCGGCGCCAGGCCCACGAGCGGCAGTACCTGCAGCGGCTCCGCAACGCCGCCGTCCCGGAGGCCAGCGGTGACCTGACCGCCCGGTTGCTGGCAAGGACCAGCGAGATGGCGCAGCAACCCGAAATCACGCGCCCGGGTACCGCACAGCCCCATGCCGCATCCCCCGGGGCCGGGACGCCTGCCGCCCGGCCCGTCGCCCCTGCACCGGCCCGCAACGCGCGGGTCCGGCTGGCCGCCGCCGTGACCGGGGGCGTGGCCGCAGCCACCTGCCTGACCGCGGGTACCGCCTACGTCCTCGGTGAAGAAAGCGGGGCTGCCGCCGGCGCGCCTGCCTTCACCGATGCGCTCACCCCGCCCGGAACCGGCCGCTTCGTCTCCGCCCAGATGGCCTCCGTCTCCGGCTGGCGGTTGAGCGGTGAACCGGACATCGCGCCGGCCGAATCGCTCAGCGCCGAGCAACTCTCCGCGCTGCGCACCGGCGGCTGGGCCTGCCCCGAGTTTCGCGACCTCGGCTACCACCTCGCTTGGGCGCGTGCGGGCACGGCGGACGGAAAAGAGGTCCTGGAGCTGCGCCTGACCGACGGACAGTCCTTCGCCACGGTGCTGGAACAACACCCGGATCCCGCCGGTACTGCCGCTGGCTCCGGGGGCGGCGTGCCCGTCAACGTCGTCACCGGCCACCCGGCCCCGGCCGACGGCTTCGTGCCCGTCACGCTGCACGCTACGGCCGCCGACGCCGCAGGGCACGGGGCACCCGGTGTCCTCTGGGTCAACCGCCAGCCGCCCTACCGGGCCATCTACCGGACTGAACGCGCCACTTTCACCGTGGTCGCCGAGGCTCCGCCGGCCGAGACGGACGACGGCGTCGCCGCGGCGCTGCTGCCCGCCCAGCCCTCCACCGCCGGTCCCGGGGCCGATGCTGCCGGTGCCCCGGCAGCGGAGTCCCTGCAGACCCGGCTGGGCCGTGGCCTGCAGCGCGTTGTTGAGCTGCTGGCCCGATGAGCGCCCGCTTTTTCGCCGGCATACGGAGTGCCGGGCGACGTTCCGACGCCGAATCGTCGGCTCCCGGGACGAGAGGGTAATCTTCCTAGAGTGTTTGGAATCAACGGCCCGGAGTTCATTCTGCTGCTGATCATCGGCCTCCTGGTGATCGGTCCCAGCCGCCTCCCCGAATACACCCAGAAACTGGCGAATATCGTCAAGGAAGTCCGGCGGATGGCGTCCGGCGCGCGGGAACAGATCAAGGAAGAAGTCGGCATCGACATCGACGATGTGGACTGGAAGAAGTACGATCCGCGCCAGTACGATCCCCGCCGGATCATCCGCGAGGCCCTGCTGGAGGATGACACCAAGCCGGTCAGTGCCGGTGCTCCCGCGGCCGTAGCCGCCGCGGAGGAGCGGAAGCCCGCCCGGGTGGTGGAACGGCTGCCCGAGGGCGTGCCGGCACCCTTCGACACCGAAGCCACCTAGGGGCAGCGAACCCCGTCCTAGGCGCCAGGCGCCGGATGCCGTACGCTCAGCGGATTGCTGCCGCCAAGGGGGATACGGATGAACGACGCTGACCCGGCCGCCCAGGAACGATGGGCCGCCGTCGAGCGTGCCGCCAGGGACGTCACCGACCATGGCATTTCCGGCGCCGTCCGGACCTACTACTTGGTGTACCTTCCGGCGGGTCTGGTGCTGCTGGCCGTGGTCGGAGGCGTTCTTGCAGCCCGGATCTTTGCCCTCGGCCCCGCCGACTGGCGTGAGTACATTGGGGCCGGTCTGTCGTTGGCAGCAATCGGCGGATTCATTGGCGGGCTGCTCTATTTCCGCGCGCGGGTCAGCCCGCTGGTGCGTCCACGCCGGCGCAGCCCGTTGGCCTTGCTGACCGGCCCGGAACGCGTCCAGGTGCGCAGGGAGATCCTGGGCAAGGAGAAGCCCGCAGGCCACCGTCTGCCGCCGCTAAGGAGCCTGGCCACACAACTCCGACTGGGCCTGGCATTACAGCTGCTGCTGGCGCCGGGATATCTATTGCTGTGTGCCAACCAGATTCTGTTGGCGATCTCCCGCTGGGGCCAGCCGGGATTCCTTTGGGTTTGGATCCCCTTGCTGTTGCTCTTCGCCGGCCTGGTGGCCGCGGCGGCCCGGCAGTTTCGACGAACCGGGGACTTCCTGCGCCGTACTGCCGGCAGCACGGTTCCGACATCCCCGGACAAGGACGCTCCGGATGTGGGGCTTCCTGGGGATGGGCTGCCAGGAAGCATCCGCTAAAGGCTGACCGAGAAGCGCCCGATCTTCCCGAGGGCTGTTTCGATCTGGTGATCCAGCACCCCTCCGCAGCGTTCGATGGTTCTGATGGATGCGGTGTTGTCCATCAAGCAGCACAGCTTGACGCGTTCCATTCCTCGGAGCCTCGCGATTCCGAGCATCTGCTGCAGCGCCAGGGCCGCAACCCGGCGTCCGCGGGCGGAGGGCCTCAGTCCGTATCCCACATGCCCGAGCGTCGTCACTGCGGGGTTTGACGAGTGGCGCAGGGCGATTCCGCCGAGCACCTGACCGTCCTCGACGATCCACCGGTAGGTGCACCCGGCGTCTCCGCAGGCTGCCTCCGCGGCGGACAGCCGGTCAACGAATGCCTCGAAGCCGTGCGGGGAATGGACATCATCGGCCGTCCTCAGACCGAAACCGTCTTCGTGAAGGCCCTCGCCCCACTCGTCGTGGGCATCCAGCCACTCCGCGCGCAGGACCACTGTCGGACGTACAAGGTGCGGCATGGCATCACGCTAACAGCTGCGGCGGAGCAGACGGGACCAGCCTGCCCGGCGATGGCTTCGGGGACCCCGCTACGCTGGACCGATGACGGACACTGCCCGCCCGGCTCCCTGGTATCTCTTCGATTATGGAATGGTGGTCTCGACCGCCCCGAGACACAGCGACTGGGCCTTCCTGGAACAGGCAACGGGACTGAACCTACGGTCGGCGTCGAGCTCCTACTGGGCGAGCCGTGAAGCCTTCGATGCCGGAAAATTAGGCCCGGCGGAGTACTGGTCTGAGGTTTTGGGACGGCCGGTCCCTCCGGCGGACCTCGACCAACTGGAGCGCCTTGATGCGGCGCAGTGGTCCCACCTGAACCCGCAAACGATCGCTGTTCTGGAGACCTTGCGGAGCCGCCGGGCGAAGGTTGCGCTCCTATCGAACATGCCGCGTGGGATGGCCGAGTGGCATCTGGACGGATCAGGATGGGTGGGATATTTTTCGAGACTCTATTTCAGCGGCAAGCTCGGTATGGCAAAACCTGACCCCCGAATCTTCCACTATGTGGCTGCTGAGCTGTGCGCCCATCCGGAGGACATCGTCTTCATTGACGACAACGCGACCAACATCGCTGCCGCCCGGGAGCTCGGGTTCAGAACGATACTTCACACTTCCCAAACCGACCTTTGCTTCGAGCTGTCCAAGCCCTAAAGAGCCGCTCCCCGGTGGGGCATCGACAGCGTCCATTAGGCGGATTTCGATGCTCTATCGAGCCTGAAAGGCGCCGCTTTGACGGTACCGCAGGTAAAGCCGGATTACCTCACGTGTGGGCGGGTGCAGAGGTTCCGGCGGTGCGGCGAGGGGGAAGAACGCGATGTCGCTGACCTCCGACTCCTCCCGAGTAACCTTCCCGGTCCACCGCTCCAATGCGAAGCACAGTGCAAAAGCATGCACCTTGTCGCCATTTGGGTACTCCAGCTGATGAAGCTGAGGCTCAGACAAACTGGCGAACGCAGTCAGATCCGTGGCGTCCGCTCGTATGCCGGTCTCTTCGAACAGTTCGGCGACGGCGGCGGTTGCGAAACTCTGCCCGGGTTCGCAGGCTCCGGCCGGGAATTCCCACACGCCGCTATCGGTCCGTTGCTGGAAGAGCACAGTCTCATCGGGGCCCAACACCACGACCTGGGCCCCCGGCAGAAGCAGTTCGCGTGACCCGACCTGCTGGCGCAGTTCCCACACATACGAGCCGACGTGTCCCAGGGTGTTCCGTCCCCTCAGCGGGGCTGGAGTCCCAGCGGGCGGCCGGCGAGGTTCCGGGGGACGGAGGCGAGCCGGCCCGCGATGGCTTCCAGGGCCGCCGCGGCCGGGGTTTCCGGGTGCGCCAGCACCAGCGGGGTGCCGGCGTCGCCGCCCTCGCGCAGCAGGATCTCCAGCGGAATCTGGCCCAGGAGCGGCACGTCGGCGCCGACCGTGGCGGAGAGCCGCTCGGTGAGGACCGCGCCGCCGCCGCTGCCGAACAGCTCCATTCGGCCTCCGTCGGGCAATTGCAGGTAGGACATGTTCTCGACGACGCCCGCCACTGTCTGCCCGGTCTGCGCGGCGATGGTGCCGGCACGTTCGGCGACGTCCGCCGCGGCAGCCTGCGGGGTGGTGACCACCAGGAGTTCGGCACCGGGCAGCAGTTGCGCCACGGAGATGGCGATGTCCCCGGTACCCGGCGGCAGGTCCAGGAACAAGACGTCGAGGTCCCCGAAGTAGACGTCCGTCAGGAACTGCTCCAGCGCCCGGTGCAGCATGGGCCCGCGCCAGGCCACCGGCTGGTTCCCGGCGACGAACATGCCGATGGAGATGACCTTCACGCTGTGGGCCACCGGCGGCAGGATCATGTCGTCCACCCGGGTGGGGGCGGCGGTGATGCCCATCAGCGCCGGCACGGAGAAGCCGTGGACGTCGGCGTCGACGATCCCCACCCGCAGACCCTTCGCCGCCAGCGCGGAGGCGAGGTTGACCGTGACGGAGGACTTGCCCACGCCGCCCTTGCCGCTGGCCACGGCGTAGACCTTGGTGAGGGAGCCGGGCTGGTTGAACGGGATGCCGCGGACACCGCCCGGGCCGCGCAGCATCTCCTTGAGCGCGTCCCGCTGTTCCTGCGTCATCACCTTTAGTTCGACGTCGACGGCGGTGACGCCCGGGACGGCGGCCAGCGCCACCTCGCAGTCGGCGGTGATGGTGCCGCGCAGCGGGCAGCCGGCGATGGTCAGCAACACGCTGATCCGCACCCGGCCGTCGTCGGAGACCACCACCGCGTCGACCATCCCGAGCTCGGTGATGGGGCGTCGCAGCTCCGGGTCGATGACAGTGGCCAGCGCGGCGCGGACCGCCGATTCCAGTCCGGGCACGCCGGAATGATCATGCAGGGTGTTCACGGATTTCAGCTCTCGGGGACCGAGCGGCGGCCCTGGGTCTCGGCGCCGCCGTCGGCGCGGACGCGGGGGATCTGCTGGGTGCGAGGACCGCGCTGCTTGTCCCGGCGTTCCCGGAGGTGCTCCTTGACCTTGTCCCGCGGGTTGTCCGGACCGGCGCCGGGCTCTTCCTGGTTGCGGAGCTCCTCCTGCGCCTCCAGCATGTCCTCCAGCAGGCTGCGCAGTTCGGCGCGGACGTAGTCGCGGGTGGCGACTTCGCGCAGTGCGATGCGTAGGGACGCCAGTTCCCGGGTCAGGTATTCGGTGTCCGAGAGGTTCCGTTCGGCGCGCTGCCGGTCCTGCTGCAGCGAGACGCGGTCCCGGTCATCCTGGCGGTTTTGGGCCAGCAGCAGCAGGGGAGCGGCGTAGGAGGCCTGGAGCGAGAGCATCAGGGTCAGCAGGGTGAAGCCGAGGTCCTTGGAGTCGAACTGCCAGTCAGTGGGCGCCCAGGTGTTCCAGGCCAGCCAGAAGACACAGAACACGGTCATGTACACCAGGAACTGCGGCGTTCCCATGAAGCGGGCGAAGCCCTCGGTGGCGTGGCCGAACGCGTCCGGGTTGGGCGAGAGCTTGGGCAGGATGCGTTGCCGGCCGCTCAGCGGGGTATCGAGGGTGCCGGCGGAGCGGGTGCCGGGACGGACGTTGGAGTTCCGGGGGGTGCTGAGTTCAGCCAATGCGGCCTCCAAGCTTCCTTATCGGGGCGTCGTCCTCGTGGGCGCGCCAGTCGTCGGGCAACAGATGATCAAGCACGTCGTCAACAGTCACCGCCCCGACAAGCCGGCCGTCGTCGTTGACCACGGGAAGCGAGTTGAGGTTGTAGGTGGCCAGGGTGCGGGCCACCTCGCTGATGTGCGCCTGGTCGGAGACGGGCTCCAGATTTTTGTCCACCAGGTTGCCCAGGGGTTCCGGCGGCGGGTAGCGCAGCAGCTGCTGGATGTGGACGACGCCGAGGAATCGCCCGGTGGGGGTCTCCAGCGGCGGCCGGGCAATGAAGATCGACGACGCCAGGGCGGGGGAGAGCTCCTCGCGGCGGACATGTGCCAGGGCCTCGGCCACGGTCGCCTCGGGCGGGAGGATCACCGGGACCGGGGTCATCAGGCCGCCGGCTGTGTCCTCGTCGTACTCGAGCAGGCGCCGGACGTCCTCGGCGCCCTCGGGCTCCATCAGCTGCAGGAGTTCCTCGGCCTGGGCGGAGGGGAGCTCGGCGAGGAGGTCGGCGGCGTCGTCCGGGTCCATCTCTTCCAGCACGTCGGCGGCGCGTTCGACGTCGAGGGCGGACAGGATCTCCACCTGGTCACCCTCGGGCATCTCCTGCAGCACGTCGGCGAGTCGTTCGTCCTGAAGTTCGCTGGCCACCTCGAAACGGCGCTTGTCGCTCATCTCCTGCAGGGCCTCGGCGAAGTCGGCCGGCTTGAGGTCCTCGTGGGTGGCGACGAACTGGGTGGCGGCCTGCGGCTCGGTGCGGGCGCCCTGCTGCGCGTCGGCCCAGTCGATGATGAGGGTTTCGTTGCGGCGCAGCCGGCTCAGCGGCGAGAGCGAGTGGCCGCGGCGGACGAAGAGCTTGCTGACAAACCAGTCACCCGAGCGGTGCCGGTCCATCGCGATGTCCTCGATGGTGGCGTCGCCGCTGCCGTCGGCCAGGGTCACGCGCCGGTCGAACATCTCGGCGACCACCAGGGTCTCGGCGCCGCGCTGTTCGAAGCGGCGCAGGTTCACCAGCCCGGTGCAGATCACCTGGGTCTGGTCGATCGAGGTAATGCGGGTCATCGGCACGAAGACGCGCTTCTTGCCCGGGACCTCGACGACGATGCCCACCACGTGGGGGGCGCCGCGGTTGCCGCGGGAGAGCACGACGACATCGCGCAACCGGCCCAGACGGTCGCCCAGGGGGTCGAAGACGTCCAGTCCGAGGAGGCGCGCGACAAATACCCGCGAAAGAGTGGTGCTCACTCCTACAGGCTACCGAGTCTCCTCTCTTTTAGCTGAATTTGCAGGCACCCACCAGCTCGATGGGTGAGAATGGGCCTATGTCAAACATTTTTGGTGGTCCGAAGGCCAACGTTCCGGGCGGGGCGGACGATGCCCGCGCCGTCCCCAAGGGTGACACGGTCGGTTCCTACAGCTCCTACCTGGACGCCCAGAAGGCCGTGGACTACCTCGCGGACCAGCAGTTCCCCGTGCAGCTGGTCTCGATCGTGGGCAACGAGCTGAAGATGGTGGAGCGGGTCACCGGGCGGCTGACGTACCCCCGGGTGGCGCTCTCCGGCGCGCTGAGCGGCATGTGGTTCGGCCTGTTCGTCGGCGTCATGCTCTCGTTCTTCTCCACCTCGGACGGCTACTTTTCCATCATGACTTCGGTGCTGATGGGCGCCGCCTTCTTCATGCTGTTCGGCATCGTCACCTACGCCATGCAGCGCGGCAAGCGTGACTTCACCTCCACCAGCCAGGTGGTGGCCACCAACTACGACGTGGTGGTGGCCTTCGAGGCGTCCCACGAGGCGCGCCGCCTGCTCCAGCAGCTGCCGATGAACCGCTCCGACGCGGCCGGCTACCAGCAGCACACCCCGCAGCAGGGCCAGCAGCCCTGGGGCGGCCACCAGCAGAACGGTCCGCAGCATAACGGTCCGCAGCAGACCGGACCCCAGTATGGCGGCCCGCAGCAGGGCCAGCCGCACGGCCCGCAGCGTCCGGCCGGCTGGACCGACCCCTACGGCCAGCGCTCCCCGGAAGCCGGTCAGCAGCAGCCCGGACCCCAGCAGGGCCAGTACGGTGCCCCCGGCGAGCAGAACCAGCAGCCCTCCCGCCCCTCCGCCGTCCGCTACCCGGACCTGCCCGACGGCCGGCCGCAGTACGGCATCCGGGTCGGCGACGCCCCGAAGCAGGAGGGCCAGCAGCCCGAGGGCGGCCAGCCGCAGCAGTAGCTTTACCCAAGAGACAAAAAAGAGGACCCCCGGCGCAGCGCCGGGGGTCCTCTTTCGTAGGTGGGGTCTGGTGCCTACTGGGCGTCGACTTCCTGGTAGATGCCCGCCATCCAGGACTCGACGTCGTCGGCCTTGCGCGGCAGGGCGGCGCTGAGGTTGACCGGGCCGTCCTCAGTCATCAGGATGTCGTCCTCGATCCGGACGCCGATGCCGCGGTACTCGGCCGGGATGGCCAGGTCCTCGTCCTTGAAGTAGAGGCCCGGTTCGATCGTGAAGACCATGCCGGGCGTGAGCACACCGTCCAGGTACAGCTCGCGCTTGGCCTGGGCGCAGTCGTGCACGTCCAGGCCCAGGTGGTGGCTGGTGCCGTGCGGCATCCAGCGCCGGTGCTGCTGGCCCTCGACGCTGATGGCCTCCTCCACGGAGACCGGCAGCAGGCCCCACTCGGACAGGCGCTCGGCCAGGACCGTGGTGGCGGCGGTGTGGATGTCGCGGAACTTGGTGCCGGGCTGGGCGGCGGCGAAACCGGCGTCGGCGGCGTCCAGGACGGCCTCGTACACCTTGCGCTGGATCTCGGAGAAGGTGCCGTTGGCCGGCAGGGTGCGGGTGACGTCGGCAGTGTAGAGCGAGTCCGCCTCGACGCCGGCGTCCAGCAGGAGCAGCTCGCCGGCGTTGACCTTGCCGGTGTTCCGGGTCCAGTGCAGCACCGTGGCGTTGTTGCCGGACGCGGCGATGGTGTCGTAGCCGAGTTCGTTGCCTTCTTCACGGGCGCGGGCGAAGAACGCGCCCTCGACCACGCGCTCGCCGCGGTGGTGGGTGAGTGCCCGCGGAAGGGCCTTGACCACCTCGGTGAAACCTTCCACCGTGGCGGCCACAGCGATTTTCATCTGCTCGATTTCCCACTCGTCCTTGATCAGGCGGAGTTCTGAGAGGGCCTCGCTGAGCTTCTCGTCGAGGGCGTCCAGCACGCCGAGGTCCAGGTTTTCGGGGTCCTTGGCGGTGTTGTAGCGCGCGGTGTCCACGAGGGCGTCGATGTTCTCGTCGACCTTGCGGACCAGGCGGACGGAGATCCCGCCGATCTCGGGCGCACCGACGTCCTTGGTGATGGCCAGTTCGAGTTCTGCCAGGTCGGCGGTCGCCAGGCCCAGGCGGGCCTTGAACTCGGCGAGGGTGGGGCGGGCGCCGATCCAGAATTCACCGGAGCGGGAGTCCGCATAGAACTGTTCGGTGTCGCGGCCGGCCAGCGGACGGAAGTACAGCGTCGCGTGGTGGTGGCCGCCGTCGTCGCCCTTGCCCTCATCCGTGGGCTCGAGGATCAGGACGGCGTCGGGCTCGTGGTCAAGGCCGAGGCCGGTCAGGTGCGCGAACCCCGAGTGCGGGCGGAAGCGGTAGTCGCAGTCGTTGGAGCGGACCTTCAGCGGGCCGGCCGGGATCACCAGGCGTTCACCCTTGAACTGTTCGGAGATGGCCTTGCGGCGGGAGGCGGCGTGGCCGGCGACGGCGTCCCGTTCCGGCAGCTCTGCCGGGGCGGCCGCCCAGTTGCTGGCCATGAAGGCCTTGAAGGCCTCGGAAGCGGGGCGCTGGGAGCGGTTGTTGACGCGCTCTTCGAGGGGCTGGGAAGCGGAGATCTGGGTGTTATCTGCATCGTTCACGTCCCCATCGTCTCACCAGCGGCGCGGCTTAGGCCAACAGGCCGCCCGGGGCCCGGAGGCACCCCGATCTACTAGGCTGGGCAGGTGAGGATAGACCTGCATGCCCACTCGAATGTTTCCGATGGAACCCAGCCGCCGGCGGAGCTGATCGCCGCCGCCGCGGGGGCCGGACTCGATGTGGTGGCCCTGACCGATCACGACACCACGGACGGCTGGGCGGAGGCCTCTGCCGCGGCCTTGAAGCTGGGGGTGGCCCTGGTCCCGGGCATGGAGGTCTCGTGCCGGACCCGCGAGGGCATCAGCGTGCACCTGCTCAGCTACCTGCACGACCCCGCCCATCCCGGGCTGCTGGAGGAGATCACCAAGTCCAAGGACGCCCGCTTCACCCGGGCCGAACGGATGGTCAGCCTGCTGGTCGAGGACTACCCGCTCAGCTGGGACGACGTGATCCACCACGTAGCCCCCGGCGCTACCCTGGGCCGCCCGCACATCGCCGACGCGCTCGTGGCCGCCGGCGTCGTCGAGGACCGGAGCGAGGCCTTCGAGACGATCCTGACCTCCCGGTCCCGCTACTGGGTGCAGCACTACGCCCCGGATCCGGCGGCCGCCGTCGAGCTCGTCCGGGCCGCCGGCGGAGTCCCGGTCTTCGCCCACCCGGTGGCGTCCTCCCGCGGCCGGATCGTTGGCGAGCACACCTACCGCGAGATGATCGACGCCGGCCTGGCCGGCCTCGAGATCAACCACCGGGACAACCCCGAACAGGGCCGGGCCTTCCTGCGGCGCCTGGCCGCGGAGCACGACCTGCTGGTGACCGGCTCCTCCGACTACCACGGCGCCGGGAAGCCAAACCTGCTGGGTGAGAACACCACCGCCCCGGAGGTGCTGGCACGCATCGAGGAACTCGCCAGCGGCACCGCGGTGGTGCGTTGATGGACTGGATCGACCTGCAGCTGCTGGCCTCGGTGATCGTGACGCTCTTCGTGATCATGGACCCGCCGGGCACGGTGCCCATCTTCATGTCCCTGACGGCGCAGATGAACGCGAAGGAACGTAACCTTTCGGCCCTGCAGGCGCTCGTGGTGGCCACCGGCGTGATTGTCACCTTCGCGATCTTCGGCCAGTCCATCCTGAACTACATGCACATTTCCCTGGCGGCGCTGCAGGGCGCCGGCGGCCTGCTGCTGGTGCTGATCGCGCTGCAGTTGCTGACCGGGTCCACCGGCGGGGAGGAGAGCGCGGCGAAGTACAAGAACGTGGCGTTCGTCCCGCTGGGCACGCCGTTGATGGCCGGACCGGGCGCGATCGTCGCGGTGATGGTGTTCGTCCAGCGCTCGTCGACGGTGCCGCAGTACCTTGCGGTGGGGGTGGGCATCGCCGTGACGCTGGCGTCCCTGTACTTGGCGATGCGGTTCGCCGGGCTGGTGCAGCGGGCGCTGGGGGAGAACGGCGTCGAGCTGGTTACCCGGATTGCCGGCCTGCTGCTTTCGGCGATCGCCGTGCAGATGATCGCCGACGCCGTGCACTCCTTCGTGAAGAGCTGGATGTAGCGCTCAGTCAGGGCTCGGAGGCCGCGTTCTCAGGCAGGCGGCGCGGCCGGGTGGGCGGTGAACTCGGCGGCGCCGGACAGGCGCTTGGCCATGACGTCGATGGCCGCCGGGTTCTGGTCCACGCAGACGAATTTGCGGCCGAGCTTGGAGGCCACGGCGCCGAGCGTCCCGGACCCGGCAAAGAAGTCCAGGCACCAGTCCCCGGGCCGGCTGGAGGCTGCCACCACGCGGCGGATCAGCCCCTCGGGCTTCTGCGTCGGGTACCCGGTCTTCTCCCGGCCGGTGGGGGAGACGATGGTGTGCCACCAGACGTCGGTGGGGAGCTTGCCGAGCTCCCGCTTGGCCGGCGTGACCAGGCCCGGCGCCATGTACGGCTCCCGGTCCACCTCGGCGCTGTCGAAGTGGTACTTCGCCGGGTTCTTGACGTACACGAGGATGTTGTCGTGTTTGGTGGGCCAGCGGAACTTCGCGCGGGCGCCGTAGTCGTAGGCCCAGATGATCTCGTTGAGGAAGCACTCGCGGCCGAAGATCGCGTCCAGCATCACCTTGGCGTAGTGCACCTCGCGGTAATCCAGGTGCAGGTAGAGCGTGCCGTCATCCGCCAGCAGC
This sequence comes from Arthrobacter sp. NPDC057259, assembly GCF_042668995.1. Lineage (NCBI taxonomy): Bacteria > Bacillati > Actinomycetota > Actinomycetes > Micrococcales > Micrococcaceae > Arthrobacter > Arthrobacter sp. NPDC057259. The sequence goes on from NZ_JBHUYA010000004.1 coordinate 214,814, forward strand.
CGCCACGCCTCGACCAGCCGCGGTTCCAGGAAGGACCAGTAGTCGCTGAAGGCGTCGTCGTAGCTGTGCAGGGCGCCCTTGATCGTGTCGTAGGAGCGGCCCTTGAAACCCACCCGGTCGCCCACGCCGTCGGCGTTGAGCACCATCTTCGTTTCCTGGCGCTTCTGGACCCGCCCGGTGTTGAAGGGCGGGTCCACGTAGATGAGGGTGAAGGCGCCGTCCGGCAGCGTCTGGAGGTACTCCGCGTTGTCCGCGTGTACCACCAGGTTGCTGCCGTCCGGCGCCCAGACGGAGTCAGGCATGGTGGGGACTAGGCCTCGGCGCTGCGCGTCGCGGTACCGCCCTGGGCCTCGCCGGAAACAACTTCGCCGTTGTGGCGGCGGGTCCGGGTGCGGCGGCGGGCACGGGTGGCCCGGTCAACCTCGGTGGCGGACGTCGCGGCCGCGGCGCGGCCGGTGGCCTCCACGGGCGCTGCGGCCGTCTCCTGCTCGGGGGCGGTCCGACGACGGCGCGAGCCTTCGCGGGTGCCCTCGCGGGAGCCTTCGCGCGAACCGGAGCGGGAGTCGGAACGTCCGCCCTCGCGGCCGCCTTCGGACGAACCGGCCCGCGAACCCTCGCGGCCGCCGGAGCGTCCGCCCTCACGGGAGCCCGAGCGGCCGCCGGTGCGGGAGCCGGTGCGGGCGCCGTCACTGCCGGTGGCGCGTAAGCTGCTGCGTGGGTTCTTCTTGCCGGTCTCGCCCAAGTCCTCGAGTTCCTCGGCGTCCACGCCGGCCAGGACGCGCTTGTCGCGCGGCAGGCGGCCCTTGGTTCCCTCGGGGATATCCAGATCCTCAAACAGGTGCGGGGAGGAGGAGTAGGTCTCGATGGGTTCCGGAACGCTCAGGCCGAGGGCCTTGTTGATCAGGCCCCAGCGCGGCATGTCGTCCCAGTCCACGAAGGTCACGGCGGTGCCCTTGTTGCCGGCGCGGCCGGTGCGGCCCACGCGGTGCAGGTAAATCTTCTCGTCCTCGACGCACTGGTAGTTGATCACGTGCGTGACGTCGTCGACGTCGATGCCGCGGGCGGCGACGTCGGTGGCGACAAGGACATCCACCTTGTTGTTGCGGAAGGCGCGCAGCGCCTGTTCGCGGGCGCCCTGGCCGAGGTCACCGTGGATGGCGGCGGCCGCGAACCCGCGGTCCACGAGTTCCTCCGCGACCTTTGCGGCGGTGCGCTTGGTCTTGGTGAAGATGATGGTCCGGCCGCGGCCGCGGGCCTGCAGGATCCGGGCCACCACCTCGACCTTGTCCATGCTGTGGGCGCGGTAGATCAGCTGGCGGATGTCCCGCTTGGTCAGGCCCTCGTCCTCGGGGTCCGCGGCGCGGATGTGGGTGGGCTGGCTCATGTAGCGGCGGGCCATGGCGATGACCGGGCCGGGCATGGTGGCGGAGAACAGCAGGGTCTGGCGCACGGCCGGGGTGGCGGCGATCAGCGTCTCGACGTCGGGCAGGAAGCCCAGGTCCAGCATCTCGTCGGCCTCGTCGAGGATGACCATCTTCACGTTCTTGAGCACCAGGTGCTTCTGCTTGAACAGGTCGATCAGGCGGCCGGGGGTGCCGACGACAACCTCCACGCCCTTCTGCAGCGCATCGACCTGCGGCTCGTACGCGCGGCCGCCGTAGATGGTGGCGATCCGGGCGTTGCGCTTGCGGGCCGCGTTCTGCAGGTCGTTGGCGACCTGGACGGCGAGTTCGCGGGTGGGGACGATCACGAGGGCCTGCGGGGCACCCGGTGTCGGGAGGGCGTCGTAACCGGCGTCGTCGCGGCCGATGACCCGCTGCAGCGCGGGGATGCCGAAGCCGAGGGTCTTGCCGGTGCCGGTCTTGGCCTGGCCGATGATGTCGTGGCCGCCCAGGGCCACCGGCAGGGTCATGGCCTGGATGGGGAACGGGTGGGTGATCCCGGCGTCGGCCAGGGACTCGACGATGTCGGCGCGGACGTTGAAGTCGGCGAACGTCTTTTCCGGAAGGGCGTGGGGCGCCTCGTCGGAGCTGATGGTTTCTTCCGGTTCGATCGATTCCGTGCCGGATTCGTCGGTCAGAAGCTGATGCGTGTGCAATTCACTCACGGGGAGTTTCCTTATTCATTTGGGTTGCGCTGCCTGCTCGACGGGGCGGCGGAGGGCCGTTCCGGAGCACGCTCGGTAGGCGCAAGCAAGTCCAGTGGAGCCGATCGCGGGCTATCTAGATGCTGGCACTGGGACCAGCGGGTGTGTCTCAAGATCGCGTAGGGGCGGGCTTGTTGATTCGAAATTACGAGGAAATCAACGACCGGGCATCCATTACTACCCTTCCAGTCTAGCCGTTCGGCCCCTGCGTCCCCGACGGCGCGGCCGTTGCGGCGCGGTGCGGCCTCAGCCGGCGAGCTCCAGCCGCACTTCGCGGGCGGCGATGTCGGCCGAGACGACGCGTACCCGGACCAGGCTGCCCGACTCCATCTCACCCGGGCATCGGGCGGTCACGGCCGGCTCCGCGATCTGCACGATTCCGGACGGACCGTTGCCGTTGCCGTTCGCTTTTGTCCCATTCCCGTCGCCGTTGCCGGCCCCCGCGCCGTTACCGTTGGCGGGCTTCGACCCGGAGATGACGACGGCGTCGAACTCCTGGCCGACGTGGTTGACCAGCAGCGCCGCCTCGACCGTGTCCAGGGACATCCGCTCCAGCTTCCCGGCGAGCTGGTCCGAGGCCGCCATGATCGCGGGCAGGGACGGCAGCGCCTCCCGGGCCCAGGCGGGAACTTCGGCGCCGTTCGAGAGCGCCTCGCAGATGACCAGGACGAACCGGTCGATCAGCCGCCGCAGCGGGGCGGTGGAGTGCGCGTACGACGCGCCGATGGCGGATTGGATGGCGTCGTCCGGGACGCTGCCATCGAACGGGGTGTAGCCGGCGCCGCGGAACAGCATCCCGGCCGAGTGCAGGATGGCCAGCTGCTTGGGGTCTATGGGGTCCAGGGTGCGCAGGTATTCCCCGTAGCTGGTCTGCCCGTCCCACGGCTTGCCGAGCGCTCCGGTCTGCCGGCGGAAGTGGCGCAGGGAGCGTTCGTCCGGCGCGGGCATGGTCCGCAGGATGCCCACCTTGCCCTTGAGCATCAGGCCCGCGGCGGCCATTCCGGTCATCAGCGAGATCTGCGCGTTCCAGTCCTCCACCGGCAGCGGGGGAGCCGCGACGATCCGGTAGCCGCCGTCGGGGAGCTGTTCGATTTCCTGGTCCGGCATGTTCAGGCTCGCTCCGCCGCGCTGCCGCTCGAGCTCCACCCGCTTGCCGCCGACCTCTTTCAGCAGTTCCAGGACGGGGGCGGCCGTGCCGGCGTCGAGGTCCGCCTGCACCCCGGCGTAACTGAGCTTGGCGCGGCTGATGACCCGGGCGCGGCGCACCAGGACCGAGGACACCTCGGCGGCGGCGTCGAGCTCGAACTCCCAGACGAAGGCCGCGCAGAGCTGGCCGGCCAGGAGGCTGCCGGCGGCCTCGCTGATGACCTCGGGGTGGAGCGGGATGCGGCCCTCGGGCGTGTAGAAGGTCTGCCCGCGGCGGCGCGTCTCGGCGTCGAGCGGGCCGCCGGGGGCCACGAAGGACGGGACATCGGCGATCGCGTAGAAGACCTTGTATCCGTCGCCGGAGCGGTCAATGAACAGGGCCTGGTCCAGGTCCGTGGACGACGCCGGGTCGATCGTCACGAACTCCACGTGGGTCAGGTCCAGGCCGGGAAGTTCGTGCCCGGCCACCGCCGCCTCGGCGTCGCGCAGCGCCTCCTCGGGGAACGGCCCGGGCAGTTCCAGGACGGTGCGCAGGGCCTTCAGCGCCTCGGCGAGCTGGTTTTGCTGCTGGCGGACGCTCGGCGTCAGGCGATGGTGAGACACGAAAGTCAGGGTAGCCCGAAATCCGCCGCTAGTCTTGAACGATGAGCACTCCGACGCCGGATTCCGCCCGCGATCACCGCTTTCTCACGGACCTGCTCGGCGTGATGGCCTACAGCGAACTCTCCGCCTTTGAACGGCTCTCCTCCGACGCCCGCTACGCGCCCACCCTCCGGGACAGGGCCGTGCTGGGCCGGCTGGCGGTGCGGGAGTTCGAGCACTACGAACTCGTGTGCGCCCGGCTGCGGGACATGGGCGAGGACGTGGAGGGCGCCATGGTGCCGTTCCAGCGCTCGGTTGACCACTTCCATGAGCGGACGCGGCCGGCCGACTGGTTCGAGTCGCTGATGAAGGCGTATGTCATCGACACCGTCTCCGCCGACTTCTACCGTTCCCTGATTCCGCGGCTGGATCCCGCCACCGCGGCCCTCGTGGAGCAGGTCCAGGCCTCCGAAGAGGCCACCGGGGTGCTGCGTGAACGGCTCAAGCAGGCCCTGGCCGACGATCCCCGGCTGGCCTCCCGGCTGGCGCTGTGGGCACGGCGGCTTCTCGGCGAGGCGCTGACCCAGGCGCAGCGGGTCGCGGCCGACCACGCCTTCCTGGCCGTCCAGGGTTCGGAAGCAGCGGGCAACGGGGCAACGGGCAACGGCGTCCCTGCGGGCACGGATCCGGTCCGGGCGCTGCTGACTTCGCTGGCCACGGCGCACTCCCGCCGGATGACCCTGCTGGGCCTGGCCGGGTAGAGGGCCCGCGGCCGGTGAGGCCGAGGCGACCGGCCGCGCTTACGCACGGCCGCGACTAAGCCCGGGCGTCGAGGGCGGCGAGCAGGGCCTGCGCCGCAGCGGCGGGGTCGTCCGCCTCGGTGATCGCCCGGACCACCACGATCCGCCGGGCCCCGGCGTCGAGGACCTGCTCCACATTTGTCAGGTCGATGCCGCCGATCGCGAACCACGGCACGACGCCGGCTACCTTGCCGCCGTCGCCCGCGGCCTCGGCGCGCTCGATCGCGTCGGCGGCGTAGCGGACCAGGTCCAGGCCGACGGCGGCCCGGCCGGGCTTGGTGGGTGTCGCCCAGACCGGGCCCACGCAGAAGTAGTCCAGCCCGCTCCGGCCCGGCGCGGCGGCGATGGCGGCGTCGACCTGCTCCGAGGTGTGGGTGGACAGGCCGATCACGGTGTCCTTGCCGAGGAAGTCCCGGGCCGCTCCGAACGGAATGTCCTTCTGCCCGATGTGGAACACCGGGGCACCGGCCAGCGAGGCCAGGTCGGCGCGGTCGTTGACGGCCCAGAGCCGGCCGTGGCGCGCCGCGACCGTGTGCAGGACCTCCAGCAGCTCCAGTTCCTCCGCGGCTTCGATGGTCTTGTCCCGGAGCTGGATGATGTCCACGCCCCCGGTAAACGCGGCATCGACAAAGGCTTCAAAGTCTCCGCGGTCCTTGCGGGCATCGGTGCAGAGGTACAAACGGGCGGTGCTGTGGACATCCTGGCTCATGCCCCAAGCGTAGTTCCTCTAAACTGGGCGCATACCGCGGGAGCCCCGCACGCCGTCGACGGCGCAGGGCTGAGAGGGCGTCAGAGCCGACCGCTTGACCTGATCCGGCTAGTACCGGCGTAGGGAAGGAACCCATGAACACCACCCCCAGCCCTAAGGCCCGGCCGCACGGCCCCGGTGCCCAGCCTGACGGCCGCGGTGCTCGGCCTGACGGCCCCCTCGACGCCGTCGTGATCGGCGGGGGCGTGATCGGCCACGGCATCGCCTGGGAACTCCGGCGCTCCGGACGCACCGTGGCGCTGATCGACGACGCCCCCGGGGACGGCGCCAGCTGGGCCGCCGCCGGGATGCTGGCACCCGTCAGCGAACTCCACTACCAGGAGGAGGGACTGCTGCCCCTGATGCTGGAGTCCTCCAGGCTCTGGCCCGCCTTCGCCGGCAGCCTCGCCGACGGCGGCGACGGGGGAGCCGGCACCGGCTACCTCACGACGCCGACCCTCGCCGTGGGCGCCGACGCCGCGGACCGGCAGGCGCTCGCGGACCTGCGCGCCCTCCAGGTGGCCTCCGGACTGTCCGTCGAACCCCTCACCGTGCGGGAGGCCCGCCGCCGCGAACCGTTGCTCAGCCCGGCGATCTCCTGCGCCTTCGAGATCCCCGCCGACCACCAGGTGGACCCGCGCCGCCTGATCACCCGGATCAGAGCCCTGCTGGCAGCCGACACCGGATTCCGGGCCGTCCCGCACCGCGCCGCGGGCCTAATCGAGGCGGACGGCCGGATCGCCGGCGTGCGGCTCAGCGGGGGAGAGGAGATCCGGTCGGCCGAGACCATCGTGGCCAACGGCCTGGGCGCCGCCGCCCTGCAGGACCTCCCGGCCGGGCTCACCCTGCCGCTGCGGCCGGTCCACGGCGACATCCTCCGGCTCCGGGTGCCCGAACGCCTGCGTCCATTGCTGAGTTCCACCGTGCGCGGGCTGGTCCGGGGTGTCCCGGTCTACATCGTTCCGCGCGGAGACGGAACCGTGGTGGTTGGCGCCACCCAGCGCGAGGACCAGGCCGGGGACCTGGCCGTCTCCGCCGGAGGGGTCTACCAGCTGCTGCGCGATGCCCAGCAGCTGGTCCCGGCCGTCGCCGAGCTGGAACTCGTCGAGGCCACGGCCAGGGCACGCCCCGGCACCCCGGACAACGCCCCGCTGCTGGGACGGGTCCGTGCCGCCGGCGGCGGCCACGTTCCGGGCCTGGTGATCGCCACCGGCTTCTTCCGGCACGGTGTGCTGCTGACCCCGGCGGCCGCGGCCATCTGCCGGGAGCTGCTGGACGGCACCCCGGACCCGCGCTGGGACGGGTTCCTCCCGGACCGCTTCGACCGCCCACGCACCGACGCTGAGCACAACCAGTCGACCAGCCAGGCGCACAGCCCTACCAATGCTCTCCACCCCGCGACCCACAGGACAACCGCATGAACATCACCCTCAACGGGAAGCCGCACGCGCTCCCGGACAACGCCACGGTCGGCGCCCTCGTCAGCGGCGTCACCGGCCGGCCCCTGGCGGACAACGGCCAGGCCACGGACGGACGCAAACTCGGCGTCGCCGTCGCGCGCAACGCCGAGGTCGTGCCCCGCAGCCGGTGGCACGCAACAGAACTCATCGAGGGCGACGACGTCGAACTCGTCACCGCGGTACAGGGAGGATGAACGGCATGAACGAAGCAGACACCGCGCAGGAGCCCGCCGTGAAGGCCACGGCGCACCGCGACCCGGTGACCTTCGACGGCGTGGAGCTGGGCTCCCGGCTGATTATGGGCACCGGCGGCGCACCCAGCCTCGACGGCCTCGGCGCCGCACTGGAAGCCTCCGGCACGGAACTGACCACCGTGGCGATGCGCCGCTACTCCCCGGCAGAGAGCGGATCGCTGTTCCAACTGCTGGCCGACCGCAACATCCGGGTGTTGCCCAATACCGCAGGGTGCTTCACCGCCCGCGACGCGGTGCTCACCGCCGAACTGGCCCGCGAGGCGCTGGAGACGGGCTGGGTGAAGCTCGAAGTGATCGCCGACGAACAGACCCTGCTCCCGGACGCCCTGGAACTGGCCGACGCCACCGAGCAGCTGGTGGCGCGCGGGTTCAAGGTCTTCGCCTACACAAACGACGACCCGGTCCTGGCGCTGCGCCTGGAGCACCTCGGCGCCACGGCCGTCATGCCGCTGGGCGCGCCCATCGGCACGGGCCTGGGCATCCTGAACCCGCACAACATCGAACTGATCGCCTCCCGGGCCTCGGTACCCGTGGTCCTCGACGCCGGCATCGGCACGGCCTCGGACGCGGCGCTGGCCATGGAGCTGGGCTGCGATGCCGTGCTGCTGGCCACCGCGGTGACCAGGGCCCAGAACCCGGTGCTGATGGGGGAGGCGTTCAAACACGCCGTCGCCGCGGGCCGCCTGGCCCGGCTGGCCGGCCGCATCCCGCGCCGCGAGCACGCGCTGGCATCCTCCGGCATGGAAGGCCGCGCCGAGTTCCTCTAGGGACCGCGGCCAGGGACTGCGCCTACCCGCCGGGGGAGCGGGGTAGCCTGGGCGCATGCAGATGCGCCTAGAAGTGATCCAGGTTCCGGTGGCCGACGTCGACGCGGCCAAGGAGTTCTATTCCGAGCGGCTGGGGTTCGTGCTGGACCACGACGTCGAACACATCCCGGGGATGCGGGTGGTCCAGCTGACCCCGCCCGGCTCCGCGGCGTCGATCGTGATCGGGACGGGAATGACCGGGATGAAGCCCGGCAGCCTCGAGGGGCTGCAACTGGTGACCCCGGACCTGGCCGCGACGCGCGCCGAGCTGGTGGGCCGCGGGGCGGAGGTCAGCGAAATCGAGGACATGGGCGGCGTCCTATTCGCCCACCTCAGCGATCCGGACGGCAACCGCTGGGTGCTGCAGCAGGCGCTGTAGGGGGCTAGGAGCGCAGGATGGCGTTCAGCCGCTCCGTGTCCTGGGCGGTGCGGGACCGGCCCAGGAGCACGACGGCGGCAACCGCGGCGGCCGCGGCGAGCAGCAGCGGCAGGATCCACGGGATCCAGGTCAGGCCCGGCTGATAGCCGAGGCCCGCGGCCTGGAAGATGATCCAGCTGAGCATCCCCACCGTGAGGGCGACACCGGCGGGTACGGCGATGCCGTACTTGGCATGCCGCTTGTCATTGGCCCAGACGACGAAGCCGGCGGCAACGGCCACCATCGCCACCACGATGAGGGAGAGCACAGCGGGACCTAGAGGGCGCCGAAGCCGACGCGGCGGACCTCTTCGGCGCCGATCTCGACATAGCCGAGGACGCCGGCCGGCACGATTACCTGGCGGCCCTTCTCATCGGTGAGGCGCAGCTCGGTGCCCTTGGCGATGGCCTCGCTGACCAGCGCCGCCACGGCGTCGGCGTCCTGGCCGGACTCCAGGGCGATTTCGCGGCCGATGTTCTGAATGCCGATCTTTACTTCCACAGCAAGGCCTCCCAGCCAATCAAAGTGTTCACGTTCCCCTAAAGGGGGTTTTCTATTTGTAGTCTAGGACTCTTTCGGGAAGCGGCTGATTCCGCGCCAAGCTAAACGGTAGATCAGGTCGCTGGCCACATCGAGGTCCAGGTTGCCGTCCGTTTCCAGCCAGTACCGGGCGCTGACCTGGGCCATGCCGGACAGGCCGCGGCCCAGCAGCTGGGCCTCCAGCAGCGGGAGTTTGGTGTCCTCGGCGATGACCTTGGCGATCGCGTCGGCGAACGTCTTGTTGAAAGTCTCAAGCCGGCGGGCGACGTCGGCGTCGTTCACCAGGTCGGACTCGAACACCAGCCGGTGCGCCTGGTCGTCGTGGGCGATGAACCGGAAGTAGGCCCGCATGACCGCTTGGACGCGTTCGTCGTTGTCGGTCGTGGAGTTCAAGGCCCCCAGCAGCAGCGCGGTGAGGGTGGAGAGGTGGCTGTCCAGCAGCGCCAAGTAAAGCTCACGCTTGGACGGGAAGTGCTGGTAGAGGACCGGCTTGCTCACGTGGGCGGTCTCGGCGATCTCATCCATGGCGGCACCGTGGTAGCCGTTCGCGACGAAGACCTCCTGCGCGGCGGCCAGCAGCTGGGCCCGGCGTTCATCGCGGGGCAGGCGGGCGGAACGCTGCCCACCGGTGCGCGGCTGCGCCGCCGGCTTTCCGGTCTGTCCCCGATCAACCGGTGCCTGATGAACCACTCTGGGCCTTCTTTCCTCGCTGTTGGTTCCACAATACGCGGGGGTAATATGACTGGCGGCAACTTCGGGCATAGATTGAAGTATGGCTTCGAAGTTGACCGAGAACAGTACTTCCGCCGCGGCCGGCCAGGCTCCCGGCCCGCTGGTGGAACCGGCCGCCGACCTCACCGCGGCGGAGGTGGAACGGTATTCCCGCCACCTCATCATTCCCGAGATCGGATCCCTGGGCCAACGCCGCCTGAAGAACGCCAAGGTCCTGGTGATTGGCGCCGGCGGGCTCGGCTCACCCACGCTGCTGTACCTGGCGGCCGCCGGCGTCGGAACGCTCGGGATCATCGACGACGACGACGTCGACCTGAGCAACCTGCAGCGCCAAGTGATCCACAGCGTCGCCGACGTCGGCCGGCCCAAGACCGAGTCGGCGCGGGACGCAATCGCCGCCCTGAACCCCCTCGTTGACGTCCGCCTGCACAACGTCCGGCTCGACGCGTCCAACGCCCTGGAACTGTTCGCCGGCTATGACCTGATCATCGACGGGGCGGACAACTTCGCCACCCGCTACCTGGTCAACGATGCGGCCGCCATCCTGGGCAAGCCCTACGTCTGGGGGTCGATCTTCCGCTTCGACGGGCAGGTCAGCGTGTTCTGGGAGCAGCACGGCCCCACCTACCGCGACCTGTATCCCGAGGCGCCGCCGGCCGGGTCCGTCCCTTCCTGTGGCGAGGGCGGGGTCTTCGGCATGCTGTGTGCCGCCGTCGGCTCCCTGATGGTTTCCGAGGCGGTCAAACTCATCACCGGCGTCGGCCGTTCCTTGCTGGGACGGGTGGCGCTCTTCGACGCCCTGGGCGGCAGCTGGCGCGAAATCAAGGTCTCCCGCGACCCGGACGCGCCCAGGGTCACCGAACTGACCGACTACGAGGCGTTCTGCGGGATCACCCCCGCCGCCGACGCCGGCACGGACACCGGGCACACCATCACCGCCACCCAGCTGGCCACTATGCTCGCCTCCCGCAACGCGGGCCTGCGGCAGTTCGAACTGGTGGACGTCCGGGAGAGCGGCGAGTATGACATCGTCCGGATTGAGGGCGCCCGGCTCATCCCGCAGGGCCGGATCCTCGCCGGCGAGGCGTGGGCCGAGCTGCCGCAGGACACGGACATCGTGTTCCACTGCAAGGCCGGCACCCGGTCCGCGGCCGTCCTGGCCGCCGCCCGGGCCGCAGGCTACGAGCGCGTCAGCCACCTCGAGGGCGGCATCCTCGCCTGGGTCCGGGACGTCGAGCCCGGCAAACCCGTCTACTGAAAGGCAGCTCCATGGTCACGGACAACGGCACCACCCCGCAGCACCCCCTCGGCTCCGGATTCGGGCCCCGCACGACGGCGGCTGAGGCGGTCGCGGGAATCGACCTGCACGGCAAGACCGCCGTCGTCACCGGAGGCTATTCCGGGCTGGGCCTTGAAACGGTCCGGGCATTGGCCTCCGCCGGCGCCAAGGTCATGGTCCCGGCCCGCCGGCCAGAACACGCCCGCGAGGTGCTGGACCGGGCCGGCCTCGACGGCGTGGCCGTCGCCGCCCTGGACCTCTCCGACCTGGACAGCGTCAGGAGCTTCGCTGCGGACCTCCTCGCCTCCGGCTTCCTTGGAGAGGCCGGCAGCCTGGACCTCCTGATCAACAACGCGGCCATCATGGCAAGCCCGGAAACCCGCGTCGGGCCCGGCTGGGAAGCACAGTTCGCCACCAACCACTTGGGCCACTACGCCCTGGCCAACTTGCTGTGGCCCGCCCTGTCCGCCGGAGACGGGGCGCGGGTGGTGGCGTTGTCCTCCACCGGCCACAAGCTCTCGCCGGTCCGGTTCGAGGACCTGAATTTTGACTCCGGCTACGACAAGTGGCAGGCCTACGGCCAGGCCAAGACGGCCAACGCGCTCTTCGCCGTCGAACTCGACGCCCTGGGCAAGTCCTCCGGGGTGCGTGCCTTCGCCGTGCACCCCGGCGGCATCATGACCGAACTGCAACGCCACCTGCCCCGCGAGGAAATGGTCGCCTCCGGCTGGATGGACGAGGCCGGGAACGTCAACGAACGCTTCAAGACCTCCGAGCAGGGCGCGGCCACCTCGGTCTGGGCCGCCACCTCACCGCGGCTGGCGGGAATGGGCGGGGTCTACTGCGAGGACTGCGACATCGCGGAGCCTACCGTGCCGGGCTCGCCGGAGGCCAGGGTCCGCGGCGTCGACGCCCACGCGATCGACCCCGAGGCTGCGGAGAAGCTGTGGCAGAAGTCGGCGGAACTGACCGGCATCAACGCGTTCGCATAGTCAGCGGCCGCGGGAGGGTCAGGGTAGAAACGCCGAGGGCCGGTCAGGGGGAGGGCTGCCGGCAGGGGGTTCGTCAGGCGGATTCGCTGTGGTCGACCGGGCAGCCGGCCTCCGCGGCCCGCGGTGCCTTGCCGGCGGCTGGCTGGGCGGGCTGTTCGACGGTGATGCCGTAGACGGCCTCGAGGCCTGCGACGTAGTCGGCCTGCTGGCCGTTGGCCGCCAGCTCACGGGCGCGGACCGTCGGGACGTGCAGCAGCTGCTTGACCATGCGGCGGAGGGCGAACTCGACCTCCTCGGCGGCGGCGGTGCAGCCGTGGCGGGCGCGGACCTTCTCCATCTCGGCGTCGAGGACGTCCATGGTGTGCCGGCGCAGGGCCACGATGGCGGAGTCCACGGACCGCGCCTCCCGCTCCTGCTCGAAGGCGGTGGCGGCGCCGGCCACGATGCCGCTGGCCTGGGTCAGGGACTCGGCCTGCTCCTGCGGCGCGGCGAGGCGGACCGATTCGAGGGTGAGGAGTTCGACGCCGTCGAGCTCGGCCACGGCGGGGTCGAAGTCGTGGGTGAGCGCCAGGTCGATGGCGATCAGCGGCTGCGGCGAGGCCGAGCGGATGCGGGCGAGCTCGTCCGCCTCGACCCGGCTGTCCGAGCCGCTGCAGCCGATCATGATGTCCGCCGCGGCGACGGCGCCCGGCAGCGAGTCGCTGTCCAGGGCGGTCCCGCCGCGGGTGGCGACGAATCCGGCGGCGCGGCCGGAGGAGGAGAAGACGGAGATGTCGGTGCAGCCGCGTTCCCGCAGCAGGGACATGGTGGCGCCGGCGTAGGCGCCGGTGCCGAAGACCACGACCTTCTTGCCGGCCCAGTCGTTGCTCTCGGAGAGGTCGGTGGCCAGGTCGAGGGCGACGGAGACGATCGAGAGGCCGCGGGAACCGAGGGCGGTCTGCGCGCCGACGTCCTTGGCGGTCTTCGAGGCGGCCTGGAAGAGCCGGACCAGGCCGGAGCTGGCGGTTCCCTCGTGCTGGGCGGAGATCAGGGCGCGGCGCACCTGGCCGGCGATCTCGCGTTCGCCGACGACGGCGGAATCCAGCCCGGAGCTGACGGCGAAGAGGTGCCGGCTGACGTCGGCGCCGGTGCGGGTGTTGAAGGCGCGGGAGACCAGCTGCTTGTTCAGGCCGCTGGTGTCGCTGATCCGGGAGATCAGGGCGGCGCGGGCCGCCTCGACGTCGTCGGGGTTCGGTGCCTCGCCGTAGATCTCGAACCGGTTGCAGGTGGAGAGTACGACGGCGCCGGCGACGGCGGGGGATTCTGCGAGGGCTGAAGTGGCAAGGCCGGAGGCACCGGTGCTCAACTGAGCAACGGTCTCGAGATCGATGTCGGCGTGTGTAGCCACCAATGAGAAAAGAACCACAGCACGACCATCATAGCTTTTTCGTCCTCCGGTAGAAGAGTTTCCGGACGTGGGACTGGGCACTCCCGGCTGTGAGCCGCGGCACATCCGCCGCCCGCCGCTGCCGTTTGACAGCCTGTCGTTATCTTTTGGGGCCGGTTTTGGGCAGAATCAAAGGCATGACTTCACGCGCGGCGGCACCCCACGACTCGACACTGGACGGAACGGACGGCACCCCCGGCTCCCAGGGCGGGCTCGACGCCGGCCACCCCCTGATGGACGGCCGCACCTCCGGGTCGCCGCTGATCACCGCCTACCGCGGCGGCACCCCCTCCCGCCGTCCCGTCTGGTTCATGCGGCAGGCCGGCCGCTCGCTGCCCGAATACCTTAAGGTCCGCGAGGGCGTGGCCATGCTGGATTCCTGCCTCCGCCCCGAGCTGGCCTCCGAAATCACCCTGCAGCCGGTCCGCCGGCACGACGTGGACGCGGCGATCTTCTTCTCCGACATCGTCATCCCGCTCAAGCTGGCAGGCGTCGGCGTCGACATCGTCCCCGGCGTCGGACCCGTCCTGGACACCCCGGTCCGCACCGCCGCCGACGTCGCCGCGCTGCCCACCCTGACCTGGGAGGCGCTGGAACCGATCCGCGAGGCCGTCCGGCTGACCGTCGCCGAGCTTGGCACTACCCCGCTGATCGGCTTCGCCGGGGCCCCCTTCACGCTGGCCGCCTACATGGTGGAGGGCCGCCCCTCCCGCGACCACCTGGGCCCGCGCACCATGATGCACGCCGACCCGGAGACCTGGACCGCGCTGGCCAACTGGGCCGCCGACGCCTCCGGCATGTTCCTGCGAGCCCAGCTCGAGGCCGGCGCCTCCGCCGCCCAGCTCTTCGACTCCTGGGCCGGCTCCCTCGGCCTGAACGACTACACCCGCTTCGTGGCCCCCGCCTCGGCCCGCGCCCTGGACCACGTCCGCCACCTCGGCGCCCCGCTGATCCACTTCGGCACCGGAACCTCGGAACTGCTGGTCGCCATGCGCGACGTGGGCGTCGACGTCGTCGGCGTCGACTACCGCCTGCCCCTCGACGAGGCCAACCGCCGCCTGGGCGGCACCGTGCCGCTGCAGGGCAACATCGACCCGGCCCTGCTGGCCGCCCCGTGGGAGGTGCTCGAGGCCCACGTCCGCGAGGTCATCGCCGCCGGTGCCGCCGCCCCCGGCCACGTGCTCAACCTGGGCCACGGCGTCCCGCCGGAAACCGACCCGGACGTCCTGACCCGCGTGGTGCAACTCATCCACTCCATCGCCCCCGAGTGAGCCCCGTGGCCCCCGACGACATGTCCGCCAGCCCCGCCCCCACCGCGGTGGTGGTGGGCGGCGGCATCTCCGGACTCCTGGCCGCCCGCCAACTGGCCGGGGCCGGCGTCCGCACCACCGTGCTGGAGGCCACCGGAACCTGGGGCGGCTGCGTCGGCAGCCACGTGGTCGCCGGCCTGACCCTGGACAGCGGCGCCGAATCCTTCGCCACCCGCTCCGACGCCGTCGCCGCGCTGGCCCGTGAACTGGGCCTGGGGCCGCAGATCGTTGCCCCGAACCCGGGCGGGGCATGGGTGCAACTGCCCGAAGGCCCGCGCGAACTGCCCAGGACCGGCGTGTTGGGCATCCCCGCAAACCCCTGGGACCCCGAGGTCCGCCGCACCCTGGGCCTGGCCGGCTCCCTCCGAGCCTGGGTCGACACGCTCCTGCCGGCCTCCGTGGGGACCGGGGGCGCCGCCACCAGCGTGGCGGCCCTGGTCCGTGCCCGGATGGGCCGCCGCGTCCTGGACCGGCTGGTCTCGCCGGTGGTGGGCGGCGTGCACTCGGCGGACCCGTCACTGCTCGACGTGGACATGGTGGCCCCCGGCCTGCGCTCCGGCCTGCGCACCCACGGATCCCTCGCCGCTGCCGTCAAGGCCCAGCGCCGGGCCTCCACCACCGCCACCCCTGCGGCCCCGCAGGAGAGCACTGCCCCGCAGGGGAGCGCTGCGCCGCAGGAGAGCACTGCCCCGCAGGGGAGCGCCGCCCTGCAGAAGGCGGGCTCCGCCGTCGCCGGCCTCCGCGGCGGCATGCACACGCTGGTCACGGCGCTGCTGGCCGAGCTCACGGACCTGGGCGTCACGCTTCTCGCGGGGACCCCTGCCGCCGGGGTCCGGCGGACCCCCACCGGCTGGCAGGTCACCGCCGGGGGAGAGGAGTACGGGGCCGGGAGGCTGGTCGTCGCCGTCGAGGGCCCGGCCGCCGTCGGCCTCCTCTCCGGTGTCCTCCCCGAAATCACCGCCCTGCGTCCCGCGGCCGGCCCGGACGTCAAGCTGGTCACCCTGGTGCTGGACCGGTCCGAGCTGGACGCCGCCCCGCGCGGCACGGGCGTGCTGGTGGCCCCGCAAAGCCCCGGCATCCAGGCCAAGGCCCTCACCCACGCCACCGCCAAGTGGGCCTGGCTGGACGAATCCACCGCCCCGGGCCGCCACGTCCTCCGGCTTTCCTACGGCCGGGGCGCCACGCCGGGTGCCCCGGTGAGCGCGACCGCCGGCGCAATGCCGGAACCCGACACCGAGGCGGACCTGCTGGCCGCGGCCCTCCGGGACGCCTCCACGCTGCTGGGCGTGGGCCTCTCCCGCGACGACCTCGCCGGGTGGGATGTGGTGCGCTGGGCGGGTGCCCTGCCGTTCGCGTCCCTGGGACACAGACAGCGGGTGGCCCGGGTCCGGGAACTCTGCGCCGCGGAGGGGGACCTCGCCGTCGTCGGCGGCTGGGTCGCCGGCAACGGCCTCGCCGCGATCGTCGCGGACACCCCCCGCCAGATTGCCCCGCTGCTGCCCGCCGTCGCCCGGGATTCCGCACCCTGAACGTGGTCCAGCGGCCTCCTGTAAGGGATCCGGACCTGCCTCCGCTAGCGGCAAAATAACGGTTCGGCAAATTTTCCCCGCCCCCTGACGGGCCGCTACAGTCGATGACCATGGTTACGCACAGGTCCGAAGATTTTAGTCCGCCGGCCGGCCATGGGGGACTCCGGCGCGGCACGGCAGCAGCGGCGCTCGGAGCGGTGCTGGTCCTTACGGCGGGAGTCCCCGCCACCCAGGCTGCAACGCCCACACCCAGCCCCGATGCCCCCACCGCGTCCGTCTCCGTGGGCCTCGGCGGCCTCATCGACGGACTGAGCGGCTCGTGGACCCCGTCACCGACGCCCACCTCCGACGACGGGTCCAGCCCCACCCCTACCCGGAGCACCGCCCCGCCGTCGTCCTCCTCGCCCTCGCCCGGCGGCACCCCCAGCCAGCCCTCCTCACCGTCGGCACCCGCTCCCGCAACCCCCGGAACCCCGGCCCCTGCCACCCCCGGAACCACGGCTCCCGCCGCGCCCGGAACCGTGGCGCCGGTTGTCCCGGCCCCCGCCGTTCCCGCTGCCCCGGCGGCCGGGGCAGGCATCGCACCGGCGCCGGCTCCCACCGAAGCCCCCGCCGCTCCGGGCGCAGCCACGGCGACCCCGGCCCCCGGCGCCGCCGGGACGCCCACGCCCGCGGGCAGCCCGACGTCGGCCAGCACCCGGGCAGCCGCGAAGGCCGCCCCGGCCGCGGGCGCCCGGTCCGGCGACAGCATGCAGGCCGCCTCCGACGTGCAGCCCTTCGGCGGCTCCGCGCTGGTGGGCTGGGGCATCTGCCTGGTGGCCGTCTCCCTCGGCGCCGGCGCCGTCTACCTCCGGATGCGCCGGGCCTGACACGCCCGGCTCCGAGGCCGCTTGTGTGACATTCGTCACTTCTACCGCTTGTAGAAGTTCCCTGTTTCGACTTCGTCTCGGGGAGGGGGCAGACTGGTACATATGAGCCACACTTCTGCCGAATCTGTCACCAAAACCGAAGAATCAGCCGAGCAGTTCTTTACGCTCTGGACCGTCTTCAAGCGCTCCTCCGATGTCCTCCGCAGCGGCGATGCGGCCGAGGATTTCGAGGCACTCCTCGGCCGGCTTGCCGAGGACGGCGTGATCCACCGCGGCAGCTACGACGTCTCCGCCATGCGCGCTGACGCGGACATCATGGTCTGGCTGCACGGCCCGCAGCCGGAGGCGCTGCAGCGCGCGATCCGCGACATCCGCCGCAGCAAGCTCTTCGCCGGCACCGAGATCGCCTGGTCCGCCATGGGCGTCCACCGCGAGGCAGAATTCGCCAAGAACCACACCCCGGCCTTCTCCCGGAACGTGGAACCGGCCGAGTGGCTCTGCGTCTACCCCTTCGTCCGCTCCTACGAGTGGTACCTGCTGCCCGAGGCCGAGCGCGGCGCCATGCTCCGCGACCACGGCCTCCTGGGCCGCGACTTCCCCCAGGTCATCTCCAACACCGTGTCCTCCTTCGCCCTCGGCGACTGGGAATGGATCCTCGGCCTGGAAGCCCCGGAACTGGTGGACCTCGTGGACCTGATGCGCCACCTGCGCGCCACCGAGGCCCGCCACCACGTCCGCGAGGAAGTTCCGTTCTACACCGGCCGCCGCGTCAGCGCCGCCGAGGTCGCGGAAGTCCTCGCATGAGCCCGCTCGACCCCAAGGAAACCGCAATGACGCTGGAGAGCAACGTGACCGCTGAGACCGACCTGACCTCCGTCAACCCCGTCACCGAGGCGGGCCGCATGGCCCCCAAGGACTACGACGCAGTGCTCCTCGCCTCCTTCGGCGGCCCCGAGGGCCAGGAAGACGTCATCCCCTTCCTGCGCAACGTCACCCGCGGCCGCGGCATCCCGGACGAGCGCCTCGAAGAGGTCTCCCACCACTACCGCGCCAACGGCGGCATCAGCCCCATCAACGCCCAGAACCGCGAGCTCAAGGCCGCCATGGAGGTCGAGCTGGCCAAGCGCGGCATCGAACTGCCGGTGTTCTGGGGCAACCGCAACTGGGACCCCTACATCCCGCAGACACTGCAGGAGATCTACGACGCCGGGCACCGCAAGGTCCTGATGATCACCACCAGCGCCTACTCCTGCTACTCCAGCTGCCGCCAGTACCGCGAGGACATCGGCATGGCCCTGACCGAGACCGGCCTGGACGGCAAGCTCGAGGTGGACAAGGTTCGCCAGTACTTCGACCACCCCGGCTTCGTGGAGCCGTTCGTTGAGGGCACCGCCGCAGGCCTGGCCGAGGTCCGCGCCCAGCTGGCCTCCGCCGGAACGCCGGACGCCCCGGTGCACATCCTCTTCGCCACCCACTCCATCCCCACCCGCGACGCCGAGGCGTCCGGCCGCTCCGAGGGCGAACCGCGCCGGTTCGAACAGGACTCCGCCTACGCCGCGCAGCATCTGGCCACCGGCGGCGAGGTCATCCGCCGCGTCGAAGCCCAGACCGGTGACACCGCCCCGTGGTCCCTGGTCTACCAGTCCCGCTCCGGCGCCCCGCACGTGCCGTGGCTGGAACCGGATATCAACGACGCCATCGAGGACCTGGCCGGCCAGGGCGTCAAGGGCGTCGTGATCGTGCCGCTCGGCTTCGTCAGCGACCACATGGAAGTCGTCTGGGACCTGGACACCGAGGCCCTCGAGACCTGCGAAAAGCTCGGCGTCGCCGCCACCCGCGTCCCCACCCCGGGCACGCACCGCAAGTTCGTCGCCGGTATCGTGGACCTGATCTCGGAACGGACCAGCTCCAACACCATCACCGAGCGTCCTCACCTGACCAAGCTCGGCCCCTGGTACGACGTCTGCCGCCCCGGCTGCTGCGCCAACTTCCGCGGTGAGAAGCCGACCATCTCCGGTGCCGACACCACCGTCGGCACGGGCCACGATCCCTACCCGGACGCCGCCGCGGCTGCCAAAGTGACCGGGCACGCCGCGCCGTGACCGTCCGGATCGGAACGAGGGCCAGCAAGCTCGCCCTCACCCAGACCCAGCAGACCGCGGACCAGCTGGCGGCCGTCGGCGGGTTCCCCGTGGAGCTGGTGCACATCCGCACCGACGGTGACGTCCTCACCGGCCCGCTGTCCCAGATGGGCGGCACCGGCGTCTTCGTTGCCGCCCTCCGCTACGCCCTGCTCCAGGACGCCTGTGACGTGGCCGTGCACTCGCTCAAGGACCTGCCCGTCGGCCCGGCCCTCGGCCTGAGCCTGGCCGCGACCCCGAAGCGTGTGGACGTCCGCGACGTGCTCTGCGCCCGGGACGGACTCACGCTCGCCCAGCTGCCGGCGGGCGCCACGGTGGGCACCGGCTCACCGCGGCGTGCGGCCCAGCTCCGCGCAGCGCGCCCGGACCTGGACATCCGCGACATCCGCGGCAACGTGGACACCCGTCTGGGCCGCGTGCCCGGGCTGCCGGGTAACGCCACCGACGCCGTGGTGCCGGGCAAGTCCGGCGACCTCGACGCCGTCGTGCTCGCCGCCGCCGGGCTGCACCGCATCGGCCGGCTGGACGCGGTCAGCGAATACCTCGACCCCGACGTGATGCTCCCCGCCGCCGGGCAGGGCTCGCTGGCCATCGAATGCCGCACCGCCGACGCCCCGCGCAAGGCCGGGTCCACCGAGGGCTCCCAGGGCGTCCTCGCCCAGGCCCTCGCGGCGCTGGATGACCCGGACACGCGCCTGGCCGTCACCGCCGAACGGGCCCTGCTGGCCCGGCTCGAGGCCGGCTGCGCCGCCCCGGTGGGCGCCTACGCCTACCGCAAGGGCAGCATGCTGCACCTGGACGCCGTCGTCTGCGCCGTCGACGGCACCGCCAGCGTCCGGGACAAGAAGGCCACCGACGGGCTGACCGAGGTGGGCGCCACCCTGCTCGGCATCGAGCTCGCCGAGGCACTGCTCGCGGCCGGCGCGGCGGACATCGCCGACCTGACCGCTTCCTGAGGAGGACCACCAGCCTGATGGGACGCCGCAGCGCCACCTCCGGGGCGGACGGCACCGCCGTGCCGCGGCCGCTGGATGGTGCCCGCGTGCTGGTGACCCGCAGCCCGGACCGGGCCGGAGCGCTGGTCTCCGCGCTGCGCGCCACCGGTGCCGAACCGCTGCTGCTGCCGCTGATCGACTTCGAACAAGCCGCCGACCAGCACTCCCTAGGCGTGGCCTTCGACGCCCTCGGCGCCGGCGCCTACACCTGGCTGGTGGTCAGCAGCGTCACCACCGTCCAGGTCCTCCAGGAACTGGCCGCCGAGCGTGGCTCCGCGCTCAACGCCTGGCTTCCCGGCAGCCTGCAGATCGCCGCGATCGGCCCGGCCACCCGCCGCGTCCTCGAAGCACTGGACATCCCCGTCGACCTGTCCCCGGCGGGGCAACAGTCAGGAGCCGGGCTGCTGGACATCTGGCCCGACCGGGCCGGCAGCGTCTTCCTGCCCCAGGCCGACATCGCCGACCCGGCCCTGCGCCGCGGCCTCGCCGCCCGGGGCGCCGCCGTCCAGGCGGTCACCGCCTACCGCACGGTGGACTACCCGGCCGACCCGCGCCGGCGCATCGCCACCACCGCCGCCACAGATGGACCCTCCGCCCGGGAACCCGGCCATGGTGCCCCCGTCCTGACCCCGGCCCAGGCCCGGGACGCGGTGGACGCCGGCACCCTGCACGCCGTCGTCGCCGCCTCCCCGAGCGCCGCCCGGCGGATCCACTCCGGACTCACGCCGCTGGGGGAGTGCCGGCTCGTGGCGATCGGCCGCTCGACGGCGGCCCAGGCCGCGGCGCTCGGCCTGGAGGTCGCCGCCGTCGCCGAGGAACCCACCGCCTCCGGGCTGGTGGCCGCCGTAGTCCACGCCCTGATTCCGAACCACCCGCATACTTCCCCCGACCGCCCACCACAGTGAAGGACCAGCCATGAGCTTCCCGACCCACCGCCCCCGCCGGCTCCGCACCACCCCCGCGATGCGCCGCCTGACGGCAGAACACCGGCTCAACGCGGCCGAACTGATCCTTCCCGCCTTCATCCGCGAGGGCCTCACCGAGCCCAACCCGATCGCGTCGATGCCCGGGGTGCAGCAGCACACCACCGATTCGCTCAAGCGCGCCGCCGCCGAAGCCGTGGAGCTGGGCGTGGGCGGCATCATGCTCTTCGGTATCCCCGCCGAGCGGGACGCCCGGGGCACCGCCTCCCTGGACCCCGAGGGCGTGCTGAACAAGGCCATCCGCGACGTCCGGGCCGAGGTGGGCGACGAGCTGGTGGTGATGAGCGACGTCTGCCTCGACGAATTCACCGACCACGGCCACTGCGGTGTCCTGGACGGCAACGGCTACGTCGACAACGACGCCACCCTGGAGATCTACGGACAGATGGCGGTGGCCCAGGCCGAGGCCGGCGCCCACGTGCTCGGACCCTCCGGCATGATGGACGGCCAGATTGCCGTCATCCGCCAGGCACTTGAACAGGCCGGCCACGCCAACACCGCCGTCGTGGCCTACGCCGCCAAGTACGCCTCCGCGTTCTACGGCCCGTTCCGCGAGGCCGTGGACTCCCAGCTCACCGGCGACCGCCGCACCTACCAGATGGACGCCGCCAACCGGCGCGAGGCCATCCTGGAGGTGGAACTGGACCTCGAGGAGGGTGCCGACATGGTGATGGTCAAGCCCGCCATGAGCTACCTCGACATCCTCGCCGACGTCGCCGCCATGAGCCCCGTGCCGGTGGCCGCCTACCAGATCTCCGGCGAGTACTCGATGATCGAGGCCGCCGCTGCGAACGGCTGGATCGACCGCCGCGCCGCCATCACCGAGTCCGTGCTCGGCATCAAGCGCGCCGGCGCCAGCATGGTCCTGACCTACTGGGCCACCGAGCTCGCCGGCTGGCTGAAGGAGACCCGGTGAACCACGCCGTGCAGCCGGACCCCGCGTCCGCCGCGAACCCCACCGCGCCGGTAGGCCCGGAGACCATCCTGCTGGGCCTGAACACCTTCGGCGACGTCGGTGTCTTCCCGGACGGCCAGCCGGTCCCGCACGCCCAGGTGCTGCGCCAGCTGCTGGAACAGGCGGAACTCGCCGACGAGGTGGGGCTGCACGCCTTCGGCGTGGGGGAACACCACCGCCGCGACTTCGCCGTCTCGGCGCCCGAGGTCTTCCTCGCCGCCGCGGCCGCCCGCACCAAGCGGATCCGGCTCGGCTCCGCCGTCACCGTGCTCAGCTCCGATGACCCCATCCGGGTGTTCCAGCGCTTCGCCACCGTGGACGCGATTGCCAACGGCCGCGCAGAGGTCATGCTGGGCCGCGGCTCCTTCATTGAGTCCTTCCCGCTCTTCGGCCTGGACCTGGCCGACTACGAGGTCCTGTTCGAGGAAAAGCTCGAACTCTTCGACAAGGTCCGGGCGCAGAAACCCATCAAGTGGGAGGGCCGCACCCGGGCGCCCGTCAACGGGCTGAGCGTCTACCCGCCGCTGGAGCACCACCTGCTGCCGGCCTGGATCGGCGTCGGGGGTACCCCCGAGTCGGTCCTTCGCTGCGCGGAATACGGCTACCCGATCATCTTCGCCATCATCGGCGGGGCGCCCCGGGCCTTCGGGCCGCTGGCGGGGCTGTACCGGGAGGCGATGGAAAAGTACGGCAACCCCCTGCAGCAGGTCGCCACGCACTCGCCCGGGCACATCGCCGCCACCGACGAGGAGGCGCGGGAGGAGTTCTTCCCGCACTGGCTGGCGCAGCGGAACCAGCTGGGTTCCGAACGCGGCTGGGGTCCGGGCAGCCGGGCCGAGTTCGAGCAGCTCTGCAGCCCCGAGGGGGCGCTCTATGTGGGGTCACCGGAGACGGTGGCCGCGAAGATCGCCCTGCTCAAGCGGAACCTGGGCGCGGACCGCTTCGACCTCAAATACAGCAACGGCACCCTGCCGCACGCCGCCATGATGCGCTCCATCGAGCTGTTCGGCACCGACGTGGCTCCGCGCGTCGCCGCCCTGCTGGCCGGGGAGACCGAGACTGGGAGCCGGACCTCCGGCTCCCGGAACTGAAAGAATAGGATTCATGACTTCCAGCCACCACCGCAATGAGGAACTGTTCGACCGAGCCCGCGGGCTGATGCCCGGCGGCGTGAACTCCCCGGTCCGGGCCTTCGGCTCGGTGGGCGGCACGCCGCGGTTCATGGTCTCCGCCCAGGGCGCCTACCTGACCGACGCCGACGGCGACCAGTACGTCGACCTGGTCTGCTCGTGGGGTCCGGCGCTGCTGGGCCACGCCCACCCGGCCGTGCTCACCGCCGTCCACGAGGCCGTCGACCGGGGCCTCTCCTTCGGCGCCTCCACCCCGGACGAGGCCAACCTCGCCGCGCTGGTCCGCGAACGCGTCCCCGCCGCGGAACGGGTCCGGATGGTCTCCACCGGCACCGAGGCCACCATGACCGCTATCCGGCTGGCCCGCGGCTACACCGGCCGCAACCTGGTCATCAAGTTCGCCGGCTGCTACCACGGCCACCTCGACGGCCTGCTCGCCGCCGCCGGCTCCGGCCTGGCCACCCTCGCCCTGCCGGGCTCCGCCGGCGTCACCGCCGCGACCGCCGCGGAAACCCTCGTGCTGCCCTACAACGACCTCGGCGCCGTCGAAGCCGCCTTCGCCGCGCACGGGCCCAACATCGCAGCCGTCATCACCGAGGCCGCACCCGCGAACATGGGCGTGGTGACCCCGGGTGAGGGGTTCAACGCGGGCCTGTCCCGAATTACCCGGGAGCACGGCGCGCTGCTGATCCTGGACGAGGTCCTCACCGGCTTCCGCACCGGCTACGCCGGCTACTGGGGCCTCACGGGCGGCGCGGCAGACGCCGCCGAACCGTGGGCTCCTGACCTGCTGACCTTCGGCAAGGTCATCGGCGGCGGGATGCCGACGGCGGCCCTGGGCGGCCGCGCCGACGTGATGGACTACCTCGCACCCGTGGGCCCGGTCTACCAGGCCGGCACGCTCTCCGGTAACCCGGTGGCCATGGCCGCCGGCGTCGCGACCCTCACGCACGCAACCGCGGAGGTCTACGACTTCGTCGACGCCCGCTCCCTGGAACTCTCCGACGCCCTGTCGGAGGCGCTGGACGCCGCCGGCGTCGACCACTCCATCCAGCGGGCGGGGAACCTGTTCTCCGTGGCCTTCGGGACCTCCGCCCGCGGCGTCCACAACTACGACGACGCCCAGGGCCAGGAGGTCTTCCGGTACGCGCCGTTCTTCCACTCCATGCTGGACTCCGGGGTGTACCTGCCGCCGTCCGTCTTCGAGGCCTGGTTCCTCTCCGCCGCGCACGACGACGCCGCCATGAACCGGATCTTCGACGCGCTTCCGGCCGCCGCGAAGGCCGCCGCGGCCGCCACCGCCTGACCGGCGCTTAAACGACTGAAGGCACCCGCCGCGGCGGGTGCCTTCAGTCGTTTAAGGAGGTGCTGCCTAGAGGACGTCCGCCAGGAAGCCGCGGAGCCGTTCGGTCCGCGGGTCGGTGAAGAGCTGCTCCGGGGCGCCGGACTCCACCACCTTGCCGGCGTCCATGAACGTCACGGTGTCCGAGACATTGCGGGCGAAGCCCATCTCGTGGGTCACCACCACCATCGTCATTCCGCCCTTGGCCAGGTCGGCCATGAGTGCCAGGACGCCCTTGACCAGCTCCGGGTCGAGCGCCGAGGTGGCCTCGTCGAAGAACATCACCTCGGGCTTCATGGCAAGCGCCCGGGCGATCGCCACGCGCTGCTGCTGGCCGCCGGAGAGGTTCGCGGGCCGGGAATCGGCCTTGTGTTTCAGGCCCACCAGGTCCAGCTGTGCCAGGGCCTCCTCGCGGGCCTGCTCCTTGGACATGCCGCGGAGCTTGCGCAGGGCCAGGGAGACGTTCTCCTCCACGGTCTTGTGCGGGAAGAGGTTGAACTGCTGGAAGACCATGCCGATGCGGCGGCGCAGCTCATCCGGGTTGTCCTTGAGCACGGACCGGCCGTCGAGCAGGATGTCGCCCTGGTCCGGTTCGATCAGCCGGTTCATCACCCGGAGCAGCGTCGACTTGCC
Source organism: Arthrobacter sp. NPDC057259 (assembly GCF_042668995.1). NCBI lineage: Bacteria > Bacillati > Actinomycetota > Actinomycetes > Micrococcales > Micrococcaceae > Arthrobacter > Arthrobacter sp. NPDC057259. The sequence continues at coordinate 240,030 of NZ_JBHUYA010000004.1, forward strand.
GGAGCCGGAGGGGCCGATCACGGAGGCCGTGGTGCCCTTCTCGACGTGCAGGTCGATGCCGCGCAGGACGTGGTTCGACCCGAAGGACAGGTGGATGTTCTTCGCCGTCAGTGATCCGGACGCGAATTCGCTCATGCCTGGGCTCCCTTTCCGACGACGGCGGCAGCCTCGTCCGGTTGCTTCTTTTCCGGCCGGCCGGAGCGCAGCCGGGAATCAATAAAGTTCACCAGGTGAGTGAGTGGAATGGTCATGGCGAGGTAGAAAATAGCCGCTGCCACGTACGGGGACAGATTCCCGCTGCGTGCGGCGGCGTCCTGGCCGATCTGGAACAATTCGCGTTCCGTTGCCAGCAAGCCCAGGGTGAATACCAACGAGGAATCTTTGATCAGAGCGATGAACTGGTTCATCAGGGCAGGAAGCACCCGGCGGATACCTTGCGGCACCACCACCAGGCGCATGGACGGGCCATAACCGAACCCCAAGGCCCGTGACGCCTCAAGCTGACCCTTGTCTACGCTTTGAATGCCGGAGCGGAAGATTTCGCCCGTGTACGCGGCGGCCATGAGCGACAGAGCCGCAACGCCCATGGGGTAGGGGCTGTTGCTACCCGATATCTCGCGGAAAATCGGTCCGAATCCAAGTCCGATGACCAAGATGGTGAGGACGGCCGGGAGTCCACGAAAAACGTCCGTGTACACCCGGGCCGCCCACCGTGCCACGGGATTACGGGAAATTCCCATGAGAGCCAGAATCAGACCGAGGAAGGCACCGATAAGTCCCGAAGTGATCGCAAGGACCAAGGTGTTGGGCAGGCCAACGGTGAACATGCTTGGCAAGACCTCAGCGATCTTCCCCCAGTCAAAGAAGGTCTCTCCGAGTCGTGTCAGGTAATCCATATGGCGTCGCTATCTCTCCTGGTAGCCGGTATCTATTTCGCGGGGACCTTGACGGCCTTGCTGCCCGGCTTCCACCCCTCGGGGGTCTGCTCGGCGGACGTCGGCCGGTCCGTGTACCACTGGGCGGTCAGCTTGGACCAGGTTCCGTCGGCAACCACGGCGTCGAGGGCCGAGTTAAGCGCGTCAAGCAGGGCAGGGTTGTCCTTGGCTACGGCGTAGGCGGTGAAGTTCTGCGTGTTGAGCTTCTTCTCGGCAATCTTGGTACCGTCGCCGGGCTTGACCTGGCCGGTGGCCTGCTGGGACGGAGCCACCCAGGCGTCAACCTGCCCACTCTTGAGGCTGGCGAACACGGTGTTGTAGTCGGGGAAGGAAACAGGCTCAAGCTTGAGGGTGTTCTTGACGTAGTCCTCCTGCACACTGCCGCTGACGACGCCGATGCGAAGGCTGCCCTTCAGATCGGCGAATTTCTGGACCTTGGCGTCCTCTTTAGTCACAAGAGCCATGTAGCCGAAGTCATAACCGTTAGTGAACGCAACCGTTTCGCGGCGCGCGTCCGTGGTGGAAATCGAGGACGAGCCGACGTCGAACTGCTTGTTCTTCACCTGGCTGAGAAGCGCCTGGAACTTTGTGGAGGCGAACTCGATCTTGAGTCCCAGCTTGTCGGCCATGGCCCGCAGCAGCTCGTTGTCGTAGCCGGTGAACTTACCGGACGGATCGATGAAGATGTTCGGCGGGGCGTCGGAGAGGGTGCCCACGCGCAGGGTGCCCTCGCTGATCAGGCCGAGCTTGGACTTGTCGATCTTGTCCAGGGCCGGGACATCCTTGGTGGTGTACTTGTCCAGGGAGGTCTGGTCGCTGCCCTGGAGGGCATCAGTCGGGGAGCCCGAGCTCTGGGCGGACCCGCCGCCGCACGCGGCGAGGGAGACCGACAGGGCCACGGCCACCGGAAGGGCGGTGAGCCACTTCAAGGCTTTGCTTTTCATCACGCAATCACTTTCGTCTGAAGTCCTGGGGCGGCGGCGGGACAGCAGGTCCGGCCGCCGGAGGGCATGCCGCACCAGGGCGGCACCGCAAAAGATAATTGTGTCACCGGGGCATTGGGCCGGATCAAATCGAATTTCCGGGCGCCCTGGAGTGTGATGAGCGAATAACGCGAGTGTCATGTGGGCTGTGCGGCTTGAGAGCGGCGGCCACCGTCCAATGCACAGAATCCCGTCCGGCGTGGCGGGGCGTCCCGGCTGTGTGGAAGCTGTGTGTGGTCCGTCTCATTCTGCCGATGGGACGCCGAAAAGCAGGGTTCCGGCCGATCTTCGGGGCGGACGTGTCGATTTATGACGCCGCAGCCCGGGCGACGGGGTTGCGGCTAGAAACTGCCGCGGCTTGCGTCCTCGGGCGGCAGGACGGGCCAGTCACCCTCGATCACCGCGGCCGGCTTGGTCTTCCGGAGGTAGCTCTGGAAGTCCGCTGCCTGGGCGGTGGCCCATTCCACCTGCAGCTGGTGCAGGTGGGCCGCCGGCATCCGAAGCTTAGGGAACTTTCCGGCCATCGCGTCCAGGACCCGCAGGGTGGCGAGCGCGTCGGCGGCAGAGGTGTGGGCGTTGTCCAGGTCCACGCCGTATTCCTCGCAGAGGGCCGTCAGCGTGCGCTTACCCTTGCGGTAGCGGTCCACCTGCTTGTTCATGATGTACGGGTCCAGGACCGGGTAACGGTGCAGCTGGGGCACCCCGTAGCGCGCGGATTCCGCCGCGAGGACCGTGAAGTCGTAGCTGGCGTTGAAGGCGATGACTGGAACCCCGGCGTCGAACAGTTCCTGCAGCACCCCGGCGAGTTCCCGGACCACCTCAGCGGCCGGGCGGCCCTCGCTGCGGGCCCGCTCCGTGGTGACGCCGTGGATGTCGCTGGCCTCGGTGGGGATCTCGACGCCGGGATCGGCGAGCCACTCGTGCTCCTTGATGACGGCACCGTCCCCGTCCACCAGGGTCACCGACGCCGTCACGATCCGCGCCGCGCGGGAATTCCGGCCGGTGGTTTCGAGGTCGAATGCTGCGCGGGGGAGGGTGTGCCAAGTGCTCATGCAATTACGCTACCTGCTGCCACGGACAGTCCTGGGCAGCGACCTGCGGCCGGGGCGCGGAGGCGGCGACGGTACCCTTGATGGCATGCGGATGGAGTACGTGGAGGCGGTGCTGGAGCTCGGTGCGATGGTGCCTGCCGGGACCGCCCTCGCCTACGGCGACGTGTCGGAGTTGCTGGGTTCCGGCGGCCCCCGGCAGGTCGGCGCGGTGCTCAGCCACCACGGCAGCTCGATCCCCTGGTGGCGCATCATCCGGGCCAGCGGCGAGGCGCCCCCCGGCCACGAGCGTGACGCGCTCGCCCACTACCTGGCCGAGGGGACACCCCTGCGCGGTGATTTCCTGGACTTCCAGCGCAGCGGCGAGGGCCGGTGGCGGGTGGACCTTGCGGCTGCCCGATGGGCTCCCACCGATGAAGAATTTGCCGCGATCGACGCCGTAGCGGAGCGGCTGGAGCCCGCCAGCCGGAAACTGTCGGTGCCCGATGATGAAATGTTTGTGTGAGTAGCCCCAGCCACCGCCCCGCCGGCATCAGCCTTACCGATTCACGCACCACCGTGCCCAACCAGGCCGTGCAAGAAACAGCTGTCCCCGGCACCCCCGTGCCCGGGCTGACGCTGCTGCCGCCGCGGACCCGGCACGCGCAGGCCCCGGAGCTTTCCGCGGACCAGCGCGCCGCCGTCGAATCCGCGCGCGGGAGCGGGCCGGTCCTGGTGCCCGGCGCGCCTGGCACGGGGAAGTCCACGGTCCTGGTCGAGGCCGCGGTGCACCGTGCCCGGCGGGACGGCCTGGACCCCGAACGGATGCTCATCCTGGCCCCGGGGCGGCTCGCCGCGGACGCGTTGCGGGACCGCTTCACCGCGAGGCTGGACCGCAGCCTGAGTACGACGCCGGCACGCACCTGGGCGTCCTACGCCTTCGACCTGATCCGGCGGGCCAAAGCCGAGGGGGTGCTGCCCCTGCCGCGGGCGCCGAAGCTGCTCTCCGGCCCCGAACAGGACCTGATCATCAAGGAACTCCTCGAGGGCCACACGCGTCCGGGCTTCGAGCTGCCCTGGCCGGAGGACCTCGGCGCCGCCCTGCCCACCCGCGGCTTCCGGCAGGAGGTGCGGCAGCTCTTCGACCGGATCATCGAATCCGGGCGCACCGCCGAGGACCTCGCCGCCCTGGGCCGCCGTTGCGGCAGGCCGGACTGGGAGGCCGCCGCGGCGCTCTACGCCGAGTACCGCGACGTGCTGGACCTGCGGATGCCGGAATCCTTTGACCCAGCCGGCATCATCACCGCCGCCCGCCAGATCTTCCAGGACGCGCCCGACTTCCTGTCCGCCGAACGGGACCGGCTGCAATTGATCCTCGTGGACGACATCCAGGAGGCGAACCCGGCAGTCTTCGAGCTGCTGGCCGACATCGCCTCCGGCAAGGACGCCCTGGTGACCTACTGCCCGGACACCGTCGTGCAGGGCTTCCGCGGTGCGCGGCCGGACCTGGTGGCGGAGCTGCCCCGGCTGCTCGCCCCGGGCGGCGTCGTGCTGGAACGGCCGCTCTGGACGGCGCACCGTCAGGCCCCCGCCGTCGGGCAGGCTTGGCAGGCCGTCGCCGAACGGATCTCGCTCCGCTCCGGCGGCGCCACCGCGCGGCGGCTGGACTACCCGGCACCCGCGGCACCGGACCACGCCGCCCCAAACCCAGCCGCCCCAAACCCGCCAGTGTCCGGCACCGTAGAGGGGCACCTGCTGCCCTCACCGGTACACGAACTGCGTTATGTGGCCCAGCGGATCCTCGAGGCTCAGCTGAACGAGGGCCGCGCCCTGGGCGACATCGCCGTGATCGTCCGCAACGGCGGCCAGCTCAGCCAGCTGCAACGGCACCTGGCCGGGCAGGGCATTCCCGTGCGGATTCCCGTGGCCGAGGCCGCCGTCCGGGACGAGGTTGCGGTGCGGCCGCTGCTGGACGCCTACGCCGTCGCCCTGGACCCCGAGGCCCTGACCGCCGAAGCTGCCGTGTCGCTGCTGACCTCCCGCATCGGCGGGGCCAGCTCCATCGAGCTGCGGCGGCTGCGCCAGACGCTGCGGCAGGACGAACTGCTCGGCGGCGGCGGGCGCGCCAGCGATGCCCTGTTGGTCGAGGCGCTGCTGGAACCCGGCGCGCTTGCCGCGACCGGACTGGAGGGACGCTCGGCGCGGCGGATCGCCCGGATGATCCACGCCGGACGCGAGGCCGCCGCCGCGCCGGGCGCCAACGCCGAGACCGTGCTTTGGGCGCTGTGGAACGCCACCGGCCTGGCGAAGCGCTGGACCGAGGCCGCCCTGGCCGGCGGTGCCGCCGGGGACCGGGCGGACCGGGACCTGGACGCCATGATGGCCCTCTTCCACACCGCCGAACGCTACGTGGACCAGCTGCCCGGGTCCGGACCGGAACAGTTCCTCGAGTACCTGCTCAGCCAGGAACTGCCGATGGACACACTGGCCGCCCGCGCCCAGCTGGAGGACGCGGTGGAGCTGATGACCCCGGCCAGCGCCGCCGGGCGGGAATGGCCCGTCGTCATCGTGCCCGGACTGCAGGAAGGCGTCTGGCCCAACACGCGGCTGCGCGGCGAGCTGCTGGGCAGCACGCTGTTCGCGGACGCGGTGGAGCACGGCGTGGACTACGCCCTGCGGCTCGATCCGCTCAGCCGGCTCCGGGACATCCGCTACGACGAACTGCGCAGCTTCTCCACCGCTGTCTCCCGCGCCCGCGAGGTGCTGATCTGTACCGCCGTGTCTTCCGAGGACGAGCAGCCCTCGTCCTTCCTCGACTACGCAGCGCCGCTGGCCCCGGGCCAGGACCGGCGGGGCTACACCCCGGTGGAACGGCCGCTGACGCTGCGGGCCCTGGTCGCGGAACTGCGCCAGCACGCCCAGGCCGGGACCGCCGAGGGCGAGGAGGCCGCAGCCATCCTGGGGGCGCTGGCCGCCGCCGAACCACCCGTGCCCGGCGCCCATCCGGACCAGTGGTGGGGCCTGGCTCCGCTGTCCTCGGCGGAGCCGGTGGTGCCGCCCGGCGGCACGGTCTTCGTCTCACCCTCCAAGGTCGAGACGGTGCAGAAGTCGCCGCTGGACTGGTTCGTCCAGGCCGCCGGCGGGGAGGCCGCCACCGACTTCGCCCGCAGCCTCGGCACCCTCGTCCACGCCATCGCGCAGGACCTTCCCGAGGCCTCCGGCGGCGAATACGTGGCCGAGCTGGTCAAGCGTTGGCCCACCCTGGGCATGAAGGACAACTGGGAGGGCAAACTGGACTTCCAGCGGGCCGAGGGCATGGTGCGCAAGCTCGCCCAGTACGTCCTGGTCATGCGCAGCGAGGGCCGGAGCCTGCTCGGGGTGGAACAGGATTTCGAGGTCAAGCTGGCCGACGTCGTCCCCGCCGGAGCGGCAGACGACGGCGACGGCTGGCCCGCGCGCGCGGCGGTGCTCCGCGGCCAGGTGGACCGGCTGGAGATCGACGGCGAGGGCCGGCTGGTGATCGTGGACCTGAAAACCGGCAAACGCCAGCCCGGCAAGGCCGAGCTGGAACGCCACCCGCAGCTCGGCGCCTACCAGGCGGCCGTCCTCGCCGGCGGTTTCGCCGGCCCCGACGACGGGCCGCCGCCCCGGCCCGGCGGCGCCGTCCTCGCCCAGCTGGGCACCACCACGAAGAGCCCGGGCGTGCAACACCAACCGCCGCTGGACCCGGACGCCAACTGGGCCCTGGACCTGGTGAACGACTCCGCCCGGGTCATGTCCGGCAGCACGTTCGAGGCCCGTCACGACCCGGCCAAGGGCGGCCACGGCGGCCACGGGTGTCGTCTGCCCGAGGTCTGCCCGCTCTGCGCCCGAGGAAAGCAGGTCACCGAATGAGCCTCCCGGATCCACGGTTCAGCCCCGAGGAGCTCTCGGCCATGCTCGGGGAAAAGAACCGCCCCACGGCGGAGCAGTCCCTGACCATCTCCTCGCCGCTGGCACCCCGGCTGGTCATCGCCGGCGCCGGCTCCGGGAAGACCGCCACCATGGCGGACCGGGTGGTCTGGCTGGTGGCCAACGGCTGGGTCAGCCCCGAAGAAGTCCTCGGCGTGACCTTCACCCGCAAGGCTGCCGGCGAATTGGCCACCCGGATCCGGGCGAAGCTCACCGCCCTGGCCCGGATCGCCGCCGAGGACCGGGACCACTCGGTGTTCCCCGCCGGGCTGCTCAGCACCGAGGCGCTGGAGCCGAAGGTCTCCACCTACCACTCCTACGCCAGCGGGATCGTCTCCGACTACGGCCTCCGGCTCGGCGTCGAACGCGACGTCGTGCTGCTGGGCGCCGCGCAGTCCTTTCAGCTCGCCAGCGAGGTGGTCGAAGCCTACGACGGCGACTACGAGCACTTCCGCGCCGCCAAGTCCACCCTGGTCAAGGCCGTCATCCAGCTCGCGGGGGAGTGCGCCGAACACCTGCAGGAGCCGGCCGGGGTCCGCGCCTGGCTCCTGGACCGGGTCCAGGAGTTCGAGTCCCTGCCGTACCTGGCCACCGCCAAGAAGAACCCCACCCAGGCCGCGGCCGACCTCAGCGTCCTGTTCCGGACCCGCGCCAGCGTGGCGGACATGGTGGGCCGGTATGCGGAGGCCAAGCGGGCCCGCGGCGCCCTCGACTTCGGAGACCTCGTGGCCCTGGCCGCCCGGGTTGCCAGCGAGATCCCGCTGGCCGCGCAAACCGAACGCCAGCGCTACAAGGTGGTGCTGCTGGACGAATTCCAGGACACCTCCCACGCCCAGCTGGTGCTCTTCTCCCGGCTCTTCGGCGGCGGCCACGCCGTCACCGCGGTGGGGGACCCCAACCAGTCCATCTACGGCTTCCGCGGCGCCTCCGCGGGGCAGCTCTTCCACTTCGTGCGGGAGTTCCCGGTACTGGTCGGTGAGGCCGGCTCCGGTGCCGGCTCCGACGCCGGCGACGGGGGCACGGACCGCCGCTTCGCCGTGGCGCCGACGTCGTACCTGACCACGGCCTGGCGCAACGGCCGCACCATCCTCGACGCCGCCAACGTCATCTCGGCACCCCTCAGCCGCGCCGCCGGGGAAGCCGGTCCCGCCGGCGCCCGGGACACCGCCCCCGCTGTCGAGGTTCCGCCGCTGCAACCCAGCCCCGCCGCGGTGGAGGGCCGCGTGGTGATGGGCCGGTTCGGCACCGACGAGGAGGAAGCGGCCGCCATCGCCGGCGACGTCCTGACCTACCGCCGGACCGACTTCGGCGGCAACGCCGGCACCGGGGACTTCGAACCGCCCGCGATGGCCGTGCTCTGCCGGCGCCGGGCCCAGATGGAGTGCATCCGCAAGGAATTCGAGCTCCGCGGCATCCCGTATGAGATCGTCGGCCTCGGCGGTCTGCTGGACACCCCGGAAATCGTCGACCTCGTCGCCACCCTCCGCGTCCTGGCGGATCCGGGCCGGTCGGACTCGCTGATGCGCCTGCTCGCCGGGGCCCGCTGGCGGATCGGACCCGCGGACCTGATGGCCTTCCGCGACTGGTCCAGCTTCCTGGCCCGGCGGCGCGGGGCCCCCGGGGCCGGCGCCGACGAGGACCTCGACGACGACGACACGGCCGTCATCGAAACGGACGTGACCGACGGCGCCAGCCTGGTCGAGGCGCTGGACTGGCTGCCCCGGCCCGGCTGGACTTCGGCCCACGGACGGCAGCTGGGGGCCGAGGCCCTCGGCCGGCTGCAGCTGCTCTCGGCCGAACTCCGGCAGCTGCGCAGCTTCATGGGCGACGACCTGACCACCCTGCTGGGCGAGGTGGAACGGTCCATGCTGCTCGACATCGAGGTGGCGGCCCGGCCCGGGATCAGCATCCACCAGGCCCGCCGCAACCTGGACGCCTTCCAGGACGCGGCCGCCGGGTTCCTGCACACCTCCCAGCGCGTGGACGTCCTGGCCTTCCTGGCCTGGCTCGAGGCGGCCGCAGCCGAGGAGAACGGCCTCGACGCCGCCGCGCCCGAGGCCAACCACGAGGCCGTCCAACTGCTCACGGTGCACGCCTCCAAGGGGCTGGAGTGGGACGTGGTGTTCGTCCCCGGCCTGAACGCCGGCGCGTTCCCGAGCAGCCGCGACTCCCGCTGGAGCAGCGGTTCCGCGGCCCTGCCGTGGCCCCTGCGCGGCGACCGCGCGGACCTGCCGCAGTGGGACCTCGAGCACCCGGACCAGAAGGGCTGGCTGGACGCCGAAAAGGACTTCAAGGCCGACGTCCAGGCCCACGGCGAGGCAGAAGAGCGGCGCCTGGCCTACGTCGCCTACACCCGGGCCAAGCACGTGCTCTGGGTCTCCAGCGCCGCGTGGGTGGGCTCTCGGGCCGGCATCGCCGACATGTCCCCTTTTCTGGCCGAACTGGAGGCCCTGGTGGGCCGGGGGAGTGCCGCGGTCCACCCGCTCTCGGTCTCCGAGGACGCCCTGCCGGAGGAAAGTCCGCTGACCTCGGAACTCGAGCTGGCCGGGTGGCCCTACGACCCGCTGGAGGGACCGGTCAACCCCCGCACCGGGGCACGGCTGCGCCTGCGGCCGGGTCGCCGCGCGGCCATGGACTCCGCGGCCGCCCTGGTCCTGGACCACCTGCAGCGGCCCGGGGCCGGGCACCTGCCGGCGCCCGCCCCGGCGGGACAGCCGCTGCGCGGACCCGCCGGCGGCTGGGCCCAGGAGGCCGCCACCCTGCTGGACCGCCGCAACCGGCGCACCACCGTCCACGAGGTTCACCTGCCCGGGCACATTTCCGCCTCCACCCTGGTGGACTTGGACGAAGATCCCGGCGCCGTGGTGGCCCGGCTCCGGCGGCCCGTGCCGCGCGAGCCCGGGATGTCCGCCCGCAAGGGCACGGCATTCCACTCCTGGGTGGAGGAGTACTTCGGCACGGCGGGGATGCTGGATTTGGGGGAGGCCCCCGGCTCGGACGGGCACATCGATGAGGCCTACGGCCTGGAGGCCATGGTCGAGACCTTCCGGCGCTCCGAATGGGCGGACCGGGCTCCGGCGCACGTGGAGGTTCCGGTGGAGACCAGGATCGGCGACGTGGTGGTGCGCGGCCGCATCGACGCCGTCTTCCGCGACGCCGACGGCGGCTGGGACCTGGTGGACTGGAAGACCGGCCGCCGGCCTTCGGCACGGCAGCTCACGACGAAGGCGGTCCAGCTGGCCGTGTATCGGCTCGCCTGGTCACGGCTGAAGGGCGTGCCCCTCGAGGACGTCCGGGCGGCGTTCTACTACGTGGCCGACGACGCCGTGGTGCGCCCGCACGACCTGGGCAGCGCGGCGGACCTCGAACGGATCGTCGCCGGTGCGCTCGGCCGGCCGGTGGGCGTCCCCGGCAGGTAGGACGGGCTAGTGGCGGTGGAGCGGCACGACGGTCAGCGCCGTCGTGGACGTATCCTCGCCGCTGGCCGGAGCAGGAGTGTCGGCACCGGCAGGGCTGTCGGAGACCGTTTCGCTGCGGTCCGCTGCGGAACGGTCCTCCGCGGTGGGGCTGGAAGGTGCGACGTCGGCGTCGTCAGCCTGGGTGGCTCCGCGGCCGGCGTCATCGCCGTTGTCCCCGCCCTTCGCGTCCCGGGAGACCGCGTCCCGGGAGGCACCGTCCTCGCCACCCGAAGACTGCTCGTCGTCCTCGGGGGTGTCGGGGATCGGGGTGACGTGCACGGCGGGAGCCGCGGCGAGCGGGGCGGGCTGCCCCGCGGCGGCCTCCGGCGCGGCCATCCCGGGTGTCTCCGCCTCGGTCTCGATCGGCTGCACCGTGACCGCCGGTGACTGTGCGGGCGCCGGAGCGGGCAGCGGTTCGACGCTGATCGGCTGGCCTCCGTGGGCCGCGACGTCGTCGGCCAGCAGTGCAAGCATCGACTCGCCCTCCGCGACCATCGCGGTGTCCCCGGCAGCCAAGCCACGGACCAGGTACTGGGCCAGCGCGAACTCCGCGGACAGGGCCGCCCGGCGCAACAGGTGCGCATCGGGAGTGTCCCGGCGGGCGGAGGAGTACGCGGCCAGGACGCTGTCCACAAAGTCCTGGTCATTGGAAGCGACCAGCCAGGCCATGTCGTCGGCAGGGTCGCCGATCCGCAGGTCGGTCCAGCCGGTCACGGCGGTGACCCGCTCGCCGTCGACCATGATGTTGTCCTCGTGCAGGTCGCCGTGCACGACGCTGGGATTGAAGCGCCACAGGGTGACGTCCTCCAGCGCGTGTTCCCAGCGGCGCAGGAGCAGCGGCGGGATCTTCCCGGTCGTGGCGGCCTGGTCCAGCTCATTGAGGCGGCGCTGGCGGAACTCGTTTGGGGTGTAGGTGGGCAGGTCGGCGTTGCTCACCAGCGAATGCGGAAGATCGTGGATCGCGGCGAGGGCGGCACCCACCTCCCGGGCCAGCGCGGGCGTCCCGGCGCCCAGCTCCTCAACGGAACGGGTGCGTCCCGCGAGGTGGGCGTACACAAACGTGCTCAACTCACCCTGCCGCACGGTCCCGGCCACGGTGGGCATCAGGAACGGCAGTTCGGCACGGATCCCGGGGGTGAAGGCCCGCAGCACCAGGAACTCGGTCTCCAGCCGTGCGCTGGCCTCCGCATGCCGCGGCGACCGGACGCGCCAGCGCTTCCCCTCGGAATCCAGCAGCAGGGCGGAGTCGAAGTCAGCCGCATCGTCGGGCGCGGAGCACACGGCCGTAGGGGTCAGTCCGGGGACCGCTGCCGTCGCTACCGCTGCCAGTTCGATTGGGTTTCTTCTCACGTTCCCACGGTAGATTGACCGGCGCCCAACACGGCGAGGCAGGGCGGCGAGTCTGAAAGTTAGGCCCGAAAACGCCCCCCGGACCCGGCAGACACGGGCCTCGCTGGGCCGCCGTCGGCCTTCCTGGCAAATGTCAATTGTCAGCGGGGGTGGGTACGGTGGAGATATGAGTCTTCCGGAGCCGTCCGCGTCCACCACCACGACGCCCGCCGCGTCCCGGCAGGGCGGGACCGGACAGCCGGCCAACCACCTGAGGGAGACCGTCCTTCCGGTCCGGCCCGCCCTCATCGACCGGCGCTCCGCCGCACGCATGCGGCCCGGGATGCTCGACGAACTCCTGGACGCCGACGGCGTGCAGGCCATGGTGCTCTCCCGCCGCCAGGCGCTGGTGGGCGGGGACGGCTTGGTGTTCCTCGACGCCAAGGCGCTCGCGGGCCGACTCAAGGGCACCGATTTCGAACCCCTCCACGTCGTCTACCTCGGGGCTTCCCTCGACGCGGACAGCGGGAACCCCGCTCCGGCGTCCCGGCCCGGCACCGAGTTCGTGCTGTTCATCCTGCCGGAGCAGTTCGAGGTCCGCGCGGAGCCGTTCGAGCAGCATGTCGACGGGATCCCCGCCGGGGCGCAATGGGCCGGATTCCGCGAGGTGGCGGGACGCCTCGACGCCCCGGACACCGCCCTGTTCATCGAAGCCAGCGCCATCGCCAACTGGCACGCCACCCACACCCACTGCCCGCGCTGCGGGACCGCCACCACCATCGAGGCCGGCGGCTGGGTGCGGCGGTGCCCGGCGGACAACTCCGAGCACTATCCCCGCACCGATCCCGCGATCATCGTCACGGTGGTCGGCCCGGACGGACGGCTCCTGCTCGGCGGCGGCGGACCGCTGGATGCGAAGAACTACTCCACGCTGGCAGGCTTCGTCGAACCGGGCGAATCACTCGAACAAGCCGTCGTCCGCGAGATCGGCGAGGAGGTCGGCGTTCGGGTGACCGCCTCCCAGTACCTGGGATCGCAGTCCTGGCCGTTCCCTGCATCGCTGATGCTCGGCTTCACCGCCACCACCGGGGACACGGAGGCCCGGCCCGACGGCGTCGAGGTCACCCGCGCCCGCTGGTTCAGCCGGGAGGAACTGCAGGCCGCGGTCTCCAGCGGAGAGATCACCATCTCCAGCCGGCTCTCCATTGCCCGGGCCCTGATTGAACACTGGTACGGCGGCGTCATCCAGGACGCCCCCGGCACCCCCTGACCCTCCGATATTTGAGCAGCAGACGTGAACACAGATCTTTTCTCCGCCGGATCATTTCCCGGCACCCCGCCCGCCGAAGGGCTTCCCGCCGCGGATGAGCGTTCCCTGGAGGAACGCATTCTCGGCGGACTCGACGCCGAACAGCGCGAGGTGGCCAGCAACCTGACCGGGCCCATGTGCGTCCTCGCCGGCGCCGGCACCGGCAAGACCCGCGCCATCACACACCGCATCGCCTACGGCGTGCACTCCGGCGTCTACAGCCCGCAGCGGCTGCTGGCCGTCACGTTCACTGCCCGGGCCGCGGCGGAAATGCGCAGCCGGCTCCGTGACCTCGGCGTGGGCAACGTCCAGGCCCGCACCTTCCACGCCGCCGCCCTCCGGCAGTTGCAGTTCTTCTGGCCCCAGGCGATCGGCGGTGCCCTGCCGAACCTGCTGGACCACAAGGCCCAGATGATCGCCGAGGCCGCCCGCCGGCTGCGGCTCAGCACGGACCGGGCCTCCATCCGCGACCTCGCCTCCGAGATTGAATGGGCCAAGGTCTCCATGCTGACCCCGGCCAACTACCTGGAGAAGGCCCAGGGCCGCGGCACCCCCGGCGGCTTCGACCTGACCGCCGTCGCCCGCGTCTTCCAGTCCTACGAGGACGTCAAGACGGACCGCAACGTCATTGACTTCGAGGATGTCCTGCTGATCACCGTCGGCATCCTGCAGGAGGACCCGAAGGTCGCCGCCACCGTCCGGGAACAGTACCGGCACTTCGTGGTGGACGAATACCAGGACGTCTCGCCGCTGCAGCAGCGGCTCCTCGAGCTCTGGCTGGGCGGCCGCGACGACCTCTGCGTCGTGGGCGACGCGAGCCAGACCATCTACTCCTTCACCGGGGCGTCCCCCAAGCACCTGCTGGGCTTCAAGGCCCAGTACCCGGACGCCACGGTGGTGAAACTGGTCCGCGACTACCGGTCCACCCCGCAGGTGGTCCGGCTCGCCAACGACCTGCTCGCCGGCCGGCGCAGCGGCGGCCCCGTCGCGGACGCGGCCTGGGCGACGCCGTTGCAGCTCGTCGCGCAGCGCCCCGCCGGGCCCGTGCCGCACTTCACCGAATGTTCCGACGACGAGGCGGAGGCCGCCACGGCCGCCCAGAACATCAAGGCACTGCTGGAGGCGGGCACGCCGGCCAGCCAGATCGCCGTGCTCTTCCGCACCAACGGCCAGTCGGAGGCGTACGAGCAGGCCCTCGCCTCGGCGGGCATCGGTTACCAGCTCCGCGGTGGCGAACGGTTCTTCGCCCGGAAGGAGGTCCGGGACGCCATCCTGCAGCTGCGGGCCGCCACCCGGGCCATCGACGGCGCGGACGGGCCGGAGCCGCTGGGCCAGCTGGTCCGGGACATCGTGTCCTCGCTCGGCTACACCGAGGAAGCACCGCACAACGGCGGCGCCCTGCGGGAACGCTGGGAATCCCTGGCCGCCCTGGTGGCGCTGGCGGACGAGCTCGTCGCGGCCCGGGGGCCGCAGTTCGGCCTCGCCGAGTTCGTCAACGAACTCCAGGAACGCTCCCTCGCCCAGCACGCCCCGACGGTCCAGGGCGTCACCCTGGCTTCGCTGCACGCGGCCAAGGGCCTGGAATGGGAGGCGGTGTTCCTGGTGGGCCTGAGCGAGGGCCTGATGCCGATTTCGTTCGCGGACACCCCGGAAGCCGTGGACGAGGAACGCCGGCTCCTCTACGTCGGCATCACCCGGGCCAAGGAACACCTGTACCTGTCCTGGTCCACCGCGAGGACCCCGGGCGGCCGGGCGAACCGCAAGCCCTCCCGCTTCCTGGACGGGCTGAGGCCGGATTCCGTCGCCTCCTCCAGCGCCCGGGGCAAGGGCCCGGCCCCGCGCCGCAAGGCCGCCGCGCCGGCGTCGTGCAGGGTGTGCGGCAGCATGCTCAGCAGCGGCGCCGAACGCAAGGTGGGCCGCTGCAACCAGTGCCCGCCCAGCTACGAGGAGCAGACTTTTGACGCGCTGCGCCAGTGGCGGAAGGCCACCGCGCTGGAATCGGACGTCCCGGCGTTCGTGGTCTTCACCGACGCCACCCTGACGGCCATCGCCGAGGCCCGCCCGGCGACCCTCCAGGAGCTCGCGACGCTGCCCGGCGTTGGGGCGTCCAAGCTGGAGAAGTACGGCGAGGCGGTCCTGGCCATCCTCGCGGAAAGCACCACCGCCTGATGCCGGGCAGGGCTGCGGGAACTCCGACGACGACGGCGGACGGCGCGCCGGTGGAGGTGCGCCGCTCGTCCAGGCGCCGACGCACGGTGGCGGCCTTCTGGGAAAACGGCACCGCCGTCGTGGCCATCCCCGCGCACTTTAGCGGCGCCCAGGAACGCGATTGGGTGGAGCGGATGCTGGCCAAGCTCCGCGCCCAGGGAAGCCGGGGGCAGAAGGGGAACGGCCGGCGCCGGCCGGGCAGCGACGCGGCCCTGGCATCCCGGGCGGCGGAGCTCTCCGCCACGTACCTGGGCGGCCGGGCCGAGCCCGTGTCGGTCCGCTGGGTGACCAACCAGAACTCCCGCTGGGGCTCGGCGACGCCGTCGGAGGGCACCATCCGGCTCTCGCACAAGTTGCGGCAGATGCCGCAGTGGGTCATCGATTACGTGCTGCTGCACGAACTCGCGCACCTGCTGGTGGCGGCGCACAACGCAGCGTTCTGGCGGCTGCTGGCGGCCTACCCGGAGACGGAGCGGGCGAAGGCCTTCCTCGAGGGCGTCTCCTTCGCCACCGCCCGCGGGCTCCCCGCCGACGAGGACGACGTCGAGGAAGCCCCGGCCGGCTAAGCCCGGACGCGGGGGCCAAGCGGCACGGCCGCGGGGGAGCCCGGGCCGGTCAGGCCCGGACGCCGCCCGGCGGACTAAGCCTTGGGGGAGTCCCCGTCGGAGGCGCCGGCGTCTCCCTTGGTGTCGCCGTCGCCCTTGTCGCCCTCGCGCTTGTCGCTCCCGCCCTCGCGCTTGTCGCTACCGCCGTCGCCGTTGCCGGGCTCGGGCGCCTCGTCGAAGCCGCCGCTGAGCAGCTTCTGCAACGCGTCGTCCACCTCGGTGTCGGAGGCCTCCGCCAGCTTGCGGCGTTCGCTGAAGCCCTTCGGGTCATCGAGGTCCTCGGCGGTGGGCAGCAGGTCCGGGTGCTGCCAGATGGCGTCCCGGCCCTCCACGCCGCGTTCCTCCTTCAACTGGGCCCACAGCGTCGCGGCCTCGCGCAGCCGGCGCGGCCGCAACTCCAGGCCCACCAGGGACGAGAAGGCGTGTTCGGCCGGTCCGCCGGTGGCACGGCGGCGGCGGACCGTCTCGCGCAGGGCCGCCGCAGAAGGCAGCAGCTTCTCGGTGGCGGCGGCGGTCAGCTCGTCCACCCACCCCTCCACCAGAGCGAGCGCGGTCTCGAGCTTCTCCAGTGCCTGGTCCTGGGCGGGGGTGCGCTGCGGCATGAAGACACCCTGGGAGAGGGCCTCCTGGATGCCTTCGGGGTTGCTGGGGTCCAGCTCCCGGGCGAGGTCCTCAATCTTGGAGGTGTCGATGTGGATGCCCCGGGCGTAGGCCTCGATGGCGCCCAGCAGGTGCCCGCGCAGCCAAGGGACCTGGACGAACAGCCGGGCGTGGGCGGCCTCGCGGACGGCCAGGAAGAGCCGGATGTCGTTCTCGGGAAGGCTGAGGCCCTCACCGAACTTGGCCACGTTGGCGGGGAGGAGCGCCATCTCCAGGTCGGCCAGCGGGACGCCGATGTCGGTGGAGCTGACCACCTCTGCGGAGAGTGCACCGATCGCCTGGCCCAGCTGCATGCCGAAGATCGCGCCGCCCATGTTCTGCAGCATCGAGGAGGCGCCGCCCATCATGGACTTCATTTCCTCGGGCATCTGTTCGGTCATCGCGGTGGAGAGTGCGTTGGCGATGCTGTTGGCCACCGGCTCGGTCAGCCGCTTCCAGGTGCCCAGGGTTTCCTCGACCCACTCGGCCCGGGACCAGGCACGGCCGATCAGCCCCGTGGAGGGAAGCTCGGTGACCTGGTCCAGCCACAGCTCAGCCAGCCGGAGCGCCTCGTCCACCTCGCGGGACTGGGCGGCGGTGACGGAGGGGTCGGAACCGCTGGCCGCGACCCGCCGGGCGTTCTCGTGCGCCAGCTGCCAGTTGACGGGCCCGTCGGAGGAGGCGCTCATCATGGCCTGGACCTGCGAAAACATCTGCGCCAGCAGGTTGGGGTCATCGGGCAGGCCCGCGGCTTTGGCCAGTTCGGCCGGATCGATGTTCCCCATGCCCTTGCCGCCCATCAGGTTCTGCAGCATTTCCGCCAGCGGATCCTTGGGCTCGTCGTCCCCGTTGGACGGTTGGTGTGGGTTAGAGGTCATGATCCCGCCGATCGTCGGTGTGACTGGTACTCAACTTCACGCTACCCCTCCCGCTCAGCGGCTGTCTTGCAGAAACCGGCGCCGTTCGCTGTCGGCAAAGCACTCCGGCACCCCGCGAGCGCGTAGTGTGGGGCTCTGGAATATTTGCATGGCTGACGCGCCGTTTCCGGGCGCCGGCCCAGCGTCCGGACCACCCCCGGCAGGGGTGCCGGACGCCGGCACGAGAGGTCCTTCAGTGACGTTTACGCAGGACGGGCAGCCCGGTAACGGCCCCGTGGCCGACAGTACCGCCAACGGCACGGTCGAAAGCCCCGCTACCGACGGCGACGGCGCCGACCACGCGGGCCTCTGGCCGCGCCGCGGAGCTCGCGCCGGCCGGCAGGGCGGCGCCGGGGGAGGAGGCCGCCGGCCCTCGGCCATGGTGGTCTCCGGCCTGCTCTCGATCGGACTCGGCGTCGCAGCGCTCAGCCTGCCCGTTCCCTACGTGATTGAATCCCCGGGCCCCACCTTCAACACCCTGGGCACGGACAACGGCAAACCGGTCATCACCGTCACCGGGCACGAGTCCTACCCGGCCAAGGGCAACCTGGACCTCACCACGGTGTACGTCGACGGCGGCCCCAACGGACCCGTGAGCGTCTTCGAGGCCCTCACCGCCTGGCTGAACCCCGCCAAGGCCGTCTACCCGCAGGAACTGATCTTCCCCAGCGGCGTCACCAAGGAACAGTCGCAGCAGGAAAGTGCCGTGGCCATGACCACCTCCCAGGAGAACGCCGTCGCGGCCGCCCTGAAGGAACTCGGCATCCCGTTCGGGCAGAAGCTCCAGGTGGCCAGCATCCCCGACGACTCCGCGTCCAAGGGCAAGATCCAGGAGGGCGACCTGCTGGTCTCCATCGGCGGCAAGCCGATCTCCTCGCTGAGCGTCATCCAGTCCGAGCTAGCCGCCGGCAACGGCAAACCGGTCCCCGTGGTGGTGGACCGGGGAGGCAGCCAGCAGACGCTTACCATCACGCCGGCCAAGTCCGAGAACGGCCGCTACCTCCTCGGCGTGGTGCTGCAGTACAGGTTCACCTTCCCCTTCGACGTGAAAATCTCCCTGGACAAGGTGGGTGGCCCCAGCGCCGGCATGATGTTCGCCCTTGGGATCGTGGACACGGTGACCCCCGGCGACCTCACCGGCGGCAAGCACATCGCGGGCACCGGAACCATCACCCCCGACGGCGCCGTCGGGCCCATCGGCGGCATCGACCAGAAGATGGTCGGCGCCCGCTCCGGCGGGGCCACCCTGTTCCTCGCGCCGGCGGCCAACTGCGACGAAGTCGTCGGCCACATCCCGGCCGGCCTGCAGGTGGTGAAGGTCGAGACCCTGGCCGACGCACGGCACGCCGTCGAGCTCTCCGCGTCAGGCGGCGACACGGCCGAGCTGCCCGCTTGCACCAGGAACTAGACTGACCCCGGAACTAAGCCTCCGTGCCGCTCGTGGCACAAGAGACAACTGAAAAAACAGCAGCACCGACGACCAGCTATGAGGTATCGAGTTTGTCCCGTCCCAGCACCGTCCCACCCGGAAGGCAACAGCAGCGGCGAGGCGCCCTGACGCCCACGCTGATTATCGTGGCCCTGCTCGTCGTGGGCTTCATCTTCTTCGCCAATGTGTGGACGGACGTCCTCTGGTACCAGCAACTGGGCTACTTCGAAGTCTTCGTGACCGAGAACGTGTCCCGGATCCTGATCTTCCTGGCGGGCTTCGCCGTGATGTTCGCCGCCATGTTCTTCGCCATCCGCATCGCCTACACCGCCCGGCCCGTCTACGCCCCGGACTCCGAGATCCGGGACAACCTCAACCGCTACCAGGCCCAGCTCGAGCCGATCCGCCGCGTGGTCATGATCGGCCTGCCCGTCCTGTTCGGCCTCTTCGCCGGCAGCGCGGCCGCCAGCCAGTGGCAGAAGGTGCTGCTGTTCCTGCACCAGAAGCCGTTCGGCCAGAATGATCCGCAGTTCAACCTGGACATCAGCTTCTACATGATGACCCTGCCGTTCCTGGGCTTCGTCACCGGCTTCCTGATCAGCGTCGCCGTCGTCGCCGGCATCGCGGGGATCCTCACCCACTACCTCTACGGCAGCATCCGGCTGATGGAACGCGGCGTCTTCACCAGCCGCGCCGCCCAGATCCACCTGGCCGTCACCGGCGCGGCCTTCCTGCTGCTGCTGGGCGTGAACTTCTGGCTGGACCGCTACTCGGCCGTGCTGAACAACAGCGGCCGCTGGGCCGGCGCCCTCTACACGGACGTCAACGCCGTGATCCCCACCAAGGCGATCCTCGCCGTCGCCGCCGCACTGGTGGCCGTGCTCTTCATCGTCGCGGCCGTGATCGGCAAGTGGCGCCTCCCCGTCATCGGCACCGCCATGCTGGTCATCACCTCCATCCTGGCCGGCGGCGTCTACCCGTGGGTCATCCAGCAGTTCCAGGTCCGCCCCTCCGAGCAGACCCTGGAAAAGACCTACATCGAGCGCAACATCGCCATGACCCGGGCCGCCTACGGCCTGGATAAGATCCAGGAAAAGCGCTATGAGGCCACGACCAACGCCACCACCGGCGCGCTGGCCCCGGACGCCCAGACGACGGCGAACATCCGCCTGCTGGACCCGAACCTGATCTCCGATGCGTTCTCGCAGCTCGAGCAGTACCGGCCGTACTACCAGTTCCCCAGCACCCTGAACGTGGACCGGTACGAGGTCAACGGCAAGATCCAGGACACGGTGATCGCGGTCCGCGAGCTGAACCCCAGCGGCCTGGCCAGCAACCAGCAGTCCTGGCTGAACAAGCACGTCGTCTACACCCACGGCTACGGCGTCGTCGCGGCCAAGGGCAACAAGTTCACCGCCGACGGCAAGCCCGACTTCCTGCAGTCCGGCATCCCGTCGACCGGCGTCCTCGGCACAGACACCACGTACCAGCCGCGGATCTACTTCGGCGAAAACTCCCCGGACTACTCGATCGTCGGCGCCCCGGACGGCGCGCCGCACCGTGAGCAGGACCGCCCCGCCGCCAAGGAGGGCGACGCCGGCACGCAGTACACCTTCACCGGCAACGGCGGCCCGAACGTGGGCAGCTTCTTCAACAAGATCCTGTACGCGGTGAAGTTCCAGTCCTCGGACCTCCTGCTCTCCGACGGCGTCAACGCCGATTCGCAGATCCTCTACGACCGCAGCCCCAAGGACCGCGTGGAGAAGGTGGCCCCGTACCTGACTGTGGACGGCAATGCGTATCCCGCCGTCGTGGACGGCCGCGTGAAGTGGATCGTGGACGGTTACACCACCAGTCCCTACTTCCCGTACTCCCAGCAGGAACAGCTCTCGGACGCCACCCGGGACTCGCAGACCTCCGCGGGCCGGACCGCCGCGCTGCCCAGCAGCTCGGTGAACTACATCCGGAACTCGGTCAAGGCCACGGTGGACGCCTACGACGGCTCCGTCACCCTCTACGCCTGGGATGACCAGGACCCGGTCCTGAAGGCCTGGCAGAGCATCTTCCCGTCCACGCTGAAGCCGTTCTCGGAGATGTCGGGGGCGCTGATGAGCCACGTACGGTACCCGGAGGACCTCTTCAAGGTCCAGCGTGAGCTGCTGGGCCGGTACCACGTGACCAACCCGGACAACTTCTTCACCAACAACGACGCGTGGAGCGTCCCGAACGACCCCACGGTGAAGGACGACGGCGTCAAGCAGCCTCCGTTCTACATGTCGCTGCAGATGCCGGACCAGGACAAGCCGGCCTTCCAGCTGACCTCCTCCTTCATCCCGCAGGTGGTCAACGGCAACGCCCGAAACGTCCTCTACGGCTTCCTCGCCGCGGACTCCGACGCCGGTAACCAGAAGGGCGTGAAGGCGGACAGCTACGGCCAGCTACGGCTGCTGCAGATCCCGCCGGAGGCCAACGTCCCCGGACCCGGCCAGGCGCAGAACAAGTTCAACTCGGACCCCACGGTGTCCCAGGCGCTGAACCTGCTCCGGCAGGGCGCGTCCGCGGTGCTCAACGGCAATCTGCTGACGCTGCCGGTGGGCGGCGGCCTGCTCTACGTCCAGCCGGTCTACCTGAAGTCGACGGGCGAGACCTCCTACCCGACGCTGCAGCGCGTGCTGGTGGCCTTCGGCGACAAGATCGGCTTCGCGCCGACCCTGGACGAGGCGCTGAACCAGCTCTTCGGCGGCAGCTCCGGCGCCACGGCGGGCGACGCGGCGAACAACGGCCAGACACCGGCGACCCCGGGCCCGGGCACCGGAACCACCCCGCCCACCGGCGGCTCAAACGCCAACGCTGACCTCAAGGCGGCACTCGATGACGCGAACAGCGCCATCAAGGCCGGCCAGGAGGCCCTGGCCAAGGGCGACTTCGCAGCCTACGGCGACCAGCAGAAGAAGCTCTCCGCCGCCCTGCAGCGGGCGATCGACGCCGAGGGGAAGCTGACCCCGCCGGCCAGCGGCGGCAGCCCCTCGCCCACGGCGTCGCCGACGGCGACAGCCTCGCCCTCGCCCACCAAGTAGCCGCGGGCCTCGTGGCCGGCCTCCCGTGACGGGGCGCCGGCCACCCCGGGACCGGGGCGGTGCGATGCAGATCACGCCGCCCCGATTTGGCCCCTCGTTCACCGGCAGGTAATGTTGTTGGTGCGACGCGGGGTGGAGCAGTTCGGTAGCTCGCTGGGCTCATAACCCAGAGGTCACAGGTTCAAATCCTGTCCCCGCAACTGGAAAGAAGTCCGGAACAGAAATGTTCCGGACTTCTTGCTTTAACCGGCGTTGTGGGTCCTGGGCCCGGGCTTGGAAACTGCGGACTGGGACTCCGGGTTTCGGCGGGGACGCCGAGGGGGGAATCCGGCCCGGTGGTCGGGGGCGGGCCAAACGTAGGGTAGGCTTGATCATGCGACGCGGGGTGGAGCAGTTCGGTAGCTCGCTGGGCTCATAACCCAGAGGTCACAGGTTCAAATCCTGTCCCCGCAACAAAGGAAAGGCCCGGATCCATTGAGGATCCGGGCCTTTCGCGTTCCCGCGGCCCCGCGGCCAGGTGCGCTGTTCCGGGCCAGGGCCGGGCCAAACCCGCCCGGGCCGCCGGTTCGTTCAGCCGTCCTTGAGCTTCTGGTACGTCTCCAGCGCCCGGGCGCGGGACTCGGGCAGCCCCACCACCGGCTCCGGATAGTCCCCGGCGCCGTCCGCGGCCTTCCAGGGCTCGTGGATGGCCTTGTCGTCCAGGTCGGCCAGCTCCGGGAGGTGGGCGCGCAGGTAGCGTCCCGCGGCGTCGAATTTCTTGCTCTGCGTCACCGGATTGAAGATCCGGAAGTAGGGGGAGGCGTCCGCGCCGGAGCCGGCAACCCACTGCCAGTTGGCGGGGTTGGAGGCGGAATCGGCGTCCACCAGGGTGTCCCAGAACCATTCCTCGCCGGTGCGCCAGTCCGCCAGGAGGTTCTTCACCAGGAACGAGGCCGCCGCCATCCGGACGCGGTTGTGCATCCAGCCGGTCTGCCAGAGCTGCCGCATGCCGGCGTCCACCAGCGGATACCCGGTCCGGCCCTGCTGCCAGGCCCGGAGGTCCGCCGCGGACGGCTTGTCCCAGGCGAAGTCGTCGAACTCGGGCCGGAAGTTGCGGGTGGCCAGCTGCGGGTTCTCGTACAGCAGCTGCCAGCAGAACTCCCGCCAGCCGATCTCGGAGCGGAACACGCCGACGTCGGCGGGGGCGTGGTGCGGGAAGCGGGCGCGCAGGGCGTGCCAGACCCGGAACGGGCTGATCTCGCCGAAGCGCAGGTGCGGGGAGAGCCTGCTGGTGCCCTCGATGCCGGGCCGGTCCCGCCCGGTCCCGTACTCGGTCACGGGGCCGTCCAGGAAGGTCTCCAGCCGCTCGTGGGCGCCCGCCTCGCCGGGGGTCCACTCCTTAGCCAGGCCCTCGCTCCAGTCCGGCCGCTGGGGGAGGAGCTCCCAGTCGGACAGGGTGTCGGTGGCCGGCAGCCGGCGCTCACCGGTTTTGGCGGGGGCGGGGAGCTGCTGCGGGGCGTCCAGCGGCTGCCGGGGGTCCTGGGAGTCCAGGCAGGCCTTCCAGAACGGGGTGAAGACCTTGTAGGGGCCACCGGAGCCGTTCCGGACGGTCCACGGCTCGAACAGGAGGTTGGCCTGGAAGCTCTCGGCCTCGAGGCCCTCCTTAGCGGCCCAGTCCTTGAGGCCCGCGTCGACGGCCCGCTCCGGGCCGCCGTAGCGGCGGTTCCACAGCACGCGGTCCGCGCCGGTTTCCTTGACCAGGTCGCGGATGATCCGGTCCGCCCGGCCGCGGCGCAACACCAGCCGGTTGCCGGCCTCCTTGAGGTCGGCGGCCAGGGACTCCAGCGAATGGTGCAGCCACCACTTCGTGGCGCCGCCCAGGGGCCGGATGCCGGGGGACTCTTCGTCCAGGACGTAGACCACCGTCAGTGGCCCGTCGGCGGCGGCCCCCTCCGCCAGGGCCGGGTTGTCATCCAGACGCAGATCGTCGCGTAGCCAAACCAAAGTCGAAGACATGGCTCAACGCTACTGGATGCCGCCCCGCAGAAAGCGCAGGGCCGGATGCGCAGGGCAGGAAGCACGGGGCAGAAAGCGCAGGGCCGGACGCACAGGGTCAAGGAGGAGGGGCAGGGCCGGGAAACGCCCGGGTACGGCAAGGGCCGGGTTGCGCAGCGAACCCGGCCCTTGCCGTCGTCGTCCGGCGGCGCGTCACGCGCCGGCGTGGACCTTGATCAGAGCTTGTCGAAGTCGGCCTCGTCCACGGTGGAGCCGGTGTGGGAACCGTTGCCGGCGCCGAGGGCCTGCTGGCTGCCGCCGGACTTCAGCGCGGCCAGCCGGGCCTCGATCTCGGTCTGCTCGCCGAGGTCCTCGAGGGCGTTGAACTGGGCGTCCAGGCTGGAGGCGGCGAGCTCCTGCTGGCCGCGGACCTTGGCCTCCTCGCGGCGGATCTTCTCTTCGAAGCGGCCCACCTCGGAGGTCGGGTCCATGATGTCAATGCTTTTGAGCGCGTCGTGGACCTGGCTCTGCGCGGCGGCGGTCTTGGACCGGGCCACCAGTTCGTTGCGCTTACTGGTCAGCTCGTTGAGCTTGTTCTTCATCTGGTCCAGGCCTTGCTTGAGCTTATCCACCACCTCGGTCTGGGAGGCGATGCTCGGCTCGGCGGACTTGGCCTCGTTCTCTGCGGTGATCTGGCGCTGCAGCGCCACCTTGGCCAGGTTGTCGAACTTCTCGGCGTCTACGGAATCGCCCTTGGCCCGGTATTCGTCGGCCTTGCGGGAGGCGGCGAGGGCCTTGTTGCCCCAGTCCTGGGCGTTTTTGAGGTCCTCGTTGTAATCATCCTGCAGCATCCGCAGGTTGCCGATGGTCTGGGCGACGGCGGACTCCGCCTCGGCGATGTTGTTGGTGTAGTCGCGGACCATCTGGTCCAGCATCTTCTGCGGATCCTCGGCCTGGTCCAGCAGCGAGTTGATGTTCGCCTTCGCCAGCTGTGCCATGCGGCCGAAAATGGACTGCTTAACCATGGTGCTACCTCTCGTCCTCTCCAGTGGGGTCACTGGAATCGGTGATCTGTGGATGTACTGCCTCTACCCGCCGGCCGGACCGGGTCCGCCGGCGCTAGTCTCTGTGAGCGTGCTCCCGTCCGCTCAGAAGCTGCCGGAGTCGCCGCCGCCGAAATCGCCGCCGCCACCGAAGTCGCCGCCGCCGCCACCCCAGCCTCCGCCGGAGTCACCGCCGCCCCAGCCGCCGCCTCCGCCACCCCAGCCGCCTCCGCCGCCGCCGCCGTGCAGGATGGAGTTGATCAGGATGCCGCCGAGGATGGCGCCGCCCAGGCCGCCGCCTCCACCGCCGCCGCCAAACATGCCGCCCCGGCCGTAGCCCTGGTTGGCGTAGCCGCCGAACTGGTCGACGTCGGCCTGGGCCTGCTGGGCGGCCTGCGCCGCGAGGGCGTGGGCCTGCTGGGCGTACTGCAGGGCCGTGACCGCGTCCGTCCGGGAGATGGACAGGGCGTAGTCGAGGTTGCGCTGGGCCTCCGCCAGCCGGGTCCGCGCCTCGGTGCCGACGCCGCCGCGGCGGGCGGTGATGTAGTCCGAGGTAGCGCTGATCTGGGCCTGGGCGGACATGATGCTCTGCTGCAGCGAGGCCTGGGCCCGGCGGGTCTGTTCCTGCTGGTCGCGGATGCCGGTCAGCGCACTGTCCAGGCTTTGATGGGCGGTCTCGATCCGTTCCAGGGTGGCGATCGGATCGATCTTGCCGGCCTGGATCTCGGCCTTGACCTGGGCCAGGGCCGCCTCGACCCCGGCCACGGGGCCGGCGAGTTCCGGGTGTGCGCCGGACTGGATCATGGCGCGGGCCTGGGCGAGGTCCTGGGAGGTGTCCACGACGGCGGTTTCCAGCCCGTTGCGGGCCTCGTCGAGGTTGGCGGCCACCTTGGTGATGGCGCCGAGCAGGACGTTGGTCTGGTGCAGGCTTTCCTCGGCGGCCCGGACCGCCACGGCGGCCATGCTGGTGTCGCCGGCGTCGAGCTTGTCCTGCGCAGTGGAGGAGGCGTTCTGGACGAAGGCCAGCCGCTCCTTCGCCTGGGTGATGTTGTCCGCCACGGCGGTGAGGGCGCTGTCCGCGTACCGGGCGCGCAGGTCCGTGAGGGACTGGTCGGCCGCGGCGATTTTCGTCTCTGCCTCGCGGGCCCCGGTTCCGACGGCGGCGAGGGCCTGGGGCGCGTTCTTCTCCAGCTCGCGCAGGGAGTCGAAGTCGGCTTTCTGCTCCTGCAGGGATGCCAGGGCGGCCTCCGAGCGGCGGATGATCTCGCCATACCAGGAGCGTTGCTGTGCCTCGGTGTCGGGGATGTGGTCATCGAGCTGCTGCTGGAGCTTGAAGGACTCGGTCATGTGCGCCTTGGCGTCCTGCAGCGCCCTGGTGAAGTTGCCGACGGCGGCGTCGCCGTACTGGGCCTGGGCGAAGCCGAGTTCCTGTTCGCTGGACTTGATCGCGTCGTCGGCCTCGATCAGCAGCGAGCCGCTCTTGCGGCGCAGCTCGTCCACGCTGAGGCCGGCCAGGGGGTCGAGTTCGGCCTGCTGGCCCTCCCCGGCGGTGCCTGCCGTGACGGCCTTCTTCCGGCGGTTGCGCAGGTAAAGGTAGGTTCCCGCGCCGCCGAGCGCGACGACGCCGACGCCCACCAGCACGCCGGAGCCGGCTCCCGCGCCGGAGGGCACGGTGCCGCTGCCGCCGCCGGCCGCGTCGCCCACGGCAGCCGCGGTGTCGATGGCCGCCTGGGCGAAGTCGCGCTTGCCGCCGCCGAGGTTGGCGGCGATGGCGTTCTGGGTGATGGTGCTGGTTTTGGAGTAGATGGCGCTGGCCGAGTTCGGCGAGAAGTAGTATTTGCCGTCGTCGGACATGGTGAGGATGACGTCCGCCCGGCCCATGCCCTTCTTCGTGGCAACCGCCTGCGCCCAGCCCTTCGGGTCCGCGGGGTTTTCGAAGGTCTTTACGGTCACGACGTACAGGTTGTACTTGTGGTCCTTGAGGAGTTTCTGGACCGCGTCCTGGACTTCACCCTTGCGGCTTCCCAACACGTTGGCGTTGTCCACGACGTTCTGGCCGGAGGGGATGGTGACCGGGTCCTCGGCCAGGGCCGGCGCGGCGGGCAGGACCAGCAGGCCGGCGACCCCAACCCCCGCGAGGAAACGTTTCATCATTGACCGCATCTGCAAACCCTTCAGCGCCTCGGTGGCCGGCACGGTCCGTGCCGGTCGTCCCAGAACTGCGGCAGCGCCCCCACGCAGGTGTGAAGCCGCAGGTCGCTGTGGCAATTCCATTTGATTCTATGGTGCCCCCCGGGGGCAGTCCATCGCCGGGAATATGCCACCAGCGAAAAGCCGCGGCGTTCAGGAACCTCCCAGCGAATGTCCGCAGTTGTACCAGTCTGAGCGACCATAGTTAATGGCAGACACGGATGAAAGGAAGTTCCATGACTGAGAACCCACTGCAGGGCGGCTCGCCGGATCCAGCACAGCCGGAGCGGGAGCCGGGCGAGGGCACGGACCGGTACGGCGCACCTGCGCAGGGTTCCGGCCAGGAGAACCCCACGATGCGGATTGACCAGCCGGGCCAGGACGCCCCGCGCCCGGTCTACCCGCAGCACCAGCCGGCCTACGGCCAGAACCCGTCAGCCCAGAACCCGTCCCCGCCAACGCAGCAGTTCGGCGCCCCGGGACAGCAGTCGGGCGCTTACGGCGAGCACCAGCACGGCCAGCACCAGAACCAGCAGGGCCACTTTGCCGGCTGGACCGGCCAGCAGTCCCACCAGGCCCACCCCCAGCACGCTCCCGGTTCCTCGTTCAACCACCCCAACAACGCGCCGCGGCGCAAGGCCGCCTTCGGCGTCCCGGTCCTGATCGCCAGCATGCTGGCGGCCGGCCTGGTGGGCGGCGGCGTCGTGGCCGGCAGCAGCGCCCTGATCGGCGGCCGGCAGGTCTCCTCCACCGGCAGCAGCACCCAGCCCGGCACGGTGATCGTCAATAACAAGGACGACGTCAACGCCATCACCGCCGCGGCGCAGAAGGCCTCGCCCAGCGTGGTGACCATCAAGGCCACCAGCGGCTCCGAGGGCGGCACCGGCTCCGGCATCATCCTCGACGGCGAGGGCCACATCCTCACCAACACCCACGTCGTCACCCTGGACGGCAAGACCGCCAAGGCCGCCGTCGAGGTCCGCCTCAACGACGGCAAGGTCTACAGCGCGAAGATCGTCGGCACGGATCCACTCTCGGACCTCGCCGTCATCAAGGTGGACAACGCCAGCGGCCTGGTACCGGCCAGCCTGGGTGACTCCAGCAAGCTGAACGTCGGCGACACCGCCGTCGCGATCGGCTCCCCGCTGGGCCTGACCGGAACCGTGACGGACGGCATCGTCTCCACCCTGAACCGCACCATCAGCGTCGCGTCTTCCGCCGCCCCCAAGGATGGCGCGGACAACTCCCAGGGCGGTGACCAGGGCTTCCAGTTCGCCCCTCCGGGCGGCGGCCAGGCGCCCAGCACCAGCAACCAGGGCAGCATCTCGATCAACGTGATCCAGACCGACGCGGCCATCAACCCTGGCAACTCCGGCGGTGCCCTGGTCAACAGCAAGGGCGAAATCATCGGCGTCAACGTGGCCATCGCCTCGGCCGGCGGTGACTCCAGCAGCGGCAGCAGCAGCGGCAACATCGGCGTCGGCTTCAGCATCCCGATCAACAACGCCAAGCGCGTGGCCCAGGAGATCATCAGCAACGGCAAGGCCAGCCACGGCCAGCTGGGCGTCAGCGTCAAGGCCAAGCCCTCCGGCTCCTCCGCCTCCGGCTTCTCGGTGGGCGCGGACGTCGCGACGGTGGAGCCCGGTTCCGCCGCGGACAAGGCCGGCATCAAGGTCGGCGACGTCGTGACCAAGTTCCAGGACCTGGTCATCAGCGACCCCAACCAGCTCACCGCAGCCGTCCGCGAACAGGCCGCCGGCGCCACCGTTAAGGTCACCGTCCTCCGCGGCGGCCAGGAGAAGCAGGTGGACGTCACCCTGGGCGCCGCAGCCGACCAGTAACAGCAGAACCACTAACACTGGCAACAGCCCGGCCGCAGCGACGGCCGGGACCCGCACCAGGAAGGGGCCGCCCGGAACCGCAAGGTACCGGGCGGCCCCTTCCTGACATCCGGCTTAACCCCGGCCGGAAGTGGCCGCCGCTATATGGTTAGCTAGGAAGACCCGGCCGCGCCGGGAACCGCTCCCAGGCCACCACCCACCGGGCTGGCTGCCCCCGCACGGAAGGCTGCTGTAGACACAGTGGAAGAACCCTTGAAGATCATTGTGCTGGTCAAGCACGTACCGGACGCCCAGTTCGACCGCCACCTCAGCGGCCCGGACAACACCCTGGACCGGTCCGAAAGCATCCTCTCGGAGCTGGACGAGTACGCCCTCGAGGCGGCCCTGCAGCTGATCGAGGCCCGCGGCGGCGAGGCCGCCGGGAACAAGGTCATCGCGCTCAGCATGGGACCCGCGGGGGCCGTCAATGCCATCAAGAAATCCCTCCAGATCGGCGCCTCCGAGGGCGTGCACCTCTCCGACGACGCCCTCGCCGGCTCCGACGCGGCCGCCACCTCCCTGGCCCTCGCCGCCGCCGTCCGCCACCTCGGCGCCGACGCGCCAGCGGACCTCGTCATCACCGGCATGGCCTCCACCGACGGGGAGACCTCGCTGGTCCCCGCGCAGCTGGCCGAACGTCTGGGACTGCCGCAGGTCACCTTCGCGGCCAGCCTGGAGATCGACGGCGGCACCCTCACCGCCCGCCGCGAGGGGGACACCTCCGCGCTCACCGTCGAGGCGGACCTTCCCGCCGTCGTCTCGGTCACGGACCAGATCAACGACCCCCGCTACCCCAACTTCAAGGGCATCATGGCGGCGAAGAAGAAGACCATCACCACCCTGTCCCTCGCGGACATCGGCGTCGACCCGGCACAGGTGGGACGCTCCGGCTCGTGGACCGCCGTCGAGACCGCCGAGGCCCGCCCGCCGCGCACCGCCGGGACCATCATCACCGACGAGGGCGACGCCGGCATCCGGCTGGTCGACTTCCTCGCCGCCCAGAAGCTGCTCTAAGGGGATCATCCATGGCACACGTACTGGTTTTCATTGACAACCCGGGCGAGGCGCTGAAGAAGTCCAGCCTGGAACTGCTCACCCTCGCCCGGAGCCTGGGCGAGGCCTCCGCCGCCGTCACCGGCGAGCTGCACGACGGCGCCGCAGCCACGCTCGGCGATTACGGCGTCCACGTCCTCTACCGGCCCTCCGCCGCGGACCTGGAGGACTACCTCGTCGCCCCGAAGGCCGCCTTCCTGGCCGCAGCCGTCCGGGAGAGCGGGGCCACCACCGTGGTGTTGGACAACACCGCCGAAAGCCGCGAGATCGCGGCCCGCGCCGGGATCAAGCTTGAGGCCGGGGTCATCACCGACGTCGTCGCCGTCGATCCGGACGGCACCGCGCACAAGCCGGTCCTCGCCGGGTCCTACACCACCACTGCCCGCGCCACCACCGCCGTGGCGCTGCTGACCGTCAAGGCCAACAGCATCACCGCCGAACCCGCCGCCGAGGCCACGGCGCCGCAGACCGCCACCGTCGAGGTACCGGCCGACGCCGGCGCCGCGGCCCGCGTGGTCTCCCGCAGCGCCAAGGCCGCCAGCGGCCGTCCCGACCTGACCGAGGCCCGGGTGGTCGTGGCCGGCGGCCGCGGCGTCGAGGGGAACTTCGGCCCGCTCGAGGAGC
Organism: Arthrobacter sp. NPDC057259; assembly: GCF_042668995.1. Taxonomy (NCBI): domain Bacteria; kingdom Bacillati; phylum Actinomycetota; class Actinomycetes; order Micrococcales; family Micrococcaceae; genus Arthrobacter; species Arthrobacter sp. NPDC057259. Next base: position 270,662 of record NZ_JBHUYA010000004.1, read on the forward strand.
TCGCTGACGCCCTGGGCGGCGCCGTCGGCGCCTCCCGCGCCGCCACGGACGCGGGCTGGATCGGCCACGACGCCCAGATCGGGCAGACCGGCAAGACCGTCTCCCCGCAGCTCTACATCTCCGCCGGGATTTCCGGCGCCATCCAGCAGAAGGCCGGCATGCAGACCGCCCAGGTGATCGTGGCGGTGAACAAGGACGCCGAATCGCCGGTGTTCGAGATCGCCGACTTCGGCATCATCGGAGACCTGTTCCAGGTCCTGCCACAGGCCACCGAAGAGATCAACAAACGCAAGGGCTAGGCATTTGAACACCACCGCCACTTCGGCGCAAAGCCCGTTCGACCCGGCGCAGCACCGGATCGGGCGGGTGCTTTGTTTCACCGCGCACCCGGACGACATCGACTTCGGCGCCGCCGGCACCATCGCGGCCTGGACCGCGGCCGGGGTCGAGGTCAGCTACTGCATCATGACCGACGGCGACGCCGGCGGCTTCGACCCGGACACGCGTGAGGAGATAGTGCGGCAGCGGATCGAGGAGCAGCAGCACGCCGCCGGCCTCGTCGGGGTCACCGACATCCACTACCTGCACCAGCGCGACGGCTACCTCGAACCCACCCACGAGGTGATCCGGGACGTGGTCCGGCTGATCCGCACGGTCCGGCCCGACGTCGTGCTCGCCATGCACCCGGAACGGAATTGGACCCGGATCCAGAAGAGCCACCCGGACCACCTGGCCGTGGGGGAGGCCGTCACCCGTGCGGTCTACCCGGCCGTGGAGAACCCGCTCGCGTACCCGGAGCTGGCCGCCGCCGGCCTGAAGGCCTACAAGCTTCCCTGGCTGTGGCTCTTCGCCGGCCCGGAGGAGCGGGAGAACCACTTCGTCGATGTCACCGGCCAGGTGGAGCAGAAGCTCGCCGCCATCCACGTCCACGTCAGCCAGCACCCCGACGTCGACGCCATGGACCGCACCGTCCGGGGGCTCCTGCGGTCCACCGCGCAGCGCGGCGGACTGCCGGCCGGCCGCAGCGCCGAGGCGTTCCACGTCGTGGCGGTCAACGGGCCGGAGACCATCGCCGGGTTCTAGTGTTTGTTTGCCCGCCCCCACTGCCATATGCTGACCATGTTTAAATCATATTTATGGAAGGCAGACTTTAATGGCGAAGACTGCGCAGCACCCCGTCCTTGTCATCATGGGCGTCTCCGGATCCGGTAAATCCACCGTCGCGGGCCTGCTGGCCGGGCGCCTCGGCTGGGATCTGGCCGAGGGCGATGACCTGCACCCGGAGTCCAACGTCGCCAAGATGCACTCGGGCCAGCCACTGACCGATGAGGACCGGTGGCCCTGGCTCGAACGCATCGCGGAATGGATCCGGGACCACACCGACTCCGGCCGGCCCGGCGTCGTGACCTGCTCGGCCCTGAAGAAGCGGTACCGCGATGTGCTCCGCGGGGAGGGCGTCACCTTCGTCTTCCTCGAGGGCAGCAAGGACCGCATCTCGGACCGGCTCGCCTCCCGGCACGGACACTTCATGCCGCCGGCGCTGCTGGACTCCCAGTTCGACGCGCTGGAAAAGCCCGCCGCGGACGAGAACGCCATCACCCTCTCGGTCGGCGCGACGCCCGCCGAAGAGGCCCAGGAAATCATTGACCGGCTCCACCTCGAGGCCGCCGGCACCGCCGCGCTCTGACCTTTCCGGCCACCCCCTCCCTTTAGGAATACCCTGTGAAATCTCTTGCCCTGCAGCTTCCCGCTGCCGTCGAGGCCTGGTCCGGCCACGACACCCAACTCCTGGTGGTCGCCGCCGTGGGCATCGCGCTCATCGTCGTCCTGATCGCCAAATTCAAGCTCCACCCGTTCCTGGCCCTGGTCCTCGGTTCCGCGTTCGTGGGCCTGGCCTCCGGCGTCGAACTGGCCAAGATCATCAGCAACTTCGAGGACGGCGTTGGGGGCGTCCTCAAGGAAGTCGGCCTGCTGATCGCCCTCGGCGCCATGCTCGGCAAGCTGCTGGCCGACTCCGGCGGCGCCAACCGCGTGGTGGACACGCTGCTGGCCAAGGCCACCGGCAACCGCGTGGTCTGGTCCATCACCCTGGTGGCCGTCATCATCGGCCTGCCGATGTTCTTCGAAATCGGCCTGGTGCTGCTGCTGCCGGTGATCGTCCTGGTCACCCAGCGGTCCAAGATGCCGCTGATGCGCATCGCCATCCCCGCCCTGGCGGGCCTGTCCGTGCTGCACGGCCTGGTGCCACCGCACCCCGGACCCCTGATCGCGATCAGCGCCGTCAAGGCCGAGCTGGGCACCACCCTGGCCCTGGGCCTGCTGGTGGCCGTCCCCACCGTCATCATCTGCGGCCCGCTGTTCGCCCGGCTCGCCGCCCGCTGGGTGCCGGTGGGTGCCCCCGAGGTTGCCGGCGGCATCGACACCCGGCACGGGGCCGACCTGGAGGGCGTCAAGCGCCAGCCCAGCTTCCTGGTGACCCTGCTGACCATCATCTTCCCGGTGGTCCTGATGCTGCTCAAGGCCGTCGTGGACATCGTCTGGCCGGACCCCAAGACCGCCCCCGCGGCGCGGGTGTTCTTCGACTTCGTCGGCCAGCCGCTGGTCGCAATGACCCTGGCGGTGCTGCTCGCTATCGTGACCTTCGGCTACGCCGTCGGCTTCACCGGCAACAAGATCACCACCAAGATCGGCGCGAGCCTGGGCCCGATTGCCGCGATCCTGCTGATCGTCGGCGCCGGCGGAGGCTTCAAGCAGACCCTGATCGGCGCCGGCGTCGGCGACGCGGTCAAGAAGTGGGCCGAGGGCGCCAACATGTCCGTCCTGGTCCTGGGCTTCATCGTGGCCGTGGCGCTGCGCCTGGCCACCGGCTCGGCAACCGTGGCCACGGTGACCGCGGCCGGTATCGTCGGTCCGCTGGCCAGCTCGCTGTCCCCCACCCACGCCGCCCTGCTGGCCCTGGCGATCGGTGCCGGCTCGCTGTTCCTCTCGCACGTCAACGACGCCGGCTTCTGGCTGGTCAAGGAACTGTTCGGCCTGAGCGTGGGGCAGACCTTCAAGACCTGGTCCGTGATGGAGACGCTGATCTCCGTGGTGGGCTTCGGCTTCGTGATGCTGCTCTCGCTGGTGATTTAGCGCCGTTCAACTGATACAAGAAAGCCGCGCCGGTCCCGGAATTCCGGGGTCGGCGCGGCTTTTGTCGTTGTAGAGATTGTTCGCGCGGCCGCTCAGGCTCCCAGCGAGGCCGCCGCCACCGTGGGCATGGTGGGTGTCTTGGACCCTCCCACCGGTTCCACCGTGATGCCCAGCGCCGCCGCGGAGCCGATGCCGGTGACCACGGCGGGCTTGGACAGCGCCTCGGCGTCCATCAGCCCCTTGGAGACCGGGGCCGACCCGTCCTTGGGGATCAGCCACATCTGGTAGACCTTGCCGGACGGGGGAGCGGGCACGCCGTTCATCTTGACCACGACGGCGTCCTTGGACGAGGACAGCGTCAGCGACGCCGTGCCGCCGCCGATCACGTCGATGGTTTCCTTCTTCACGTCACCGGCCTGCAGCACCTGGGCCATCGGGTCGTTCTGGTTGGCGATGTAGGCACCCACGCCCACGCCGCCGACGGCGACGGCGGCCGCCGCTGCGACGCCGATCAGCCAGGTACGCATGCCCTGCGGCCGGCGGCGCTGCTCCCGGCGGTCCCGGGCCGCGGCGAGGTCGTCGGTGCCGGTTGCCTGGGCCGCGTCCCGGACGGGCCGGGCGACCACCGGGGCGGAGGCGCCCGGGAGGGCTACGACGGGTGCTCCTGACTCCGGGGTCCCCGATTCCGGGGTCGCAGGGGTCGACGCCGAGGCGGCCGCGGGCAGCGCGGCGGAGATCTTGTCGAACAGCCCGGCGGGTGGTTCCTCCTCGGCGGTGAAGCTCATGGCCAGGGTCTCCCGGGCCTGACGCACGCGTTCCTCGAACTCGGCCCGCTCAGCGGCGGGGGCGGAGGACAGATAGCGGTCGACGGCGTCGCGTTCGCCGTCGTCGAGGGCGTGCAGCGCGTACACCTCGGCCAAGTCGACGGCGCGGCCGGAGGCGAGATCGGTGGCGATGTCGTCGGAGAAACCGCCGGCGGGTCGCCCGCCGTTCAGCGGATTAATGTCGTTCATCTCAACTCACCCCCAGGCAGTTCTTCAGTCGGATCAGGCCGTCGCGGATGCGGGACTTGATGGTGGGCACGGCGGCGTTCAGTTTCTCCGCCACCTCACGATAGGTAAGCCCGCCGTAGTAGGCGAGCCTGACGGATTCCTGCTGCGTATCCGTCAGCGTTTCCAGGCACCGGACCACCGCCTCGGCCTCGAGCCGGCCGCCGACCTCGTCGGACACGGAGTCGTGGTCGATGTCCTGGCTGCTGGCACCGTAGCGGGCCTCCCGGTCGCTGGCGGACTGGGTTGAGCGGACCTTGTCCACGGCGCGCCGGTGCGAGATGGTCATCAGCCAGGCCAGCGGGCTGCCGGCGGCAGCGTCGAACTTGGCCGCGTTCTGCCAGACCTGGAGGAAGACCTCCTGCGTGGTGTCCTCGCTGAGTTCGGGATCGATCAGGACACGGCGTGCCATGCCGAAGACACGGCGGGACGTGAGCTCGTAGAACTCGGCAAAGGCGGACTGACTGCCGCCGGCGATCTGGTCGAGCAGCACGCCGAGCCGGTGGTTCACATCGGTGGTGCTCGTCGGGGGAGCGGCCTCGCGGTTCGGGGCGTTCGGAGTTTCCATCACCTTCAAGCATAGGCCGCCGCCGCCCGTGCGGAGATCAGGCCGGGCGTGCGGGGAGTGCCCCGCCCGGTGCGGTCCGCCGGACCTGTGTACCTGGAGTGTGCTCACCGGCCGCTCCTCGCTCCTTTCCTTGGTTGGCATTTGTGGTGTCCATGAAGGATTCGGCGCCGCGCCGGAGTTGGATGGGAGGGACTTAAACGGGGCCGTTCAGAGCTTGGCGCCGGCGAAACCGTTCTGCCGCCACGCCTCGTAGACGGCGATCGAGGCGGCATTGGCCAGGTTCAGCGAACGAAGCGCCGGCAACATGGGCAGCCGGACCCGCGCGGTGACGTGCGGGTCGTGTTTGGCCTCCTCGGAGAGGCCCACGGATTCCCTGCCGAACATCAGCACGTCCCCGGGGCGGTAGGCGATGTCCGTGTAGGAGGTGTCGCCGTCGGATGTGAAGGCGAAGACCCGTTCGGGTTGCAGGGCCTCCCACGCCGCGGCCAGGTCCGGGTGCACCGTGACGACGGCGAGGTCGTGGTAGTCCAGGCCCGCGCGGCGGAGCTTGGCGTCGGAGAAGTCGAAGCCCAGCGGCTCCACCAGGTGCAGCTGTGCCCCGGTGATGGCCGCGAGGCGGATGGCGTTGCCGGTATTACCGGGAATTTCTGGGCTGTCGAAGAGGATGCGGAACACGTTCCCATCCTAGCCAGCGGCCCCGGCCGCTAATGCATCCCGCGCAGCAGCCGGGCCAGGACCGGCACCAGGACCGTGTTGGGGGCCGGACCCGAGCCGAGGAACCGCTTTAGTCCCCGGGCCAGGCCCGCGGCGTTGACCACCTGGACGGTCTCCAGGGCGTCCTCCCCGCCCCGCCGGCGTCCGGGCCGGTCGATCACCGGCTCGTGCAGGTTGCCGTCGGTGCTGTGCACCACGGTCCAGCCGGTGACGTTGAGTTCGGGGAAGATGTCCTGCATCCGCCGGACCACGTGGGCCAGTTGCGGCGGGGCGACCGAGCGGCCGCCGTGGTTCAGGGTGCGTCCATCCCAGGCGTACGCGCCCGGGGGCAGCAGCATGGAGCCGATGATCGCCATTCGGTAACCGGAGAGCAGTACGTGATCGATGTGGCTGTTGTCCGCCGGGGACTGCAGCCCGTTGATCAGCCGGGCGGCCGGGATGCCGGGGAGGACCTGCCGGGAGAGCAGCTGCACCGTCCGCAGTTCGCGCTGGATCCGGGCCTCGGCACCGAAGATGCCCCGGCGGCGGGGCATCCCGTGGACCTGCTGGCGCGCCGTTGATGCCGGAATCAGCGGCACCTCGCCGGCCGCCGCCAGGTCCTCGAAGGAGGGGACGTTCACCGGGGCGTCCGCGGCGGTGCTGCGCGGTGTGTTGGGCCGGCGCACGTGGGCCGAGGCGCGGCTGCCGGCGGCCGGGGCGTCGAAGTGCGCGCCCTCGTCCTCCGGCGGAATCCTGCTGGCGGCCGAGGTCCCGCTGCCGTAGGAACGGTCGTAGTCAGCCCGGCGGCGGGCGTCGATGAGGGTCTCGTAGGCCAGGGTGACACGACGGAACGTGGCCGGGTCCCCGCCGTGGTCAGGGTGGGCGGTGCGTGCGGCCTTCCGGTACGCCACCTTAATGTCCTTCTCCGTCGCCGTGACCGGAATCCGAAGGACCTGGTAATGCGAACTGCTGCCCTGCGTCACGCACCGTTCCTTTGCCTCGAGGGGACTTCCCGCCGGCGGCTCCGGCGTCGCCAGTTTAACCGGCTTGAGGGGAACAACGAGCGCGGAGCCGTGGAAGGTTCCCCGGCGGCTGGCATAATTCAGGCCATGAAGATCGCCCTCGCCGTAAACCCCCGCGCCTCGTTCGGCCGCGGCCGGCACGCCGGCGGGGCAGCGGCGGAGTGTTTCCGGGCTGCCGGCGCGGAGGTGGAGCTGCTCTGCGAGGACAGCTATGCCGCCCTCGCCGCGCGGGTGGCCGACGCTGTCGCTGGCGGAGTGGACGCCCTGGTGGTGGTCGGCGGCGACGGCATGGTCCACCTGGGCGTCAATGCGCTCGCCGCCGTGCCCGCCGTCGCCGGGGCCGACGGCGGCGCCCCCGAAGGCTTCACAGGGACTGCCGCCGGGACCCCGCTGGGCATCATCCCCACCGGCACGGGCAACGACCTGGCGCGGATGCTGGAGCTGCCGCGGCATGACATTCCTGCCGCGGTGGAACGCGTCCTCGCGGCCCTCGGCTCCGGCGGCCGGCGGATCGACGCCGGCCGGGCGGTGTCTGCCGGCCGGACGCACTGGTTCGCCGGCGTCCTCTCCGCGGGCTTCGACGCCGCCGTCAACGAACGTGCCAACGCCTGGCGCTGGCCGCGGGGCCAGTCCCGCTACAACCTGGCCATGCTCCGCGAGCTGGCCGGATTCACAGCCATCGACTACGCCCTGACCATCGACGGCGAGCGCCGCCGGCAGGGCGCCATGCTGGTCTCGGTCGCCAACGGCCGCTCCATGGGCGGCGGCATGGCGATCGCTCCGGAGGCGAGCCTGGAGGACGGTCTTTTGGACCTGTTCGTGGTGCACCCGCTCTCCCGTGCCGCGCTCCTGGCGGTCTTTCCGAAGGTCTTCACCGGCCGGCACGTCGGCCATCCCGCCGTGGAACTGCGCCGGGTGCGCCGGGTGGTGCTGGAGGCCGACGGCGTCGTCGCCTATGCGGACGGCGAGCGGCTGGGACCCCTGCCCCTGACCATCGATGTGGTGCCCGGGGCCCTCCGGGTGCTGGCCTAGGAGTCCAATGCCTGCCTGCCCGTTCCGCCGCTCCCCGGCCGCGGCCCTGCCCTTACTGGGGGTCCTGCTGCTGGCCGTGTCCGGGTGCAGCGTCGGCGTCCCCGACCCGGCCGCCCCGGCGCCCGCCACCTCCACCGGCGTGCCGGCCCCCGCCACCCCTATCGTCACCCCGGGCCACGACGCGGACGCCGTCGCCACCCGCGACCTGCCCTTCAGTGCGGGGGAGAGCCTCGCCGCCGGGGTCCCCGTCCAACTCTCCGACGGGCTCAAGGACGCCCCGGGCTGGTCCGCCGCGGGGCAGGGTACGGCCGGGGCCAGCATCTACAAGAAGGCCGACGGCTGCCAGGCGGCGGCCCGGGTCAGCACCAACCAGGGGCCGCTGGCGGTTCCGGGGGATGACAAGGCCTCCACCGAGGCGCTGTTCCACTACCTGGACCCGAGCATCCTGCCCGGTTACCTCGCCACCGACACCCTTCGCTGGGGCGGCGACGCGGACAAGCCCGGCCCCCGCGTGGAGGTACTGGTGTACGACGGCGCCGCGGCCGGCACGCGGGCAGCGGTCAGCTACGCCCGGATGTTCGCGAAGGCAGGCTCGTCGGTCTACGTGTCCGTGGCGTGCCCGGACCGGGGCTCGCTGGCCGCGGCCCGCGCCGACGTCGCCGCGCGCCTGGCCGTGCTGCCGCCGTCGTCCTGACGGGCGGGGGACGCCCAAGAGGCCGTAGCCGGGGCCGCTGTGAGCGGCAGGGCCCGGGGCTGGCCCCTTAGCCCGGTCAGCAGCACCCCGGCGATGACCAGGATCCCGCCGAGGATCTGCACCACCGTCAGCGCCGTGCCCAGCGCCACGGTGATCGCGGCGGTGAACACCACCATCAGGTTCAGGTAGTTCCCGGCTGTCCCGGGCGGGGTGGTCCGCAGGGCAAGGTTCCAGAACAGGTAGGCGCCGAGTGAGGGGAAAACGGCGATGTAGGCCAGCGACCAGGCCTCGGCCGGGGTGTCCGGCAGCCGGGCGTGGAAGGCCAGCGCCAGCGGTGCCAGGGTCACGGAGGCCATGGCCACCTGCACCGCCGTGGCGGCGATCGGCGGCAGCGCCAGCCGGCGGGCGATGATCGTGTAGCAGCCCCAGACCACGATCGCGCCGATCATCAGCAGCTCACCGGTGTTGATGGACAGGCTCAGGATCCGCTCCAGCTGGCCCTGGGTCAGGACCAGCAGCACCCCCAGCAGCCCCAGGCCGATGCCCAGCCAGCCCAGCCGGGTGGTGCGCTCGCCCAGGAACAGCACCGCCAGCACCACGATCAGGGCCGGGTTCGCCGCGGTGATGAGGGAGGCGTTCACCGCGGAGGTGAAACCCAGCGCCCCGTACAGCAGGAGGGTGTAGCCGCTCATCCCCAACGCGCTGAGCAGGAGCAGCACCGGCCAGCGGCGCAGCACCGCGCGCCAGTCCGGCTTCTCCACGACGTGGGCCAGGGCCAGCAGCGGCAGCGCGGCCAGGGTCCAGCGCCAGAAGGTCAGGTCCAGCGGCGACATGGACGCCACGGCGGCCTGCCCGACGACGAAGTTTCCGGACCAGAACAGGGTGGCCAGGACCAGGTACAGGGGCGCTTTCACCGCTCGAATGTACACCAGCGCGCCGGGACCGGACCGGCACCCGTTTCGACGTCGTTCCGCAGTGGATTCAGTAGCGGCCCCGCGGGCGGCCACCGACGGCGGGACGGGCCGCCGGTAGAATTGGAGGGTGCCTGCCTACCTCGACCATGCCGCCACCACCCCGCTCGCCGCGGAGGCGCTCGCCGCCCTGACCCGGGAGCTTGCCCGCACCGGCAACCCCTCATCGCTGCACGGCTCCGGCCGCCGGGCCCGCCGCGCCGTCGAGGACGCCCGCGAGGCGCTCGCAGCCGCAGCCGGGGCGCACCCCTCCGAGATCATCTTCACCTCGGGCGGCACCGAGGCGGACAACCTGGCCGTCAAGGGCCTCTACTGGGCCCGCCGCGCCCAGGATTCCCGCCGCACCCGGATCCTGTGCTCCACGATTGAACACCACGCCGTGCTGGACACCGTCGAATGGCTGGAACGGCACGAGGGCGCCGAGGTGGCCTGGCTGCCCGTGGACTCCGACGGCGTGCTGGACCTGGCCGCGCTCGCGGCCGAACTTGAGCGTGACCCGGAGTCGATCGCCCTGCTCACGCTCATGTGGGCCAACAACGAGGTCGGCAGCATCCAGCCCGTAGCTGAGGCCGTGCGGCTGGCCCACGCCACCGGCGTGCCCGTCCACTCGGACGCCGTGCAGGCCTTCGGATCCCTGCCGGTGGACTTCCGCGCCAGCGGCCTGGACGCCATGTCCATCTCCGGCCACAAGATCGGCGGCCCGGTGGGGGTCGGGGCCCTGGTCCTGGGCCGCGCCGTCACCCTCACCCCGGTCCAGCACGGCGGCGGGCAGGAGCGTGACGTGCGCTCCGGCACGCTCGACACGGCCTCGATCGCGGCCTTCGCCGCCGCCGCGGAGGCGGCCACGGCCCGGCTGGCGGAGGAGACCGCCCGGATCACGGCGCTCCGGGACCGGCTGATCGACGGCGTCCGCGCCGCCGTGCCGGAGGCGGTGCTGCGCGGCGCCCCGGGGGAGGGCCGGTTGCCCGGCAACGCCCACTTCACCTTCCCCGGCTGCGAGGGCGACTCGCTGCTGTTCCTCCTGGACCTCGCCGGGGTGGAGTCCTCCACCGGCTCCGCCTGCACCGCCGGGGTCCCGCGTCCCTCCCACGTGCTGCTGGCCATGGGGCTGGACGAGGACACCGCCCGCGGCGCGCAGCGCTTCAGCCTGGGCCACGCCTCCACCGACGCCGACGTCGACGCGCTGCTGGCCGCGTTGCCCGGCGCGTACGCCCGGGCCCGGCAGGCCGGCATGGCCGGGCACGAATCCAGCATCCAGACCGCGGGCACCGTGGCCCGCCGCAACGCCCTGGGCTAGGCCTCCCGACGGCGCCGCCGGCCGGGCCGCCGCCGACCGCGGCCCGGGGCGGTTTTTGGGGCAGCCTCCGGCGCGGCGGTAGAATCGGGGCTGGGCGTTGTGTTATTCCGGCGCCCTCCTCCCACTCCCCAGAGAAAGCCAGTATGCGAGTTCTTGCAGCCATGAGCGGCGGCGTCGATTCGGCCGTCGCAGCAGCCCGCGCCGTCGAAGCCGGGCACGACGTCGTCGGGGTCCACCTGGCGCTCTCCCGCATGCCGGGAACGCTGCGCACCGGCAGCCGCGGCTGCTGCACCATCGAGGACTCCCGGGACGCGTGGCGGGCCTGCGACGTGCTGGGCATCCCGTACTACGTCTGGGACTTCTCCGAGCGGTTCAAGGAGGACGTGGTCCAGGACTTCATCGACGAATACGCCGCCGGCCGCACGCCCAACCCGTGCATGCGCTGCAACGAGCGGATCAAGTTCGCGGCGCTGCTGGAGAAGGCGATCGCTCTGGGCTTCGACGCCGTCTGCACCGGCCACTACGCCAAGGTCATCACCGACGCCGATGGCAACCCCGAGCTGCACCGTGCCGCGGACTGGGCCAAGGACCAGAGCTACGTCCTGGGCGTGCTCACCCACGAACAGCTCAAGCACTCGATGTTCCCGCTCGCGGACACCCCCTCCAAGGCCGAGGTCCGCGCCGAGGCCGAACGCCGCGGCCTGTCCGTGGCGAACAAGCCCGACAGCCACGACATCTGCTTCATCCCCGACGGCGACACCGCCGGATGGCTCGCCGAGAAGATCGAGATGACCGGCGGCGACATCGTGGACGAGACCGGCGCCAAGGTGGGCGAACATCCCGGTGCGAACGCATTCACGGTCGGCCAGCGGCGGGGCCTCAAGCTCGGCACGCCCGCCGCCGACGGCAAGCCCCGCTTCGTCCTGGAGATCCGCCCGAAGGAGAACAAGGTGGTGGTGGGCCCCGAGGCGCTCCTGGCCATCGACGAGATCCGCGGCATCAAGGTTTCCTGGGCCGGTCTGCCGATCGCCGAGATCGCCACCGGCGCCGACTTCGACTGCCACGCCCAGGTCCGCGCCCACGGCGACCCCGTGCCCGCGTCGGCCCGGATGGAGCACGTCGCCGGTTCCGGCGAGCTGGTGGTCACCCTCGCCGAGCCGCTGCGCGGGGTTGCCCCGGGCCAGACCGTGGTGCTCTACCAGGGCAGCCGGGTCCTCGGGCAGGCGACGATCGACGCCGCCCGCTCCCTGCAGAGGGCGGCCCTCTAGCCGCTGCTGCCTTCCTTCCGGAGGGCCGGAAACCGGCCCGAAACCTGAAGGAAACGATGAGAAGCCCCGCGTGGTGTAAATTTTGTGTCTCAACTCACAAGATTTAGCGGTACACCCTGCGGTGTTCTGGTTGAATCAGAAAATCAGGACCGTGCGTCGCCCCGAGTCGAGCTTTTCGGCGGCCCACGAGCACTCATCGAACAGAAAGTTCACAGATGGCAATGAACAAAAAGGCCCTGCAGAGCGCCATCGCGCTGGCCGGGGTTTCCGCCTTTGCATTGACGGCCTGCACCGGCCCCTCCGGCGGCGGAACGTCCTCCGGTGGCTCGGCCTCCGGTGGCGCCATTACGTACGGCACCACCGACAAGGTGGTCACGCTCGACCCGGCAGGCTCCTATGACGCCGGTTCGTTCATGGTGATGAACCAGATCTACCCGTTCCTGCTCAACTCCAAGCCGGGCACGGCCGACTCCAGCCCGGACATTGCCGAGTCTGCCTCCTTCACCACCCCCACCGAGTACACCGTCAAGCTCAAGTCCGGGCTCAAGTTCGCCAACGGCCACGCCCTGACCTCCTCGGACGTGAAGTTCTCGATCGACCGCGTCGTGAAGATCAACGATGACAACGGCCCCGCATCGCTGCTGGGCAACCTGGACTCGGTCACCGCCAAGGACGACACCACCGTCGTCTTCAAGCTCAAGGAAGGCAACGACCAGGTCTTCCCAGGCGTGCTCGCCGCCAACGCCGGCCCGATCGTGGACGAAGAAGTCTTCCCGGCCGACAAACTGATGAGCGACGACGACATCGTCAAGGCCAAGCCCTTCGCCGGCCAGTACACGATCGAGAGCTACAAGAAGAACGAACTGATCAGCCTCAAGGCCAACCCCGACTACAAGGGCCTCCTGGGCAAGCCGGCGAACGACAGCGCCACCATCAAGTACTACGCCGACTCCAACAACCTCAAGCTCGATGTCCAGCAGGGCAACATCGACGTCGCCGGCCGCAGCCTGACCGCGACCGACGCCGCCGACCTCGAGAAGGACTCCAAGGTCAAGGTCCACAAGGGCCCGGGCGGCGAGCTGCGCTACATCGTCTTCAACTTCGACACCATGCCCTTCGGCGCCAAGACCCCCGAGGCCGACCCGAAGAAGGCCCTGGCCGTCCGTCAGGCCATGGCCGACATTGTCGACCGCGACGCGATCGCCACCCAGGTCTACAAGGGCACCTACCTGCCCGCATACTCCGTCGTTCCGGACGGCTTCGTCGGCGCCATCAAGCCGATGAAGGACATGTACGGCGACGGCAGCGGCAAGCCCAGCCTGGACAAGGCCAAGCAGGCCTTCAGCGACGCCGGCGTCACCGGCCCGGTCACGCTGAAGCTGCAGTACAACCCGGACCACTACGGCAAGTCCTCCGGCGACGAGTACGCCATGATCAAGGAGCAGCTGGAGAAGTCCGGCCTCTTCAAGGTCGACCTGCAGTCCACCGAGTGGGTCACCTACTCCAAGGACCGCACCAAGGACGTCTACCCCGTCTACCAGCTCGGCTGGTTCCCGGACTACTCCGACGCCGACAACTACCTGACCCCGTTCTTCATCCCGGGCAACTTCCTCAAGAACCACTACGAGAACCCGGCCGTGACGGACCTGATCAAGAAGCAGCTCACCACCGTTGACAAGGGTGAGCGCGAAAAGGTCCTTGGTGACGCCCAGACGGCCGTCGCCAAGGACCTGCCCTCCCTGCCGCTGCTCCAGGGCGCCCAGCTCATGGTTGCCGGCAAGGACGTCCAGGGCGTCGACAAGACCCTCGACGCATCCTTCAAGACCCGGCTTGGCGTAATTTCCAAGTAGGTCCCATCCCCATCCGGTCCTGACCAGCCACAGAGGCGGGGCGCCCGCGCGGCGTCCCGCCTCCGTGCTGAGGGCAGGACAACCGATTCCCAAGGCCCACGAAGCCGACGGAAACACACATTTAGGTACCAATGACAACACTTATCGAGGCACCGCCCAGCGATGCCGACGGCCTGATGCCGACCAAGAAGAAGTCGTCCGGCGGGGGACTGGGCCAATACATCCTGATCAGGTTCCTGCTGATCTTTCCGACCATCCTGATCCTCGTGACGCTCGTGTTCTTCCTGATGCGGATTACGGGCGATCCGATCACTGCGGCCCTCGGCGGCCGGCTCCCTCCCGAGCAGCTCGCCGAGCGGATCCACTCCGCCGGCTATGACCGGCCCATCTTCGTCCAGTACTTCGAGTACCTGGGCCAGCTCATCACCGGCAACTTCGGCACCACGCTCTCGGACAACCGCCAGGTCTCCGAGATGCTCACCACCTACGGCGCCGCGACCCTCGAGCTGTCCATCAACGCCCTTCTCGTGGCCCTGGTGGTAGGCATCCCGCTGGGCATGGTGGCCGCGCACCGCCGCGACAAGGCCCCCGACGCCGTGCTGCGCATCTTCGCGATCCTCTGCTACGCCACCCCGGTGTTCTTCGCCGGCATGCTGCTGAAGCTGACCTTCTCCGTGTGGCTGGGCTGGCTGCCGGTCGCCGGACGGGCGAAGACCTCCACCGAACTGGCCCTCACCGCGCTGTCCGCGCCGACCGGGATCTACTGGCTGGACTCGCTGCGCAGCGGCAACATGGCCGCGCTCGGCGACGTCACCGCGCACGCGGTGCTGCCCGCCGTCGCCCTCGGCCTGCTCACCGCCGGCATCTTCCTGCGCCTGGTGCGCACCAACGTCATCGGCACCCTCGGCAAGGACTACGTCGAGGCCGGGCGTTCCCGCGGCGTCAGCGAATACCGCCTGGTGACCAAGCACGCCTACAAGCCCGCGCTGATCCCGATCATCACGGTCATGGGCCTGCAGATCGCCGTCATGCTCGGCGGTGCCGTGCTGACCGAGACCACCTTCGAATGGAAAGGCCTGGGCTTCCAGCTCGCTACCTACCTGACGGCCCGCGACTTTGTGGCCGTCCAGGGCATCGTGGTGCTGCTGGCCGTAATCGTGGCCGTAACCAACTTCATCGTGGACATCGTCGCCGCGCTGATCGACCCCCGCGTGAGGTACTGACATGAGCACTGAATCCACTATCGCCGCGGAAAACCGCAGGGAACCGTGGTTCCGGCGCCTGCCGGTCGTGTCCCACTTCAACAAGAGCGTCGGCCTGCAGCGCGGCATGCTGGTCACGGGCCTCATCCTGACCGCCATCTTCCTCCTCACCGCCGTTTTCGCCCCGCTGATCGCGCCCTACGGCTTCGCCCAGATCTCCGACGCCGACGGCGGGTTCCCCGCCCAGCAGGCGCCGGGCGGCAAGCACCTGCTCGGCACCACCGTGGGCGGCTATGACGTGTTCTCCCGCGTCGTCTGGGGCGCCCAGACCGCCGCCATGGTGATCGTCGTCGCCGTCATCATGTCGATCTTCATCGGCGTGATCCTCGGCCTGGTCAGCGGCTACATCGGCGGCTGGCTGGACCGGATCCTGGTGGTCATCGCCGACGCCGTCTATGCCTTCCCGTCCCTGCTGGTGGCCATCGTCATGGCGATCGTGATTAGCGGCGGCCGTTCCAGCCTCTGGGGCGGCATCCTCGCCGCGGCGATCTCCATCACCGTGGTCTTCATTCCGCAGTACTTCCGGGTCATCCGCGCCGAGACCATCCGGCTCAAGGCCGAACCGTTCGTCGAGTCGGCCAAGGTGGTGGGCGCCTCCAACGTGCGCATCATGACCCGGCACATCTACCGCAACGCCACCCGGACCCTGCCGCTGATCTTCACGCTGAACGCCTCGGAGGCCATCCTGACCCTCGCGGGCCTGGGCTTCCTGGGCTTCGGCATCGAACCGACGTCGGCCGCCGAGTGGGGCTTCGACCTGAACAAGGCCCTCTCCGACACCACCTCCGGGATCTGGTGGACCGGCGTCTTCCCCGGCCTGGCCATCGTCCTGACCGTCGTCGGCCTGACCCTGGTGGGCGAGAGCATCAACGACCTCAACGACCCCCGGCTGCGCGGCCGCAAGAAGGCTTCCGGCAAGGCCGGAACCAATATTGCCGGATCCAACGCCGCCGGCCCCGGCCCGGCCTCGGCAGCACCAACAGCAGAAGTGAGCACGTCATGACCACCAATATCGGCCACGCAGCCGACCAGCACGGCCGCGGCGCCGGCCCCGTGCTGGACATCGACCACCTCAAGGTCACCTTCGCCACGGACGCCGGGGACGTCTACGCTGTGAAGGACGTCAGCCTGGAGGTCAACCCGGGGGAGGTTGTCGCGATCGTCGGCGAATCCGGCTCCGGCAAGACCGTCACCGCCAAGACCATCCTGGGCCTGCTGCCGGAGACGGCCATCAGCTCCGGGGCGGTGCTGATCAACGGCAACAACGTCATTAGCGTCAGCGCCTCCAAGCTGCGGGAAATCCGCGGCCGCGACGTCGCGATGGTCTTCCAGGAACCCTCCACGGCCCTGAACCCGGTGTTCACGGTGGGCTGGCAGATCGCCGAAGGCATCCGCGCGCACGCCGGACGCAACGGCGGCAAGGTCAGCGCCAAGGACGCCAAGGCCCGCGCCGTCGAAGCCCTCCGCAAGGTGGGCATCCCGGACCCTGAGACGCGGGTCAACTACTACCCGCACCAGTTCTCCGGCGGCCAGAAGCAGCGCGTCGTCATCGCCGCCGCGCTGGCCCTGAACCCGGGACTGATCGTCGCGGACGAGCCGACCACCGCCCTGGACGTGACCGTGCAGGCCGAGATCCTCGAGCTGCTCCGCGACCTCCGGGACCAGTACGGCACCTCGATCGTGCTCATCACCCACAACATGGGCGTCGTCGCCGACCTCGCGGACCGCGTCGTCGTGATGTACCAGGGCGACGTCGTCGAGGAGGCCACCTCCCGGGTGCTCTTCGCCGAGCCGAAGCAGGACTACACGAAGAAGCTCCTCGCCGCCGTCCCGCACCTGGGCCGCAACTCCGCCTCGGCGGGGATGACCGAACGCGCCCACCAGGGCGGGAAGGTGCTGGTCGAGGCCAGGGACCTCACCATCGAGTACCCGGGACGCCTCGGCAGCCCGGCATTCAAGGCAGTCGACCGGGTGAAGTTCACCCTCTCGGAGGGCGAGGTCTTTGGCCTGGTGGGCGAGTCCGGCTCCGGCAAGACGACCATCGGCCGGGCCATCGCGGGCCTGAACAAGACCACCGGCGGCAGCCTGAAAGTTCTCGACTACGAGATGCTCAACCTCAAGGAGCGCAGCTTCAAGCCGCTGCGCAAGCAGATCGGCTTCGTGTTCCAGGACCCGGCGGCGTCGTTCAACCCGCAGCTGACCATCGGGGAGTGCATCGCCGAACCCCTGGTCATCCACGGCAAGCCGACACCGGCGCAGGCCCGGCAGCGGACCCGCGAGCTGCTGGAGTCCGTGCAGCTGCCCGCGGCCTACGCCGACCGGTACCCGCACGAACTCTCCGGCGGCCAGCGGCAGCGCGCCTCCCTGGCCCGGGCCCTGATCCTGAACCCGAAGCTGCTGATCGCCGACGAACCGACGTCGGCGCTGGACGTGTCGGTGCAGGCCAAGGTCCTGGAGCTGTTCAAGGACATCCAGGCCGAGTTCGGCTTCGCCTGCCTGTTCATTAGCCACGACCTCGCTGTGGTGGACATCCTCTCGCACTGGGTGGGCGTCCTCTACAAGGGCCGGATGGTCGAGCAGGGGCTGGGCAGCCAGGTCATGGGCAACCCGCAGCACGACTACACGAAGAAGCTCATCGCCTCCCTCCCGGTCCCCGACCCGGAGGAGCAGGCCCGGCGCCGGGAGCAGTTCCGCGCCGTCCTGGGCAGCTGACGCCCAACGCCGGCACCCGCCACCGCAGCGCTGCCCGCCGTCCGCACCGGACGGCGGGCAGCGCCGCTTAACACCCGGTTCATCGGGCGCCCAGCCCCTAGACTGGAGCAATGACCGAGCAGAGCCACAGCCTCCACCACGACGCCGATGACGACTACGACCCCGCCGCCAGTTCCCTGGCCGGCCAGGTCGATCCCGCGGTGATGGCGGAGCTGCTCTCCATCCGTTCCAGCATCGACAACATCGACGCGACCCTGGTCTACCTTCTGGCCGAACGGTTCAAGGCCACGCAGAAGGTGGGCCACCTCAAGGCCAAGCACCAGTTGCCGGCGGGGGATCCGGGCCGCGAAACCGCCCAGATCGCCCGGCTCCGGCGGCTCGCCGCCGAGGCGCACCTGGATCCGGCCTTCGCGGAAAAGTTCCTGAACTTCATCATTGGCGAGGTCATCCGCCACCACGAGGCCATCGCCGAGGACCACCAGGCCGCGGGCCGGGCGGACGCCGCCGGGACCGCCGTCTCCGCCCAGGCGTGAGCGGCGCCGACACCGGGGCCGCCCAGGTCACCGCCACCGCCCACGGGCCCTGGCCGGGGACGGACCCGCTGGAAGCCGCCCGCATCATCCGCGGTGAACTCGGCGCCCCGCACCTGCCCTTCCTGGCCGAACTGCCCGCCCGCGGCGTCGGCTCGGACGCCCTGGGCCGGACCGCCGCGCTCCTGGAGGGCCTCAACGTCGACGTGCAGCCGCACGGCTGGCGCCTGGTGGACCGCCCCGGCCGGGACGCCCGCCGCGCCCGGTCCGCACTGGCCACCGACATTAACGTCCTCGCCGACGTCGCCGGCGCGGAGTCGGTGTCCGCCGACGCCCTGAAGATCCAGCTCTGCGGCCCGCTCAGCCTCGCCGCCGGCCTGCACCTGCACAGCGGGGAACGGTCGCTGCTGGACCACGGGGCGCGGCGGGACCTGGCCGAGTCCCTCGCCGCCGGCGTCGGCGCCCACCTGCGGGCCGTGGCCGCCGCGGTGCCGGGCGCCCGGCTGGTTGTCCAGCTGGAGGAACCCGACGCCGCCGCCGTCCTGGCCGGGACGATTCCCACCGCCAGCGGCTACCGGACCCTGCGGGCCGTGGCCGGCTCCGAGGTCACCGAATCCTGGCGCCTGGTGGTGGACGCCCTGCACGCCGCCGGCGCGGAGGAGGTCGTCATCGCGGTCCCCGAGGTGGAAGCACCCATCGAGAGGATCCTCGGCGCCGGCGCCGATGGCATCGCCGTGCCGCTGCGTGCCCTGACCTCCCGCCAGTGGGAACACCTCGCGGGCGCGGTGGAGTCCGGGCGAAAGATCTGGGCCGGGGTGCTGCCGGTGGAGGACCCCGCGGCGGAACCGCCGTCCGCCCGGACCCTGGCCGAGGCGCTGTGGCGGCCCTGGCGCCAGCTCGGGTTGCCGGGCTCCTCGCTCGGCGCGGTCCGGCTCACCCCCGCCGGGGGACTGGCCGGCCACTCGCCGGCGTCGGCCACCAGGGTGCTGGCACGGCTGACGCACGCGGCCGACGCGCTGAACCAGATCGCCCTGGGCTAGCGGCCCGGCGCCCTCGCCTCAGACCCGGGACTCCCAACGGTCCGGCCGGGCATACGCGGGCAGGTATCCGGGGGCCCCTGTGCCGTCCGGGTACGGTTCCAGCCGGTAGTCGAAGCGGCCGGCGTACACCAGCACCAGGCCGACCTGCGGCTGGATGGCCTTGACCTGGATCCGGTGCTTGCCCTCCGCGGCGTCCCACCACTGTTCGGCGTAGGCCTTGGCGTCCAGCGGGCCCGGGAGCGGCAGCCGCAGGGGACCCAGCAGCAACCGGGAGGCTTCCGAGACGCCGCGGAGCCGGCCTTCCGGGGTGACGCTGAGGTTCAGGTCCGTGGCCAGCCTGCGGTACCGGCCCACGTAGTCCACCAGCCGGTGCCGGCCGCCGGTCGTGTCCCAGCTCGTGGTGTCGGAGAAGACCCGGGTGACGCCGGGGAAGAAGATCTCGCGCCGTGCCGTCAGGCTGGGCCGGCCGAAGGGGTCCAGGTGGGCGTGGTTTTCGATCCGGAACCGGATGCCCTCGCCGTACTCGGGGAAGAACGCCTGCTCCCCGGTGACGGCCCGCATGAAGGGGCGCAGCCAGCGCTGCCGGCAGCCCACGACGTCGAACACGCCCTCGCCCACCCCGTAGTGGCCGGAGCCCTGGACGAGGGAGAAGTAGTCCTGGAGTTCGGGCTGCAGCCGGGCGAAGTCCCCGCCCAGGCCCAGCCGGTAGATGGGGTCCACACGGTTCAAGGCATCCTCCTCGGACTGCGGGCCGCCCGCCGGCCCTGGGACGAATCTACCTGCCCCGGCCGGCGGTCCGCGCCATGCCGGGAGCCGCACGAATACGACAAAGCCATTTCAATAAGGGAATATATAACGTATGAAGGCACGGATTTTGGTAGTGGACGACGACGAGGCCCTGGCCGAGATGATCGGCATTGTGCTGCGCAACGACGGCTTCGACCCCGTCTTCTGCGCGGACGGCGGGCAGGCCCTCGAGGTCTTCCGCTCCGCCAAGCCGGATCTGGTCCTGCTGGACCTGATGCTGCCGGGGATCGACGGGATCGAGGTCTGCCGCCAGATCCGCGCCGAATCCGACGTGCCGATCGTGATGCTCACCGCGAAGGCGGACACCTCGGACGTGGTCCGGGGCTTGGAATCCGGCGCCGACGACTACGTCCCCAAGCCGTTCAAGCCCGCCGAGCTCGTGGCCCGCGTCCGCGCCCGCCTCCGCCCGGGCGACCAGAAGGCACCCGAGACCCTCCGCATCGCCGACGTCACGATCGACGTCGCCGGCCACGTGGTCAGCCGCAACAGCGAGCGGATCTCGCTGACTCCGCTGGAATTCGACCTGCTGGTGGCCCTGGCCCGCAAGCCGTGGCAGGTCTTCACCCGGGAACTGCTGCTGGAGCAGGTCTGGGGTTACCGCCACGCGGCGGACACCCGCCTGGTGAACGTCCACGTCCAGCGGCTGCGCTCGAAGATCGAACGCGACCCCGAAGCCCCCGAAGTTGTCTTGACGGTCCGTGGTGTCGGCTACAAAGCAGGGTCCTGAGCCCGGCAGCGGCACCCCCGCACCGGCCGATCCCGCACCGGCCACTCCCGGGCCGGAGTCTTCCGGACCGGAGGCTCCGTCGCCGGTGACTTCCGGGCCGGTGACCCCGTCGCCGGTGTCCTCCGAGCCCGCTTCGGAGCGGCCGGAGAATGAAGCCCTGACCACCCGCCACGGCCGGTCCGTGCTGTTCCGCGCAGGGATCTGGGCCCGCCGCGCCCGGATCGTCGCCGTCCGCGTGCTTCGCCTGGTGCTCATCGGCGCCTCCCGCACCCTGCCCGCCACCCGCTACCTGCTGCGCGCACTGCAGCGCCGCTGGCGCCGATCGCTGCAGTTCCGGACCGTGCTGACCACGCTGCTGCTGGCCATCGGGTCCTTCGCGGTCGTGGGCGCCTACCTCTCCAACCAGATCGCCAATAACCTCTTCCAGGAGCGGCTGGCTCAGGCCGAATCGGAGACCCGCTACAACGTCAAGCAGGTCCAGGACACCTTCGACGGCGCCCAGGTCACGGACCAGTCCAGCGTCATCACCCTGGTCTATGACACCCTGAACGCCGTCGAGGGCCGCGGCTCGGTCATCCAGCGCCGGTACGTCTTCGAGGCGATGCCGGAGCAGACCAAGCCGCGCAACCGCTGGGTGGAATCCCGCGCCTCGGACCAGCTCACCATTGCCGTGATCCCGCCGGACCTGCGCAAGGCCGTGCAGCAGTCGGGCAAGGACCAGTTCTGGGCCTCCACCGAGTTCCCGGTGGGCACCGAGGACCGGCCAGGCATCGCCGTCGGCAACAAGGTGACCTTCAACGGCACCGTGTACGAGCTCTACCTCATCTACGACCTGAATACGGCGCAGAAGACCCTGGATGAGATCCAGAACGTCCTGCTGGTCGGCGCGGCCGTGCTGGTGCTGCTGATCGGCGCCGTCGCCTGGTACGTCACGCGCAACGTCGTCAGCCCGGTCAGCCACGCCGCCGTCGTCTCCGAAAAGCTCGCCGCCGGCCAGCTGCAGGAACGCATGGTGGTCAAGGGCGAGGACGAGGTGGCCCGCCTGGGCGCCTCCTTCAACCACATGGCCGCCAGCCTGCAGGAACAGATCACCCAGCTGGCCACCCTGTCCCAGATGCAGCAGCGCTTCGTCTCGGACGTCTCGCACGAGCTCCGGACCCCGCTGACCACCGTCCGGATGGCCGCCGAGGTCCTCTACGACGCCCGCGAGGACTTTGACCCGATCAACAAGCGGTCCGCCGAGCTGCTCTACCACCAGGTGGAACGGTTTCAGTCGCTGCTGGCGGACCTGCTGGAGATCTCCCGCTTTGACGCCGGCGTGGCCATGCTCGACGCCGAGCCCACGGACATCCTGCAGCTGGTGGACCACGTCCTCGAGGGCGTCGCCCCGGTGGCCGCCGAATACGGCTCCGAGGTGACCCTGCACGCGCCCGAGGGCAGCATCATCGTCGAGATGGACGACCGGCGGATCGACCGGATCCTGCGCAACCTCATCCTAAACGCGCTCGAACACGGCGAAGGCCGGCCCGTCAACGTCTCCGTCGCCGCGAACGACACCGCCGTCGCCGTCGCCGTCCGGGACCACGGCATCGGCATGACCCAGGCAGAGGCAGCCCGCGTCTTCGACCGGTTCTGGCGTGCCGACCCCGCCCGGGCCCGCACCACCGGCGGCAGCGGCCTGGGACTGTCGATCGCCACCGAGGACACCAAGCTGCACAACGGCTGGCTGCAGGCCTGGGGCAAGAAGGGCAGCGGCTCCAACTTCCGGCTCACCCTCCCGCTGCGCCAGGGCGAGAACATCGGGCGGTCGCCGCTGCAGCTCGAACCGGCCGACGTCGGACTCGACGGCGGCGCGGGCAACCAGATGGTGCTGCTGAACCACGCCGCCCCGGGCGCCGTCCCCGGCACGGTACCCGGCCCGGTCCCTGTCCCGGGCACGGGCAGCGGTGCGGGCCCCGGCACGGGCGCGGACGCGTCATCAGGCGGCCCGGCGAACAGCCCGGCCGCAGGGGAGGACCAAGCATGAGGACCACTACGGGACGCACGGCCGGAAAGCGCGGCGGGAGGCTGGTCCGCTTCGCCGCGGCGCTGTTGGCGATGGTGCTGCTGCTGGGCGCCTGCGCGCAGATTCCGCGCTCCGGGCCGGTGGGCAAGAGCAGCGACGAGAGCGCCGGCAAGCCGAACAACGCCCCGGTGTTCTTCCCGGTCGCCCCACGCCCCGGCGCCGGACCCGAATCCGTGATCGAGGACTTCTACCTGGCCGGCAGCGGCTACGAGGACGACTACGCGGTGGCGCGTCAGTACCTCACCCAGGCGTCCTCGGTGAAGTGGAAACCGGATCAGCGGGTCCTCGTCTACCGTTCGGCTCAGGTGGTGCCCACCGCCGTCGAGAACGTCTACAACTACCGGCTGGATTTGGCGTACACGGTCGACGCCGACGGGATCGCCACCCAGTTGCCGGAGGGCACCACCGAGAACGTCCCCGCGACGCTGACCAAGGTCGACGGCGAGTGGCGGATCGCGGACATCCCCGACGGCACCGCCATTCCGGAGGAGACCTTCAAGGTCATCTACGGCGCGTACCCGATCTACTTCTACGACCCGACATTCACGTATGCGGTCCCGGACGTGCGCTGGTTCATCAAGAAGAAGACCGTCAAGGCCATGACGAGCGCCCTGCTGGGCGGCCCCGCCCCCTACCTGAAGGGCGCGGCGGTCAGTGCCTTCCCGGCCGGCATCAAACTGGCCCGCGAATCCGTGCCCGTGGTCTCCGGCGCCGCCCAGGTGGACCTGACGGCCAAGGACCTCACCGACGCCTCCAACGAGGACCGGCTCAGGATGCAGACCCAGCTGGCCCTGACCTTCCGCAGCCAGCCCGACGTGATCAACGTCGAGCTGCGCGCCAACCAGGACCTGGTCCGGGTGGACGACAACGGCTCCGTCCTGCCCCCGATTCGCGACAAGGACGTGCCGGCGCGGCAGATCGCCGTCAGCAACAACGACCTGGTCCGGGTGGAGAACAACAAGATCGGACCCCTCCCGGATATCGCGTCGGTCAGCGCCCTGGGACCGCGGTTCCCCGCCGAGTCGCCGGCCAGCCAGGCCGCCGCGTTCCTGAACGCCGGCCGCACCACGCTGTACTCGATCATTCCCGGGCAGCCCGCCCGGGCCCTGGCGACCCGGGGCACGCTGTCCCGGCCCTCGTTCGACCGTTTCGACTGGGTCTGGAGCGCCGGTCCCGGGGCGAACGGTGCCACCGAAGTCGCCGCCTATCGTCCCACCGGGGTGGCCGAAGGCGCCACCGTGCCGACGGTGACGCTCACCGGCGCCTGGCTCGCCGGAGCCGTGGTCAAGGAATTCCGGGTGGCCCGCGACGGGACGCGCGCGATGGTGATTTCGTCGCTGAACGGCAAGACCCGCGTGCAGCTCACCGGCATCATCCGCAATGCGGACGGCACGCCCAAGGACCTCACCGCCCCGGTGACGCTGCTGAGCGCTCATGACCCGGACCAGGGGGTGTGGGTCAACGACCTGACGGTGGCCGTGATGAAGGGGGCCGCGACGGAAAATGTCACCCCGGAGCTGCTGTCGATGACCGGCACCGCCCCGCAGGAACTGGCCCCGTGGGCCGGCCTCACCGGGCTCAGCGCCGGCAACGGCACGGCGGAGATCTACGGCCAGTCGGCGGACGGCATCTTCCAGCGGCTCGGCAACGGCTGGTCCCTGCAGCTCAAGGGCGCCATCGACCCGGCCTTCCCGGGGTAGGGCCTGTGGGCAGTCCCGGCCGGTTGTCCACATAGCCGCATCCTGACCCGGGCGCGGCCACGGAGACGGTGCAGGCTGGAGCCATGACCCAGCCTCCCACCGTGCAGCCGCAGCCGCCGCGCCGCCGCCCGGCGCGGGGCACGGACCCGGACCTACTCCCGCCGCCCGAGGCTGCCCGGCACCGTGGCGGCTACCGATCGTGGCTGGCCCGCCTGGCCGACACCGTGGCAGCAGCAGCTGCCGAACTGCTGACGCTCGTTCTCCCCGCGGAATGCGCCTGCTGCGGGGCGGAGGACCGGGTCCTATGCCCGGCCTGCGGCCGCAGGCTCCGGCAGCTGACCCGCAGGCCGTTCCGGGCCGAGGCACGCGCCCCCGCCCTGATGGACATGGACGGTTCGGTCCTGCTGCCGGTGGTGGCGGCCGGGGTCTACCGCGCCGAGCTCGCCCAGGCCCTGCTGTCGTTCAAGAAACACGGCCAACGGGCGGTGGCCGAGGACCTCGCCCGGTGTCTGGGCGCCACGCTCGTGGCCGCCGGACCGCCCCCGGGAACCCTGCTCGTCCCGGTGCCCACGACGTCCGCCGCCTTCCGACGTCGGGGATTCAGCCCGGTGCACCTGGTTCTCTCCCGTGCCCGGGCCCGCGGGCGCCTGCCGCCCGGGACGGAAACCGCCGACATCCTGCGCAAGACCCGAAGCCTGGCGGCGGTGTGGAACGGGGCCACCCGGAAGGGCGGGACTGCTCAGGAAGGCGGGATGTCTCGGAAGGGCGGGACTTCTCAGAAGGGTTTGGGCCGCGCCGGGCGCACCCGGAGGCTGCGCGGGTCGATGCGGATCCGCCGCGGGATGACCAGGCCGGCGCTGGCCGGACGCCCCTGCATCCTCATCGATGACGTCCTCACCACCGGCGCAACACTGGCGGAAGCGGCCCGGGTTCTCCGCTCCGCGGGAGCCGACGTCAGGGGAGCGGTCGTGCTCGCCGCGACACGCCCGCCCGCCTCCCACATGTCGGAACCCAAGACCCGCGGCAGGGCGCCGGACGGGGTCGCAATGGAAAAAAATAAACCGCAAAAGGGTGAAGAACAGGTGGCGATGAACTAACGTCGAACATGGGTACCAAGAACAGATGTACCTGTCGATAGCGGCTCGGAAAGGGGCTCGACTGTCCGTCAGATGAGCCCCCGAAGTGCCGCCGTCGTGTCACCGAAGTCATTTGGAGGGCACCATGGAGTTCATGATCAGCGGTCGCAATTTGACGGTCTCCGACCGGTTCCGCGAGTACGCCGAGGAGAAGATCTCGAAGATCAATTCCCTCGGCGACAAGGTCCAGAGGGTGGATGCAAAGGTCACCAAGGAAACCAAAGTCCGGCAGATTGCAGAGCTGCTCACGGTTGAGCTGACAGTCCTGGGCCGCGGCCCGGTGATCCGTGCCGAAGCCAGCGCGGCGGACAAATTCGCCGCCTTCGATCTGGCCTATAACAAGCTTCTGGAGCGGCTGCGCCGGGCCAAGGACCGCAAGAAGGTCCACCACGGCCGGCACACCCCCAAATCCGTGACCGAGGCGACGGCCTCCCTGGAACCGGCGAGCACCCGCGAACCGATCTACGAGGAGGCGGCGCACTGGTCCGAGGCCAAGCCGGAGGAGAAATCACCCTACGAGGTGGAGAACGATCTCCCCGCCGGGGACTCGCCGGTCCTCATCCGCCGCAAGGTCTTCCCCGCGGCCTCCCTCACGCTCGACGAAGCCGTCGACAACATGGAACTGGTCGGCCACGATTTCTACCTGTTCGTTGACAAGGAAACGAAGGCTCCCTCCGTCGTGTACCGCCGCGAAGGCTGGACCTACGGCGTGATCAGCCTCGACCAGACCTGCGCCCCGGGCGAGGCTCCCCTGGAGGAAAAGATCATCGCCTATCGTTCTGAAGGAGAGCCCGCCACCGCATAGGCGGGGACAACCGACGAAGGGAAAGATGTGCCCGCGACGCTGAGCCTGAAGCAGGCACGGCGGATCGCACTGGCAGCCCAGGGATTGGACAAGGTCCGGCCCGCCGCCCCGGTAAGTTCACGGGCGGTGGGCCGGACCTTTGCCCGCCTGCAGCTGGTCCAGATCGATTCGGTCAACGTGCTGGCACGCAGCCACTACCTGCCGTTCTTCTCCCGGCTCGGGAACTACGACCGGAGCATCCTGGAACGCCTCTCCGGGGTGCACCCGCGCCGGATGATGGAGTACTGGGCGCACGAGGCCAGCTTCATCCGCCCAGAGCACTTCGAGGACCTGAGGCTGTGGCAGAACCGGAAGTGGGTCGGCGCCCATGCCATGGACCCGGAGGAACGCGGCGACGTTGCCGGCCGGATCCTGTCCGAGCTGGCTGCGGGGCCGCCGCTGACCGCCGCCGAACTCACCGCCCGGCTGGGTCACGTGGAAACCCGAAGCACGGACAACTGGGGCTGGAACTGGAACACCGTCAAACGGGTCCTCGAGCACCTCTTTGAGGAGGGGACGGTGACGGCGGCCTCGCGGACGGGCAGCTTCGAACGCCGCTACACCCTCACCTCCAGGGTCCTGCCGTCCACCGCAGTGGCCGCGGCCGCCTCCGGGAAACCGGAAAGCACGGGACCGGAAAGCGGGAAACCGGTCAGCACGCAACCCGGCAGCAAGGGACCGGAAAGCGGGGAGCAGGGCGGCGGCCGGCCCGACGCCGGTGCGGCCATGCTCCGCCTGATCGACGCCGCGGCGAAGGCCCACGGGATCGGCACCCTGCGCTGCTTCGCCGACTACTTCCGCACCCCGCAGCGGGCCGCCGCGGAGGCGCTCGCCGAACTCGTCGACGCCGGACGGCTGGAACCGGTGACCGTCGCCGGCTGGGACCGGCCCGTGTACCGGCACGTCGAGGCGCGGCTGCCCCGCACCGCCACCGGCCGGGCCCTCCTGAGCCCGTTCGACTCCCTGGTCTTCGAACGGCGGCGGCTCGAGGAACTCTTCGGCTTCCAATACCGGCTGGAGATCTACACGCCGGAGCCCAAGCGCCGTTTCGGCTACTACGTCCTGCCGTTCCTGCTCCGCGACGGCATCGTCGCCCGTGTCGACCTCAAAGCGGACCGTGCCGCCGGCAGCCTGCTGGTCCGCGGCAGTTTCGCGGAACCGGACGCGCCGGGGGACACCGCCGTCGAACTCGCGGCAGAACTGCAGCTCATGGCAGAGTGGTTGGAGCTGGACCGGATTATCGTGGCCCCCGTGGGCGATCTGGCGCCGGCGCTCGCACAGGCGGTGGCTGGCCTGCATCCGCTTTGAGGGAACAGGCGCGGTCCGCGCTGTGTCCCTCCCGTAGACTAAACACGCCGGAATTCGGCAGCTTGAGACTGGGAGCAATTTCACGTGGCATCACTGATCGAAAAACTTCTCCGCACGGGTGACAAAAAGACCCTGCGGCAACTTCGGAACTACGCCGACTCCATCAATGCCCTGGAAAGCTCCTTCCAGACCTTCACCGACGCCGAGCTGCGCGAAGAGACCGACCGGCTCCGTGCCCGGCACGCCGACGGCGAGAAGCTCGACGATCTGCTGCCCGAGGCCTTCGCCGCCGTCCGCGAGGCCTCCTCACGCACCCTCGGCATGCGCCACTTCGATGTCCAGCTTATGGGCGGCGCCGCCCTGCACCTGGGCAACATCGCCGAAATGAAGACCGGTGAAGGCAAGACCCTGGTGGCCACCGCTCCGGCCTACCTGAACGCCCTCGCCGGCAAGGGCGTCCACGTGGTCACGGTCAACGACTACCTCGCCGAGTACCAGTCCGACCTGATGGGTCGCGTGTACCGCTTCCTCGGCCTGACCAGCGGCTGCATCCTGGCCAACCAGGATCCCGCCCACCGGCGCGAGCAGTACGCCGCGGACATCACCTACGGCACGAACAACGAATTCGGCTTCGACTACCTGCGCGACAACATGGCCTGGGACAAGTCCGAGCTGGTCCAGCGCGGCCACAACTTCGCGATCGTCGATGAGGTGGACTCCATCCTCATCGACGAGGCCCGTACCCCGCTGATCATCTCCGGCCCCGCCCAGGGCGACACGAACCGCTGGTACAGCGAGTTCGCCAAGGTTGTCCTGCGCCTCCAGCCGGACACCGACTACGAGGTCGACGAGAAGAAGCGCACCGTCGGTGTCCTCGAGGCCGGCATCGAAAAGGTCGAGGACTATCTCGGCATCCACAACCTCTACGAGTCCGCCAACACCCCGCTGATCGGCTTCCTGAACAACGCCATCAAGGCCAAGGAACTGTTCAAGCGCGACAAGGACTACGTCATCCTCGACGGCGAGGTCCTCATCGTCGACGAGCACACCGGCCGTATCCTCGCCGGCCGCCGCTACAACGAGGGCATGCACCAGGCGATCGAGGCCAAGGAAGGCGTCGAGATCAAGGCCGAGAACCAGACTCTCGCCACGGTCACGCTGCAGAACTACTTCCGCATGTACGACAAGCTCGCGGGCATGACCGGTACCGCCGAGACCGAAGCCGCCGAGTTCATGAGCACCTACAAGCTCGGCGTCGTCGCCATCCCGACCAACCGGGACATGCAGCGCATCGACCAGCCGGACCTCGTCTACAAGAACGAGACCGTGAAGTTCGACGCCGTCGTCAAGGACATCGCCGAGCGGCACGAGAAGGGCCAGCCGGTCCTGGTCGGCACCACCAGCGTCGAGAAGAGCGAGTACCTCTCCCGCCTCCTGGCCAAGGAGGGCGTCCGGCACGAGGTCCTCAACGCTAAGAACCACGCCCGTGAGGCGTCGATCGTCGCGCAGGCCGGCCGCAAGGGCGCCGTCACCGTGGCCACCAACATGGCCGGCCGCGGCACCGACATCATGCTCGGCGGCAACGCCGAATTCACCGCCGTCGCCGAGCTCGCCAAGCGCGGGCTTGACCCGCAGGAGAACTCGGAGGAGTACGAGGCCGCCTGGCCCGCCGCCCTCGAGGCCGCCAAGCAGTCCGTCAAGGACGAGCACGAGGAGGTCCTGAACCTGGGCGGCCTCTACGTGCTGGGCACCGAGCGGCACGAATCCCGCCGCATCGACAACCAGCTCCGCGGCCGCTCCGGCCGCCAGGGCGACCCGGGCGAGTCCCGCTTCTACCTGTCGCTGACCGATGACCTGATGCGGCTCTTCAACTCCGGCGCCGCCGAGCGCCTGATGAGCAGCTCCGTTCCGGACGACGTCGCCCTCGAATCGAAGCTCGTCTCCCGCGCCATCGCCTCCGCCCAGGGCCAGGTGGAAGGCCGCAACGCCGAGCAGCGCAAGAACGTCCTCAAGTACGACGACGTCCTGAACCGCCAGCGCGAGGCCATCTACGGCGACCGCCGCCGCATCCTCGAGGGCGACGACCTGCACGAGAAGGTCCAGTACTTCATCGAGGACACGATCAACGCGTTCATCGACGCCGCGACGGCCGAGGGCACGGGCGACGACTGGGACTTCAACCTGCTTTGGTCCAACCTCAAGACCCTGTACCCGGTCAGTTTCACGCCCCGCGACGTCATCGACGAGGCCGGCGGGAAGTCCCGGATCACGGTCGAATTCCTCAAGGAGGAGATCCTCTCCGACGCGCGCCTGGTCTACCAGGCCCGCGAGGAGCAGATCGGTTCCGAGAGCATGCGCGAACTCGAGCGCCGCGTGGTCCTCTCGGTGATCGGCCGCAAGTGGCAGGAACACCTCTACGAGATGGACTACCTCAAGGAGGGCATCGGCCTGCGGGCGATGGCCCAGCGTGACCCGCTCGTGGAGTATCAGCGCGAGGGCTTCACCATGTTCCAGGCCATGATGGAGGCCATCCGCGAGGAGAGCGTCGGCTTCCTCTACAACCTCGAGGTCGAGGTCACCCCGGCCCAGGACGTGGTGGTTGCCGACGAGTCGGGCCAGCACACCGAACACCAGGAACCGCACATCCACGCCGCCGGTCTGGAGGCTCCGGAGAAGCCGGCGCAGCTGCAGTACACGGCTCCGAGCGAGGACGGCACGGCTCAGACCCGCGTCGAGGCCAAGTCCTCCGGGCGCTCCGGCAACCCGGCGAAGGCTGCGGCCCAGGAGTCCCCGCGCCGCGCCAGCAAGAAGAAGCGCCGCTAGGCAACGGGTCCAGCCACCTGCACCGCGGGTCCGGAACGCAATGTTCCGGACCCGCGGTGTTTTTTGTGCCGTCAGCCTGGGCTCCGGGTTCAGCCGATTTCGAGTACGGTGACCCGCCAGACGAGTCTGCTCCGTTCCAGCCGCAGGGCCACGGCCCGGACCCGGAGTTCGTCGGACACCACGGCGCTGGCCTCGTACACGTCCTCGGAGATCCGGCAGGCGTGGACCGACCGCACGCACGGGTTGCGGTGCAGGCGACCCGCTGTCGGCGACGTGCCGGAAGCGACCCGCCGGGTCAGGGCGGCGCGGTGCTGGAGGGCGGTCAGGCACCGTTCGTCCAACCGCCGGGCGAGTTGCTGCGCCGGCCGGGTGCCGGCCAGGACTTCGATGGCCGCCTGCACCGTGGAGCGGCAGAGCGCTTCGATGTCGCGGTCCGGGTCGACCGGGCGGAGTGCGGCGGGCGACTGCGGGGCGGCGTAGCCGGGACGGGGTTCAGCGAGCGGGGTCATTGGGTTCCTTCGTCGGACGGGGAGCTGGATGAAAGGGCGGGCGGGATGACCAGGACCTGGCCCGGCCGAAGCAGCCCGGGGTCAGGGCCGATGACGGATCGGTTGGTCCGGTAAAGCTCCGGCCATGCCGTCGCGATGTCGATGTCGGAGGCTAGCGGCCCAAGCTCCGCGGCGCAGAGACTCCACAGCGAGTCCCCGGACCTGACCGTCACCTGCCGTCCGCCGGCGTCCGGCAGTTCCGGCCGCAGCTGTGGCTGGACCAAGGCGCCCGGCGGGGCCGGGACGGGGGAGGGCAGCCACCGTGGGTCCGGCCGGGGCGGCGACGATGCGCGCGGCGCGACCGTTGCGGTCACTCCTTGCGGGGCCCAGGCGGGCGAGACGGCGGCCGGCAGGGAAGTGCCGGTGCCCCCGACGTCGGGGACGGTGGCCGCCCGGGCCAGGGGAGCCGTGACCAGCTGAAGACCGATGGCGGCCAAGGCCAGCCGGCGCATGAACACCGGGCTGAATTTCCCCGTGGCGGCGGCAGCCCGGGCGCGGCCGCTGCGCTCCAGCAACGCCGAGCTAAAGGCGATGAGAAACGAGAGCACCCACCAGACGACCACGATCAGCCCGGCCGTGGTGGCCGTGACGCCCAGGCTGGTGTCGAAACCCACGGCCTGCCTGCGCACCGCGGCGGTCCGCAGGTTGGCGGCCAGGATCATTCCCGACCCCGTCAGCAGCCCGCCTAGGAGCAGGATGAGCGCCGCCACCACCGCATCGCCGGAGCGGGTGCTGGAAATGCCGGCTGTTGGATGCTGCCGAATCGTCATCCCGGCCTCCTAGGGTTCTAAATGAATTACCTATCGTTTGATGCACTTTGATGTCATTTAATGCACTTTTCCTAGTGTGAACCCACGTGCGTGCGGGTGTCTAGGGCAGGGGACCGGGTGTGCATAACCCGCCGATGCCGCTCGGAGACGTGCGAAAGCACGCAAGGACACCCCATTGACCGAGTCCGCCGGACGCGCCTACGCTGGCCCGCATGCGGTGGGACTCCCTCTTCTCGGACCTCGAAGCGCAACTCGCCGCCGAACGACGGCTCGATTTAGACGCCGAGGTGGACGAACGCGCCCGGGTGGATGCGGCCGGCATGGAACTGGCCGACCGGCTTCGCGGCACGGTGGGACAAGGGATCGCGGTTCACCTCACAACGGGTGACATCTGCGAAGGGCGGCTAGACCACGTGGGCCGGGGATGGCTGGTGCTGGCGACGGGCCGGCAGCAGGTGCTGATTCCGCACGCTGCCGCCATCCGCTTCACCGGTCTGGCGCTCCAGGCAGTTCCTGCGGGGCCGCCGTCGGGCCGCCTTGGCCTGGCGAGTGCACTGCGGGAACTCGCCAGGGATCGAACCCGGCTCACAGTCCAGCTGATCGGAGCCGCGGGCTGCCCGGCCTTGCATGGGGATATCGATCGGGTGGGAAGGGATTTTCTGGATTTGGCGGAGACCGAACCCGGCGAAGAACGCCGCGCCGCCAACGTCCGGGCGGTGTCAACGGTGCCGTTCGGGGCCCTCGCGGCCATCCGGTCCGGGCGCGGTGGGACCTAACCGCAATAAGATCAGGAGCCCTTGGCCTTGGCTTCCTCGATCATCCGGCTGGCCTCGGCGTACCGCTCCTGGATGTACTGCTCCAGCATGGCTTCCTCCACCCGCCACTGCCCGCGGCCGCCGACCTGGATGGCCTTGAGCTGACCGCTCCGCACCAGCGCGTAGGCGGCCGGGGAGTTGATCTGCAGCTGTTCGGCGACATCCGCGAGGGTGAGGAATCGGGGCATGCTTCCATTTTGCCACCGGGTGTCGCCATTGATGCGGTTATCCACACTTTGCAGTTCTGTGGTTCCCGGTCTTCTCGCAGGGCCCACAATTCGTGACAATGGGGAAACCGGCGCCGGCGGCGCGGACGCACAGATGGGGGGACTGCGCATGGCGGTGACAGAGGGCGGCGGGGCCAGGCTGAAGAAACCGTCGTGGAACGACCCGAGGCTGCTGGTCGGCGTCCTGCTCGTGTTGGCGTCAACGGCTGGGGTGGTATCGCTTGTCGCCGCAGCGGACCGGACCATCGAGGCCTTCGCTGCGAGCGAGCCGATTGCCGTCGGGGAGAAGCTGACGCCCGAGAAGCTGCACCGGGTCAACGTCCGCCTCGGAGACGTCGAGGGGAACTACCTGACCCCCGAGGCGGGACTCTCCCAGGGCCTGGTCGCCATCCAGCGGATCGGCAAGGACCAGCTGTTGCCGCGGGAGAGCTTCGGCCAGCCCGATGCGCTGGCCCGCAAACCCGTGGCCGTCACCGTGGACGAGGCCCTGCCGCCGCAGGCCGTGGCCGGCTCCCGCGTCGACGTGTGGGTCGCCCTGCCGGACAACCGCAACGGCTTCAGCGAACCCTCCCTGCTGCTGCGTGGCGCCGAGATCGCGCAACTGACCCCGGGCAGCAACGCCCTGGGGGCGCAGCGCTCCACCGTCGTCATGGTGCTCGTCCCTGACGGCCAGATGCCCAAGCTACTGGGCGCCCAGGCCAACAAGGCCAGGATCTCGGTGGTGTGGAATCCGGGCGGATCCGGCCAATGAGCATTCCCGTCGTCACGGTCGGGCAGGGCACCGAACCCCTGGTCGGCAGCCTGGAGCGGCTCCACGGCCCCGTCTCGGTGGTCCGGCGCTGCGAGGAACTGGCCGAACTCCTCGCCGCCTGCCAGAGCGGCCTGGCCCGGGCCGCCGTCGTCGCCGGGGAGGCGGGGGAGCTCACAGCCTCGCTGGTGGACCGGCTCTCCGCCGTCGGGGTGGCCGTCGTCGCCCTGACCGACAGCCCGGACGAGGCGGCGCGGCTGCGCGGCATCGGCGTGACGGCGCGCCCCATCGATGTGGCGGCCGAAGAACTCGCGGCGGTCATTGCCGCCGCTGTGGCCGGACTCTCCGCGGCCGCGCCGGAGGCCGGCAGTGACGCCTTTACCGTCGCCGCCGCCCCGCGTACTCCGGGGCACGCGGCAGGTTCCAACGGCGGGGAGCCCTCCGGGACGCAGCCGGGCACCGGAGAGATCATCGCGGTCTGGGGCCCGGCGGGGGCACCCGGGAGGACTACGCTCGCGGTCAACGTGGCAGGCGAACTGGCGGCGGACGGCCGGTCGGTCCTGCTGGTCGATGCCGACAGCTACGGGGCCAGCGTCGCCGCGGCGCTGGGCCTGCTCGACGAGGCGGCCGGCCTCGCCCAGGCGTGCCGTCTCGCGGACCAGGGTTCCCTCGATGCGGATGCCCTCCTCCGTCTGGCCCTGCCGGTGGCCACGAAGGCGGGCAGCTTCCGGGTCCTCACTGGGATCACCCGCGCGGACCGCTGGGCCGAACTCCGCGCCGCGGCCCTGGCCCTGGTGTACAGCCGCGTGCGCGAGATCGCCGATGTCACGGTCATCGATACCGGGTTCTGCCTCGAGGCCGACGAGGAGCTGAGCTTCGACTCGATGGCGCCGCGCCGCAACGCCGCCACCCTGCGCAGCCTGCAATTGGCCGACACCGTCTACGCCGTCGGCTCCGCAGACCCCGTCGGTGTTCCGAGGCTGGTCCGCGGCCTGGTGGAGCTCTCGGCCGCCGTACCCGAGGCGATGCCGCGGGTCGTCCTCAACAAAGTCCGCCCCGCCGCCGTCGGGCGGGCGCCGGAGCGGCAACTGAAGGAGGCATGGGCCCGCTACGGACCGGCGGCACCCGTAACTGCCTTCCTGCCCTCCGACGCCGCGGCGTGCGACGCCGCCCTGCTGGCCGGCTCGCTGTTGCACGAAGCGGCCCCCGACTCGCCTCTCCGCAGGGCCATCGCGCACCTGGTTTGTGCACCTGCCCAGCGAAAATCGAAAAGCTCTGTCTTTTCTTCCACAGCAAGCCGGATGGCTAAAGACTAGGCTCCTCATGAGGGCTGCAACGGTGCGGCCGCGAACTTTCTTAATGGAGGCGTTTGTCGATGTCGTCAGGGTCCAGCGTGGAGGATCAACCCGTTTCGATCGGAGCCGATGAGAGGTTCTTCGCGGACTACTACGAGCACCTCGCCGAGGAGGATGCCAAGGGCTACGGCCAGGAAACGCTCTCGGCCCGCGCGCAGGCCCACCTGCGGACCGCCGGCGCCCGGCAGCCCGGCCACGCCAACATCGAGATCGTCGATGAGGCGGATGCCAGCGTCGTCTACATCGTCACCGACGACATGCCCTTCCTCGTCGACTCGGTCAACGCCGAACTGGTCCGGCAGAAGTCCCCGATCCACCTGGTGATGCACCCGCTCTTCGTCGTCACCCGCAACCGGGAAACCGGACGGCTGGTCAAGGTGGCACGGGTCCCCTCCCACCTCGGCATCTCCAGCGGCGACACGGCCGCGATGCCCAACCTCTCGCACCTCATCGCCCAGGGCGACAACGCCTCCCACATGGAATCCTGGATCGCCGTCGAAATCGACCGCGTCGACGACGCCCGCCGGGCGGAACTGATTGAGGGCCTGAACCGGGTGCTCGGCGACGTGCGCGCCGCCGTCGAGGACTGGCCGAAGATGCGCAACAAGGCCCACGAGGTCTCCGACGGCCTCGAAAAGGTCACCAACGCCGCCGACGTGGCCGGCTTGCGGCAGGCGCAGGAACTCCTGCGCTGGCTCGACGACGGCAACTTCACCTTCCTGGGCTACCGCGAATACGACCTGCGGAACGAATCCGGCGAGGACGTCCTCGAACTGCGCGAGGAGAGCGGCCTCGGGCTGCTGCGCGACAGCAGCGACACCCGCCACCAGATCCAGCACCTGACCGAAACCGGCCGCAAAAAGGCCCGCGAGAAGAGCGCCCTGGTCATCACCAAGGCGAACTCCCGCTCCACCGTGCACCGGTCGGCCTACCTGGACTACATCGGCGTCAAGAGCTTCGACGCCGCCGGCAACGTCGACGGCGAACGCCGCTTCATCGGCCTGTTCGCCACCACCGCCTACGCGGGTTCCGTCCGCGACATCCCGGTGGTGCGGGAAAAGGTCGACGCCGTCCTGCGCGACGCCGGCTTCCCGCCGGACTCGCACTCCGGCAAGGATCTGCTCGGCATCCTCGAGACCTACCCGCGCGACGAGCTCTTCCAGATCGAGATCCCGGACCTCGCCGCCATCGCCACCGGCATCCAGCGGCTGCAGGAACGCCGCCGGACGCGGTTGTTCCTCCGCCCGGACGTGTACGGCCGCTTCATGTCGGCGCTGGTCTACCTGCCCCGCGACCGGTACACCACCAACGTCCGCCTGCGGATCGAGAAGGAACTGCGCGAGACCTTCGACGCCGTCTCCATCGACTATGAGGCCCGGATGACCGAATCCGCGCTGGCGCGGTTGTTCTTCCGGATCCGGCTCCCCAAGGACGCCGACACCACCAACGTGAACACCGAGGAACTGGAGAAGCGGCTGGTGCTCGCAGCACGGTCCTGGAGCGAAGGTATCTCCGAGGTCCTCCGCGCCCGGGCAGAGGCCGACGGCGACAACGGTTCCAAGGAACTCGCCACGGTCTGGGCCGAGGCCTTCCCGGCCAGTTACCGGGTTGACTACGAGGTCGAGGACGCGCTCGAGGACATTGCCCGGTTCGAGAAGTACGGAGCAGCCGCCGAACGCGAGGGCGGCCACGCCGCTGAGCCGCCCGGCGTCCACGTCTATCTGCCCGAAGGCGCCGGAGCAATCCTGGAGGAGGACGCCCGCGTCAAGCTTTACATGCTTGAGCCCAAGAGCCTCAGCCAGATCCTGCCGTTCTTCCACAACCTCGGCCTTGAGGTCCTGGACGAGCGTCCCTTCGAAATCGAAACCGCGGACCACCGCGACTTCTTCCTCTACGACCTGGGCCTGAAGTACCCGGCCGGCGTCGACCCCGTCACGACCGGTGCCCTGCTCGCGGAATCCTTCGGCGCCGCCGTCTCCGGCGCCGTCGAATCGGACAGCTTCGACCGGCTGGTGCTCCGCGAGGGAATGCACCCCCGCCAGGTCGTGGTGCTGCGCGCCTACGCCAAGTACATGCGCCAGATGGGCAACACCAACTCCTTCGAGTTCATGGCCGACACCCTCCTGGCCAACCCGGAGGTCGCCCGCGGCCTGAACGCACTCTTCGCCGCCAGGTTCGATCCAGCCGTAAACGACGGCGACCGTGAGGCCCGGCAGGCCGAGGCCCGCGCCGCGCTCGACACGGCGATCGAACAGGTCGCCACCCTCGACGCCGACCGCGTGCTCCGCACCTTCACCAACCTGATCCAGGCCACGCTGCGGACCAACTTCTACCAAAACAAGACCCACGTCAGCTTCAAGCTCGACCCGGCCGGGATCGACGGACTGCCGTTCCCGCGCCCGATGTTCGAGATCTGGGTGTACTCACCCCGCGTCGAGGGCGTCCACCTGCGGTTCGGCAAGGTCGCCCGCGGCGGCCTGCGCTGGTCCGACCGCCGCGAGGACTTCCGCACCGAGATCCTGGGCCTGGTCAAGGCGCAGACGGTCAAGAACGCCGTCATCGTGCCCACCGGCGCCAAGGGCGGCTTCTACGCCAAGCAGCTCCCGGATCCGGCCGCCGACCGTGGCGCCTGGATGGCCGAAGGGATCGAGAGTTACAAGACGTTCATTCGGGGCCTGCTCGACATCACCGACAACGTCGTGACCACCCCCGAGGGAGAGGCCCTCGTGCCGCCAGCCGACGTCGTCCGGCACGACGGCGACGACTCCTACCTTGTCGTCGCCGCGGACAAGGGCACCGCGTCCTTCTCCGACATCGCCAACGGCCTCGCCGCCGAGTATGGCTTCTGGCTCGGCGACGCCTTCGCCTCCGGCGGCTCGGTGGGCTATGACCACAAGGCCATGGGCATTACAGCCCGCGGCGCCTGGGAGTCGGTCAAGCGCCACTTCAGCGAGCTGGATCTCGACACCCAGTCCGAGCCGTTCACCGTCGTCGGCGTCGGCGACATGTCCGGCGACGTCTTCGGCAACGGCATGCTGCTCTCGAAGCATATTCGGCTGCTCGCCGCGTTCGACCACCGGCACATCTTCCTCGACCCGAACCCCGACGAGGCATCATCCTTCGAGGAACGGCAGCGGCTCTTCGACCTGCCCCGCTCCTCGTGGGACGACTACAACAAGTCGCTGATCAGCGAGGGCGGCGGGGTCTACCCGCGCCAGGCCAAGTCCATCCCCGTCTCCCCGCAGGTCCGCGCGGCCCTGGGGTTGCCGGAGGGCACCACCCGGCTCAGCCCGCCGGAACTGCTCCGGGCCATCCTGCTGGCGCCCGCCGACCTGCTCTACAACGGCGGCATCGGCACCTACGTCAAGGCCAGCACCGAAACCAACGCCGAAGTCGGCGACAAGGCCAACGACTCCATCCGGGTCGACGGCCGAGAGCTGCGCGTGAAGGTGGTCGGCGAGGGCGGCAACCTGGGCATGACCCAGCGCGGCCGGATCGAGGCGGCCCTGCAGGGCGTCATCCTGAACACCGATGCGATCGACAACTCCGCGGGCGTTGACTGCTCCGACCACGAGGTCAACATCAAGATCTTCGTCGACCGGATGGTGGCCGCGGGCAAGCTCGACCCGGAGGAGCGGGCCGAGTTCCTCGGCTCGATGACCGACGAGGTCGGCCGCCTGGTGCTCGAGGACAACATCGACCAGAACATCCTGCTGCTCAACGACCGGATGCGCGTGGCCGAATGGAGCCCCAGCTACGAGCGGCTGATGGACTGGCTGGAGAAATCGGCGGACTTGAAGCGTGACCTGGAGGCTCTGCCCACCACCGCCACGCTGCGCGAACGCCTGGACCAGGGCCAGGGCCTGACCTCTCCGGAACTTTCCGTCCTGGCCGCCTACGCCAAGATCGAGCTTGCCACGGCGCTGCGGGAGAGCAACCTCGCCGAAGACCCGTGGTTCCGCCGGACGCTGCGCTCCTACTTCCCGAAGCAGCTGCGCGAACGGTTCGACGCCGAGCTCGACACCCACCCGCTCCGCCGGGAGATCATCGCGACGGTCGTCGCCAACGACATGATCAACATGGGCGGCATCACCTTTGCGTTCCGGGCCATGGAGGAAACCTCCGCCACGGAGGCCGCCGTCGCCAAGGCCTTCGTGGCCCTCCGGGAGGTCTACGAACTCGACGTCATGGTCGGCGAGCTCAACGAACTGCCGGCGTCGTTCCCGACCGAACACTGGAGCACCGTTCACCTGGACATCCGCCGGCTCCTGGACCGGGCCGTGCGCTGGGTCCTCAGCCAAGGCAATGCCGCGCGGCCGATCGAGGAGATCGTCGCCGACTTCAAGCCGCTGCTGGACCCGATGCGTGCCCGCCTGCTGGAGTACCTGCGCGGCGGTGACCGCGAGCGGGTGCAGCAGTGGCTGGAGAAGGCCCGCGGCTGGGAGCTTCCGGAGGACCTGGCGCACCGCTGGGCGGAGCTGTTCGAGAGCTTCGTGCTGCTGGACATCGCCAAGATCGTGCACGCCAGCCCGGAACCGGTGGAGAACATCGCGCACGTGTACTACACGGTCTTCGACCGGTTCCACGCCGACTCCCTGCTCGAACGGATCACCAAGCTGCCGCGCAAGGACCGCTGGCAGGCGCTGGCCCGTGCGGCCCTCCGCGACGACCTCTACTCGACGGTGTCGGACATGACGACCGCGGTCCTAGAGGCGACGCCGGCCGAGATGCCAGCCGAGGAACGCCTGGTGGCGTGGGAGAGCAAGAACGTCGAGCAACTCGAGCGTGCCAAGAGTATGTTTGACGAGGTCAACGCGCTCGAGGCCGATGACATGGCGTCGCTGTCGGTAGCATTGAGGCTCTTGAGGTCAATCGTTCGACGCTAGGATCCTGCCGGTCCCCGCGTCGCAAATGGAGGTGCTGTGGCAATCTTTACCGACCCCATCAGGGAACACGCTGATTTCGGGCCGGGGGACGCCGAGTGGCTTCATCTGCTCGTGGGGGACTGGCAGATGGTCGCCGACCTGGCCTTCGCCGACCTGGCGCTGTGGTTCCCACACCCCGAACTGGGGTACGTGGCGCTGGCGCACGTGCGGCCCTCCACCTCGCACACGGTGTTCCACACCGACTTCGTGGGGGAGGGCATCCGCTCGGACCTGAAACGTCTGGTCGACAAGGCCTGGGAAAGCCGCGTCATTGAGCGCTCCAATGAGACCAACTGGAGCAGCGACATGGCGATGCGGGTGGAGGCCGTGCCGATGGTGCGCAACGGCCGGACGCTCGCGGTGGTCACCTCGCACATGGACTTGTCCAGCTCGCGGATGCCGTCCCGGCTCGAGTTGACCTACCGGCAGTGCGCCTACGACCTGCTGCGGATGGGCACGCTCGGCCTCTGGCCGGACTTCGCCTCGCCAACCGGATCCCGGCGCGGTGCGCCGCGAGTCGGCGACGGCCTGATCCGGCTGGATGCCGAGGGGATCGTGCAGTACGCCAGCCCCAACGGGGTCTCGGCGTTCCGCCGGCTCGGCGACGGGGAATCCCTGGAAGGACGTTCCCTGGCCGAGGTCACCGCCGGGCTGCTCAAAGATCGTCGGATGGTGGACGAGACGCTGCCGCTCGTGGTCACCGGCCGGATGCCGTGGCGGAGCGAGATCGAATCCCGGGGTGTCAGCCTGTCCCTGCGTGCGATCCCGCTGCGGGATGAGCAGCAGCGGTTCGGCGCCCTGGTGCTCTGCCGCGACGTCTCCGAGCTTCGCCGGCGGGAGATGGAGCTCGTCACCAAGGACGCCACCATCCGCGAGATCCACCACCGGGTGAAGAACAACCTTCAGACGGTGGCGGCGCTGCTGCGGATGCAGTCGCGCCGGATGGTCAGTGACGAGGCCAAGCAGGGCCTGGAACAGGCGATGCGACGGGTGGCCACGATCGCCCTGGTGCATGAGACGCTGTCGCAGGGCCTGACCCAGAGCGTGGACTTCGACGAGCTCATCGGCCGGCAGTTCCGGCTATCGGCCGAGGTCGCATCGCCGTCCCAGCAGGTGAGCACCCAGCGCTCCGGCATGTTCGGCGAGCTGCCGAGCGACTTCGCGACCCCGCTTGCCCTGGTCATCAACGAACTGGTCACCAACGCCGTAGAGCACGGGCTCGAGGGCCGGGCTGGCACGGTGTGGCTGCTCGCGGACCGCTCGGAGAGCGAGGACGGCGATGAGCTGCTGACCGTGACGGTGGCGGACGACGGCGTCGGGCTGCCTGCCGGGTCCTACACCGAGGGGCTGGGGCTGCAGATTGTCCGAACTCTGGTGACGTCCGAGTTGGGCGGCAGCATCCAGTGGAAACCGCGGGAGGGCGGGGGCACCGCCGTGCAGGTGGTCCTGAGCCTGGCCTCGCGGTGATTTTTAGCTGACAACAACTGAAGCCCCGGACCATTCGGTCCGGGGCTTCTATTTCTTGTGCGCTGGGGGGAGCCCGGCGTCCGAGCTAGGTGGCGCGGCGGGCGCGGGCCGCGCGGCGCTTGAGGGCCCGGCGCTCGTCCTCGCTCATGCCGCCCCAGACGCCGGCGTCCTGGCCGGACTCCAGGGCCCATTGGAGGCAGGTGTCCACGACGGGGCAGCGGCGGCAGACGCTCTTGGCTTCCTCAATCTGCAGGAGGGCAGGTCCGGTGTTTCCCACCGGGAAGAACAGCTCCGGGTCCTTGTCGAGGCACGCTGCGCGGTTACGCCAATCCATGCTGATCAGTAACTCCATTCCTGGGAATTCGTTCGGCGTCTTGTGAAATTATTCACTAGAGGCTTCATAAGAAAGGGGCCCAGTGGGCCCCCTCGGTCATCTGGATTAAGCGTGTCATGTTAACGCTGCGTAAACAAGGGGTTTTAGCGGTCCATATGCCGCCGATTTGTGAGCGATGCATCACATGCATCGGCGGTCCCCCAAGTGGTTTTGACTATGTCGGGTATGGTGCCAGTGTGTCAAGACCCGCAGAGAATCCCCAGGGGCCGGTTGAGCCCGACAACACTGGCGGTTCGCCCGCCGGCGCAACGGACCCGGCCCGGCCCTCCCGTCCCGCCGGCATCGCCGTGATTTCGGCCGTTGCTGCCCTCGAGGCAGTGGCCCTCCTGGTGGCGGCCGGCTGGTATGCGCTGCAGTTGCTGACCGGAGCGCCGGTGCTCTCCTTCTGGGGAGCGGTCTTCACCCTCGGTTTGTTGCTGGCCTTCTCGGCCTGGCTGTTCGCGGTGGGCCACTTCCTGTTCCGCGGCTACCGTTGGCCGCGCGCGGGCGCGCTGGTGGCCCAGCTGTTTGCGCTCACGATCGGGTTCCCCACGCTGACGGGCGGGTACCCGCTGGCCGGGCTTGCGATGCTGGTGCCGGCCGCCGTCGCGATCGTGCTGTTGTTCGACAAACGCGTCATCGCCTACGCCTCACGGGTCGGTGGGTCCCCGCCGGCCCTGTAGGCCCCCTTCCCGGGTTCGTCGCGGGGGCGTCATCCCCGTTCGCCTGATCCGGGCTTCATCCCTGCCTCTCCTCCGGCGTTACCTCCGGGGCATTTCCTTTGGCATCTTTCCTGGACAGCGCTGATGGCTCCGGAACGGCGAGCTGAACCCACGTCGCCGTACCGTCGCCGATGAGGACAGCCCGTCCGGCGGGCTGATGCGGCTCGGGGTCGAACCGTACCCCGAAGAGGTCGCCGTCCATCAGGCTGCGGGGCCGAAGCAGGACGCCCTTGCCGAAGACGCGGGCCTGCATCGCCAACGGCACCCGTTGCTGAAGTAGGGGGCCGAAGCCGGCGGTGAAGATCACCCGCCAACCCCGGGCGTTGAGGTCCCGCAGCGCGGCGTTGACCTCCGAGGTGGAGAGGTCGAGGTCGTCGGCGAGCGCCACCGCCTGCCGGTCCAACGTTCCCGCGTCGGCTCCTCGACAGATGCCCGTCCAGTAATCCTGCGCCGCCTGGGTTCCCGGCTGCAACCAGCGCGTCAATGGATTGAGGGATACCAGGGTTTCCAGGAGCGTGCTCTTCCCCGTCCCGGGAGCTCCCAACACGGCGGCGACACCGGAGGAAGGCAGCGTGATGCCCACGGGCGCCGGTTCGTCGCCTGCGAGGCCGATCCAGAATCGGCCATCGTCCCTGCCGTTTCTCTCCGTCGGGCCCACCTCCGTCGCGTTCGTGAAAAGGAGGGAAGCCACGTCCCGCACCGTGACACGGTCGGGGAGTGCCTCCACTCGGAAGGGAAGGGCCCGCCCGGCGTCTCTGCCGATGGCCTCACCGCTCATCGCCCGCCCGGTCCACGGCGGCGGCTCGAAGAGTTGCGCCACCCGGAACGTGTCGGCGTCTGAGGCTTTGTTGTCCGGACCGTCGTCGTAATTGCTTCCGGTCGATCCCGGGTAGCGCGTCTGTCCCGTCCCAACCCCGTCGTCTCCATCTTCAGGTGCCGTGAACTCCGGCACTGGACGTTCGGCGTCGGGACGAGAGCTGGCCGCGAACGCCCCGGAGACGACGACTCGGCCCGGGATAGCCGGAACTTTCGGTAGGGCCGGCCAGAGCAGGCGACTCTCCGGGGTCGCGGTGGCGGGGAAGTAGATCCGGTTGGGCAGCGACCCGAAGAACCTGGCGGTCACCAGCTCCCGCTCCCCGGTGACGATGACGGTGATTTCTGCGCCGGGGCCGCCCCGGATCAGGTCCTGAAACAGGTCCTCGGCCCAGGCAAACGGGCCGGAACGAAACGCAGAAACCCAGGTTCCCCAGCCGTGGACGACCAGCAACAACGCCGCGGTCGGAGCGGACGATGCAGCGAGCCGGCGTGCCATCTCCTCGCTCAACCTGGCC
The DNA here is from genome assembly GCF_042668995.1 of Arthrobacter sp. NPDC057259. Lineage (NCBI taxonomy): Bacteria > Bacillati > Actinomycetota > Actinomycetes > Micrococcales > Micrococcaceae > Arthrobacter > Arthrobacter sp. NPDC057259. The sequence continues at coordinate 314,473 of NZ_JBHUYA010000004.1, forward strand.
AGGAGCCGCGCGGCGCGCCGCGTTTCTCTAGGTCCCACGACTGCTCCCGCCAGCGGGTGGCTGGCTGCGCTTGCCAAGGTACCGTCGGCGTCCAACAGATAGGCGGATGCTCTAACGTCCGTGGCCCACTGGGCAAGAAGCAGCCGCAGGCCCGCCGAAGTAGTGCCGCGCCCTCGAGGACTGCCGCCGATCAGCGCCAGATGGCCGTGGTCGGCCGGCGACCACGTCAGGGTGGCCTGTCCCTGCAGCTCGGGCAGGTCGACGATTCCCAGACGGACGGCAAGCCGCCCAACCGGGACCGGGTCATCGGGGGACCGAGAGGTTGGCGCCGGACCCGGAAAAGAAAGGACGGTTGGGAGCGGCGGTGCGACGGGCCGGTGCGGCGGTTCGCCGCCGTCGTCCAGCCACAACGTGCGCGCCAGTTCGATAAAAGGTGCAGCGGCCTCCGCCGTATCAACCGGTGCTCCGTCCCCATGGCTTTCCGGCAGCGGGGGAGCTATGAAGAATTCTTCGGCGGTCATCACGGTGACGTGGCCCGCCTCGGTGTCGTGCGCCGTCCCGCCGAGGGTGGCCGTCTGGAACTCTTCGGGCGCCGCATTGCCACGAATGAGGTACGCGCGGCCGGGAACATCGGTGGGGATGGTCGCGGCCAGCTTCGCATTCATGACGTCCAGCGACTCGGCGTCAGACTGGACCCGTAGGATCACGGAGCTCGTGACGTTGGCGCGGATGTCCACGTTAATTGCTCCCTGGGGACGCTGGGTAGCCATGACGAGGTGGATGCCCAGTGAGCGGCCGATGGCGGCGATGCGCATGAGTTCGGTCAGTGCGGCCGGTGCCTCATCGATCAACATTCGGAATTCGTCGACCACAAGAATGAGATGCGGGAGCGTCGGCGCCCCGTCTTCGCTGAGCCTGTAGCGGGCGAGATCAGGAACAGCCGCACGGGCGAGAAGCTGTTCGCGGCGCCGTACTTCCGTCCGGAGCGAGACAAGTGCGCGGTCAATTTCGTGGCCGTCCAGGTCCGTCAGGACACCGACACAGTGAGGCAGGGCAGCCAGCGGCCCCAATCCGGACCCTCCCTTGAAATCGATGAGGAGGAAATTGACCTCGTTCGGGGCGTGGGAGGCGGATAGAGCGAGCACGAGCATCCGGAGGAACTCCGATTTACCGGAGCCGGTAGTCCCGGCAACGAGCAGATGTGGCCCATCACGCTGCAGATCGACGAACACCGGCCCGGCGGCACCTTGGCCTACCGGCACGGAGAGCCCCATCCGTGGCGGCCTAGGCAGCGCTCTGGCGGCCCAACGGCGCCTCACCGAAGCTTTGCTGAGCGGCAGCGCTCCCTGCAGTTCGCAGCGTGCGGGGATGCCGCCCAACGTTGGCGGCGCGGCTGGCTGGCCACCCCGGCGACGACAGAAACTATCGAAGACGGCCTCCGAGACTAGGTCTGGCACGAACTCTGTCACCCCCGAGGCCGTGGTGAGCTGGCCAGCGGTGGTCGTGAGGCTCACCCCTTGTCCCAACCGTGCCGCGGGAGGACCCCCTTGTTCGCAGGAGATGAGTTGCCAGCCCAACCGAGCCGTCTCCACCCGCAACGCCTCCGAGGCGGCGTAGCCGGGCAGGCAGATGACGACACCGGGAGGACCGGCCGCCGACGGCAGCGCCCGTCTCAGTGCGGCAACGGCCTCTCCTTCCACGGCGGTCGCCAAGACCCTCGGCAGGAACCGCGCGCTGAGGAGAAGCCTCCCGGGTGGGCCGATGAGATGTAGCGGGGTCAGAGCGGCGCGGGGATAGGAAGCGAGTTGAATGACTAAGGAGCGCAGCAGTCCCTCCATCGCTTGAGTAGGCCCCGAGAGTCGTGCCTCGATACCGGGACCGAGGGTTACGGGCAACCTTCCGTTGACCGGAGGACGGAAACTGCCGGTGTCCGACGCCGGCCGCACGTTGGCCAGTTGCTCGGCCAAGCCCAGCCGCAGCCACACAGGAGCTACTGCCATGGGGCGATCGTGATGAATTCCGGCTGCGTGGAGGCCACCGCTGGACGGTTCTTGAGAGACTCCCCGCCGCCAAGCTGCGGAGGCGGTCACCAAGGCGGCAATCGACGGAGCGGCCCAGCGTCGTCGATCTGCATCCGCGAGTGCCGCAGCGGCGACATCGGAGCGCCACTGCCTACGGCGCCGTCGTCCGCTGAAGCCCGAGACCAGCACCGGGAGGGCGGAGAAGGCGGTGAAGGCAAGGAACATCCACGTCCCGGTGACAAGGGTCAGGACGATTCCGGCGAGCAGCGGAAGCAAGGACGTTATGAGAAGCGTGGGGCGGGGACCCGTGGAGGGCGGAGCCGAGAGCGGAAGGGGTGCGGAGGTGTCGGTCCCCGCGTCGTCGGTAACCGCAGGTTGACCGCTGCCAGTGCCCCCAAGGAGACTAAATACCGAGTTACCGCACCGGATCTCCGCGCCTGTGATGAGCGGAACTTTCGATATTCTCCGGCCGTCTACCCACGTACCGTTAGCGCTTCCAAGATCCTCAAGAGTGGCGGACGCAGGCGTGATCTCAAGCTTCGCGTGCTCGCGGGAGAGCCCCGGATCCGGAATGACGAGGTCGACGCCGCTTCGGCCAAGCCGGTAGGTGCCGCGTCGTAGGGGTAGGAGCGTTCCCGCGGCTGGACCGCCGATGACGGCCAGTGTCAGCGTCGGCTCGGCGCCGTCGGGAAGCGCGGTTTCAGCCGAAGGCATCAGTCCGTCGACAAACACCGCGCCGTTGACCAGCGGGGGAGTTCCCGCCGACAAGTCGGATAAGGGCACCCCGGCCACCCGCAGGAGCGACGTCGCGAACTTCCTCCTGAGGGCCTCTTCGAGCCGGCTGCCCGCACAGCCATCGGGCAGTTCGACGGTCAGTTCAACCGGCGAAAGGATCGCCGACCGCGGCCCGCCCGCCAAGGTGCACTGCAAGATCATTGTGCGGTTTCCTTCACCCCTTCCTCCGCGATTCAGAGTAGGGTTTGTCGACGGCGCGGGGCGGGCGAACAAGCGGTATGTGGACAACCCAGGGGCACTGCGGGGGTGTCCGACGACGTGCTGGGGCGCGGTTTCACCGCCCGACTCGGGTACGCTAGAGCAGCAGACATTGCCTAACGCTGTGCTGCCCGCATTCGAACCAGGAGATTTTGTGACCGCTGACCTCGTCATCGTAGGGTCGGGCTTTTTCGGCCTGACAATCGCAGAACAGGCCGCCTCTGAGCTGGGCTTGAAGGTCGTCGTCATCGACCGACGCCACCACATCGGCGGCAATGCTTACAGCGAAAAGGAAGAGCAGACCGGAATTGAAGTCCACCGCTACGGTGCGCACCTTTTCCACACCTCCAACGACCGTGTGTGGGAGTACGTGAACCGGTTCACGACGTTCACCAACTACGTCCACAAGGTCTACGGCGTCCACAAGGGTGAGGTCTACTCCCTGCCGATCAACCTGGCGACCATCAACCAGTTCTTTCGGGCTAACCTGACGCCGGGCCAAGCCCAGGATCTGATTAAGGAACAGGCCGGCGAGCTCGCGGGCACCGATCCGCAGAACCTCAACGACAAGGGCATCCAGCTGATTGGCCGCCCACTGTACGAGGCCTTCATCAAGCACTACACCGGCAAGCAGTGGCAGACGGACCCGAAGGATCTGCCCGCAGGCATCATCTCGCGGCTCCCGGTGCGCTACAACTACGACAACCGGTACTTCAACGACAAGTATGAGGGCCTTCCGACCAAGGGTTACACCGCGTGGATCGAAAAGATGGCGGAGCACCCGAACATCGAGGTCCGGCTGAACACGGACTTCTTCGACGAGTCGCAGGAATACTCCAAGAACAAGGTTGTCGGGAATGTCCCGGTCGTCTACACCGGTCCGGTGGACCGCTACTTTGATTACGCTGAGGGCGACCTTTCATGGCGCACCATTGACTTCGAGGAAGAGGTGCTCGACGTTGGCGACTTCCAGGGCACCTCTGTGGTCAACTACAACGACGACGACGTCCCCTACACCCGCATCATTGAGCCGCGCCACTTCCACCCGGAACGCGACTACCAGACGGAAAAGACCGTCGTCATGCGCGAATTCTCCCGCGCGGCCGAGAAGGGTGACGAGCCGTACTACCCGATCAACACCCCGACTGACCGCGAACGGCTGCTGAAGTACCGCGACCTCGCTGCCGCCGAGAAAGACGTCCTCTTCGGCGGACGCCTCGGCACCTACAAGTACCTGGACATGCACATGGCCATCGGTTCGGCTCTGACGATGTTCGAGAACAAGATCCGCCCGCACTTCGAAGCCGGCGCCCAGATCGAAAGCGGGGGAGTGGACGCATGAGCGTTGCGACTGAAGTTCTGAGGGAAGGAGCCCGCACTCCCGTGAACGAAGAGTGGCAGACCGTCCACCGGGTCGTTTTCCCGACGGATGGCGACACCGATACCCTTCCGCTCTACCTTGACTTCAACGCCGCCCAGCGCGTGGTGTCCGAGGACTCGCAGAATTCGAAGTCCGGCGCGGGTGTCACTGCTGTGGCCTCGACCGGCGCAAAGGTCCGGACGGACTTCCTGGAAAACCGTCGCCAGCTCCACCTACCGGCCTTCCGCCGCGTATCGTTCGGCACTTACTTCAACGCCTTCCCGGCCAGTTATTGGCGGGCCCACACCGATGTCTCCGGCGTCCGGCTTACCGTTGAAGTGGACGCCCCCGCCACGGTGGTTATCTCCCGCTCAACCGCCCGGGGAACCTCCAACCGGGTGGAGAGCATCAGCGTAGACGCAGACTCGCCGGCCGACGTCGTTCTTCCCCTCGCCAACTTCGGCGACGGCGGCTGGTACTGGTTCGACCTCGTCGCCGGTTCGGAACAGGTCAAACTGGTTGGCGCCGAGTGGTCGGTGCGTAAGCCGGAAGGCTTTGTCCCCGGGACCGCTACGGTTGCTGTGACGACCTTCAACCGGCCTGACTACTGTGTCAAGCACCTGACCACCTTCGCGGAATCCCCGGAGCTTCTTGAGGTTCTCGACCGGCTGCTGATCACCGACCAGGGCACGCAGAAGGTGCGCGACCAGGAGGGCTTCGAGGAGGCCGCGGCCCGGCTGGGCGACAAGTTCGGAATCATCGAACAGGGAAACCTTGGCGGCTCCGGAGGATTTGCCCGCGGTATGCACGAGACGGTTGAAGACGGACGCAGCAAGTACGTCCTGTTGCTTGATGACGACGTCATCATCGAAACCGAGGGTGTCCTCAGGGCCATCAATTTCGCTGACTTCACGCGTAAGCCGACCATCGTCGGCGGCCACATGTTCAACCTCTACGAGCGCTCGGTCATGCACACGTTCGGCGAAGAAGTGAACGAATACAAGTTCTTCTGGGGTGCGGTGGAGAGCACCCGCGAAGCGCATGATTTCTCGGCCAGCAACCTGCGGACCACGCCGTGGATGCACCGTCGGATCGATGTCGACTTTAACGGTTGGTGGATGTGCTTGATCCCAACCAGCATTGTCCGCGAGATCGGGCTGGCTCTTCCGGTCTTCATCAAGTGGGATGACGCCGAATACGGCATCCGCGCCCGGCGCCACGGCTATCAGACCGTCACCCTCCCGGGTGCCGCTGTCTGGCACATGCCGTGGACCGAAAAAGACGACACTATCGACTGGCAGGCCTACTTCCACCAGCGCAACCGCTGGCTTGCGGCCCTGGTCTACTCGCCTTACAAGAAGGGCGGCATCCTGCCGCGGATGAGTTTCATGGTGGATGTCAAGCATCTGCTGTCGATGCAGTACTCGGCCGTCGACCTGCGCCTCGACGCCTTGGAGGACCTGCTGAAGGGACCTTCGCACCTGCACGAAACGATCAGGACCAAGCTTCCCGAGATTCGGGCCCGCCGCGCCGAATTTGACGACGCGCGGATCACCAAGGAGGTCTTTGGGTTCCCAGCGGTCAAGCGGGTCAAGCCGCCGCGGCACGGCAAGAAGCCGAGGGCGCCCAAGTCCATCTTCAACGCGCTTGCAACGGCAGCGACGGCTGGCATCCGCCAGGTCCAGGGCGTGCGTCCGGGTGCCCTGGAGCACCCGGAGGCACTTGTGCCGGCCATGGATGCCCGCTGGTGGCGCCTGTCGCAGCTGGACTCGGCGATCGTTTCCTCGGCCGACGGTTCAGGTGCCTCCTGGTACAAGAGGCAGCCCGAACAGTTCCGGACCATGATGGCCCGAAGCATGAAGCTGCACCAGCAGCTCCTGCGTGACTGGGACAAGCTGTCCACGATGTATTCGGAGGCTTTGCCGGAGTTCACTTCCCCCAACACCTGGAAGCAGACCTTCGAGGCCATGACGGAGAAGCCCGCGGCGCAGACCCCGGAGTCGAAGTGACCTCAGCCGTTTCCAACGGCGGCCCCGACGCCCTCGTCCGCCCGGGCGTGGGCGGCGGGCTCGCCGAAGTTTTCAGACAGCGCTTCCTGCTCAAGCTGCTGGTTCGCAAGGAGCTGCAGATCCGCTACCGCGGGTCGGTCCTGGGTCTGCTTTGGTCCTACGTCAAGCCCGGGGTGCAGTTCTTCGTGTTCTACATCGCGCTGGGAGTCTTCCTGGGCCTCGAGCGCAGCCCCAGGAATCCGAACGGCCTCGCCAACTATGCCATCTACCTGTTCTCCGGCATCGTGCTAATTAACTTCTTCACCGAGGCGCTCAGCAATGCCGCGAGGTCGATTGTCAGCAACGGCGGCCTGATCAAGAAGATCTACCTGCCCCGGGAGCTTTTCCCGGTGGCTTCCGTCTGGGTCTCGGCGGTGCACTTTGTACCCCAGCTGGCGGTGCTGGTCGCCGCCTGCCTCGTGGTCGGCTGGCAGCCCTCGTTGCTCCAGCTCTTGGCCGCAGCCGCGGGCTTCATTATCGTGGCCATGCTGGCTACGGGCCTGGGCCTGCTTTTCGGGTCGGCGAATGTCTATTTCCGCGACTTCGAAAACATCGTTGACATGCTGCTGATGGTCGCAACGTGGGCGTCACCGGTCATGTACGCGTGGACGATGGTGCGGGACAAGCTCGGCGAGGGCTGGTACTCGGTCTATCAGGTGAACCCCATCACCATCGGGGTCGAGGCTTTCCACTACGCCTTCTGGCTGCCGACCACTGACGGGTCGGCGCCTATCCCGCCGAACCTGCTCTCGCTGTGGCTTCCGGTCGGACTAGTCGTGTCCTTTGCTCTGCTGTTCGTGGGCCAGTGGACGTTCCGTAGGCTTGAGGGCCGATTCGCGCAGGAGCTCTAGCATGCCGATGGCAATCGAAGTAAAGAAGATCAACAAGCAGTTTGTGCTGCGTCACACCCGTTCCCTCAAGGAGACCATTGTCTGGCTCTTCACGGGTCGCAAGGGCGATCTGTCGAAGAAGTTCCACGCCCTGCTCGACGTCGACCTTGAGGTCCAGCAGGGTGAAACCGTGGCTCTGCTGGGCCTCAACGGCTCGGGAAAGTCCACGCTGCTCAAGCACATCTCCGGCGTGATGTTGCCGGACACGGGGTCGGTCCGGACCCGGGGCAAGGTTGCGGGACTCATCGAGGTGGGGGCGGGCTTCCACCATGATCTGTCCGGACGGGACAACGTGTACCTGAACGGCGCGATTCTCGGGATGACCGAGGCGCAAATTGACGAGCAGTTCGATTCCATTGTCGACTTCGCTGAAATTGGCGAGTTTATCGATACCGAGGTGCGGTTCTACTCATCCGGTATGTACCTGCGTCTGGCGTTCTCGGTGGCAGTCCACACCGACCCGGAGGTGTTCCTCGTCGACGAGATCCTCGCAGTCGGCGACGAGCCTTTCCAGCGCAAGTGCCTGGACAAAATCAAGGAACTGTCCGCTGCCGGGAAGACCCTCGTGGTGGTAAGCCACGACCTCGAACTGGTTTCCCGGATCTGTGACAGGGGAGTGGTGCTGCAGCACGGCAACGTGGTGTTCGACGGGCCGATTCACGAGGCTGTCGCCCGCCTTCGGACGGAAAGCTCGCGTTGATTGCTTCGAGGTAAGCGAGGACGCCATCCCTCGCGCGAATCGTGGCCAATTCTGGCAGCTTGAGTCTGAGTAACGCCAAAGCCATACCCCTGCCTTTCGCGGCTGACTATGACAGGTTTGGATGGCCCCGGTAGGACGGTTATTTCTGGCCCCACTTCGCGACTCGCCGGGCAACTTGTGACGGTTATGTGTGGCCCCCTCCATCGTTGGATTCATCACTAGACGGGTACGTTGGAGGGCTTGTCTTGATGGAGTTGTTCGCGCCGATTCGAAGGGATGAACGGGTCGAGGGCGTATTGGTCCGCGCGCTGGCGGCCAAACACAAAGTCCACCGGAGGACGGTGCGGCAGGTTCTGGAACCAGCCACCCTCCGCCACGCAAACCAAGACACGGCCTCGTGTGGCGCTTGGAGCAGTTCAAAGCGCCGATCGATGCGGATGCTGACGGTGCATACGACGGCGCCGCGGAAGCAGGGCCACTGCCGCGCGCAGGATAATGGCCCGTCTCATCGAGGAGCGCGGGGCGGAGGGACAGTCGTACTCCACGGTGGTGCTTACGTGCGTGTCCGTCGGGCCCAGATCGACGTGGAGGCCGGCCGCCGGGTGGAGGTTTTCGTCCCGCAGGAACACGCCCCGGGTGCGGAGGCCGAGGTGGATTTCAGCGAAGTCTGGAGCGTACTGAACGGCGGGGAAACCAAGTGCCACACGTTCATCCTCCGGCCCTCTCACCAGGGCAAGGTCATCCACCGGACCTATCCCACGTAGGCCCAGAGTGCCTTCCTGGTGGTACACATCCAAGCCTTCCAGATCCCGGGCGGTGTCCCGTCCAAGCACATCAGGTATGACAACCTCACCAGCGCGGTCACCGCGGTGGTCTTCGGTCAAGGACGGCAGTGGCAGGAGAACGACCGATGGGCGCTCTTCCGCTCCCACTACGGCCTCGACCCCTCGTCTCGGCCTTGGGCGCTGTCAGTGCCGACGTCGTCCGTCGTCCCGGTCGAAGCCCGCAGACGCGCCTCAACCATCCCCGCGGGTGGGTCCTGGCCGGACCGTCATCCCGGTGCTCACGACGAAATGAAAGTGCAACGGGTTGTTAGTCTCACCCAGCGCCGGCTCATGGATCCCGGCGGACACGCGCCCGCTTCCTTTGATCGGGCTTTGTGACGAGCTGCTGACCATGCGCACGCAACCCGCACAAGCATCCGCTTCAAAGGACAACATCTCATGAGCCCTGCAGTACCCTCGACGACCATTAGTCCCAACCCTGCGCCGGCGGCGCGGCCTGACCGAACAGGCCGCGGTCGCGGCCGTAGACCAGGCCTTCCGCCGGCTGCTCCTGCGTCCTATGCGGGCGGTGCTTGATGAAGCCCTCACCGTCGCCGGGAAGGAATAACTTTCTTATTAGGCATTCTTGGCCGAGGTGTTGCTGGCCTAGTGCCGTGACCAGAGCCGGCGCTCCTCTATCCGTCGCATCAAAGCCGCAGGCTTCCCGCTGGACGAGTGGCTGGGGGATTTCGACTTCGGTGCGAATCCGAACATCAACCCGGCCACCATCCACACCTTGGCCGCCGCGGACTGGATCCGCAAAAGATCACCTCTTTCCTCGATGGTCTCCATTGCGCTGGTCAATGCCGCGAGTATGTTCGGCGCCGCTGCCAAAGTCATTTTCGCCCGGCAAATCCTGAATCCCTTTGGATTAATTCGATTGCTGGGCGCACTATCAGCAGCAGGGGGTCTGGTCGCTTCCACGACGGCCACTCGCATCACACGACGTCTCAGCCTCGGCAGATCGAAGATCGCCGCGAGCCTGGCCAGCGCCGGATTCGTCATCCTGCTCCCGGTGGCGCCTTTCCTGGGGTTGGGTCCGGTGGTGTGGACTGGCGTCTCGGGATTTGGCAGGCCCTTCTTCGTTATCCAGTCTGGACTGGCGGGGCTGGCATCATTCCCCGGTTCGTTCCGCCACCTAGTGGGACGAGTCATGTCTACCTACCGGCTCTTCACCCTGGGGGTGATGCCCGCGGCCAGTATCGGCGGGGGCGTCATGTCATTCGCAACAGACGTCAGTCCCGTGCTTTGAATATAGGCGCTTGTTGCCGCCGCATTCGCCATATTCGTCTTGGTCTCTCCGATCCGATCACGGACTAACTTCCCGGGGGAACTCGACGGCCATGCACCAGTTGTACCGGAAACGCTGGGGCCCATTGCGGCGCCGTAGTCCAGCAGCCCCGGCTCTAGTTACAGATAGGCGCCCTCGGTCACTTTGACTAACAACGCCGGGTGGGGCCAGTTTCAGTTACCCTTCCGAGGCCAAAATACTTGACACAATCACGCGGGTCGCCACTGGGACCAGAAGGGTAAGGCGCTCGGTGAGTGAGCTGTATCTGGTTGGCATTAGAGTCCGAGGGAGAAAGAAAGGAACAGCACTGATCCTTGGTATGGCCTATCGGTGCCGGCTTCGACGCGTAAAGACTTTATTACGCCTCCTTGGTCGTCCGCGACCTCTAGATGTAGCCGTATGGAACCGTGGACCATCTCCGTCATCACTAAGGGCAAGGCGCCTGTTGGCCAGCCTAAAAAGCCTCACCTAGGAGCAGCGTGATCCGTAAGGCACTTGGCAGCTGCTAGACGAAGCGAGCCGATAGCAAACCCCTTGCCGACGTTGGGACGGTGCTAGCAGCGTTTCCTAATCGATCAGCGTGCCGTGTCTTGAAACTATGACTGGTCTGTATGGCTAGTTGCAACCAACCACCCGGTATAGCTTGGCGGCACCCTCGGAGTCAACGAGTTGGAGTCGAGTCGATTCTTTGACGTTTGTCACCCCCGGGAAGTTATTGCTCGAACCATTCACAGCCAAGTAATTATCTCCGAAGTCCAAAACGAATTTCACGTTGTTGGCTTTGACCGCAGGACACACCACATCGTCGGAAGCGTTGGTCCCGAGTTCGCGAGCAATCACCTCTTGGCCTGGTGAAAGCGCTGAGAACAGATGATGAATGAGGACTTTACGGTCGGCGATGGCGTAGGCCAACGAACTCCCGTTCCAAGGGTTATCTGCAATGACTGCGTCCGGAGGGACACTTGTCGATATTCTCCTAAGTAGCTTATTCTCATCCGTTGTCAGCATTGGCGAACTGGCATCAAGACTGTAGTAGACCTTGTTGTCTGACACGTACTGGCGGAGCGCACCGTACTGGGTCGCTGCGGCGAGGGCCACTATGAAGACAACGTAAAGTGCAATTCTTGCCATTGGAGAGTGAACTCGCCAGTAGAACGTCGGGTTTGCGTGTCCCGCTAAGGCCCAAGAACGGATTCTCTGTTCTATGACAATTGCCCCAAACGCCGCGAGTAACGTTGTAAATAGCGGCAAAAATGCGGCGAGGCGGTATGTGTCCTGGTACCACACCCCCGTCAGGAAGGCGCGAGCCGCGCCTCTGGGCATAGAAGCATCAACGACGTATAGGGTCACGGTGATCAAATAGGACAGTGGTACCCACCGCCATTTAGGCCGTGACCAGGCAGAGACGAATCCTACGCCCATGAGGACTGTGACTGTCCATGCTACGGATGTACCCATTGGTGCACTTGTCAGGGCCTCACCGACGGCACCTCCTTCAGTTTGGTGGGGTCCCCAATTATCGTAAAAATCCGGACGTACTTTGATCCAGATTAGTCCCAGAAGAGTCGTGACGGCTGCCGCTAATACACCCAAGCGCGCAAACGGCTGCCAATCAGACCTGATGCGATGAAGTCGTCGGAACTTGGCTATCAAAGATAAAACAAGAATGGGAAGCGTGAACGCTATCAGCGCGTTCAGGCTGCTTGTGTGTGCAGTGGCAAGCCCAGGCAGCGCTAGGGCGATTGCAATACACCAGGTTGCCGCCGAGTGTCGGCCGACCGTGTCTACGCTTGCTAATGACGCCACGGCCGCGATTACGGCTGGTAACAGGGCCACGGATAGAGCGTTGGGGTATAGAGGGCCCCAGACCAGCAGCAATGCTGGGAATGACAATTGCGCAGCGGAGAGTATCCCTGCGGCGAGCACCGCAACCGGGCGAGTGCCAGCTACCTGACGGACCAGCATTATGCAACCCAAGGGCCATGCTATCGCGGAGAATGCGATGTTAAAAGCGTTCACTGCAACGGGTATGGAAGTGTTCGTGAGCTGGCTGACCAGGGCCACGAAGCTGTGCCAGGCTGCCGGGTATAGTGCCGCGAGCCCGGTGGCCCCGCTCATCGATCCCAGGTTTAGAGTCGAAGCATTTCCTGAATCTAGAATGAAGCGAATAGCATTCAAATGGAAGACATTATCGAAACGCTGGGAAACGTTCTCGGGAGTTTGGAATAGCTGCATAAGCCGCCAGGCAATGATAATTGCTCCTGCGGACACGGCCAAAATGAGCGGGACCCAAGACCTTCTGTCCTTTATGACAGATTTTGGAGCAGGCCTGGAGATGTGGAAGAACCTGACAACTACCAATGCGACGAAGGCGACGGATAAGGTTCCGGCCAAGTAAAGGCCGACGCTCCAGGGTATATCAGCCCAGCCACCCAGGATACCGAACACCCCGACAACGGAAGTGGAGAAGACCGGCGCCAGTGCGAGCCCGGAAAAGTTGCGCATTCCTAGACACCAAGCGATAGCTAGGCCCGGGGCAACCAAGAGTCCGATTGCGACTAAAATGGGCAGGGTCGCCGCGGTCCAACTCACAGGTCCTCCAAATTTAAGCGGATACTCGGCCAATCAAATTAGCCAGCTACCATAGTAGCTGGAGGTGCAGGCGTCACCAGACTTGCAACTGGATGCTCACCGTCGCAGCGAACCGTCGTATATGTTTCCCAAGTGATGAACTGTCATGGCGTCGATCGCTTTGCGGCGTAAACGTTCGGTCTTTGCGGAGGCTTCGGGGACGGGTGACTAACGGGAGGCTACTGCCCGGAAGAAGGCTGCTGCGAACAAGTCCCGTGGGTCCAGTCGCACTCCTAAGAGATTGCGGCTCCACGGTCCGGGGCGTCTGCATCGCCCGGGAGCACTATTGGACCAGGTTTTGCGGGTTCCACAGAGCCCTTGCGACTCCGATAAGCTCGGCATTGCTGGCCAGGAAGTAGCGGGTGTCGGGGCAAGGTAGGCGGGCCTTGAGAATGTCGTCGATGAATCCCGGCGGGATGGCAATGTCACTCTGGCTATGAGCCCCCTGGCGTAAACAGCTGTTCATCAAACTCCACGGTGTCCTCAAGTTGCGGTCTGCGCGATAACGCCTCAAGCTTTTGGGTCAGCATGCCAGCGAGAGGCCACTCTTGCGGGCGAGCCGTTAGTTTTGGATACTGGATTTGATCTCCTAGAGCTGCAGCTTGGTCACCGCTATCGATTCTTCAGCGAACTTCGCAAACGCCTTTGGCCCCGAGGTTGACGGCTTGCAAACCCGTAACCCCAATGTACCCGGAGCACGTGATCGCCATCACCTGAATAAGGGACTACTTGCCAAGATGTGGCCCGTGGAAGTGACCCAGGTGGAAATCGCAGATGCGTTGCTGTCGATGCCAGCCGCTAGAGCTAGAAGCGCCAGCTATTATGAGGCGGCGTGCCATATCCGAACTCAAGCAGACAGGGAGTTCAGGTGGGTTCGTCACCGATATGCGAGGAGAAATATTTTTTGACGGAAGCTGGCTCGATATCCCGAGTTCCCGGGGGCAGGCCGACGGTGTTGCGTGCGTCTCGGGGTCTGCCGGTCTCCGACGCAGAGCCACTCTGGACCCGCTGTCGGATTCACGCCCTGGTCACACCACGCGTAGCGCCGTGACCTTCTGCCGGCTCAGCTGCCGGCGGAGCGCATACGCCTGGTAGGCGAGGACAACGAGTTCAGATACGACGACTGCCCAAGCCACGATCCAAGCGTCGAGGAAGTAGGCGGCGCCGAGAATGAGGGGAACTCCTGCTATTGCACCCAGCACTGTCGAACTGGCCAGGGCCTTTGACTGATTCATCGCAACCAGGCAGGCCAGGCCGATAATCTGCGTGCAGGCAACGACGGTGAACATGAGGCCAAAAGGGAGCGCTTGGGCCATTGTGAGCCTGAGTTCGCCGTGGGAGAGCATGCTCGCGACGGTGGGGGTGGCGAATGTTATGACTGCCCCGCCCAGCAGGCCGAACAACGGGCCAATTATGGCTGCCCGCCGGGCACGATGGGCGACGGTTACGGGTCCTCCCTCCGGCACCCAGCCCTGAATGACCTGCAGTACCGGTGAGAAGGCCACTAGGCCGAACCTGAAGAGTTTGTCGCCCATGGCGTATAGAGGGGTGGCTGCCGGGGCAAGCGCGGAGACCGCGAGGAGGGGCAAGGTCACGTACAGACTCGTGGTCCCGGCCGTAATTACGCCATGGCGTTGCGGAGCAAGGCGGGCAATCGCCGGCCTCAGCCCCATATCGACTCTCGTATTGGCAGGAAGGCCCCGGAGGATTACCGCGCTGGACAGGAACACCCCCACAGCCGTGAGAACGGCCAGCGCGATAAGGAAAAGGGTAAGTTCCCCGGTCACGCTGAGGATAAGGAAGCCAACCACGACCCCCACCATCTGGGGGAGGGCATCGAGCAGGAAGAGCCGGAGTGGTCGGGCCTCCCCTATGAAATACCATGTCGCTCCAAGGAAAGGCAGCAGATACGCAACCGATCCAGCAATCACCACGCCGACGCTTGCGGGAGAGATCAAAAGCATCACCACGATCATTATCGGAAGCGTGAAGATGAAGAGATAGGCCCGTGACACGAGTGACTCCAAGTACAGTGCGGGCCGCGCCTCCCGTGGGATGCTGGCCACAGTGGCCGCACCGGTCGTTCCCCACCCGAAGGCAACGAGAACGCCGAAGAGAATGGCTCCTGTCTGGATTACAGCCAGACTGCCCCAAGCTGCAGCGCTTGTCCGGCCGATGATCAGGGGAACTGTGACCAGACTCACGACCGTCGACGCCCCAACCGTAGCGGCGAAGCTAATCAGGCGGCGAATGTGGGCAGATCCTGCTCTGATGGACACGGGACTCCTGTTCGGGGGGGACCATACGATTCTAGGCGACGGGCCGAAGGAGTCCGTCCTATAGACTGCTTGGACTGGTCCCGCACTTAGGAGATGCATTGACGTTTGCGGCCGTTGTCGTTTCGTACAACCGAATAAAGCTTTTAGAAAAGTGCCTTGTCGCGCTGGAGTCCCAGACCGAACCATTGGACGAGATCATCGTGGTCGAGAACGGTTCGACGGACGGCAGCGCGGACTACGTGCGAAAGAACCATCCAAATGTGACCTTGTTCGAGACGGGCAAGAACCTTGGCGGCGCCGGCGGTTTCGCGTGGGGACTGGACATTGCCATGGCTAAAGGCCATGAGGCTGCCTGGCTGATGGATGACGACGCCGAACCGGAGTTTGATGCCTTCGCCCCGCTGAAAGAAGCGTTCCAAGCAACGGAGCCCCGCCCCTCCGTTCTCGCTTCCTTGGTTACCCACGGGCGCGACGTTTTCAACACTCGCAATCCTCCGGTCATTACGACAGATGCCAAGCGGCACATGGATGCGAATGCCGCCGGCGGTGTGGCGATCGATACCGCTACCTTTGTTGGCGTGCTGGTCAACCTGGGCTTCGCGCGGGAGACCCATCTACCGTTCGTCGACTTCTTTATCTGGATCGACGACTCTGAATACACGCATAGGCTGTCCCGTAGGGGGCTGGCAATGACCGTTCCGGCGAGCATGGTCAACCATCCCGTTGCCAAGGGGACGACCGCCGACATGGGGCCGCGCCTTTACTACCACATTCGAAACACCCTGTGGTACGTGCGGGAAAAGGACACCGGTCGGAACTCAAAGATCATCAACCTGGGCGGCCTGGCCATCCAGACCCTGGAGCAGGCTGTCAAGGCCGAGAACAAGATGGGGTGGGTTTCAGCTGCCGCCCGCGGATGGTTCCACGGAGTGTCCCGTCGGCCGCGGCGTATTGCGCCCGGAGGCCTGGTCTCGACCCTTCCCCGTGAGGACCGCCAGGCTCTGGGAATTAACGCTCTCAAGTAGCTGTCGTCCCTGGTGCTGCCAGCGGTGGCGCATCAGTGACAGCTGAGCCCGGACTGTGTCGCACAATGCGAACGGCTTCGCACGTCCGGGCCAGCAGGCCCACACGTTTTCGCCTCCGGTGCGCAGCCTTAGAGAGTCGTTAGCCTGTCCTGGACCGCCTGGGGGATTCGTCCTTGACGGCCCCGAAGCCCATCGCGTGTCCCGAGGACGATAGCCTTGAGCAGCGCCATCCGGTTTGGTCCGTAGGTCACGCGTATCAGGTGGAAGATGGTTTCAAGGGTCACGCGCTTGAGAATCCAAGCAGGTTGGCCAAGAAGGTATTTGCGGGTCAATTGGGTGCTGTTCCGCGCCATGTAGTAGACGCGGAATGGGGCATGGTAGTAAACGTTCAGCCCGCGTCCGGCGATCTTCACGCGAAGACCCAGGAACTTCATCGGACGTGCTTGCCCCAGGGCGTGGGAGAGGTCGCAACCATCGCCTGTGATGAGGCGGTAGCCGTGCTGTCGCAGCCGCGCGGTGTATTCCGAATCAACAGCATCGATAAAGAGCGACTCATCGAGGAGGCCCACGTGGTCCAGTGCGGTGGCAGAAATAAGCGTGCCAGACTGCATTGGGTCGAAGCCTTCACCGAATTCATCCTTCCCTGGAAGCATATCGATACGCGTTCCGTTGTGTGTCTCCGGGGTGACCGCACCCACCCTGATCCCAGCACGCGCGGCGCGTTGCGCAGTCTCGAGCGCGCGCTCGACGAAATGCGTGCCAATCTCGGAGTCCTGATCGAGCGTTAGAATCCATGCCGGATCCCAGGCGGTCCGCGCCTGCTGTATGCCAGCGTTAAGCGCGGCCCCGATTCCCTTGTTCTCGCCGAGCCTTATGACCTGGGCAATATCCGCCAGTTGCTCCAAGGTGCACGAATCGGGTGAGGGTGAGCCGTCGTCGACAACCACCACGTTGTCCACTTGGCGCCGTAGCCTCCGGACCCGGTCAACGACTTCAGCAGGAGGGTTGAAAAGTGACAGTACGGCGACGATGGAGTCCTGCTGCGGCAATGGGGGTCCTTCCAGGAGCCGGGATCTCGGGCTGTTCGTTACAGTCTATCGGCGGATGCGAACGCGCTCGGTCCGGTAGCATGGTCAGGCGCCGTCTGGCGCAACAACGATGGTGGGAGGATCTCTCTATGGCCGTAGTCGACGTCATGCTGCCCTATTACGGGGACGTGGGACTTATGAAGAAGGCTGCCAACAGCGTCATGGCTCAACATTTCCATGACTGGCGGCTGCGGGTCTTCGATGATGGCTACCCGAGCAAAGAGCCTGAAGAGTTTTTTGCCGGCATTGATGATCCGCGGGTTTCCTACCAAAAGAATGCCGAGAATTTGGGGG
Source organism: Arthrobacter sp. NPDC057259 (assembly GCF_042668995.1). Taxonomy (NCBI): domain Bacteria; kingdom Bacillati; phylum Actinomycetota; class Actinomycetes; order Micrococcales; family Micrococcaceae; genus Arthrobacter; species Arthrobacter sp. NPDC057259. Next base: position 331,917 of record NZ_JBHUYA010000004.1, read on the forward strand.
CCAACGGAAACTACCGTAAAGCCCTCTCGCAGGCGGATGCTCCTATTGTGGTCATCATGGGTGCCGACGACATAATGCTGCCCAACTATCTCGACGTCGTTGTTCGCTCCTTTGAGGCCCACCCGGAAGCTGCAATCGTGCAGCCGGGAGTCCAGGTAATTGACGAGAACGGCATCGCGGTCAATCCGCTCGTGGATCGGGTCAAGAAGGCTTGCGCACCGCAGACATCAGCGCCGCTGGTGCTCGCCAACGAGGACCTGGCCGCTAGTCTCCTGCGTGCCAACTGGACTTACTTTCCGTCGCTTGCGTGGCGTGCGGAGGTAGTGCAGGGGATCGGGTTCACAGAGGGGCTGGATGTCGTGCAGGACTTGGCCATGCTTCTCGACGTCGCGGACCGAGGCGGTGCTCTGGTCGTGGATCCCGAGCTCGCTTTCCTGTACCGTCGACATTCTGCATCCGACTCCTCGGTCCGCGCCCTTGACGGTCGTAGATTTGAAGAGGAGCGACGATTCTTCCAGGACCAGGCGGAACGGTTCCGAGCCCGCGGTTGGACGAAGGCCGCACGCGCCGCAACCACCCACCTTATGAGCAGGCTGAACGCTGCCTCCCTCGTGGGCAAGGGCCTCGCGGCCGGCAACAGGGCTGCGGTGCAGAAGCTTCTCAAGCACGTAGTGGCCTAAGCTTCCAGCAACTCAGCAATTTAGAGGGGCAGCGCCACGAGGCGCCGCCCCTCTACGTTCTTTGCTCCTACCTCACAGCCAGGTGGTCGCTGGACTCCAGCTGGAGCGTTATCCGGACGCGGTCCGTCCATCCTGATGATCGCGGGGAATCCGTCAAGCAGCGCCAGAAGCTAAGCGCTTATCTGTCCTTTGCGTCGTTTCACTGCCTCAACGAAGGCCTTGCTGAGCATCCAGCGTGATTTCAGAATGGTTGGAATGCCTCTGAAGGTTTTGGGCGTTGTGTTGTTAGCATGAAGCCGTCGGCTTAGGGTTTCAATTTCGAGGTGGACCATGGTTCCTCGAACGTTTGCGAGCATAGCCAACCACTGGTCGTGAGTTTCGTAGAGAAACGGGGGAAAGGGCAGGCTGCTTTGGATGAAGCTCCGGCGGAAGGCCATGGCGCAACCGTAATAGGGAATGATGCCGATCCAGAGCCGGGTTAGGTTCCGGACTCTGTGACCACCGGTGCCCTGTTTGAGGCGCAGTTGTTCGAGCTTCCGCGGTGTGCCTTCGAAGTAGCTGAAATTTGAGGCGACGGCTTCTGCGTTATCAAGTGCCCGTACCAGGGCGTCCACCCGACCGGGCAGCCAGAGGTCGTCTTGGTCCGAGAGCATGACAATCTCTCCGGTACTGAGCCCGAGAGCCTTCTCGAAGTTGCGAACATATCCGAGATTGGATTGGTTGAAGTGGACTTTCACCCTTGGGTCGCGCATGTTTGTGAGCCATTCGCGGGTGCCGTCTGTGGAACCATCGTCGACAATGATTACTTCGTCGGGCTCGGTTAGTTGCGCGAGGATGGAGTCGAGCTGCTCGTGGATGTGCTGGGCGCCGTTATAAGCCGCCATGCAGACGGATACGACCGGTCGTGTGGGCATGCATATTCTCCGGCGGGTTGGGTGTAGGGCGTCCCCCATCATATCAATGGGCAGTTACGTGTTCGTGCCCGATTGAACGTGGGCGGCTGTGTGCCGATAGCCTGAAGGCATGAAGATTATGGTTACCGGCGGGGCTGGCTTTATTGGCTCCCATACTGTCTTGCAGCTACTTGAGCACGGCCACGAGGTCATGGTGTACGACAACCTGCGCAACGCCAGCCCGGTGTCGCTTGAACGGGTGGGAGAGCTGGCCGCCACACCCATGAAGGCTTGCTGGGCCGACCTGCTGGACACAAACGCGCTGGAAGCAGCAGTGGAGGAATTCCAGCCGGACGCGGTGATCCATTTCGCTGGCCTGAAGGCCGTGGGGGAGTCGGCCCAAATCCCGTACGAGTACTACATGAACAATGTAGTGGGCACACTGAACCTGCTTGCGGCCCTGAAAAAGCATGGCGTCACCCGCCTCGTGTTCAGTTCTTCGGCCACCGTCTACGACCCCCAAAATCCGCTTCCCTTGCTCGAGGGGATGCGGCGCAACGCCACCAACCCGTATGGCCGCACCAAGCAGCAGATCGAAGAGATTCTGGAGGACGTGGCGGCGGCGGACCCCACGTTGCGGATCGCGGTCCTGCGCTACTTTAATCCTGCAGGCGCACACAATTCAGGTCGTATCGGTGAAGATCCGGTGGGCACACCGAACAATTTGCTGCCTTTCGTGGCGCAGGTTGCGGTAGGTATGCGGTCTGTGGTGCGTGTGTTCGGCGACGACTACGACACCCCGGATGGAACTGGGGTCAGGGACTATATCCATGTAGTGGATCTTGCCGCCGGGCACCTGGCCGCGCTGCATTACCTAGAAAGCAATTTTGGCCTGTTCACATGGAATCTGGGCACGGGGCGGGGGACGTCCGTGCTGGAAGTCATTGATGCTTTTGCCAAGGTCACGGGCCGCCCGGTGCCGTATGAAATCGTGGACCGCCGGCCCGGTGATGTCGCTGTTAGCCTCGCCGACCCGTCCAAAGCCTTGCGGGAGTTGGGGTGGAAGGCTGAACGATCGTTCGACACCATGTGCGCGGACCATTGGAGGTGGCAGGAATCCAATCCGTCCGGCTACACGGCGCTGCCGTCCCAGCCAATCTGACGGGCGTAAGCTCTTCGGCCCCAAGTCAACCATATCGAGGACCTGCGGGTCGGCCGACATTTGCGGGATGCTCCGGCCTAGCGGCTGCCGCCAAACCCGTGCTTGGAGCCGCACCATTGGTGGAAGACGAAAAGAACCGCAATTACGACGAAGGCCCTGGGCACGGTCTAGACCGTACCCAGGGCCTTGGCGCCTAGCCTTGCAGTTGGCGCGTGTCAGCCTAGCAAGAATGTTCCGACGGCGGGACGGGCCAGTGGCCGCACCCTGGCCGGTGCAATTCCTGTCAGCGTTCAGACCCGGATGCCGCGGTGGGCTGCCGTTTGACTGGAGCCTGCAGGCGAGGGCGGTCGTCTTCCAGCCACGGGCGGGGGGCCTCATCAAGGGCCATGCGCCTCGCCAGGAGCGTCAGCGCGAACTCTGACTGCCGGAAACGCTGATACGTCGTTGACATGAAGACAAAGAAACAGAAGATCAGGGCATAAAGGACCAAGTCTGTGCCACGCCCGATGCCCAGGAACTGCGCCACGCGAGTCAGCAGGTCGGGGACGAAGATAGAGATTGCGGCGGCGAAGGCAAATACCATCAGCAGCAACCGCCGGATCGCCAAGTGCCGCGTATTTGACCCACCGCGCATCAGAGCCAGCGACACAAATATTACCGCGATGACCAGAACAAGCTGGACTATGAAGATCAAGGGTTAGCCCTCCTATTTAAAGAACAGGTCGGCAACGATGTTCACCGAATTGAGCAGGGACTGTCCTTTGGCCTTCGAATAGTCCGTATAGATGATGTGCACCGGGTGTTCCACATACCTCACCTTGAAGGCTGCCAACTGGTGGACCAGTTCCGACGCATGCGCCATGCGGTTCTGTCTAAGCTGAATGCGGCTGGCAATATCCCTGCCCAGAACACGCAGCCCGTTGTGGGCATCGGTCAGGTCCAGTCCCGTGGACAATTTCATCTGCAGGGCAGCGACCTTGAGTACTAGCCGCTTCATGGCCGTCAGTTTCGTCCGGGAGTCCAGGAACCTCGAACCGAGCACCACATCCAACGATTCCGTTCGCAAGCGCTCCACCATGGCCACGGCGTCTTCCACGCGGTGCTGCCCATCGGCGTCAAAGGTAACAATGGAGTCGGTCTCGGGGTCCTGCAGCGCGTACTCGATCCCTGTCTGCAACGACGCACCCTGGCCAAGGTTCACAGGATGCTCGACCACCACGGCGCCCGCATTGCGGGCTACAACTACTGAACCATCACGGCTGCCGTCGTCAACACACACTACGTTTGGAAAGGTCCCCAACAGGCCTTCGATGACCTTGCCAACAACGGTTGCCTCGTTGTACATCGGAATGACAACCCACGTCTTACTCACCGCACTATCCTCTCACACAACCACAAACACCCCGACGCGCAGCACTCACTGAATACTCGATGAATTGAGCGGCAGCTCGCGGAGGCGCTGGAGCTGATCCACGGGAGAGAATCCTGTTGACTTGATCTTTGCCAGGTCGAGGACGCTGTTGAGCGGACGCGGCGCCGCAGCTTTGCCCGCGAAGTACTCCTCGGTGCTCACTCCGGTTATGGCATCCGGCGAAGCGCCGCACGATTCGTACACCTGAGCGGCGACGGCCGCCCAGGACAATGGCTCTCCGTCGTTGGAAAGGTTATAGGTGCCGTACTCCGCGCTGGTGCCCAGAAGGTGCTTAATGCCTGCAGCAATGTCCGCGGTGAAGCTCAGACGGCCGATTTGATCCTTTACGACGGACGGCTTGATGCCCTTTCCGGCAAGTGCGGCCATTGTCCGAACGAAATTATTTCCGTCTCCAATTACCCAGCTGGTGCGAATTATGTAGTGCCGGGGCACCAGGCTCACGGCAGCGTCGCCGGCTGCCTTCGTTTGGCCATACACCCCGAGGGGGCAGGCTGGGTCATCCTCCACGTACGCGGATGACTTTGTGCCGTCGAAGACGTAGTCCGAGGAGACATGGACCAGGGTCAGGTTGTTTTCGATGGCGATGCGGGCCAGGTTGGCCACACCCTTAACGTTCACATTCCAGGCGGCTTCCCGGCCTTCGGCAGTTTCCGCGATATCCACCGCGGTAAAAGCAGCAGCGTTGATAATTGTGGAGTAATTTTTCCAATTCAGGCCCTTCCCGGCGTCCGGCGAGGCCAGATCAAATTCGTTTCGGCTTGCGAAATCTACCGACCGGTCACCGTCGTAGGCGTCCCGGAGTGCCCTGCCTAGTTGACCGTTGGCGCCCAGCACGAGGGTCTTCTTGGCTTGCATCGGCGCAACGTCATGAAGCCGGGGATGCGCCTTATCTTTGTCGGAGAGTTCGGCCTGCCCGAGGGGCACCGGCCACGCAATGGACACGGTTTCGTCAGCGAGGTTCAGGAAGGTGTACTGGCCTTGAGCGTCGGCGGACCAGTGGTCGTTGACCAAGTAGGTGTAGGCGGTGTTGTCCTCCAGCGTCTGGAAGGCGTTGCCTACCCCCCGGGGAATGAAGATGGCTTGGCTGGGATCCATTTCAGCAGTGAAGACGGCCCCGAACGTCGGCCCCTCACGCAAATCCACCCAGGCACCGAAGATCCGGCCGGTGGCCACGGAGATGAACTTGTCCCATGGCTCGGCGTGGATGCCGCGGGTAGTGCCGGCCGATTCGTTGAACGAGATGTTGTTCTGCACGGGGCGGAAGTCCGGCAGCCCGAGCGCCACCATCTTTTCCCGCTGCCAGTTCTCCTTGAACCAGCCACGATTGTCTCCGTGGACCGGGAGGTCGTAGAGGACGACGCCGGGAATCGGAGTTTCGTGCGCGGTGAGCTTTTTCGAGAACTCGATCGACATGGGTTACTGGCCCTGTTCCTTGTACTTGGCTTCGGTGGCGGCCTTCTGCGGGCGCCACCAGTCCTCGTTGTCCCGGTACCAGGCGATGGTGTCTTCGAGGCCGGCCTCGAAGTTGGAGAACTGCGGCTCCCAGCCGAGTTCCTCGCGCAGCTTCGTGGAGTCGATCGCGTAACGCATGTCGTGGCCGGGCCGGTCCACGACGTGGTCGTAGGCATCCGGCGCCTGGCCCATGTGCTTGAGAATGAGCTCGACGACGTCCTTGTTGTTCTTCTCGCCGTCGGCGCCGATCAGGTAGGTCTCGCCAATCCGACCCTTGGCGATGATCGCCAGGACAGCTGAAGAGTGGTCGTTGGCGTGGATCCAGTCACGGACGTTCTCGCCCTTCCCGTAGAGCTTGGGCCGGATGCCGTCGATCACGTTTGTGATCTGACGCGGAATGAACTTCTCGACGTGCTGGTACGGGCCGTAGTTGTTGGAACAGTTGCTGATGGTTGCCTGCAGGCCAAAGGAGCGCACCCAAGCGCGGACCAGCAGGTCCGAACCCGCTTTGGTGGACGAGTACGGGCTGGACGGGTTATATGGCGTGCTCTCGGTGAAGCGTTCTGGGTCGTCCAATTCGAGGTCGCCGTAGACTTCGTCCGTGGAGATGTGGTGAAACCGCTTGTTGTGCTTCCTGGCAGCCTCGATCAGCGTGTAGGTCCCGATAATGTTTGTGTCAAGGAATGGCCGCGGGTCATGCAGGGAGTTGTCGTTATGCGATTCGGCCGCGTAGTGCACCACGACGTCGGCCGCGGCCACCAACTGATCCACCAGAGCAGCATCGCCGATATCGCCCTGAACGAAAGTGAAGCGTTGCTCGGGCAGCCCTCTGAGCGATTCCAGGTTGCCGGCGTAAGTCAACTTGTCTAGAACAGTGACCTGCAGGTCGGTGTTCTCCAGAACGTAGTGGACGAAATTGGAACCAATGAAGCCGGCGCCGCCGGTAACGAGGAGTCGTTGCATGATTCAAGATCGTAGCCGAAAGGCTGTGAACATTGTTTGAACGAAGGGATGCACGACTTGAACTTGCCGGCTGGCCAACTGCGTCCACCGCGAGTTGTCGTTGACCCCGGACCGCCCCGTCTGCTGTGGAAGCTTCGCGGGACTCTCCATACTCGGAAGAACAGGTTTTCGGCCTTCGCTGTGGCTGTTCTTGGTGCTTCAGTCCTCACACTCGTGGCTTGGATCAGACTTCCCGGCTTGACCAGGGCCGAGGACGGCTTCTTCCTTCGCTACCAGATGGACCGTGGCTTATTCATCGTGGTTCTTGCCCTACAGTTCACTAACTTCGAGAGGGTTTCGCGCTCCGTTTAGCGGGGGCATACCTGGGGATCGCGGTAGCATCGGTTGGCTTCTGGTGGGAAGGCGTAGACCGTAGAATTTCAGCGTTCAGGGAAGGCGTCGGGTAGACAAATTTTGGAGGAGCTCTCCTCTCTGTTGCTACGGTGATGTGGGCTCGGGCTGTCGTAGACGCATTCTAGGGATGGGCGACGTGTATCTCCGCGAGGGCGTCCGCAGCGGTTTCCGCAGTTTTCTGGTGCGCCGCTCCGAATGGCGAAAATTCAACCCCACGGTACGCGGCTGCTCCGGCTATGTTTGCCCATGGAGCACTGTCCCTGGCCTCAGGGCGCTTGCTCTGGAGCCGCGAAACGAAAGGAACTGAGCCCGCGTTGGCAGCACAGCCCCGCGGAATCACATCCAAGAACGGCGCCGGTACAATACTTGCCACAAAACCATTTCCCGGCTTCTAGCGCCCACTTTATCGAGCCAACGGCCCATTGTGGGGAAATCAAGTTCCGGTGGAACGATCCGCGTATGCTTCCGACCCGTAGGTCGCCGAAGTGCCGGCGTTCGCGGCACCCCGGGGCTGGGAGTACGAGTGGGTAGCGATATCGTGTAAAGGATTGCGAACCAACGACAACGAAAGAAGGTGAGCGTGCGAGGAATCATTCTCGCTGGCGGTACGGGATCAAGGCTCCACCCGATCACGCTCGGCGTCAGCAAGCAGCTCGTCCCGGTCTACGACAAGCCGATGATCTATTACCCGCTCTCGACCCTGATCCTGGCGGGCATTCGGGACATCCTGATCATCACCACTCCCCATGACGCCGAGCAGTTCCAGCGGCTCCTTGGGGACGGATCACAATTCGGGGTGAACCTGACGTACATCCAGCAGCCGTCTCCTGACGGGCTGGCGCAGGCCTTCATCCTGGGTTCCGAACATATCGGGAACGAGCCGGTGGCGCTGGTCCTAGGGGATAACATTTTCTATGGCCCGGGTATGGGTAAGCAACTCCGCCGCTTCGAGAACATTGAGGGCGGCGCCGTATTCGGCTATTGGGTCGCCGATCCCAAAGCGTACGGGGTTGTTGAGTTTGACGCTGACGGAAGGGCAATTTCACTCGAAGAGAAGCCGGTAAAGCCAAGAAGCCACTACGCGGTACCGGGTCTGTATTTCTACGACAACAATGTCGTGGAAATCGCGAAGAATCTGAAGCCTTCGCCTCGCGGGGAACTTGAAATTACCGATATCAACCGAACCTACTTGGAGCAGGGCAAGCTGCAGGTTGAGATCCTACCGCGCGGCACCGCCTGGCTTGACACCGGAACGTTCAATGACCTCAACGATGCCTCGAACTTTGTTCGAACGACAGAGAACCGTCAGGGGCTCAAAATTGGGGCTCCGGAGGAAATCGCTTGGCGTTTGGGCTTTCTCTCAGACGATGACCTGCGCGAGCGCGCTACTCCTCTCATCAAGAGCGGATACGGCCAATACCTGATCGACCTGCTTGAGCACGGCACCTAGACGGTTCGAAGCTCTACACAGCGGCGACCCCTCCCACTCTCGGGATGGGTCGCCGCAGTCGTTATGTGGATACTTTCCTAAGGTCGTGTGATCGTGGTTCCGGCGCCCGTGGTCCAGCTAATGAGCCCGTTTTGGTAGGTCTGGGTGCAGGTGTCTTCAGTGGGTGTGCATGTGATCGGGCTAGTGGGGTAGCCGAGGGTTCCGCGTTCATAGCCGTTGGCGGCCCAGGTGTCGCGGATGGGTCCGGTGGGGCTGATTTGGGCGCCGGTGGTGGGGGACCAGATGATGGCGCCGTTTTGGTAGTTCTGGTAGCAGCCGCTGTCTTTTAGCCCGCAGGTTTGCTCTGAGGTGGGGTAGCCCAAGGAGCCGCGTTCAAAGCCGGAGGCTTTCCATGAATCCCGTACGGGACCATTCTGAGAGGAAAAGGCACCTGTAGCGGGGGACCAGATGATCGCGCCGTTCTGGAAGTTCTGGTAACAGCCGCCGTCTTTCAGCCCGCAGGTTTGAGGGGTGGTGGGGTAGCCGAGGGTTCCGCGTTCGTAGCCGGTTTTTTGCCAGGTGTCGCGGATGGGTCCGTTGGGTGAGGGCTGGGCGCCGGTGGTGGGGGACCAGATGATGGCTCCGTTTTGGAAGTTTTGGTAGCAGCCGTCGTTGACGAGTCCGCAGGTGACGGGGGTGGTGGGGTAGGCCAGTGGTCCGGTTTCGTAGCGGGTGGCGGCCCAGGTGTCGCGGATGGGTCCGGTGG
>NZ_JBHUYA010000005.1:0-337140 GCF_042668995.1 Arthrobacter sp. NPDC057259
AGGGGGACGAATCCACCGGCCCCGCTGCCGTTGATCGGGAGGGACTACTCCGCGGACTCCGCGGCGGCGTCGGCGCCCTCTTCCTCGGCCACGACGGGCGAGAGGGAGAGCTTGCCGCGGTCATCGATCTTGGTGATTTCCACCTGGATCTTCTGGCCGACGGAGACGACGTCCTCGACGTTGTCCACGCGCTTGCCACCGGCGATCTTGCGCAGCTCGGAGATGTGCAGCAGACCGTCCTTGCCCGGGGTCAGGGAGACGAAGGCGCCGAAGGTGGTGGTCTTGACGACCGTACCCAGGTAGCGCTCACCGATTTCCGGGACCTGCGGGTTGGCGATGGCGTTGATCGCGGAACGGGCGGCGTCCGCGGACGGGCCGTTGGTGGCGCCGATGTAGACGGTGCCGTCGTCCTCGATCGAGATATCCGCGCCGGTGTCCTCCTGGATCTGGTTGATCATCTTGCCCTTCGGGCCGATGACCTCGCCGATCTTGTCTACCGGAATCTTGACCGCGATGACGCGCGGAGCGAACTCGGAGAGCTCGTCCGGGGTGTCGATCGCGGAGTTCAGGACGTCCAGGATGTGGAGGCGGGCTTCGCGGGCCTGCTTGAGGGCCGCTGCCAGCACGGAGGCCGGGATGCCGTCGAGCTTGGTGTCCAGCTGGATGGCCGTGACGAACTCGGAGGTACCGGCGACCTTGAAGTCCATGTCGCCGAAGGCATCTTCGGCGCCAAGGATGTCGGTCAGGGCGGCGTAGCGGGTCTGGCCGTCAACCTGGTCGGAGACCAGGCCCATGGCGATACCGGCGACGGCGGCCTTCAGGGGCACACCGGCGTTCAGCAGCGACAGGGTGGAGGCGCAGACGGAGCCCATCGACGTCGAACCGTTGGATCCGAGAGCCTCGGAGACCTGGCGGATGGCGTAGGGGAACTCCTCGCGGGACGGAAGCACGGGCACGATGGCGCGCTCTGCCAGGGCACCGTGGCCGATTTCGCGGCGCTTAGGCGAACCGACGCGGCCGGTCTCACCGGTGGAATACGGCGGGAAGTTGTAGTTGTGCATGTAGCGCTTGCGCGTCACCGGCGACAGCGAGTCGATCTGCTGTTCCATCTTCAGCATGTTCAGGGTGGTGACACCCATGATCTGGGTCTCGCCGCGCTCGAAGATGGCCGAACCGTGGACGCGGGGCAGGACCTCGACCTCGGCGGTGAGCTGGCGGATGTCCGTCAGGCCACGGCCGTCGATGCGGACCTGGTCCTTCAGGATGCGCTGGCGCACGACCTGCTTGGTGACGGAGCGGAAGGCTGCGGAGAGTTCCTTCTCGCGGCCCTCGAACTGGCCGGCCAGGGAGGAGAGGACCTCGTCCTTGAGCGCGTCGGAGGCGGCATCGCGTTCCTGCTTGTCGGCGATCTGGAAGACCGCGGCAAGCTTCTCGGCGGCGGCGGACTCGACGGCGGCGTAGGTGTCGTCCTCGTAGTCCAGGAAGACCGGGAACTCGACCGTGGGCTTGGCGGCCCGGGCGGCGAGGTCGGCCTGGGCGTCGCAGAGAGCCTTGATGAACGGCTTGGCAGCCTCGAGGCCCTCGGCCACGACCTCTTCGGTCGGGGCGGTGGCGCCCTGTTCCTTGATCAGGTTCCAGGAGTTGTCGGTTGCTTCGGCCTCGACCATCATGATGGCGACGTCGTCACCGGCAACGCGGCCGGCGACGACCATGTTGAAGACCGAGTTCTCCAGCTGGGAGTGCTTCGGGAAGGCAACCCACTGGGAGCCCTGCTCGTCGGCGACGAGGGCAACGCGGACGCCGCCGATCGGGCCGGAGAACGGCAGGCCGGAGAGCTGGGTGGACATCGAGGACGCGTTGATCGCGACGACGTCGTAGAGCTCGTCAGGGTTGATGGAGAGCACGGTAACGACGATCTGGACCTCGTTGCGCAGGCCCTTGATGAAGGCCGGGCGCAGCGGGCGGTCCATCAGGCGGCAGGCCAGGATCGCTTCGGTGGACGGGCGGCCTTCGCGGCGGAAGAACGAGCCCGGGATGCGGCCGGCGGCGTACATGCGCTCTTCGACGTCGACGGTCAGCGGGAAGAAGTCAAAGCCTTCACGCGGGTGCTTGCCGGCCGTGGTGGCCGACAGCAGGGCGGTTTCTTCGTCGATGTAGACCATCGCGGCACCGGCGGCCTGCTTGGCAAGGCGGCCGGTTTCGAAGCGGATGACCCGCTTGCCGAAGCGGCCATTGTCAATGACGGCTTCCGAGAACTGGATTTCGGGACCCTCCATAGAGAGTCACCTCCGTTTCTTGTGTCACGGAGTCCAGCCGCATCAACCCAGTCCGGCATCTGTCTACCTGGACTGCACTGCACCCGGTCATCGATCGAGACCCACGGGCCCGGGCTTCGGTTCCTTGAAGCCCTTCCCGGAGGTCACTACCGAGGACCGCGAATGCGTGATGCGGTTGATCCTCCTGTTGAGTTTTTTGAAGAAGGCGGCCCCTTTCCGTGGGAAAGGGGCCGCCCCTAAAGCTGACTAGCGGCGCAGGCCGAGGCGCTCGATGAGCGCACGGTAGCGGTTGATATCAGTGTTCTTGAGGTAGGTGAGCATGCGCTTGCGGCGACCAACCATGGCCAGCAGACCGCGCTGGGTGTGGTAGTCGTGCTTGTGCACCTTCATGTGCTCAGTCAGATCCTTGATCCGCTGGGTCAGGACTGCAACCTGGACCTCCGGCGAACCGGTGTCGCCCTCAGACGTTGCGAAATCCTTCATGATGGACTGCTTTACAGCGGCTTCAAGTGCCACAATAACTCCTTGAGATGTGCCGTGAGGCCCGAATCAGTAATTCACTGCCGGGGATGCCGGACGCGCTTTTCCGCCGGAGCGGGAGAGCGTGGCAGGGCCCAGCAACCACGGACTGCAGCCGGACCCACCGTTTAGTTTACGGGCACGCCGCGGACGTTGTCTAAACCGGCCCTGCGCCGGCGTCGCGCCGGCGTCGACCTGCGGCGATCAGACGGCGTCGACCTGCGGCGATCAAGCGGCGTCGGCGAGCAGCCCGCGGATGGCCAGCACGCCGCGGTAGAGCTCTGCGAACGAGGTGCTCAGCGGGGAGAGGCCCAGCCGGATGCCGTGCGGGGCTCGGAAGTCCGGGATGACGTCCTGCTTCCACAGCGTTGCGGTCATTTCCCGGAACGCCGGGTGGTCCACGGTGATGTGGCTGCCGCGCCGCGCCGGGTCCCTGGGGGTGGAGAGCTTCACGCCGGAGGGTTCCAGCCAGGCGTCGAAGAGCTCCAGGGCATAGGCGGTCAGCAGCTCGGACTTGCGCCGGATCGCCGGCATCCCGGCCTCCTCGATCAGGTCCAGGGTTCCGCGCATGGCGAGCATGCCGAAGATCGCCGGGGTGCCGCTGAGAAAACCGCGGATGCCCGGGGCCGCCTCATAGCCGGGACCCATTTCGAAGGCGTCCTTGCGGCCCATCCAGCCCCAGATGGGCTGCTGCAGGCCGGGCAGGTGCCGGGCGTTGACGTACGCGAACGCGGGCGATCCCGGTCCCCCGTTGAGGTACTTGTAGGTGCAGCCGGCGGCGAAGTCCACGTCCGCGGCGTCCAGGGCGATCTCCACCGAGCCCGCGGAGTGGCAGAGGTCCCAGACCACCAACGCGCCGGCGTCGTGGATGGCGGCCGTGATCCCGGGCAGGTCCGCCAGGTGGCCGGAGCGGTAGGCGATCTGGCTCAGGACGACGACGGCGGTGGCGGGGCCGGTGGCGGCGCGCACCTGTTCCTCGGTAACGCCGGAGGCCTGGTCCGCCTGGATCCAGCGGATCGTCAGGTTTTCCTCGCGGGCGATCCCCTCCACCAGGTACCGGTCCGTGGGGAAGTTCTCGGTGTCCAGCACGATCTCGGTGCGGGCGGGATCCGTGACGGCGGCGAGGGCGGCACGGATGAGCTTGTAGAGCACCACGGTGGTGGAGTCGGCAATGATGGTTTGTCCCGGCGCGGCGCCGAGCGCGGCCCGGCCCAGCTGGTCGCCGATGGCCTGTGGAAGGTCCAGCCATTCCTCGTCCCAGCCACGGATCAGCCGGCCGCCCCAGCCCTGTTCGATGAACGCGGAGATGTCCGTGACGGTTCGCTTGAGCGGCCGGCCCAGGGAGTTGCCGTCCAGGTAGGACAGCTCGGATTCCGCGCCGACGAACTGGTCCCGGTAGGCGGCTAACGGATCGGCGGCGTCGAGGTCGAGGGCACGCTGCCACAACGGGTCGGCGCCGCTGTGCACCTGCTGGTTCTCGCTCACTGGCCGATCTCCGTTCGTACGGCGAAAAGTTCGGGGAAGAAGGTCAGCTCCAGGGCCTTCTGCAGGAATGCGGCGCCGCTGGAGCCGCCGGTGCCGGATTTCATGCCGATGGTCCGCTGCACGGTGCGCAGGTGGCGGAAGCGCCAGAGCTGGAAGTTGTCCTCCAGGTCCACGAGTTCCTCGCAGGCCTCGTAGGCGCCCCAGTTGTCCGCCGCGTTTTCGTAGATGTACTTGAACACCGGCACCAGCTCGGCAGAGAACTCATGGGCCTGGCTGACGTCCCGGTTCAGCACCGACTCGGGCACGTCAAAGCCCTGGCGCTTGAGGTAGGCGAGGAAGTCGTCGTAGATGCTGGGGGCCTCGAGCAGCTCCTGGAGCATCGCATGTGCCTCCGGGTCCGACTCGAAAACCGGCAGCATTTTGCGGTTCTTGTTTCCCAGCAGGAATTCCACGGCCCGGTACTGGCTGGACTGGAACCCGGAGGAGTTACCGAGGAAGCCGCGGAACTGGGAGTACTCGGTGGGCGTCAGGGTGGCCAGGACGGACCACTGCTCGGTGAGGGTTTTCTGGATGTGCTTGACCCGGGCGATGGCTTTGAGGGCGGAACCGAGGTCGTCGGTCCGGAGCCAGGCGGCGGCGCTGCGCAGTTCGTGCAGCACGAGTTTCAGCCACAGCTCCGTGGTCTGGTGCTGGATGATGAACAGCAGCTCGTCGTGGTGTTCCGGCTGGCTGACCGGCTGCTGCGCGCTGAGCAGCGTGGGCAGCTGGAGGTAGGAGGCATAGCTCATCCGGGTGCTGAAGTCGCGGACGATCTCCTTGTCCAGCTCCCGGGTGTTCTTCTCAAGTGTCACGTCTGGTGCCTTCCCCGCCGGCAGGATGTCAGCCGGCGAACAGGATCTGGTGGGTCTGGACGACGTCCAGCCGCATCTGCTCGATCAGAGCCTCCGGCCCACGGTACGCGACCATGCCGCGCAGCCGGGCCACGAATTCGACGACGACTGTCTGGTCGTACAGATCGAAGTCCTCCACGGCCTCCTGGGGCCGGTCGATGACATGCGCCTCCACCTGCCGGCTGACGCCGTCGAAGGTGGGGTTGGAGCCGACGGAGATCGCCGCGGGCCAGCGGGTACCGGCCTCATCCACCAGCCAGCCGGCGTAGATCCCGTCGGCGGGGATGTAGCCGGTGGCGTCGGCGGCGAGGTTCGCGGTGGGGAAACCCAGGTCGCGGCCGCGGGCTGCGCCGTGCACCACCGTGCCGCGCATCCGGTGCGGGCGGCCGAGGACGGCGGCGGCCGTGGCGACGTCGCCCTCGCGCAGCGCTTCGCGGACCCAGGTGGAGGAGCAGCGGCGGTCGCCGGCGCCGTGCTCGGCCGCGGCGCCATCTGTTCCGGCGTCATGCGTTTCGGCACCGTGCGTTCCGGCACTATCTCCTCCGGCGCCGTGCAGCGGGAAGCCCTCGGCGCCGAACTCGTTGATGACCTGGACTTCGAAGCCGAGCTTCTCCCCCAGGTCCTTCATGGTGTCCAGGTCTCCGGAGTTACCGCGGCCGAAGCGGGTGTCGTGGCCGATGACGACGTGGCTGGCCTTGAGCGTGTCGACGATGATGGAGGAGACGAATTCTTCGGGCGTGAGGCTGGCCAGTTCCAGCGAGTACTTCATCACCAGGACGGCATCCAGGCCCACCTCGCCGAGCGCGACGAGCTTGTCTTCGAGCCCCATGATCAGCTCGGGTGCGGACTCCGGCCGGTGTACCTGAGCGGGGTGCGGGTCGAAGGTGATGACGACGGCGCGGGCGTGGTTCAGGCGGGCGGTGCGGATGAGCTGGGAGAGCACCTGCTGGTGACCTCGGTGCACGCCGTCGAAGTTGCCGATCGTGACGACGGTCGGGCCGAAGTCCGTGGGGACCTCGGACGGATCGTTCCAGATGTGGACCATCTACCTCGCCTTTTTGCTGCCTGCCAAAACACTTTTCCCGGAGGGATAGGGCCGGCTCCGGAACTCTCCTAGGTTACCCGCATTCCTCCGGCTCCCCCGACGCCGGCCGGGTCCCCGAACCCGGCCCCGCCATCGGCGCCGTGGTAGCGTCCCCCTAACGCCGACGTAGTGACATGGCATCGATTTGGGGGACAGATGAAATATGGAATTACGGGCGCCCTGGCGCTAGTGGCGATACTCGGCGGGACGCTGTGCGGGTGCGCAGCGCAGCCCACGGGCGCCGTGCAGCCTGGGCCGGCGCAGGCCGGTCCGACGGACGCAGGTCGGACGGACGCAGGGCGGGCTCACGGTCCGGTGGGCGGTTACGAGGGCTGGTGGAACTCGACGCCGGCCAGCGGTGACGCCCACGGCCTACCTGCGGAGACGGTCGCCAACAATACCCGCACCAACCAGGTGGTGGACGCCTTCAACCGAAGCATCAACGACGCCGGCCGCCCCACGAAGATCAGCGATGTCGATTACATCGTCACCCCGGACCCGTCATGGCCGAAGGACTCGGTGGTCATCATTGACACTTCCACCCGTCAGGTCATCGCCAACTTCCGGGTCGATGCGGCGGGCGAGCCGATCCGGTAGGTTCCGACCTGTGCCGCAACCCGCCGTCGTCCGGGAACCGCGGGAGCAATACGCTCCGCTAGCCTGCCCGGGGCCGCGACTGCACCGGTGGTACTGATGGCAACCCGTTCAACCAGGCCTCCAGTTCCCGCGGCCGCCTGAAGATCATGATCTCGGCGGAGCCGCCGGCGCTGCTGAGGGAGCGCATGACCTGCCGCTTGCGGGTAAAGGACCGGAAGTGCCAGGCAATGATTGAGTCCTTGGCGAACAGCCGGCGAAGCGTCTCCCGGTTTCCGTTGCAGACCTCCTCCTTGGCGACGACCCGTCGGATGGACCGGCGAACGAGGCGGAGCAGGGATAGCCACCGGGGATAGTCCAGCCCGACGATGAGTTCGGCCCGGGGAACGATCAAATCCCGCCACACGCCGTAGGCGCTGTCCAGCACCCACTCGTCCAAGGCGGCGATCCGTGCGGCTGTCTGGCGTTGCTCCCCGTCGCCGGGCTGCTGCCACCCGGGCAGCCAGCCGATATCGTCATCCGCGGAGAACTCCGGAAGCCCGGTGCGTGCGGCGTAGGCCCGGGCGGCCGACGACTTTCCGCTCCCGGTGACACCGTAGAAGAGCACACGCGAGGGGCCCGGGGCCGGGGTGGGTGAGTTCATTTGCCCCAGCATGCCACACTGGGCGGATGCCCGAGTTCAGCCTCTCAGCGAGCCGCGATGTCTCCCGGTCGGAGCTGCTTGCCCTCTACGACTCCGTGGGCTGGACCGCCTACACCAACGAACCCGAGATGTTGGAACGGGCCGTTCGAAAGTCCTCCTTTGTCGTCACGGCCTGGGCGGAAGGCGCCTTGGTGGGTCTGGCAAGGGCTATGTCCGACGACGAGACTATTTGCTACGTCCAGGACATCCTGGTGCAACCCTCCTTCCATCGTTCGGGTGTCGGCCGACAATTACTGGCCGCGGTCATGGACCGGTTCGCTCACGTGCGGCAAACGGTCCTTTTGACCGACGACGAGCCGGGACAACGGGCGTTCTACGAGTCGCAGGGATTCATCGAGGGCGGCGACTCGAAGCCCCATGCTCTGCGCGTGTTCACACTGTTCCGATAGCGGCACCTGCAACCACTCCCTTGCCTCCCGAAATCACAGTCTGAAGTAGTGGTTTTGTCGGGGTTTTTGGTGGGGGTCGAGGTGGGGTGGCGGGATGTACCAGGGAGTCCCGGCCCGGGTTTGGATGGTCCATTGTTCTTTGTGGATCAGGTGATGGTGGTGCGAGCACAACAGGACACCGTTGTCTGTACTCGTTGGTCCGCCGCGGGACCAGTATTCGATGTGGTGGGCTTCGCACCAGGGGGCGGGGATGGTGCAGCCGGGGAAGGTGCAGCCTTTGTCGCGGGCGGTGATGGCTTTGCGGATGTGGGGCGGGAAGATCCTGCTGGTCCTCCCGATGTCCAGGACCCGGCCCTCGCTGCCGAGGAGGACGGGAATGATGTCCGCGTCGCAGGCGATTTTGCGGATGGTGGCGGCGGTGACGGGTCCGGTGAAGGCCAGCGTCCCGGTCCCGGCCAGACCCAGGGTCCCGGATGCTGACCCGTCCTGCGGGCCACGACCGTCGGCGGTAGTGAGGCGGGTGAGGAGGTCGCGGTAGTCGATAGTGACCATGACCTGAGGGCGGAATCCGCCCGCGGCGGGGAGCCCGCCGGTGGCGAGGGCGGCCTTGCAGGCGCCGATCAGACCGTCGAGCAGGCGCTGGGGCCGGGTCCGGAGATCCAGCCGTTCCTCGGACACTCCCGATTCCGCAGCGAAGGCCTCCTCCGGCGAAACTATGCAGCCTTCAGCGTCGGCTTTGTCGGCAGCGGCCGGGGTGGTCCCGCTGGCATCCACTGCGCCGGGAACGGTCGCGGCGGTGCGGGGGTTGGTGGCGGCGTTCATGACGGTGAGGAGGTGTTCGAACTGGTCGGTGGTGGCGAAGATTTCCAGGTGCTGGAGTCCGTGCCGGGGACGGCGGATGAACGCGCCCTGTAACCGGCGGAGAAGCTCCTCGGAGGGCTCGGCACCGTCCTGGTCGAGGCCGTCGATCCAGCGGCGGGCGACCCGGGTCAGGAAGTCCGGGTCATGAACCGACGCGACCGTGGTCAGGGCTTCTTCCATCCGGGCCACGGTGGCAGGGTCGGACAGGAGCCGGACCCGGTCGAGGGCCTGAGTGATGATGGTCGCGGACCGGGACGGGACCTCCCCTTCCGCGAACGCCGCGGCCAGTTCCCCGTGAACGGCCGGGATCGGCTGGCCGGTCAGCCCAACACGGGTCAGGACTTCCTGCGCCAGGCAGACCCAGCGGTGCGCCTCGGCGGTACTGATCCGTAGGCGGTCCCGCAGGAAGTCCGTGGTCCGCCGATACCCGTCACCTTCCGGCCCGGGCGTGGAGCGATCAGAAGCATCGGCTGCGGCGGCCTGGGTTCGCGTTCGGTCGACCGCTCCTGCGGCGACAACCTGCAGGAATTCCACGGCTCGGGCGATTTCCTCCACGTCCCCGGCGAAAGCCGCCGCCTCAGTGAAACCCAGCACCCCGGCGTCGTCGACCGCCGCCGTGCAGACCTCCCGGAGCGAAGCGGCGATATCCCCCAACGCAATACCGCCGCGCCCGCCAGCGACCGGTCCGGGGACCGGTAGAAACGAAACCGCAGCCGTTGCGTTCATGGGTTAATCCTGCCGCCGACCACTGACAATTAATCTCGCCCAGGCGGGCCGCATGCGCCCGTCACCGGTCGGCCGTTGAGCCGGTAGATACGAAAGCGCAGCCGTTGCGTCCATGACCCAATACTCTCGCCGACCTCTGACAATTAACCGCGCCTCAAAGACCCGCAGAAGAAACCCAGTGGCGTGACTCCCTATGACCTCGAGTGCGCCTCCCCGGAGTCACGCCGTACTGCCCGCGTGGCAGACTAGCGATATGGACAGCTCAGCCGCTCCCCTGCCCGACGCCCCGCAGCCAATCCCCACGCCGGACACGCAGGAAAAGCAGGAGAACCCCTACTTCGGGCCTCGCCGGCCGCACGGCCCCCGCGATCCGGGCGACGCCTGGGTGGAGGGCGACAAGGGGCGGTTCTGGGGCCGGTTCGGTTCGGCCGGGCTATTGGTCCACGACGCCGGCAAAGGCATCCTCCTGCAGCACCGTGCCACCTGGAGTGACCAGGGCGGCACCTGGGGCCTGCCCGGAGGTGCCTTGCACCAGGGCGAGGACGCGGTCAACGGTGCACTCCGCGAAGCGAAAGAGGAGGCCGCGGTGCCCCCGGAGTCGGTGGAGGTGCTGTTCACATCCGTGTTCGACGTAGGCTACTGGACCTACACGACAGTCGCCGCGCGAGTGATCGAGCCTTTTGACCCGGCGATCAGCGATCCGGAAAGCCTGGATCTGCAGTGGATTCAGCCGGCCAACGTCGATGAGCATGAGCTGCACCCCGGCTTTGCCGCCGCCTGGCCGGAACTGCGCCGGCGGCTGGAGCAAGCGTCCTAAGACCGGCGAACGACGAGCAGAGCAGGCTTAGCGCCCGGGAGTCTCGAAGGCGGAGAGGATGCGGCCGAGGTCGTGCTGCAGGTGGGTCCAGTTCTCCAGATCCTCCGGCAGTGCCTCGCGCTCGATCTTGTGCGCAGCGTCCAGCGCGGCGGTGCCGGCTTCCGTCAGCGCCACGGAGAACTGCCGGCGGTCGCGTTCGTCGCGGGTGCGGGTGACCAGACCGGAGTCTTCCAACCGGCCCAGGACGCGTCCCAGCGTCTGGCTCTGCACGGCAATACGCCGCGCCAGTTGTTCCTGGTTGAGCGGTCCGGCCGCGAGGCCTTGAAGGGCAATGACGCCGGCGTGGGTGAGTCCCAGCGCGGCCAGGGCGTTGTCCTTGCGGCGTTCAACGACCCTGGCGGCCATGGACAGCAGCTGGTCGGTCCGCCATTTTCTGGAATCGGGGGCGGCGCTCATGCCAGGCACCCCGGGAGCGGCCGCAAACTGACCTCGCCCACCGGCGCTGCGCCCGTGGCTGCGCCCTCAAATTCCCATGTCGCTCCGGGAATGGCGTTCATAGTACCCATGATGCCTCCCTCGCTTCGGTTGACCAGCAGGAAGCGAAACCGTCATTGCCCGCATCCGAGTTCCACAATAAGCATGCTTACTATGAATCGCAAGTTTACTTATTATCGCGGGCCTGCGGCGTGGTGCCAAGCATGCACGCCGGCGGAAAAGGATCGGGGCGCGGTCGCTGGAAATGGCGTACGACGACGGCGGCCGCGGCTGCCCGGCGACGGCTCGCCGCCGCGGGATTCAGAGGGCAGCCACACTCACCAGCGCGTGTACGCATCGGGCGGGGACGGGCGGTACCAGCGGCGGAGCCGGGGTCGGTCGGCAGGCGCGAACGGCATCACTCCGGAGCGCGCGGTTTCAGCAGCGAAGCCGCCGCCGTCGTCCGGATGCCGCGACCCGCCTCAGTCAGCGGAAGCAACCACCGGGGCCGAGGGGCGGCGGCGGTAGAGCCAGATCAGGCCCAGAATCGGCAGCAGCAGCGGGATGAACCCGTAGCCGCGCCCGAACAGGGACCAGACGGTCTCGTGCGGGAAGTTCACGGCGTCGAAGAGGCTCAGGGCCCCGACGACCAGCACGCCGACCAGTTCCACCACCACGGCCGTGACGGACACCTTGAACCAGGTGGGCCCGGGCTTCGCGAGGGAAATGGTCGCCACGATGTAAACCACCGCGGCGAAGGCGGACAGCAGGTACGCCAGCGGCGCCTCGGAGAACTTGGTGAGGATCTGGTAGCCGGCCCGCGCGGTCGCGGAGAGGGCGAAGATCGCGTACACCGCAATCAGCAGCCGCCCCGGACCGGTGTTGCGGGTATCCCTCGCGGTCCGGTTAGACCGACCTGCCCCCGCCGATCGGCCAAACCCACCGAGCCGGCCAGCGCCGGCTTCTCGGCCCCCAATGGCCCCGGACGGGTCCGTTGCCCCGCCGTCGTCCGTCGTGCCGGTTCCCCGCTCTGAAGCCGCCATGTTCTTCCTTGCCTCTTTCACGTCAGTACCAGATCTGATTCATCCGGGCGGCCATCACCAGGGCGGTCACGCCCACGGCCGCCAGCACAAAGTTGCTCCACCGGGTGCGTTCGGCGATGGCCCAGTACACGGCCCCCACCGGCAGCAGCAGCGCCGTAAACAGGTAGCCCCAGAACTCCCACGGCTCCCCCGCGATGTGCTCGCCCGATGCCACGCGGATGATCGAGCCCACCAAATAGACCAGCAGGGCCAGCTCTACGGCGGCCACGGAGAGAATGGTGGTGTCGTTCGGGGCCTTCTTCAGGATGCCGGCACCGGCGCAGAGCACGGTGGAGACCAGACCCACCACCAGGATGATGTAAAAATACGCGTCCACCCTCAGGCACCCGGCTTTCCGGTGTCCGGGGCGAAGACCAGCACGGGCTTGGCGTAGTTGCCGGCGTCGGAAAGCAACGCCACGAGGGAGCCGTCCGGGGCAAAGGCCGCCGCCGGATTCTCCGCCGTCGCAGCCTCCGGTGATCCGCCCGGCGCGCCGGCGGCGATCCGTCGGCCGAAGGAAAGCTCGACGGTTTCCTCGTCGCTGAGTTCGCGGTTGGGCATCAGCGCCCGCGCGGCCTGCGACATTTCCAACAGGTCCAGCTCCTCGGCGAGCTCCTCCAGGCTGTGGGCCTGGTCGAGGCCGTAGGGTCCCACCTGGGTGCGGCGCAGGGCCGTGAGGTGGCCGCCGACGCCGAGGGCGGAGCCCAGGTCGCGGGCGAGGGCGCGGATGTAGGTACCGGAGGAGCACTCGACGGTGACATCCAGGTCCAGCACCGCGCCGTCGGCGCTGCGCCGGAACGCGTGGATCTCGAAGCGGTGGATGGTGACCGGTCGGGCAGCGAGTTTGACCTCCTCGCCGGAGCGGACGCGCGCGTAGGCCCGCTCGCCGTTGACCTTGATGGCGCTCACGCTGCTGGGGACCTGTTGGATTTCCCCGGTGAGGGCGGCGACGCCGGTACGGACGGCGTCTTCGGTGACCCCGGCGGCGCTGGTGCGGCTGACGACCTCGCCCTCGGCGTCGTCCGTGATGGTCGACTCGCCCAGGCGGATGGTGGCGGTGTAGGTCTTGGACGTCCCAACGATGTAGGTCAGGAGGCGGGTAGCCTTGTTGACGCCCAGGACCAGGACGCCGGTGGCCATCGGGTCCAGGGTGCCGGCATGGCCCACCTTTCGGGTACCGGCGATCCGCCGCATCCGCCCAACCACATCGTGGCTGGTCCAACCCTGCGGCTTGTCTACTATCACCAGTCCAGAAAGCACGCCTCCCAGTATATCCGCGGCACACCGGCCTCCCGCCGCCCGGGAGTCGGCCGTGCGCAGCACCAGCGCAGCACCAGCACAGCACCGGGAAGCCACCGGGAAGCCACAGCCGGCAGGCACCGGCCCGGTCGCCAACCCGGCGGCTAGGATGGCAACCATGCCAGAGCTAGCCGCCCATGTCCGCGATGTTCCCGTCAACCAGATCCGCGAGATCACCGAGGCCGCCTGGCACACCCCCGGCGCGATCGTGCTGAGCATCGGCGAGCCGGGCTTCGCGCTCCCCCGTCACGTCCTCGAGGCCGGCATGGCGTGCCTGGACCGGGACGAAACCAACTACACGCCCAACGCCGGGATTCCCGCGCTGCGGGAGGCATTCGCCGCCCGCTTCCGGGAGCACAACGGCGTCGACGTCGGTGCGGATCGCGTGTACGTCGTCGACGGCGCCCAGCAGGGCCTGCACTTCGCGATGAGTCTGTTGCTCTCCCCCGGCGACGAGATCCTGGTGCCCAACCCCGGCTACCCCACGTTCGCCATGACCTCCAGCCTGCTGCACGCTGTCCCGGTCCGTTACCCGCTGTACCCGGACCACGCCTTCCAGCCGCGGATCGAGGACATTGAGGAGCTGATCACCCCGCGGACTCGGGTGCTGGTGCTCAACTCCCCCTCGAACCCGCTGGGTGCCGTGCTCAGCGAGGACCTCACGCGGCGGTTGGTGGAACTGGCGCGTAAGCACGACCTGTGGATCATCTCGGATGAATGCTACGAGGCCTTCACCTACGACGTCCCGCACGTCAGCCCGGCCCGGTTCGACAGCGACGTCCCCGGCAAGGCGCGCGTGTTCACGTCGCTGACGCTGTCCAAGACCTACGGGCTGACGGGCCTGCGGATCGGTGCGCTGATCTGCCCTCCCGGCCTGGAGCAGCAGATGAACAACGTCATGGAGGCGATCGTCTCCTGCGTGGCCTCCCCCTCGCAGTACGCCGCCTTGGCCGCGCTCACCGGCCCGCAGGACTACGTGTCCCACGCCCATGCCCACTACCGGACCAACCGGGACGCCGCCTCCCAGGTCCTGGACGCGAAGGCCATCCCCTTCCTGACCGCCCAGGGTGCCTTCTACCTGTGGGCGGACATGTCCCACGTCAGCGGCGGCAACGTCCGGGCCTGGGTGCGGCGTTTCCTGGCCGAGTCGGGAGTGGCCTTCGCCCCGGGGACCGCCTTCGGTTCAATCGGCGAGGGCTGGATCCGGATCGCCTTGTGCGGCGGCACCGCGGAACTGGTCGAGGGGCTGGAGCGGCTGCCCGGCAGGGACCGGTCCGGGGACGACACGGCCCCGGAGTCCCTACCGCGGGATGTGGCCAGGCAGTAGCCTGACCCGACACGTCCCAGCCGCCGGCGGCGGACAACGACAAGGAAAACGGAGGCGGCCATGTGGTGGCAGGACCTGTTGTGGGGCATCTGGAACGGGCTGACGGCCTGGATCATCCTGATGGCCCACGTCTTCGGGGCGTGGAAGGAATTCCCGTTCTACAACACTGCCCGGGCCGGCAACTGGTACGACTTCGGTTTCCTGCTCGGCATGGGGTCGCCGCTGCTGGGCCGCTTGGGCGCCCGACGGCGGCGCTGACGCGACGCGCCAGCGGTAGCGACAGGACCGGTCAAAGCACCGCGGTCAGAGCACGATCTCGTTCTCGTCCGGAACCGCGGGTGCGGCAGGCGCGCTAAAGGACAGGGTGACCACGAAGTGCCCCTCGGCGCAGTTGCGGGCGATGATCGCCCCGGCGTCGCCGGCCAGTTTCACCCCGAACTGCAGTTGCAGGTGTTCCGGGGCGAGTTCGCGCATCACCTCGGCGGCGGCGCGGGCGGCCGGGCGGACCGCGGCCAGGGCATCCTCGAGCCGGCGGCCGGCCTCCAGCACCCCGATTTCGTTCCGGGCCGGACGCTCGACCCCAAAGCTGCCCTCGTCGACCTCCACCAGCACGGTCCCGGATCCCACCTCGTAGCGCAGGATCTCGGTCACCGCCGGCTCCCCTCGTTCCGGGCGGCCAGCGCCTCGTCCAGCCAGGACCGCAGCGCGGCCGCCGGGGGCGCCCCGGCCTGGCGCGCCACCACCGTGCCGTCGATGATGACCAGCATGGTGGGGATGGCCTGCACGTCGAAGCGGCGGGACAGGGCCGGGGAGGTGTCCACGTCGACCTTGACGAGTTTGACCTGTCCGGCCCGCTCGCGCGCCAGCCGGTCCAGCACCGGGCTGACCATGCGGCAGGGTCCGCACCAGGCGGCCCAGAAATCCACCAGCGCCGGCACCGATGACTGCTCAGCGATCGCGGCGAAGTCCGCGTCTCCGGCGGCCACGATCCAGGGCAGGTCTAGCCGGCATTTGCCGCAGCGGGGGTGGCCGGCCACGGCGGCGGGGATGCGGTTGGTGGCGCCGCAGTTCGGGCACGTCACCAGCGCCGTGGTCATGGCCTGCCGCCGTCGTTCGGGTGCCCCGGAGTCATGGTTCCATGGGACCCTCCGGGCGCCGAAGCGCCTAGGGTCCAAAGGCCCCGCGGGCGGCGGGCGGCCTGCCCCGGATACGCCTGCGGCCGGACCCGCGAACGGGTCCGGCCGGAGGTCCGGGGCGTGCCGGTACTACTTGTTGCTGTCCTCGTCGATGGCGCTGTCAGCGCGGAGATCGTGGTTCTCCTCGTCGAAGTCGTCCTCGTCAAAGTCCTCCTCGTCGAGCTCGACGTCGTCGGGGATGTCGCTCTTGTACGGGTCGGCGTCGCCGGCATGCTTGGCGCCGGCCGCGAGGGCCGCCACCTCGGCGTCGCGCTTCTTCGCCTCGCGCAGCAGTTCCTCGAGGTTGGAGGCCACCACAGGGATCTGGTCGGCGACGAACTCCAGGGTCGGAGTCAGCCGGACGGTGATGTTGCGGCCGACTTCCTGCCGGAGCACACCCTTGGCCTTCTCCAGACCCTTGGCGGCATCGGCCTGCGCCGTCTCGTCGCCGAACACGGTGTAGTACACCGTGGCGTGCTGCAGGTCATTGGTCACCCGCGCATCGGTCACGGTCACGCCTTCGAGCCGGGGATCCTTCACCCGTCGGCCCAAAGCCTCCGCAACCACAACCTTGATCCGCTGCGCCAACTTGGCAGCCCGTGCGGGATCAGCCATTTCCACTCCTAAAAAAATTTGGATGTACGACGGCGCCGAAACACAAGCCGCACATTGGTGAGTTTGGTGCCACGCGCCTAAGTCAAGCCTACGACGGACTCCCGTTGGATTTTTTCCGGCGGCCTGGGAGTGGCATCGGGCCTGTCGGAGCCGGGTGGTTTGCGATCGGAGATCGGAAACCACCCGGCGAAGGGGCGGGGCCGCCGGAAAAAATCCAACGGCCCCGCACCTCTGTAACGCTAGCTCCGACTAGACGCGCGGCTTCTCACGCATCTCGAAGGTCTCGATGATGTCGCCTTCGGTGATGTCGTTGTACGAGCCAAGACCGATACCACACTCGAAGTCCGTGCGGACCTCGGTGGCGTCGTCCTTGAAGCGCTTGAGCGTCTCAACGGTGAGGTTGTCGCCGATGATCTTGCCGTCGCGGCTGATACGGGCCTTGGCGTTGCGCCGGATGATGCCGGAGCGGACGATCGAGCCTGCAATGTTGCCGAACTTGGACGAGCGGAAGACCTCGCGGACCTCGGCCGTGCCCAGCTGGACCTCTTCGTACTCCGGCTTGAGCATGCCCTTGAGGGCTGCCTCGATGTCATCGATGGCTGCGTAGATGACGGAGTAGAAGCGCATGTCCACGCCTTCGCGGTCTGCCAGTTCGGCAACCCGCTCGGCGGGCTTGACGTTGAAGCCGATGATGACGGCGGAGTCGACCGTTGCCAGGTTGACGTCGTTCTGCGTGATCGCACCGACACCGCGGTGGATGACGCGGAGCTGGACACCCTCGCCGACGTCGATCTTGAGCAGCGCGTCTTCGAGGGCTTCCACGGCACCGGACACGTCACCCTTGAGGATGAGGTTGAGGGTGTCGATCTTGCCATCGGCGACGGCCTGGTCGAAGTCTTCCAGGCTGATGCGCTTGCGGCGCTTGGCCAGGGCGGCGTTGCGGTCGGCGGCTTCACGCTTCTCGGCGATCTGGCGGGCGGTGCGCTCGTCAGCGGTCACGAAGAAGGTGTCACCGGCGCGCGGGACGTTGGACAGACCCAGCACCTGGACGGGGCGGGACGGGCCGGCCTCGGTCAGGGCGCTGCCGTCGTCGTCGAACATCGCACGGACGCGGCCGTGGGCCGTGCCTGCCACGATGGTGTCGCCGACGTGCAGGGTGCCGGACTGGACCAGGACGGTGGCAACCGCACCGCGGCCCTTGTCCAGGTTCGCTTCGATCGCGATACCGCGGGCGTCCTTGTTCGGGTTGGCGCGCATGTCCAGGGCGGCGTCCGCGGTGAGCAGGACGGCCTCGAGCAGCTCGTCAATGTTGAGGTTCTGGCGGGCAGAGACCTCCACGAACATGGTGTCGCCACCGTATTCCTCCGGAACCAGGCCGTACTCGGTCAGCTGGCCGCGGACCTTGTCCGGGTTGGCGCCTTCCTTGTCAATCTTGTTCACGGCCACGACGATCGGCACGTTGGCCGCCTGGGCGTGGTTGAGGGCTTCAACGGTTTGCGGCATGACGCCGTCGTCCGCAGCGACCACCAGGATGGCGATGTCGGTGACCTTCGCACCACGGGCACGCATGGCGGTGAACGCCTCGTGGCCCGGGGTATCGATGAAGGTGATCTTCCGATCGGTGCCCTCGTGGTTGTGGGTGACCTGGTAGGCACCGATGTGCTGGGTGATGCCGCCGTGCTCGCCCGCCATGACGTCGGACTTGCGGATGGCATCGAGCAGCCGGGTCTTACCGTGGTCGACGTGGCCCATGACGGTGACAACCGGAGGACGTGCCTCGAGTTCCTCATCGCCCTCGGCCTCAAGCTCCGCGTCGAAGTCGATGTCGAAGCCGGAGAGCAGCTCGCGCTCCTCGTCTTCCGGCGAGACGACCTGCAGCTTGTAGCCCAGCTCCTCGCCGAGCAGCGCGAAGGTCTCTTCGTCCAGGGACTGCGTGGCCGTGGCCATTTCGCCCAGGTGGAAGAGGACCGTCACCAGTGCGGCGGGGTTTGCCTCGATCTTGTCGGCGAAGTCCGTGATGGACGAGCCGCGGCGCAGGCGCACCACGGTGTTGCCGTCGCCGCGGGGTACGCTCACGCCACCCAGCGACGGAGCGCTCATCTGCTCAAGTTCCTGGCGCTTGGCGCGCTTCGACTTGCGCTGCTTGCCGCGGCCTGCGCCGCCCTTACCGAAGGCACCCTGGGTGCCACCGCGTCCGCGGCCACCCTTGCCGAAGCCGCCGCCGGCCGGGGCGCCGCCGCCACCGGGACCGCCGGTGCCGGGAGCACCCGGACGGCCCGGGCCGCGACCGCCGCCGGGACGGCCTGCACCGGCGGGTGCGGGACGCTCGGTGCGGTTGGGCATCATGCCCGGGGTCGGACGGTTTCCGCCGGCACCCGGACGGGCGCCGGGGGCACCAGCCGGACGCGGTGCGCCCGGACGGGGACCGGCAGCACCGGCGGGACGCGGAGCACCCGGACGGGGTCCACCGGCACCGGCTGCGGGGCGGGGGCCGCCGGGGCGGTCGCCCTGGCTGCCACCCGGACGCGGCATCCCCTGGGACGGCGCGAACGGGTTGTTACCCGGACGGGAGGTACGTTCGGAGTCGCCGCCACGGCCGCGGGGCATGCCCTGCGAGGTGGCGAACGGGTTGTTACCCGGGCGGGGACCGCCGGGTCGCGGCGCGGAGCCACCCTGGCGGGCCGGAGCGGCGGGCGCTTCAGCCTTGGGGGCCGGGCGTGCGCCGGGCTTGGCAGCGGTGGACGGCGCGGCGGGTGCCTCGGCGGCCGGAGCGGCAGCGGGGGCTGCCGGGGCGGGAGCCGACGGCGCCGGAGCGGCGGGGGCTGCGGGAGCTTCGGCCTTGGGCGCGGCCGGAGCCGGCGCGGGGGCCGGGCGGTTGGCGGCGGGGCTGGCCTTGGGGGCGGACGCGGGCGCTTCGGTCTTGGAAGCGGCGGGAGCGTCGGGGAAGGCGTTGCGGAGTTTCCGCACCACCGGTGCCTCAATGGTGGAAGAGGCGGAGCGAACAAATTCGCCCAGTTCCTGCAGTTTTGTCACTGCATCTTTGGAAGTAATACCGAGCTCTTTGGCGAGCTCATGTACGCGGACCTTGGCCACATTTCTCCTGTCTCGGTCCGCACCGAGCCAGGCACGAACCGTCTACTTCTTACTGCGGGCCTCCGCCGCGGGTGCAGCTGAAAGGCCCATTGCAGAGCGCAACAAAGTTGTCATCGTTGCGTACTCATCGCTGGGAACTCATCGGGTTTCCATCAGTTTTCTGACCCGCTTTCAGGTTGGACGGTTGTTGCTGCGGCCACCGGGGTGTCTGCAGCGTGCGTGCCTGCCAGGATCCGGCGTTCGACGTCGTCCGTTCCGGCGACGCCGTTGAGGGCGCGTCCGAACGCACGGCGTTTGACCGCCAGTGCAAGGCACTTTTCGCTGGGGTGCAACCATGCTCCCCTGCCTGCCATCCGGCGTCGTTCGTCGACCACGACGGCGGTTGACCCGCCGGCGCCGGCGACCAGCCGGAGCAGTTCCGACCGCGTTCCCTTCTTGCGGCACCCGATGCAGGTACGTTGCGGCTGATTCCCGAGCTGCTGAGTTTCTGCCACTGCGAGTATCTTCCTGCCGTAACCACCTGCTGGCCCGGGCACGTCCGCTGGGAAAGCCGCACACGCCGAGGGCACAAGGATGCCGGCCCGAAGGCGCGGTCACTGTCCATTCTAGCCCTCCGGCGCCCCGGTCCCGAAACGGGCAGGTCCGGGGAAACGGCGTTCGGCCCCGGGCAGGGGCTGCGCCGGGGCCGAACGTGGAGATGAGGGAGGGACTACTTGTCCTTGTTCTCCGCCGCGTCCGAGACGATGTCGATCCGCCAGCCGGTGAGCTTGGCGGCCAGGCGGGCGTTCTGGCCCTCCTTGCCGATGGCGAGGGAGAGCTGGTAGTCCGGGACCACCACGCGGGCGGACCGGGTGGCCTCGTCCGTGATGGTGACCGAATTCACCCGCGAGGGCGAGAGCGCACTGGCGATGAAGGTGGCCGGATCGTCGCTGTAGTCGACGATGTCGATCTTTTCCTCGTTCAGCTCGGTCATGACGGCGCGGACGCGAGAGCCCATCTCGCCGATGCAGGCACCCTTGGCGTTGACGCCCGGGATGTTGGCCTTGACCGCGATCTTGGTGCGGTGTCCGGCTTCACGGGCCAGCGCGACGATTTCGACCGAGTGGTCCGCGATTTCCGGGACCTCGAGTTCGAAGAGCTTGCGGACCAGGCCGGGGTGGGACCGGGACAGCGTGATGGACGGGCCCTTGGTGCCGCGGTGCACGTCGATGACGAAGGCGCGGAGCCGGTTGCCGTGGATGTACTTCTCGCCGGGGACCTGTTCGGGCGGCGGCAGCAGCGCCTCCACCGTGCCGAGGTTCACCTGGATCATGTGCGGGTTGTTGCCCTGCTGGATGGTGCCGGCGACGAGTTCGCCCTCGCGGCCCTTGAACTGGCCCAGGACGTTGTCGTCCTCGGCGTCGCGCAGGCGCTGCAGGATGATCTGGCGGGCGGTGCTCGCGGCGATCCGGCCGAAGCCGGCCGGGGTGTCCTCGAACTCCCCGACGGGTTCGCCGTCGTCGTCGATCTCGGTGGCCCAGATGGTCACGTGGCCGCTCTTGCGGTCCAGCTCGGCGCGGGCCTTCTCGAAGGCGCCAGGCGTCTTGTGGTAGGCCACCAGGAGGGCCTGTTCGATGGTGGGGATCAGGAGATCCAGCGGGATTTCACGCTCACGCTCCAGGAGTCTCAGCGCGCTCATGTCAATATCCATTAGGCCTCCTCGGAAGGTCCATTGTCGTTCTCCAGCGGCGCCTCTTCGAGGTGGCTGAACTCTATCTCGACTTTTCCACTGCGGATCCTGTCGAAAGGAAGCTTCACGGGGTCGCCCTGCTTGGGCTTCATCCCCTTCTTGACGGCCAGTTCGGGCACCAGCGTAACGCCGGAGCTGTCCACGGACTGGATCCGGCCGGTGACGTTGTCACCCTGGACGACGTTGACGGTGACCATCCGGCCGCGGGCGCGGTGCCAGTGCCGCTCTTCGGTGAGCGGGCGGCCGACGCCGGGCGAGGACACCTCGAGCTCGTACGGCCGGGAATCCGTGCTGGGGTCCTCGTCCAGGATGTCCGAAAGGGTCTTGGAGATCTCCGCGATCACGTCGAGGCTGACGCCGCCGGTTTCCTCCTGGGGCAGGTCGACGACGACGTGGACCACCCGGTTGGCGCCGGCAATGTGAATGGAGACATCTTCCAGGTACAGCCGGTTGGCCTGGACCGCGGGGGCGAGGAGCGCGTAGAGCCGCTCGGCCTCCAGGTTGTGTGCGGGGGCGGCGTCAGCCTTCCCCGATCCGGTCCGGCCTGTCGAAGTCGTGGCTTCTGCGTTGGTCATGATGCCGCCCGCCTCCTGCTAGATGATGTTGTGAGTACTAGCGTAGCGACAATCGCGGCCGGTGGCGCACTCCAGTTCCGGCCGCCGCACCGCCGCCGGGCCTCTCCGGACCCCCACCGCGGTGGCTCGCGTGCGGGCCGTGCCAAAATGGTCTGTTGTGAATGAGGAGACCAGCGGAGAACGACGGCGGGCCCGGCTGCCCCGCAACCTTCCCCGGCTGGCGTTGATCGTCGTCCTCGCCGTGGTGGTGCTGACTTTGGGGCTGGTGGTACGCCCCGGCAAGCCCGCGGAACCGGCTCCGCCGACCACGTCGGAGAAGGCCCTGGCCGCCGCCCTTACCGACACCCTGGAGCTCCGTTCCGACGCGGAACGGCTCACCGGCGCGGGGACCGCCGCGGACGGCACTGTGAGTTTCCTGACAACCCAGGCCAGGGCGCTCTGGCGGCCCGGGTCGGCCACCGCTTCGGCGTCCCCGTATCTGGCGCCCTCCGGCGCGGCGTCCCCGTCCCCGTCCACCGCGTCCCCGTCCCCGTCCACCGCGTCGGCGTCCCCGGGCCAATCCCCCGCGTCTGCGTCCCCGTCAGCCGCGCCCGTGACGGCCGCGTCGCTCGTCACCGCACTGGACGCCAGCGGGCGGCAACGCCTGGCCGACGCCGCCTCCGCGGACCCGGGGACGGCCCGCCTGCTCGCCTCGATCGGCACCGGCCAGCTGCTGCAGGCCTCCGCGGTGGCCGCCGCGACCGGCACGCCGGACCCGGCATCGATGGGCGCCGCAGCGTCGGCCCCCGCCAGCGCCGCCCCGGCCCCCGGGTCCGCGACACCGGCCCCTTCGGCCTGCCCGTCCGCGACGGTTTCCTCCTCAGCCACCCCCTCCGCGTCGGCGTCACCGGCGCGCGCGGACCTGGCGAACGCCCTCGCCGAGGTGATCAGCACCGAACGGGAAACCGTTTACGCCTACCAGGTGGCACTGACGCGTCTGGACGGCCCCGGGGCCGCCGCGGCCTCCACCCGGCTGACCCGCCACGAGGACCTCGCCGCGGCCGCCGAGGCGCTGGTCCGGCAGCACTGCGCGGCCGCTCCCCCGCGCCAGGCCGGCTACGCGCTGGACCCCGCGTTCCTGGCCTCGCCGGCGGCCGGGCTACGCGGGCTGGAGGCCGGCTCGCTGGCCGCCTATGCCGACCTGGTGGGCCTCAGCGACGGCAGCACCCGCCAGTGGGCCGCGTCCGGGCTGCTGGAGGCCGGCCGCCGCGCCGCCGCCTGGGGCGCCGCGCCGGAGCCGACCCCGGGCCTGTCGGTGGACCCCGCGGAACTGCCCACGCTGCCTGCACAATAGGCTGGCCGGGCGGGAAATAAGCCTGGATGTGCCACGAATCAGGGTAGGCGCGGCTTACTTTGCTTAGCCTCCGGATACTGGCGGCGGTTGCGGCGCTGATGGTTGGCTGTTCGCATGGAAACCAGCCAGGCACCCGTCCTTCAAGAAAATGAACCGCACCGCAACGACCTCGCGCACCGGCTTAACTGGTTGCGCGCCGGCGTCCTCGGCGCCAACGACGGGATCGTCTCGGTCGCCGCGATCGTGGTGGGCGTCGCTGGCGTGACGACCGACTCCGGCCCCATCCTGATCGCCGGTGCCGCCGGCGTCGTCGGCGGTGCCATCTCCATGGCCCTGGGCGAATACGTGTCTGTCAGCAGCCAAAAGGACAGCCAGGAGGCGCTGATCGAGAAGGAACGCCGCGAACTGGCCGAACAGCCCGAGGAGGAGCTCGCCGAGCTCACCGCCATCTACCAGGCGAAGGGCCTCAGCCCGGAAACCGCCGGCGCCGTGGCCCGGGAACTGACCGCCCACGACGCGCTCGGCGCACACCTCGCGGCCGAACTGAACATCGACGAAACCGACATCGTCAGCCCCTGGCACGCCGCCCTCGCGTCCGCCATCGCCTTCCTGGCCGGTGCCATCTTGCCGATGCTGGCGATCCTGCTGCCGCCGGAAAACATCCGCGTGCCGCTCACCTTCGCCGCGGTGTTGGTTGCGCTGGCCGTGACGGGAGCCGTCGGCGCCTGGATCGGCGGCGGCTCCAAGGCCAAGGCCGCCATCCGGGTCGTGATCGGCGGCGCCGCGGCTCTGCTGGCCACCTTCCTGATCGGCAACTGGCTGGGCACCAGCGGCTTCGCCGGCTGAATCGCCGACACTACGCTGGGACGGTGACTTCGCCCAGCCCCGTCCCGATCCCCGCCGCCCTCACCCGCAGATACTCCCGGACCGCCGAGGGCCGCGCCTGGCTGGCGTCCCTACCGGGCGTGATCGCGGACGCCCTTGAGGCGTTTTCGCTGGTCCTTGACCTGGCGCCCGGCGCGGAACCGTGGAGCGGGCACGGCGCCGTGGTCGTCCCGGTGCGGCTGAACGACGGCACGCCGGGTGTACTGAAGGCCGCCTACCCGCACGAGGAATCCCGGACCGAACACGTCGCCCTCGGGCTCTGGGAGGGCCGGGGCGCGGTCCGGCTGATCGCCGCCGACCCGGAGGCGGGCGTGCTGGTGCTGGAGCGCCTGAAGGCTACCCGTTCGCTGCAGGAGGTGCCCCTTGCGGCGGCCGCCGCGGTCTGGGGCGGCCTGGTCCGCCGGCTCTCGATCGCCCCGGACGGCCGCCCCGCCTGGCGCGGCTTCGAACAGGTCGCCGCCGTGGCCGAGCGGTGGAGCGACGAGTTTCCCGAGCGCTGGGAGGCCTTGGGCCGGCCCTTCCCCCGCTGGCTCCTGGAGGCCGCCCTGGAGGTCTGCCAGACCCGGGGCGTGGTGGGCCGGCGCTCCGGCGTCGACGTCCTGGTCCACGCCGACCTGCACTTCCTGAACATCCTGGCCCGTCCCGGGACAGCGGCCGGGTCCGGGGATCCGGACGATTACCGTGCCATCGACCCGCACCCGCTGGTGGGCGAGGCGGAGTTCGCGGTGGCGCCGCTGCTCTGGAACCGGCTGGCCGAATTGTCCGCTGCCGATCCGGCCGCGGCGCTGCTGGAACGCTGCCAGGAGTTCGGCGCCGCCGCGGGCCTCGACGGCGACGTTGCCCGGCAATGGGCCTTGGCACGGGAAGTCGAGAATGCGCTCTGGTACGCGGAGGAGCGGAACGACGGCGGCCGGACGCGCTCGCTCTGGGTCGCCAGCACCCTCGCCGGGCGGACCCTCGACGGGCTGCCCATGCCCGCCGACCTGCCGGTCCCGGGCGCCTCCAGCCCCTCCCGCGGCTAGGCAACAACGAAGAGGCTGCCGCGCCAGGCTGCCGCGCTAAGTGGCCGCCCGCTCAATCGCCTGCTCACCGGCGGCCCGGACCGCGGCAAGCGCGTCCCGCACCGCCGCGACCGCGGTGGCCACGTCGCCGTCGTCGGTGCTCCAGTTGCTCACCGAGATCCGCAGGATGTCCCTGCCCCGCCAGCGCGAACCGGACATCCAGACCCGGCCGTCGGCGATGATCCGGTCCGTTACCGCCCGGGTTGTGGCGTCGTCACCGAAGGCCAGCGAGACCTGGGTGTAGACGACGTCGTTGAGCACCTCGACACCCTCGAGTGCGGCCAGTGCCTCGGCCAGTTGGCGGGCGCGGTGCACCAGCCCGCGGACCTGCCCGGCGACGCCGTCGCGGCCGAGGGACTTCAGCGCGGCCCAGACCGGCACGCCGCGGGCCCGCCGGGACAGCTCCGGCACGGTCTCGAACGGATCGGCGGCCCCGTCGGCGGCCTGGATGAGGTAGCTGGTGTGCAGGCCCATCGCCGCCCGGAGCGCGGTGACGTCCCGGACCACCGCGATCCCGCAGTCGTAGGGCACGTTGAGGGTCTTGTGCGCGTCGGTCCCCCAGGAGTCTGCCCCGTCCAGCCCGTCGGTCAGGGCGGCCAGTTCCGGCACGGCGGCGGCCCAGAGACCGAAGGCCCCGTCCACGTGCACCCACGCGCCGTGGGACTTGGCGACGGCGATGGCCTCCCGGAACGGGTCGAAGGCACCCGAGTGCAGGTGGCCGGCCTGCAGGCAGACCAGCAGCGGCACGGATCCGGTACCCGGGCCACCCTCGGCAACCGCCGCCCCGAGGGCGCGGTCCAGGGCAGCCGGGTCGACCCGGCCCTCCGCGTCCGCCGGCACGGCGGTGGGCCGGCCGAGCCCGAGGTACCGGAGCCCCAGGTCAATGGTGTCGTGGCGCTCGGCACCCGCGAAGCAGCGGATCCGCGGCGCGCCGGAAAGGCCGTCGGCGTCGGAGTCCCAGCCGGCGTCGTGCAGCAGGCGCCAGCGCGCGGCGGCCAGGCCGGTGAAGTTGGCCATGGTGGCCCCGGTGGCGAACCCCACCCCCGACTCCTGGGGCAGGCCCAGCAGCTCGAGCAGCCACCGGCCCGCGGCCTCCTCGATGGCGGCGGTGGCGGGGGTGGCGAAACGGAGCCCGGCGTTCTGGTCCCAGGCGCTGACCAGCCAGTCCGCGGCCAGGGCGGCGGGCAGCGACCCGCCGATCACCCAGCCGAAGAACCGCCCGGAGGGCATGGCCATCAGCCCGGGTTCGGCCTTTTCCGCGAGGTAGTCCACCACCTCGGCAGCGGGGGTGCCGCCGGACGGGAGCGGGCCGCCGAAGTCGGCCGCGAGTTCGGCGGCGCTCCGGGCGGGGCCGATGGGACGGGACTGCTGGCTCTCCAGCCACCGCCGGGCGTGCCCGGCCGCGGCGGCCAGGGCGTCGCGGTAGCGCTCACCGGGTGCTGACATAGCTGCATGCTACGCCCGGCCCCGCCACCGCGGCAGGGCCCTGCGGTCCCCGGGAGCCCGGCGCCCGGAGCCCGGCAACGGAGGCGGGCTCAGGAGTCTTAGCCGAGGGTGTCGTGCCAGACGTCGGAGCCGAGCTTGATGATCAGCACGCCCACGACCACCAGGAACACGATCCGGATGAACTTGCTGCCCCGGCTGACGGCGGTCCGGGCACCGAGGTAGCCGCCGGCCATGTTGGCCCCGCCGAGGACCAGGCCCAGGCCCCAGAGCAGGGAGCCGTGCGGCAGGAAGAACAGCAGGGCTCCGGCGTTGGTGGCCATGTTGACGATCTTCGCCTTGGCGCTGGCCTCGAGGAAGGCGTAGCCCATGGCGGACACCAGCGCGATGATCAGGAAGGACCCCGTTCCGGGGCCGATCATGCCGTCGTAGAACCCGATGACAGCGCCGATCAGGCAGGCGATGACGTAGTGGCGGTGCCCGTTGTGGCGCAGCTTGGTCAGCTCGCCCACGTTGGGCCGCAGCGCCGTGAACAGGGCCACGGCCACCAGCGCGGCCACGATGATCGGTTTGAAGACGCTCGCCGGCAGGGTGGCGGCCAGGATCGCCCCGCCGAAGCTGCCGGCCAGGGCGATCACCGCCATCGGGATGGCGGTGCGCAGGTCCGGCCGCACCCGGCGGTAGTAGGTCACCGCGCTGGTGGTGGTGCCGAAGATGGAGCCCATCTTGTTGGTCGCCAGCGCCTGCACCGGGCTGATGCCCGGCACCAGGAGCATGACCGGCAGCTGGATCAGTCCCCCGCCGCCCACGACGGCGTCGATCCACCCGGCGGCGAAACCGGCCACCACCACCAGGATCAGGGTGGTGAGCTGGATTGATTCAAGACCCGAAAGCATCCCCGGGGCGGGTCAGGCGTTGCGGACGGCGTTGACCACGTGGTCGACGGCCCGGTCCACGGCGATGTTCTCGGCGTTGCCGCTGCGGCGGTCCTTGATCTCGACGACGCCGTCCACCAGGCCGCGGCCGACGGCCAGGATGGTGGGCACGCCGACGAGTTCGGCGTCGCCGAACTTCACGCCCGGGGAGACCTTGGGACGGTCGTCGTAGATGACCTCGAGGCCGGCGGCCTCCAGTTCGAGCGCGAGTTTCTCGGCGGCGGCGAAGATCTCCTCGCCGCGTCCGACGGCGACGACGTGTACGTCGGCCGGGGCGACGGCGCGGGGCCAGACCAGGCCCTTCTCATCGTGGTTGGACTCGGCCAGGGCCGCCACCGCGCGGGTGACGCCGACGCCGTAGGAGCCCATCGTGACGACAACCTGCTTGCCGTTCTGGTCCAGGACCTTCAGGTCCAGGGCCTCGGCGTACTTGCGGCCGAGCTGGAAGATGTGGCCCATTTCTATGCCGCGGGCGGTTTCCAGCGGGCCGGAGCCGTCCGGGGCGGGGTCGCCGGCGCGGACTTCGGTGGCCTCGATGACGCCGTCCCAGCCGAAGTCGCGTCCGGCCACAAGGCCGAAGACGTGCTTGCCGGCCTCGTTGGCGCCGGTGATCCAGGCGGAGCCGCTGACGACGCGGGGGTCCACCAGGTAGAGCAGCTTCGACGCGCCCTCGGAGCCCAGCAGCGGGGCGTCCAGGGACAGGCCCGGCCCGATGTAGCCCTTGACCAGCAGCGGCTGCTTCTTGAGGTCTTCCTCGTTGGCGGCCTCCAGGGTGATCTCACCGGCGATCGGCAGGAAGGATCCGATGGTGGCCTCGACACGCTTGAGGTCCACGCCGCGGTCGCCGGGGACGCCGATGACGACGAGCTGGCGCTCACCGGTGGGCAGGGTGACGGCGAGCACGACGTTCTTCAGCGTGTCCGCGGCGGTCCAGGCGCCGTCGGCCTCGCTGCGGGGCGCCAGGGCGTTGGCGGCCGCCACGAGGGTGTCGATGGTGGGGGTGTCCGGGGTTTCGCGCACCTCGGCGGCGGGGGCGTTGGTGAAGTCTATTTCCGCGGGGACCACGGTGGTGACGGCCTCGACGTTGGCCGCGTAGCCACCGGCGGACCGGACGAAGGTGTCCTCACCGATCTCGGTGGGGTGCAGGAATTCCTCGCTCTTGGACCCGCCCATGGCGCCGGCCGTCGCGGTGACCGGGACGACCTCGAGGCCGAGGCGCTCGAAGATCTTCAGGTAGGCGCTGCGGTGCGCGGCGTAGCTGGCGTCCAGGCCGGCGTCGTCGACGTCGAAGGAGTAGGAGTCCTTCATGATGAACTCGCGGCCGCGGAGCAGGCCCGCCCGGGGGCGTGCCTCGTCGCGGTACTTGTTCTGGATCTGGTAGATACTCAGCGGCAGGTCCTTGTACGAGGAGTACAGGTCCTTGACCAGCAGGGTGAACATTTCCTCGTGCGTGGGGGCCAGCAGGTAGTCGTTGCCCTTGCGGTCCTTGAGCCGGAAGATTCCCTCGCCGTACTCGGTCCAGCGGTTGGTCGCCTCGTAGGGCTCCTTCGGCAGCAGCGCCGGGAAGTGGACCTCCTGGGCGCCGATCGCCGTCATCTCCTCGCGGATGATCTGCTCCACCCGGCGCAGCACGCTCAGGCCCAGCGGCAGCCAGGTGTAGATGCCGGGGGCCGCGCGGCGGATGTAACCGGCCCGGACCAGCAGCCGGTGGCTGGCCACCTCGGCGTCGGCGGGGTCTTCACGCAGGGTGCGCAGGAACAGCTGGGAGAGTCGAAGGACCACTGGAGGGGTATCCGTTTCTGAGAAATGCGGGGCCTCCGGGGAGGCACGAAATGTCCAGCTACCAATCTACCGCCTCGCCACGGCGCGGATTCCCGGGCGACGCGGGTTCCCGGGGTGGCATGTGTCCGGGCGGCAGGGGGCAGGCGTCAGGGAATGGGAAGGGCCGCGCCCCGGCGTGGAAGCCCCTGGCCGTTTCCGGCTGGTCATCCGTCGTGGCGCGGCCCCGCGACCCCAGTGCCGCTTTTATCAAGGCTGTTAACCCTGGCCCGAGCCTGCCCTTCCGGGCGGCTGCGGGGCCAGTTGGTGGTTTCCCCCTGAGACCGCTCGCGCCTTCTCGGCGCGGCTAGCTAGAACCTATGTGATCCCCGTCGCCAAAACAAGAGTGTGCCCTTATATTTTTGTCACAAGTCGGTGACATGACGTGTCTCGGGCGGGGTGGAAAGGCACCGTCCCAGAAGAGCGCGGTTTTAGAAGAGCACGGTTTTAGAAAAGCACCGTCGCGAAGCTGCTGGCCTGTTCGAAGCCCACCCGTTCGTAGCTGGCCCGGGCACGGACGTTGAAGTCGTTGACGTAGAGGCTGGTCACCGGAGCGAGCCGCTGGGCCAGGAGCACGACGGCAGCCATGTACCCGGCGCTAAGGCCGAGCCCGCGGTGGGTGGGATTCATCCACACGCCCTGGACCTGCGTGACGGCGGATGTGACGGCGCCGAGTTCGGCCTTGAAGATGACCTCGCCGTCGGGGCCGAGGTGGACCATGGAGTGCCCGGCCCGGATCAGCCCCTTGACCCGCCGGCTGTAGAACTCGCGGCCGCCGAGGTAGGGCGAGTAGCCCACCTCCTCCTCGAACATCGCGGCGCAGGCGGGGAGGATGCGGTCGAAGTCGGCCATCTGCCCGAAGCCCAGCGCCGGGTTGGGCTCGATCAGCGGCGTGCCGCTGATGGTCATGAGCGGCTGGTCCGCCCTGATCTCCTGGGCGGTGTGCCCGAGGTCCTCCATGGCCGCGTGCAGCGCCAGTACGGCCTCGGCGGGGCCGAAGATGGAGGCGTAGCGGCGTCCGGCGCGGTGTGCCGCGGCCGCGATGAGGGGTGCGAGGTCGGTGTCCAGTTCGACCGGCACCAGGTTGGCCCCGGCCCAGCAGGCCGAGACGAGGGTCCCGCCGTCGAACACGCCGAGGATGCTGGCGCCGCCGGCGGTTGGCGCGGCGGTGCCGGCGGATTCGAGGTGGGACAGGATGAAGACGTTCGCGACGGGGTCGCGCCGAGCAAGATCGCGGAGGGTGCCGGTGTCGCCGGCGCCGAGGAGGCGGACGGCGGCACCGGCCTGGGTTCCGTCCTTACGAAACGCTAACCACGGGGCCACCCTTGACAGCATCTTCGCCATCGGCTTCCCCCATCTCTTCGGCGAGGCGCATGGCCTCTTCGATCAGTGTTTCGACGATCTGGTTCTCGGGGACGGTTTTGATGACCTCGCCCTTGACGAAGATCTGGCCCTTGCCGTTGCCGGACGCCACGCCGAGGTCAGCCTCGCGGGCCTCGCCGGGTCCGTTGACCACGCAGCCCATGACGGCCACGCGCAGCGGCACCTCCATGCCCTCCAGGCCGGCGGTGACTTCCTCGGCGAGGGTGTAGACATCCACCTGGGCGCGTCCGCAGGACGGGCAGGAGACGATCTCGAGCTTGCGGGGGCGCAGGTTCAGCGACTGCAGGATCTGGTTGCCCACCTTGACCTCCTCCACCGGCGGGGCGGAGAGGGACACGCGGATGGTGTCGCCGATACCGCGGGAGAGCAGCGCGCCGAAGGCGGTGGCGGACTTGATAGTGCCCTGGAAGGCGGGGCCGGCCTCGGTCACGCCGAGGTGCAGGGGCCAGTCGCCCTTTTCCGCGAGCATCTCGTAGGCGGCCACCATGACGACGGGGTCGTTGTGCTTGACCGAGATCTTGAAGTCGTGGAAGCCGTGCTCCTCGAACAGCGAGGCTTCCCAGACGGCGGACTCGACGAGTGCCTCCGGGGTGGCCTTGCCGTACTTCTTCATGATGCCGGGTTCCAGCGAGCCGGCGTTGACGCCGATCCGAATGGAGGTGCCATGGTCCTTGGCGGCTCGGGCGATTTCCTTGACCTGGTCATCGAACTTGCGGATGTTGCCGGGGTTGACCCGGACCGCTGCGCAGCCGGCCTCGATCGCGGCGAAGACGTACTTCGGCTGGAAGTGGATGTCCGCGATCACCGGGATCTGCGACTTCTTCGCGATGATGGGCAGCGCCTCCGCGTCGTCGGCGGAGGGGCAGGCCACGCGGACGATGTCACAGCCGGAGGCGGTGAGTTCGGCGATCTGCTGCAGGGTGGCGTTGATGTCCGTGGTCGGCGTGGTCGTCATGGACTGCACGCTGATCGGGAAGTCGGAGCCTACGCCGACCGAGCCGACCTTGATTTGGCGGGTTTTGCGGCGCGGGGCAAGAACGGGGGGCGGTGCCGACGGCATTCCGAGGCTGACCGAGGTCACGGGGACTCCTCTGGGATCGAAGCGTAGTGCGAAGGGTGGGCGGGCCGCTTAGGCGGAGTGGCCGGCCAGCAGGCCGGTCACCGGCGCCCAGGCCGTGGTGCGGATACCGGAGATGGCGCTGGCGGCGGCGAACGGGTCCTGCTTGAGCAGCTCGCTCAGGGCCTGCTCGTCGGCTGCCTTGAGGATCAGCAGCGCGCCGGCGCCGTCGGAGTACGGGCCACTGGCCAGCAGGGTGCCGTCCTCGGCCAGGCCGGCGGTCCATTCCCGGTGGGCGGGGCGGGCGGCGGCGCGGGATTCGGCGGACTCGGCGTCGTAAACGTACTCAACAGCAAAAACAGTCATACCGCTACCCTATCCCCCAGTCCGTCGGGTTCCCATCCATCGGCCCGGTTTCAGGCCTGCAGCAGAACCCTCGCCAGCGCGGCCACGCCGGCGGCCCAGAGCATGGAGGTGAGGGTGCCGATGATGAACCTCTCGGCGGCGACCGGGGTTTCCTTCAGTTCGGCGAACCGGCCCAGGCCCTTGATGGCGACCACGTAGGCGATGGCCACGGGCTGCCCGGCCAGGATGGCGAGGGCGACGGCGAGGCGTTCCAGCACGCCGATGATCGCCCCGCCGCGCAGGATGCGGGTGCCGACGGCGGCCGCCGGGACGGGCGCGGGGGTTGGGTTATCGGGGGCTGGAGTCTCAGGGGTTGGGGTCTCGGTGCTTGGTGCGGCCGGGACTGCCGGGGTTCCGGCGGCCGTGGTTGCCGCCCCGTCCGTGGGATCGTCGCTCCAGCCGGGACCGGCGTCGGCGTCGCTGCCCGTGGTGCCGTCAACCGCGTCGGCCGCCTGCCCGGCGTCGGCCCTGTCATCGATGGTGCGGGCCAGGCGGAAGACCAGGGCGGTAACCGGCCAGCCGGCAAAGCCCGCAATCAGCAGCGCCAGTGTGATCCAGAGGGCGTTCACCGGTCTCCTTCGCTCGGGGTGCGCGCGGCGTGGCCGTCCGCGCCCGCGGTCTGGCCGTCGGCCAGGGCCAGCAGCATTTCCGCCGCGGGCCGTGCCGCCCATTCTTCCTGCCAGCCGGAGCGAAGCAGGGCACGGCTCACCGACTGCTCCGTGATTCCAAGCGCGGCGGCGGCGGCCTTCTGGCTGCCGTGGGTGCCGGCGCGCCCGTCGCGGACGTTTCGGAGCGCGTCCACCACCTTCCACTGGGCCGCGGTCCGGTCCTGGACCAGGCGGCCGATCAGCCGCAGGACCGCCTCGGCATTGGCAGCCTCCCGCTCCCCCGGCGGTACGGCCGCGCCATCCCCGGAGCCATCCCCGGAGCCGGCCGGACGGGAGGCCGTACCGCGGCGCGGAGTCCCCGCGGTGCCGGCGGCGACGGCGAGGGGGACGTGCCCGGCGGCCTTGGCCCGCTCCACCGCGGCCCGGGCCGCCACGAACGCCGGCCCTGAACCCTCGCGGGGGCTGGCGGGCAGCGGTTGGTCCACGGGCCCGACGCCGATTCCGACGTACCAGTGGCCGTCGCGGAGAACATGCAGGGCGGTGTCCACCGCCTCGGCCGGCGACTGCAGCACCCCCTGCAGCTCGTCGCCGACGGAGCGTTCGAAGGTGGCTCCGGGGACCAGCCTGGCCAGCTCCGCCAGCAGGCCGGGGACCCGGTCCACATCGGTGCTGCTGCCGCGCTGGTCAATCGTCAGGACGTACATACCGCAACCCTAGGCGGCTGATTCAGAAAGATCAACCATCTAAAGCTGATTATCAAAAATCAGTTCAAAATGGCTTAGTAGCGGGAATCAGCCGAAAAGGTTCACCGGTTTGACGATGTCGGCGTAGATCAGCAGCGCGGACATGCCCATCAGCAGCGCCGCCACCACGTAGGTCACCGGCAGCATCTTGGCGATGTCGAACGCCCCCGGATCCGGCCGGCCGAAGAGCTTGGCGATCCGGCGCCGGGCACCCTCGTACAGCGCGCCCGCCACGTGGCCGCCGTCGAGCGGCAGCAGCGGGACGAGGTTGAAGACGGCCAGGGCGAAGTTCAGCCCGGCGAGCAGGCCCACCAGGGTGGCGAGCCTGCTCTGCAGCGGCACCTGTTCCATGGCGGCGACCTCGCCGGCCACCCGGCCGACGCCCACCACGCTGATGGGGCCGTTGGGGTCCCGGGGCTCCGAACTGAAGGCCGCCTGCGCCACGCCCACGACGCGGGCCGGGAGGTTCAGGACGACGCCGGCGATCTGCTTGATGTTCTCCCCCGCCATCGGGAGCACCGCCGAGGCCGGCTGCTGCACCAGCGCCGACTGCGGGCCGATGCCGAGGAAGCCGACGTCCTGGTAGCGGAGCTTGCCGTCCGCGTCCTTGGCCTGCCGTCCGTCGGCGCCGACCACCGGGCGGGAGGAGAGCACCGGGGTCACCGTGGTGGTGACGGGGGCGCCGTCGCGCTGGACCGTGACGCTGACGGTCTTGCCGGCCGAGGCCCGGATCCAGCCGGTGAGCTCGTCCCAGTTGGTGACCTGCCTGCCGTCGAAGGAGGTGATTGTGTCGCCCGGTTTCAGTCCGGCGGCGGCCGCGGGGGTGAGCTTGCAGTCCTGCGAGTTCGGGTCCACGGTTTCCCCGGCCTTGACCTGGCACTTGGAGACGTCGGCGATGGTGGTGGTGGAGCCCGCCACGCCGAAGCCCATCAGCAGCACGGCCGTCAGCACGAGGCCGATCAGCAGGTTCATGGCCGGGCCGCCGAGCATGATGATGATCTTCTTCCAGACCGGCAGCCGGTAGAACACCCGGTCCCGGTCGTCGGGGCCGATCTCCTCGTGCGCCAGCGACCGCGCGTCGGCCGCCAGGGACTGGAACATGCCGGTGCTGGAGGCCCGGACGGTGCCGTCTTCCGGGTTGGGCGGGTACATGCCGATCATCGAGACGAAGCCGCCGAGCGGGATGGCCTTGACGCCGTATTCGGTCTCGCCGCGGCGCCGCGACCAGAGAGTGGGACCGAAGCCGATCATGTATTTGGTGACGCGGACCTTGAACAGCTTGGCCGGCACCAGGTGGCCCACCTCGTGCAGGGCGATGGACACGGCGATGCCGATCACGACAAAGACGACGCCGAGGATGAAGAGGAGAACGGGGCTCATGCTGGGTCTGGCTACTTCCTGGGCACGGACTGGCTGGGGGTGGCGGGGGTTCCTACGGCCAAACGCTCGAGGGTCCGCGCGCGTGCCCACGTTTCAGCATCCAGCACGGCCTCGACCGTCAGCCCGGAGGATCCTGTGTGCTCGCTGAGGACGGCCTCGACGGTGTCCACGATGTCGGGGAAGCGGATCCGGCCGGCGTGGAAGGCCATCACGGCTTCCTCGTTGGCGGCGTTGAAGACCGCCGGGTAGGTGCTGCCGCGGCGGGCGGCGTCCTTGGCCA
Organism: Arthrobacter sp. NPDC057259; assembly: GCF_042668995.1. NCBI lineage: Bacteria > Bacillati > Actinomycetota > Actinomycetes > Micrococcales > Micrococcaceae > Arthrobacter > Arthrobacter sp. NPDC057259. The sequence goes on from NZ_JBHUYA010000005.1 coordinate 35,045, forward strand.
GGCCGACGGCGGGGAACGCGCCGGCGTCCAGCGGTTCGAACGTCCAGCTGGTGGCCCGGGTCCAGTCGCACGGGGACGCGGCGCCGGGAACCCGGTCCGGCCAGCCGAGGCCCAGGGCGATCGGCAGGCGCATGTCCGGCGGGGAGGCCTGGGCGATGGTGGATCCGTCGGTGAACTGCACCATCGAGTGCACCACGGACTGCGGGTGGACCACGACGTCGATCTTCTCCAGCGGGATGTCGAAGAGCAGGTGCGCCTCGATCACTTCCAGGCCCTTGTTGACCAGGGTGGCGGAGTTGGTGGTGACCATCAGGCCCATGTCCCAGGTGGGGTGGGCCAGGGCGTCCTGCGGGGTTACGTCCAGCAGCTCGGCCCGGGTCCGGCCGCGGAACGGACCGCCGGAGGCCGTCAGGACCAGGCGGTCCACCTCGGCGGCGGTGCCGGAGCGCAGGCACTGGGCGATGGCGGAGTGTTCGGAGTCCACCGGGACGATTTGGCCCTCGCGGGCGGCGGCCTTGACCAGGGCGCCGCCGACGATCAGGGATTCCTTGTTCGCCAGGGCGAGCGTGGCGCCGGACTTCAGGGCGGCGAGGGTGGGGGCCAGGCCGATCGAGCCGGTGATGCCGTTGAGGACGACGTCGGCGGGGATCTCCGCGATCCGGGTGGCGGCGTCCGGGCCGGCGAGGATCTCCGGCCGGTAGCCGGTCACCCCGGCCGCGCGCGCGGCGTCGTCGATCAGGCGCTGCAGGCCTGCCGGGTCGCCGGCGGCGATGCCGACGGCGCGGGCCCGGGTGTGGACCGCCTGCCGGGCCAGGAGTTCTAGGTTGCCGCCGCCCGCGCTGAGCGCCACGATCTCGAACCGGTCGGGCGCCCCGTCGACGACGTCGAGGGCCTGGGTACCGATGGACCCGGTGGATCCGAGGAGGACAATGCTGCGCGGCTTCATGCCTCCAGTATCCCGCACCGGCACTGCCCCGGCCGCGCCTTGACGCCGTCCGGCGGCGGCGTACCGTGGGAATCGTGGAGTGGACGGCCTGGTTTGACGCGCCGGACTACGGATTCGCCCGGCAGGTACTGCAGCGCGGCGTCGCGGCCGTTTTTGTGGTCGCGTTCCTCTCCTCGCTGAACCAGTTTCCGGCGCTCCTCGGCGAGCGCGGACTGCTCCCGGCGCCCTCGCTCCTGGCCCGGGCCCGGCGCCCGCTCCGGCCCACCCTGTTCGCCTGGCACTATTCGGACCGTTTGCTGCGCGCGGTGTGCGCCGTCGGGATGGTGATCGGCGCCTCCCTGGTGCTGGGCCTGCCGCAGCAGGGGCCGCCGTGGCTGCCGTTGCTGGCGTTCCTGGCGCTCTGGCTGTTGTATATGTCGATCGTGAACGTGGGCCAGACGTTCTACGGGTTCGGCTGGGAGATGCTGCTGCTGGAGGCTGGGTTCACCGTAGGGTTCCTCGGCTCGGAGCAGACTCCCCCGCCGCGGACCGTCCTGCTCCTGCTGGTGTGGCTGCTGTTCCGGCTGGAATTCGGGGCGGGGATGATCAAGATCCGCGGCGGCCGGGAGTGGCGGGACCTCACCGCGCTGTACTACCACCACGAAACCCAGCCGATGCCCGGGCCCCTGAGCCGCCAGGCCCACCTGATGCCGAAGGCCTGGCACCGGCTGGAGGTCCTGGGCAACCATGGCGCCCAGCTGGTCGTGCCGTTCTTCCTGTTCGCCCCGCAGCCGCTGGCGTCCGTGGCCGCGGGGATCGTGGTGTTCACCCAGCTGTGGCTGGTGGCCAGCGGCAACTTCGCGTGGCTGAACTGGATGGCGATCCTGCTGGCTTTCGCGGCGGTGAGCGATCCGGTGCTGCACGCCCTGTTCCCCGGCCTGCCGTCCGGCTGGCGGCCCCCGGGTGCGGCGGAGGGAGCAGTGCCGGCGGGAGGTGTCGTGTCAACGGAGGGCTCCCAGGCGCCGCTGCCCTGGCTGGTGCTGGTTAGCCTGGCCACCGTGTTGCTGCTGGTGCTCAGCTACCGCCCGGCGGCGAACCTGGTCTCGTCGTACCAGCTGATGAATGCCGCGTTCAACCGCTGGCAGCTGGTCAATGCCTACGGGGCGTTCGGCTCGGTGACCAAGCAGCGGATCGAGATCGTGGTGGAGGGGACCCTGGACGCCGAGCCGGACGAGACGGCGGACTGGCGGGAGTACGGGTTCCGCGGCAAGCCCGGAGATGTCCGCCGGCTGCCGCGGCAGTGGGCGCCGTACCACCTGCGGCTGGACTGGCTGATGTGGTTCCTGCCGCTGCGCAGCGTGCACGAGCAATGGTTCTACGCGTTCCTGGCGAAGCTGCTGGAGGCAGACCGGCCCACGCTGCGGCTGCTGCGGGAGGACCCGTTCGACGGCGCCCGGCCGCGCTGGGTGCGGGCCCGGAGTTTCCACTACCGCTTCGCCACCCGGGCGGAGTTCCGCGCAACCGGCCAGCGCTGGGTCCGGATCCTGCTGGAGGAGTCCATCCCGCCGCTGTCCCTGCCGCCGGAGGACTGAGTGCCCGCCGGGAACGCAGCGATCTGACATGAATGGCCGGAATGGTGGGTACCATTCCGGCCATTCGTGGCAAACAGGCGCGGTGGCCTGGCTAATGCTCCCGCCTTAGACGGACACGGATTCCTTCTCGGTGACCGCCTCCAGGGCGGCCTGCCGGCGGCGCAGCCACCAGGAACCCAGGAAGATCAGCGCCATGGTCGCGTAGACCACGACGGCGAACGGGGTGGAGAACAGCGCGGTGGGGTCGTTCTGGGAGAGCTGCAGCGAGCGCCGCAACTGCACCTCGAACATCGGCCCCAGGATCATCGCCACCACCATGGGCGCCACGGGGTAGCCGTAGCGGCGCATGAAGTAGCCCAGGATGCCCACCACCAGCAGCACCCCGACGTCTATCGGCGAGAAGTTCACCGAGAACGCCCCGAGGGCCGCGAAGACCAGGATGCCGGCGTAGAGGAACGGCCTCGGGATCTGCAGGATCTTCACCCAGAGGCCCACCAGCGGCAGGTTCAGCACCAGCAGCATCAGGTTGCCCACGTACAGGGAGGCGATGAGGGTCCAGACCAGGGCGCCCTGGTTTTCGAACAGGAGCGGCCCGGGCTGGATCTGGTAGCGCTGGAACGCGGTCAGCATCATCGCCGCGGTGGCGGTGGTGGGGATACCTAGGGTCAGCAGCGGCACCAGGACACCGGCGGCGGCGGCGTTGTTGGCCGCCTCGGGACCGGCGACGCCCTCAATCGCGCCCTTGCCGAACTGGCGCCGGTTCTCGCCCTTGGCCAGCCGCCGTTCCGCCGCGTAGGACAGGAACGTGGAGACGTCCGCACCGCCGGCGGGGACCGTGCCGATCGGGAAGCCGATGAACGTTCCGCGCAGCCACGGCTTCCAGGACCGCTTCCAGTCCTCCTTGGACAGCCAGGCGTTCTTGCCCTTGCTGACCGGGATGACCTCCACCGGACCGTGCCGGAGCTTGGAGGCGACGTAGAGCGCCTCGCCCAGGGCGAAAAGGCCCACGGCCACCAGCACCATGTCGATGCCGTCCACCAAATTGGGGTTGTCGAAGGTGAAGCGCTGCTGGGCAGTGCTGTCGTCGATGCCGATCAGGCCGATGAACAGGCCCAGGGCCAGGGACGCGAGCCCGCGGAGCACCGAGGCGCCCAGCAGCGCGCCGACGGTGAGGAAGGCCACCACCATGAGTGCCACGTAGTCCACCGGGCCGAGGCCGACGGCGAATTCCGCCACGACGGGGGCCAAAAAGGACAGCAGCACAGTGGCGATGGTGCCGGCGATAAACGAACCGATCGCCGCCGTCGCCAGCGCCGCCGCTCCCCTGCCGGCCTTGGCCATCTTGTTGCCCTCGAGGGCGGTGACGATCGAGGCGGATTCACCGGGGGTGTTGAGCAGGATCGACGTCGTCGACCCGCCGTACATGCCGCCGTAGTAGATGCCGGCGAACACGATCAGCGCCGCAGCCGGATCCAGGGCATAGGTGATGGGCATCAGCAGCGCCACGGTCATGGCCGGGCCGATGCCCGGGAGGACGCCGACGGCGGTGCCGACGAAGACGCCGCCCAGGGCGTAGAGCAGGTAGACCGGCTGGAGGGCGTTGGCGAAGCCGTCGAGCAGGAACGTAATGCTATCCATGGAAGAACGGCACCCCCTCGAAGAGCGGACCCGGGGGCAGGGACACGCCCAGCAGGCCGCCGAAGACGTACTGCAGGAGCAGTGCCATGATCACAGCGACGACGATCGCCTTCCAGAGCGGCTTGGCCTCAAGGGTCCAGGCCGCCCCGCTGAACAGGACCGCCGCGGCCACGGGCCAGCCGGCGGGTTCGATCAGGACGATGTGCAGCACCACGAAGCCGACCAGCTTGGCCAGGGCCACCCAGTCTGTGGAGGCGTCTGCGTCGAGGTCCTCGCCCTCCTCGGCCTGGCCCACCTTGCCGCGCAGGACCTGGATGACGATGCCGGTGCCGACGGCCACGAGGGTGCCGCAGACGATGTAGGGGAAGGCACGGGGGCCGATGCCGGTCTCCGACGGCGGGATCGGGATGGATCCCGCCGTCAGGAGTCCCGCCGCGCCGATGCTGACGAACAGGAGGGCGAAGAGAATCTCCCCGAGAGGCCGCTTGGCGGGCGCCTCCACGTGGGTGGACTCTGTTGTTGGGGCGGACACTGTTACTTGACCAGGCCGATCTCGGTCAGCGTGGTCTTGACCTTCGTGATGTCCTCGCCCAGGAAGGTCTTGAAGCCGTCGCCGGCCAGGAATGCGTCGTCCCAGTTGTTCTTCTTGAGGGTGGACTTCCAGGCCTCGGTCTCGTGCAGCTTGGTGACGAGTTCGGTCAGCTTGGTCTTCTGGGCGTCGTCGATGGAGCCGGGGGCCACCACGCCGCGCCAGTTGGTCAGCACGACGTCGATGCCCTGCTCGGTGAGTGGCTTAATGCCGGGCAGCGCCGGGACCTCGCCCTTGCCGGAGACGGCGAGCGCGCGGACCTTGCCGGCCTTGACCTGTTCGGCGTATTCGCCGATGCCGGAGATGCCGGCCTGGACCTTGTTGCCCAGCAGCGCGGCAATGGATTCGCCGCCGCCGGAGTAGCCAATGTAGTTCAGCTTATCCGAGCCGACGCCCTGGGACTTGAGGATCTGCCCGGCCAGGATGTGGTCCGCGCCGCCGGCCGAGCCGCCGGTGATGGCCACACCCTTGCCGTTGGCCTTGATGTCGTCCACCAGGTCCTTGACGGACTGGTACTTCGAGGACGCCGGGACCACCAGGACCAGGGGCTCCTCGGTGAGGCGGGCGATCGGGGTGGTGTCCTCCAGGCGGGACTTGGCGCCGTTGGTCTCGACGGCCCCGACCATGACGTAGCCCATCACCATCAGGGTGTTGGCGTCCTTTTCGGTGGCCAGCTTGGCCAGGCCGTTGGTGCCGCCGCCGCCGCCGATGTTGGTGACCTGGGCGGAGCTGACGAGCTTGTTGGACTGCAGGTCCGCCTGAATGGCCCGGCCGGTCTGGTCCCAGCCGCCGCCGGGGTTGGCGGGGACGATGATGCTGAGCTTCTTGACCGGTTCGGCGGCGGATCCGGTGCCGGCGGCGCTGCCGGTGCCGGTGCTGCCGCCGCAGGCCGCGAGTGTGAGGGCCAGGCCGGCCGCTCCGGCGGTGAGGGCGGCGCGGCGGGTGAAGGTGTGGTGGAACGTCATGATCTCTCCTTGGACACATGTGATGCACATCATTGGAATCACTTCCCCGACCCTAGGAGCGGCCAACGTGCCGGGACAGTATTAGGACGTAGAGGTAGTAGTGGTCATATTGGTCACGGATCGTGGCCGGCTTCCGGCACCGGGCGGCGGTCCCGGGTGGCAGACTTGTGAGGTGTTTCACAGCGTTCCGCTCCGCTTCCAGCTGGTGGCCCTCCAGCTGGCCATCGTCCTGGCCGTGCTCACCGCCGTCGGCGTCGTGACCATCCGCATGCAGGAGGCGCAGCTGCGCGATGCGTACAAGAGCCGGCTGATCGGCGTGGCCGAGTCCGTGGCGCGGCTCCCGTCGGTCATCAACGCCTTCGGCACGCCCGCCCCCGCGGAAACCATCCAGCCGATCGCCGAGGTGATCCGGCAAGCCTCGAACGTCACCTATGTGGTGGTGACGGACAAGTTCGGCGTGCGGCAGTCCCACCCGAACCCGGAGGAGATCGGCAAGCACGTCTCCACGGACCCGTCCGTCCCGCTCGCCGGGGACATCTACGTGGGAACCCAGACCGGCACCCTCGGCGAGTCCTGGCGGGTCAAGGTGCCCATCTTCGACCGGAACGGGGCGGTGATCGGGTCGGCCTCCGTGGGGGTCCTGGAGAGCACCCTCGCCGCCGACCTCTACGAGGACCTGCCGCAGCTCTTCGGCTGGCTGGTGGGCGCCGCACTGCTGGGGTCCCTCGGCGCGATGTACATCTCCAAGCTGGTCTGGCGGCGGATCTACAAGCTGGAACCGGAGGACATCGCTGCGCTGCTCGAGACCCGGGACGCCATGCTGCACGGCCTGGGCGAGGGGCTCGTGGCGGTCGACGCCGACGGCACCGTGGTGCTGGTCAACGACGAGGCCCGGCGGCTGCTGGGCGTGGGCGAGGAGATCCTCGGCTCCCCCGCCACCGCCTCCCTGGAGCCGGGCATCCACCGGCTCCTCGCGGCCGGGTCCAGCACCGAGGAACTGGTCCTCTCCGGCGAGCGGATCCTGCTGGGCAAGGTCAACGCCGCCACGGTGGACGGCCGGGAGGTGGGCAAAGTGCTGATCCTGCGGGACCGGACCGAGCTGCACGCCATGCTGCGGGACCGGGACGGCGCCCTGGACGTGACGCAGGCGCTCCGGGCCCAGGCGCACGAGTTCGCGAACAAGCTGCACGTCGTCTCCGGGCTGCTGGAACTGGGCCAACAGTCGAAGGCGGTAGAGTTCCTGGGCCGCAGCGCCGCCGACGCCGGCTTCGTGAACCGACCGCTGGCGGCCGGCATCACCGACGACGGCGTCCGGGCCCTGCTGATCGCCAAGTCCACGGTGTGCGCCGAGCGCGGGATCGACATCGAGGTCGCGGAGGACTCGGTCTGCTCCCCGGACGGGACCGACGACGTCATCACCGTGCTGGGAAACCTGATCGACAACGCCGTGGACGCCGCCGGCTACGACAGCACCGTGGCCGTCGCCCTCGCCGAGACCCCGGCCGGCGGCCGGGTGCTCACCGTCGAGGACGACGGCCCGGGCGTGCCGGACGCGGACCGGCAGGCGGTGTTCGAACCCGGCGTCACGAGCAAGGATACCGACGGCGTGAACACCCGCGGATTCGGGCTGGCCCTGGTCCAGCGCGTTGCCCGGCGGCGCGGCGGGACGGCGGCGGTGACCCTTTCGGACCTGGGCGGGGCGCGGTTTACGGTCACCTTCGGCACGATTACTACTTCACACACGGCGGGGAGCGCCGCGGCGGCTCCCCCGGAGGGGCCGGACGCCCCACGGAAGGCGGCACTGGAACGGCTATGAGCGGCATACGCACCCTCATCATCGACGATGACGTGGCGGTGGCGGGGATCCATCACGGGTTCCTGCTGGCCCGCGGCGGCTTCGACGTCGTCGGCACCGCCCACTCGGGACGGCAGGGACTGGACCTCGCCGCGGAGCTGCTGCCCGATCTGGTCCTGCTGGACATCCACCTGCCCGACATGTCCGGGCTGGAGGTGCTGCGGCAGCTCCGGAACCGGCCGCACCAGCCCACGAACGTCCTGGTGATCACCGCGTCCCGGGAGTTGGAGACGGTCCGCGCGGCGATGGCCGGCGGGGTGCTGCACTACCTGGTGAAACCGTTCACCTCGCAGGCCCTCAACGAGCGGTTGGACGAGTACGTGGCGCTGCGCGATGAGCTGGCGGCCGGGTCCTCGGGCGGGCCGCTGGACCAGGACCGGATCGACCGGCTGGTGGCACCTTCCCGCCGGGCTGTTGCGGCGGCCGGGACCGGTCAAGCGGCGGGTCAGGCGTCAGGTCAGGCGTCAGGGGCCGACGACGGCGGGAACGGTGCGGGGACCGGTGCCGGCGCTGGTGCGGACGCGGTGCGGCTGCCCAAGGGGTTGTCCCGGCCCACCCTAGACGCGGTGATCGAGGCGCTGCGGGCCAGTCCCGGGGACGTGTCCGCGGCCGGGCTGGCGCTGAGGTTGGGCCTCTCCCGGGTCAGCGCCCGGCGGTACCTCGAGTACCTGGTGGTCAACGGCTTCGCCCGGCTTACCCCGCGGTACGGCGCCGCCGGCCGGCCGGAGAACCGCTACCTCTGGCGCCGCTGAGCACGCCCATACCCCACCAGCTGCGACGAGCATGCCCATTCTTCGGCGTGGATCGGGGCGGGTTTCGGCCGCAACCTACGCCCATTTGACGGAGTTGGCCGCTATGAACCCTCGCATTTCGGCCATCTGTGGCGAATCGATGAGAATTCAGGGCGAGGCCAGCAGGTCCCGCCCCCAGCGGGCCTGAAGGCTAGTGCCCGGCGCGGCGGAGCGTGGCCTCAGCGTGCTTGAGGATGGGCCCGTCGATCATGCTGCCCTTGTGCTGGAAGACGCCCGTTCCGGCGGCTGCGGCGGCGTCGAGCAGCTCGCGCGCCGTGGCCACTTCTTCCTCGGACGGGGCGTACGCCTCCCGGACCACGGCCACCTGGTTCGGGTGGATGCAGGCCTTGGAGCCGAAGCCGGAGGCGACGGCGTCGCGGCTCTCGGCGGCCAGGCCGTCCAGGTCCGGAATGTTGACGTAGACCGAGTCCACCGCTTCCTTGCCGGCGGCGCGGGCGGCAAGCAGCACCGTGGAGCGGGCGTGCAGGGCGACGGCGCGGTAGCCGCCGTCGTCGTTCCGGCTGGACGTCCCGCCGAGGGAGGCGATCAGGTCCTCGGCGCCCCACATCAGGCCCACCACGTTCGGTTCGGCGGCGATGGCTGCGGCGTTAACGATCCCGGCCGCCGTCTCGCACAGGGCGATCACGCTGAAGCCGTCCAGCTCACGGAGCTGGGCGGCGCTTTCGGCCTTGGCGAGCATCACGTGCCGGTAGGGGGTGTGCTTGAGGCAGTGCAGGTCCTTCCCGAACTCCTCGGTCCCGGCCGGGTTGATCCGGATGATGGTCCGGCTGGGATCCAGTTCGGGCACGTCACCGGCCGAGCCGAGCTGGGCCAGGATGGCCCCGCGGGCGCGCTGCTTGTCCGCGGGGGCGACGGCGTCCTCGAGGTCCACGATCACCGTGTCCGCGCGGTCGGCGGCCTTTTGGTAGCGCTCGGGCCGGTCGGCGGGGCAGAAGAGCAGGGCGGGGCCCATCAGGAAGGTCATGCCTCGATTCTCCCCTTTTCGGCGGCCTCCGGTGACGCGGCTTCCCGCGACCCATTTTGCTGCGACGCCGGCTGCGACCCCGCCTGCTGCGAAGTGTGCGCGTCGCGGGTCCACATCAGGCAGCTGCGGGTGGCGCGGGCCACCACGGTGCCGTCCTGGTTCCGGCCGGTGTGCTCCATGGTCACGATGCCCTGGCCCGGCCGGGACGAGGAGAGCCGCTTCCCGGTCACCACCGTCTCCGTGTAGAGCGTGTCCCCGTGGAAGAGCGGGTGCGGGAAGGACACATCCGTCAGGCCCAGCTGGGCGATGATGGTCCCCTGGGTCAGCTGCGGCACGGACTGGCCCACCATGGTGGCCAGGGTGAACATGGAGTTCATCAGCCGCTGGCCGAAGGGCTGTCCGGCGCTCCAGGCGGCGTCCAGGTGCAGCGACTGGGTGTTCATGGTCATGGTGGTGAACAGGACGTTGTCCGTCTCGGTCACGGTCCGGCCGGGCCGGTGCGCGTAGGCGACGCCTTCCTCGAGCTCGTCGAAGTAGAGGCCGCGCTGTTCGATGACGCGGCGGCCCGCGCCGCCGGCGTCGGCGTCCATGTGGGAGTGGCTGGTGGTCATACGGAGAGTTCCTGGTCTTCCTCGAAAAGTTCGGCGCCGGTGGCCGCGGCCACCTCTTCCGCGGTCACGTCCGGAGCCAGTTCCCGCAGCACCAGCCGCGAGGTCCCGCCCTCGGTCACGACGTCGATGACGGCAAGGTCGGTGATGATCCGGTCCACGCAGCCCTTGCCCGTCAGCGGCAGGGAGCAGCGCTCCACGATCTTCGGGTTGCCGTTGCGGTCAACGTGTTCCATCATCACGATCACCTTCTTGGCACCGAAGACCAGGTCCATCGCTCCGCCCATTCCCTTGACCATCTTGCCCGGGATCATCCAGTTGGCGAGGTCCCCGTTCTGCGCCACCTCCATGGCGCCGAGGACGGCGACGTCGACGTGGCCGCCGCGGATCATCCCGAAGGATGCGGCGGAGTCGAAGAAGGCGGCGCCCTTGTTGACCGTGACGGTCTCCTTGCCGGCGTTGATCAGGTCGGGGTCGACTCTGTCCTCGGCCGGGTAAGGCCCGACGCCGAGGATCCCGTTCTCCGAGTGCAGCACCACCTCGACGCCGTCCGGAATGTAGTTCGGGATCAGCGTGGGCATGCCGATGCCGAGGTTGACGTACTGGCCGTTGTGCAGCTCCCGCGCCACGCGGGCGGCGAGCTCGTTCCGGGTCCAGCCCCTGGCCGGCGCGGCGGAGTCGGCGCCACCGGTAACGGCGCCGTGTTCGACGGCGGGCGGGCGGTATTCGTGCCGGACGGTTTCGGGCCGGGCCGGGCCGTCCGGGGTCTGGGTGCTCTCCACGGTCAGGCTCCTGTCGTTACGGCGGGCGTGGCGGGCGCGGCGGCCACGGTCCGTTTCTCGATGCGTTTCTCCGCCTCCGGGGCCAGGACCACGCGCTGGACGAAGATGCCCGGGACATGGATCTGTCCGGGATCCAGCTCCCCCGGTTCCACGAGTTCCTCCACCTCGGCGATGGTGATCTTTCCGGCCATGGCGCAGAGCGGGTTGAAGTTCATTGCGGCGGCGTGGAAGACCAGGTTGCCGTGCCGGTCCCCCTTCCAGGCGTGGACCAGGCCGAAGTCCGGCGTCAACGCCTCCTCCAGCACGTAGTCGGCGCCGTGGAAGCTGCGGACCTCCTTGGCCGCGGAGGCCACCGCGACGTTGCCGTCGGCGTCGTACTTCTGCGGCAGGCCGCCCTCGGCGACCTGGGTGCCGACGCCGGCGGGCGTGTAGAACGCGGGGATCCCGGCCCCGCCGGCGCGCAGCTTTTCGGCCAGGGTGCCCTGCGGGGTGAGGACCACCTCGAGCTCACCGGCCAGGTATTGCCGGGCAAACTCCTTATTCTCCCCCACGTAGGAGCTGATGGTCCGGCGGATCCGGCCGTCCTTGAGCAGGATCCCCAGGCCCCAGTCGTCCACGCCGCAGTTGTTGCTGACGGTCTCCAGGTCCGTGGCGCCGCGCTCGTGCAGGGCCGCGATCAGCGCCACCGGGATGCCGCAGAGGCCGAAGCCGCCGACGGCGAGCGAGGCGCCGTCGGGGATGTCCGCCACGGCCTCGGCGGCACTGGCAACAACTTTGTCGATCATCGAAAGGTCCTTCCGTGCGGCTACAGGCCCAGTTCGCGGGCGATCAGCATCAGCTGGACCTCCGTGGTGCCCTCGCCGACTTCCAGGATCTTGGAGTCGCGGTAGTGGCGCGCCACGGTGAACTCGTTGATGAAGCCATAGCCGCCGAACACCTGGGTGGCGTCCCGCGCGTTGTCCATGGCTGCCTCGCCTGCGATCATCTTAGCGATGGCCGCCTGGGTCTTGAACGGCTTGCCGGCGAGCATCCGGGCGGCGGCGTCGTAGTAGGCCAGGCGGGCGGTGTGGGCCCGGGCCTCCATGCGGGCGATCTTGAACGCGACGGCCTGGTACTTGCCGATGTTCTGGCCGAAGGCGCTGCGTTCCTTGGCGTACTTCACCGACTGGTCCACACAGCCCTGGGCGGCGCCGACGGCGAGCGCGGCGATGGCGATGCGGCCCTCGTCGAGGATGGAGAGGAAGTTGGCGTAGCCGCGGCCGCGGGTGCCGAGCAGGTTCTCTTCCGGAACCCGGACGTTGTCGAGCGTCAACGGGTGGGTGTCCGAGGCGTTCCAGCCGACCTTGTTGTAGGCCTTCTCCGCCGTGAACCCGGGCGTGCTGGTGGGCACCAGGATGGTGGAGATTTCCTTCTTGATGCTGCCGTCCGGGCGCTCCTGCTGGCCGGTGACCGCGGTGACGGTAACAAGTTTAGTGATGTCGGTGCCGGAGTTGGTGATGAACGCCTTGTTGCCGTTGATCACCCAATTTTTTGCGTCTCCGACGCCTTCCAGCCGGGCGGTGGTCTTGGTGCCGCCGGCATCCGAACCCGCCTCGGGCTCGGTCAGGCCGAAGCCGGCGAGCGCCTTGCCGGAGGCCAGCAGCGGCAGCCACTCCTCCTTCTGCGCGTCGGAGCCGAAGCGGTGGATCGGCATGGCGCCGAGCGAGACTCCAGCCTCCAGGGTGATGGCGACGGACTGGTCCACGCGGCCCAGCTGCTCCAGGGCCAGGGCCAGGGCGAAGTAGTCCCCGCCCATACCGCCGGCTTCCTCCGGGAACGGCAGGCCGAAGAGGCCCATGTCGGCCATCTGGGAGACGACCTCGTAGGGGAAGCTGTGTTCCTCGTCGTGCTTGGCGGAGACCGGGGCAACCACCTGGTCGGCGAAGTCGCGGACGGTGTCGGAGAGGTCCTGGTAGTCCTCGCTGAGTTCAAAATCGGGCATGGGGATCACTCCTGTGGGTGGATGGTGGCGAGGACCTGGTCTGCCTTGACCAGGTCGCCGGTGGTGATGCTGAGGTGGACGGTGCCGTCCAGGGGTGCGGTGAGCTGGTGCTCCATCTTCATGGCCTCCACGGCCACCAGCGCCTGACCCGCGGTGACGGCGTCGCCGTGGGCCACGGAGACGGACACCACAGTGCCGGGCATCGGCGAGCGCACCGCGGGGTCCGCGGCGCCCTCTTCGCGTTCGACGGCGGCGAGCACCCGGGCGAGCCGGGCTTCCCGGGTCAGCGGCTCGAGCCGGCAGGACCAGCCCTCGTTGCCAACGAAGAGGAACTCGGGCGGGTCTTCCCGAAGGAAGTCGTGCCCGGACTGCGCGAGCGCGAACCGGTGCTCCACGCCGTCGATGTCGAAGACGATGGTGTCGTCGGAGAGGCCGATCACGGCCACGTCATGCTCGGTGCCGCCGTCGACCCGGACCCGGGCGCGGCCGAGGTCGATGTTCTCCACGAACGTGACCGCCACGGTGGCGAGCCCGCCGCCGGGGATGCCGAAGCTCATGGTCCACGCCGCCGGTGCCCCGAGCCGCCAGCCGCGGACGCTGTCCCAGGGCGAGCCCAGGCCCGCGGGACTCTCGGCGAGGACCCAGAACGGCAGGGCCGCCGCCATCAGCTCCGCGTCGCCGGGCCGCCGGAAGGTGAAGCCCGGCATTTTTCGTTCGATCAGGCCGGTGTCGAGCCGGCCGGCGCGGACGTCCTCGTCGTTGATCAGCATCCGCAGGTATTCGACGTTGGTCTCCGGACCCAGCACCGTGTAGCGGGAGAGGGCCGTGTCCAGCTTCGCAAGGGCCGCGGCCCGGTCCGGACCGCGGGCGATCACCTTGGCGATCATCGGGTCGTAGTCGCTGGAGATCTCGGCGCCGGGCCGCAGCGATGAGTCGATCCGGATGTCCGGGTCCGCCGCTGCCGGGACCGGGGCGTCCAGCACGGCGGCGTCCGCGTCCTCGAGCGCGGTGAAGATCCCCCCGCGTTCGTCCAGCAGCAGCACCTCTCCCCCGGAGGGCAGGAAGTTCTTCTCCGGCACCTCGGCGTAGACCCGGGCCTCCACGGAGTGGCCGGTGAGGACGACGTCGTCCTGGGCCACGGTGAGTTCCTCCCCGGCGGCGATGCGGACCTGCCATTCGACCAGGTCGATGCCGGTGACCATCTCGGTGACCGGGTGCTCGACCTGCAGGCGGGTGTTCATCTCCATGAAGAAGAATTCGTCCGGGGCGTCGTCGGAGACCAGGAACTCCACGGTGCCGGCGCCGGAGTAGTTGACGCTGCGGGCGGCCTGGCATGCGGCCTCGCCGAGCCGTGCGCGGATGGCGGCGCCGTCGGGAAGGCTTTCCAGCAGCGGGGACGGGGCCTCCTCGATCACCTTCTGGTGCCGGCGCTGCAGGGAGCACTCGCGCTCTCCGAGGTGGATGACGTTGCCGTGGTTGTCGGCGAGGACCTGGACCTCGATGTGCCGCGGGGTGGTGACCAGCCGCTCCAGGAACAGGGTGTCGTCGCCGAAGGCACTGGCCGCGACCCGGCGGGCCGTCGCGAGCGTGGCCGCCAGGTCCTCGGGGCGTTCGACCACGTGCATGCCCTTCCCGCCGCCACCGGCGGAGGGCTTGATCAGCAGCGGGTACCCGACGCCGGCAGCGGCCTCGATCAGCTGGGCGTCGCTCATGCCGGGTTCGGCGACGCCGGGGACCACGGGGACGCCGTAGCCGGTGACGTGGTTCTTGGAGCGGATCTTGTCGCCCATGATGTTCAGGGATTCGACGCCGGGTCCGATGAAGGTGATGCCGGCCCGCTCCAGGGCGCGGGCGAAGTCGGCGTTCTCGCTGAGGAAGCCGTAGCCGGGGTGCACGGCCTCGGCGCCGCTGCGGCGGCAGGCATCGATGATGGCCTCGATCTTGAGGTAGCTCTCGGTGGCGGCCGCAGGCCCGATCCGGACGGCGGCGTCGGCCTCCCGCACGTGGCGGGCGCCGGCGTCGGCGTCGGAGTAGACGGCGACCGAGCGGATGCCGAGGGCGCGCAGGGTGCGGATCACGCGGCAGGCGATCTCGCCCCGGTTGGCCACCAGGACGGCGCCGAAGAGCGGCGCGGAGGTCGAGGCGGCGGGGGTGCTGGTGGTTACTGTCACGGCGGGGCTCACATCCGGAAGAGGCCGAAGGAGGTCTCCGGCAGCGGGGTGCGGGAGACGACGTCGAGCGCCAGTCCCAGAACGGTGCGGGTGTCCGCGGGGTCGATGATGCCGTCGTCCCACAGGCGGGCGGTCGAGTAGTAGGGGCTGCCCTGGTCCTCGTACTGCTGCTTGATCGGGGCCTTGAAGGCCTCCTCGTCCGCGGCGGACCATTCCTCGCCGCGGGCCTCGTACTGGTCGCGCTTGACCGTGGCGAGGACGCTGGAGGCCTGGTTGCCGCCCATGACCGAGATCCGGGAGGCCGGCCACATCCAGAGGAAGCGCGGCGAATAGGCCCGGCCGCACATTGAGTAGTTGCCGGCGCCGAAGGAGCCGCCGATCACCACGGTGAGCTTGGGCACCCGGGCGGTGGCGACGGCGGTGACCATCTTGGCGCCGTTCTTGGCGATGCCGCCCTGTTCGTAGTCCTTGCCGACCATAAAGCCGGAGAGGTTCTGCAGGAAGATCAGCGGGATCCCGCGCTGGTCGCAGAGTTCGACGAAGTGTGCACCCTTGAGGGAGGACTCGCTGAACAGGACGCCGTTGTTGGCCACGATGCCCACGGGGTGGCCGTGCAGCTTGGCGAAGCCGGTGACCAGGGTGGTGCCGTAGTTCTTCTTGAACTCGTGGAAGCGGCTGCCGTCCACCAGCCGGGCGATGACCTCGCGGACGTCGTACTGGGCGTTGACGTCGGTGGGGACGGCGCCGTAGAGCACGGCCGGGTCCGCTTCGGGTTCGACGACGGTGTCGATCTCCCAGGCGGGGGCGGCCGGCCGCGGCAGGGTGGAGACGATGTCGCGGACGATCTGCAGGGCGTGCTCGTCGTTCTCGGCCAGGTGGTCGGTGACGCCGGAGATCTTCGAGTGCACGTCGCCGCCGCCGAGTTCCTCGGCCGTGACGATCTCGCCGATCGCCGCCTTCACCAGCGGCGGGCCACCGAGGAAGATGGTGCCCTGGTTGCGGACAATCACGGTCTCATCGCTCATCGCGGGCACGTAGGCGCCGCCGGCGGTGCAGGAGCCCATGACGGAGGCGATCTGCGGAATTTTCGCCGCGGACATCTGCGCCTGGTTGAAGAAGATCCGGCCGAAGTGCTCCTTGTCCGGGAAGACCTCGTCCTGCCGGGGCAGGAACGCCCCGCCGGAGTCCACCAGGTAGATGCAGGGCAGGCGGTTCTCCAGCGCGATCTCCTGGGCGCGGAGGTGCTTCTTGACCGTCATCGGGTAGTAGGTGCCGCCCTTGACGGTGGCGTCGTTGGAGATGACCAGCACCTGTCGGCCGTGGACCAGGCCGATGCCGGCGATCACGCCGGCGCCGGGCGAATCGCCGTCGTACATGCCGTCCGCGGCGAGCGGTGCGATTTCCAGGAAGGGGCTGCCGTCGTCCAGGAGCCGGTCGATGCGCTCGCGCGGCAGCAGCTTGCCGCGGGCGACGTGGCGTTCGCGGGACTTTTCCGGCCCGCCGAGCGCGGCGGCGGCCAGTCGCTCCTTCAGTTCCCGGGCCAGGCCCAGCTGGGCCTCCCGGTTGGCGGCGAAGCCTGCGCTGCCCGGATCCACCAGGCTGGCGATTGTCTCCATTGACTGCTTCCATCCCCGGCCGGACCGGGCCCTGAGGGCGGCCGGTCCGGCCATTTCGGTTAGTAACGCATAACTGAGTTTTAGGTTAGTCTCTACTAACTGTGATGTCCAACACAGGAGCGCCGGTGCGGCGGGTTGCAGCCCGGTGTACGGAGCCCGTGCAGCACAGTGAATACCCAGACCAGCCGAGAAGAAGGGTGAGCCGGTGACCGAATCCAGCCAGCCAACCCAGCGCAGCCGGGCTAAGGAGAGCCGCCGGCAGGCGCTGCTGCAGGCCGCGGCCGCGCTCTTCGCCGCCGAGGGCTTCAACCGGGTCTCCTTGGAGGATCTCGGCGCCGCGGCCGGCGTCAGCGGCCCCGCCGTCTACCGGCACTTCGCCGGCAAGCAGGCGGTGCTGGGGGCCATGCTGCTCAGCGTCAGCCAGGACCTGCTCGACGGCGGCCGGGCCGTGGTGGCCGGCGCCGGGACCGCGGAGACCGCCTTGGCCGGCCTGGTCGAGTTCCACGTCGACTTCGCCCTCAGCCACCCGGACGTGATCCGGGTCCAGGACCAGGACTTCAGCAACCTCGCCGACGAGGACCAGGCCGAGGTCCGGACCCTGCAGCGGAACTACGTGGAGCTGTGGGTGGACGTGCTCTCCGGACTGCACCCGGACACGGACCCGGCCGAGCTGCGGATGCGCGCCCACGCAACCTTCGGCCTGATCAACTCCACCCCGCACTCGGTCCGCACCCAAGGCCGCCGGATGGCGCTCAAGCGTGCCCGGCCGCTGCTGGAGGGCATGGCCCTGGCCGCCCTGACGGCCCCGGGCAACGGCACGCGCTAGGCGAACTCCCCTGGGCGGGTCTCCCCCGGACGGCCCTGCCCTTGAACGCCAAAGGGCCGGGCGCCCCTCCGGCAAAGGAGGGATGCCCGGCCCCGTGGGCTGATAAACCTAGGCCATGGCGATTGCCATGCCGGGGTCGGACAGCAGCGCACCGACGTCCTGCAGGAAGCGGGAGCCCTGTTCGCCGTCGACCAGCCGGTGGTCGAAGGAGAGGCTGAGGGTCATGACCTGGCGCAGCGTCACCTCGTCCCGGTACTCCCACGGCATCTTCCGCACCGCGCCGACGGCCAGGATGGCGGCCTCGCCCGGGTTGAGGATGGGGGTCCCGGCATCGATTCCGAAGACGCCGATGTTGGTGATCGAGATGGTGCCGCCGGAGAGATCCGCCGGTGCGGTCTTGCCGGCGCGGGCGGTCTCGGTCAGCTCGGTGAGCGCGGTGGAGAGCTGGGTCAGCGACATCCGGTCCGCGTCCTTGATGTTCGGCACGGTCAGCCCGCGCGGCGTGGCGGCCGCGATGCCGAGGTTGACGTAGTTGAACTGGACGATCTCCTGGTTGGCCTCGTCCCACCGGGCGTTGAGCGTGGGGTGGCTGCGCAGGGCGATCAACACGGCCTTGGACACCAGGGTCAGCGGGGTGAGCTTGTACCCGGAGAAGGCCCGGCTGTCCTTGAGCCTGGCAAGCAGTTCCATGGTGGGCGTGACGTCCAGGGTCAGGAACTCGGTCACGTGCGGCGCGGTGAAAGCGCTGGCGACCATGGCCGCGGCGGTGAACTTCCGGACGCCCTTGATCGGGGTCCGGGTTTCCCGTTCGCCGGCCGCCGGGGCAGTAGCCGGCCGCGCGCCGGCCAGTTCCTGCGGGGCGACCGGGAGGTCCCCGCCGCCGACGAAGTTCCGCACGTCCTCCCGGGTGATCAGGCCGTGCTCCCCCGTGCCGGTGACGGCGGCGAGGTCGACGCCGAGGTCCTTGGCCAGCTTGCGGACCGGCGGGGTGGAGCGGGGCCGCTCGGCAGCAGGGGCGCCACTCGGCGGGACGGCGACGGCGGCGGGTGACGGTGCCGGGGCAGGTGTGGAAGCGGCAGCAGGAGCCGGAGCGGGTGCGGCCGCCGAAGCAGCCGGTGCAGCCGCGGCGGAAAAGGTCCGTGCCCGGCGGGCCGGCCGGCCGGAGCCCTCCGGCATGGCGCCGTAGCCCACCAGCGTCGGTTCCCGCTTGGCGGGCGCCTCGCCCGAATTCGCACTGGCGCCGCCGTCGTCGTCGCCCTCGATCTCGAAGGAGACAATCGGCTTGCCGACCTCCACCACGGTGCCGGGCTGTTCGTGCAGCGCGGTGACGACGCCGGCGAACGGCGAGGGCAGCTCGACGACGGCCTTCGCGGTCTCCACCTCGGCGATGATCTGGTTCAGGGTGACGGTGTCCCCCACGCCGACCTTCCAGGCGACGATTTCAGATTCCGTCAGGCCTTCGCCGAGGTCCGGGAGGCGGAATTCCTTGATCATGGTTGCGCTCATCCTTCCAGCCCGCTCAAAGAGTTGGGGCGGCCCAAGGCCCGGTCCACGCCGTCGAGGATCCGGTCCAGTCCGGGCAGGTGGTGCATTTCCAGCTTGGAGTAGGGGTACGGGACGTCGAAGCCGGTGACCCGGACGGGGGCGGCCTCGAGGTGGTAGAAGCAGCGTTCGGTGATGCTCGCGGCGACCTCGGCGCCGAGGCCGCCGGACTGGCTGGCCTCGTGCGTGATGACCAGGCGGCCGGTCTTGCGGACCGAGGCCTCCAGCGTGGCGAAGTCCACCGGGGCGAGGGAGCGCAGGTCGATGACCTCGACGAAGACGCCCTCGTCGGCGGCGGCGAGCGCGGCGTCACGTGCGGTCTTGACCAGCGGGCCGTAGGCCACCAGGGTCACGTCGGTGCCCTCGGTGACCACCCGGGCCTTTTCCATCGACGGGGCAGCGGAGAGGTCCAGGGACTCGTCCACCTCGCCCTTGTCGTGGTAGCGGCGCTTGGGCTCGAAGTAGAGGACCGGATCGTCGCAGGCGATGGCCTGCTGGATCATCGTGTACGCGTCCTGCGGGTTGGAGACGCTGACCACGCGCAGGCCGGAGGTGTGGGTGAAGTACGCCTCGGGCGACTCGGAGTGGTGTTCGGGTGAACCGATGCCGCCGCCGAAGGGCACGCGAATGGTGATGGGCATCTTCACGACACCCATGGTCCGGTAGTGCATCTTGGCGACCTGGCTGACGATCTGGTCGAAGGCCGGGTAGATGAAGCCGTCGAACTGGATCTCCACCACCGGGCGGTAGCCGCGGTAGGCGAGGCCGACGGCGGTGCCGAGGATGCCGGATTCGGCGAGCGGGGTGTCCACGACGCGGTGCTTGCCGAAGTCCTTCTGCAGCCCGTCGGTGACGCGGAAGACGCCGCCAAGGGTGCCGATGTCCTCGCCCATGAGGATCACCTTGGGATCGTTGTCGAGGGATTTGCGCAGGCCGGAGTTAATCGCCCGGGCAAAGGTCATCTGCGTCATCAGCGAGCACCTTCTTCGGAGGGGGCACCTGCGGGATCGCCGAAGGAGGCCAGGTAACGGGTGTAGTGGTCCTGCTGGCGGTCCAGCCAGGAGTGCGGGGTGCTGTAGACGTGCTCGAAGATCTGCAGCGGCTGCGGTTCGGGCATGTTGATGGTGCCGGAGCGCAGTTCCTTGGCCACGGCGTCGGCCGTGGCGGCGACGGCGGTTTCCACGTCTGCGGTCAGCAGGCCCTTGCGCTCCAGGAGCACCTTGAGGCGGTGGATCGGGTCCTTAGCGGCCCAGTCCTCGAGCTCGTTGGCGTCCCGGTACCGGGTGGGATCGTCCGCCGTCGTGTGCGGGCCCATGCGGTAGGTGACGGCCTCGATGAAGGTGGGGCCGCCGCCTCGCCGGGCCCGGTCCAGGGCGATCCGGGTGGCGGCCAGCACGGCGAGGACGTCGTTGCCGTCCACCCGCATGCTGGGGATGCCGAAGCCGGAGGCCCGGTCCGCGATCTGGATGTGGGACTGCAGCATCACGGGCTCGGAGATGGCCCAGTGGTTGTTCTGGCAGAAGAAGATGACGGGGGCCTGGAAGCTGGCCGCGAAGACCATCGCCTCGTTGACGTCGCCCTCGCTGGTGGCGCCGTCGCCGAAGTAGGCCACGGCCGCGGAGTCGGCGCCGTCGTTCTGGATGCCCATGGCGTAGCCGGTGGCGTGGAGGCTCTGCGCGCCGATGATGATCTGCTGGGTGGCGACGTTCACGGTGTACGGGTCCCAGCCGGCGAGGGCGTTGCCGCGCCAGGCCTTGACGATGTCCGCGGGCTTCACGCCGCGGACGTAGGCGACGCCGTTGTCCCGGTAGCTGGGGAAGACGAAGTCGTCCTCGCGCAGGGCCCGGGCGGAGCCGATCTGGGAGGCTTCCTGGCCCAGCAGCGGCGGCCAGAGGGCGAGCTCGCCCTGGCGCTGCAGAGCGGTGGCCTCGGCGTCGATCCTCCGGATGGCCACCATGTCCTCGTAGAGGGAGGTCAGCACGTCATCGCCGATGTCCTGGACCCAGGGGTCGAACTCGGGATGGCTGACGCGTTCACCCCCCGGGGTGATGAGCTGGACGAGATCCCCGCCCGTGCGCCTGTTCGATCCTGCACTGTTTCCGGGGCCGCCGGGGGCTGCGCCGCCCTGGCCCGCGTCGTCGGTAAACACAGTTTGTCCGCAACCTTCTGACGTCGTCTGACCCCTGCCCGCGGGACTCGTGATCCCAGCGCGCGGCGGCCACCCGGGCGCCGTTGCCCCGGATAGTTGTGACCCTACTCACAAGTGCCATTGGGTACAACCACCCACTGATATTTTGAGCATCCTGCCCGGTTCAGACGTTCTGGACCGTGCTAACCTTGCGCACTATGCAACCCTTGGATGGCACGGACACCCGCTTGCTTTCGGCCATGGCGCGGGACCCGCGCGGCACCGTCGTGGCCCTCGCACAGAAGCTGGGACTCTCCCGCAACACGGTGCAGGCCCGGATGGCCCAGCTGGAGAAGAAGCACGTGTTCCTCTCTTTCGAGCGCCGGATCAATCCGGCCACGCTGGGCTACCCGCTGATGGCCTTCATCTCGGTCCACGTCCAGCAGCAGAAGCTGGGCAGGCTGGCGGTGGAGCTGGCCGCGGTCCCGGAGATCTTGGAGGGCTATGGCCTGACCGGCTCGGCCGACCTGCTGCTGCGCGTGGTGGCGCGCGACGCCGAGGACCTGTTCCGGATCAACGGCAAGATCCTCTCCTGCGACGGGGTGGACCGGACGGACACGGCTCTGGCGATGAGCGAGATGATCCCGTTCCGGATCCAACCGCTGCTCGAACGCGGCCCGGCCGAGGGCTGACCCGGAACGCACAGGACCCCCGCGCCGGCGGCGCGGGGGTCCTGTGCGTTCGGTGATGCAGCTACGCGGTGGCGGGTTAGTGGTTGGTGGCCTTCTCCGCGCCCACCCCGGTCAGGGAGCGGACCTCCATCTCGGCCTGCTTGGTGGTGTCCTCGCGCCGCTTATCCAGCACGGTGCCCAGCCAGCCCAGGAAGAACGCGAGCGGGATGGAGACGATGCCGGGGTTGCTGAGCGGGAAGATCGCGAAGTTCGCGCCGGCGATCATCGAGGTCTTCGTGCCGGAGACCACCGGGGAGAGGGCGATCAGGATGATGGCGGCGGCGAGGCCGCCGTACATGCTCCAGATCGCGCCCTGGGTGGTGAACCGTCGCCAGAACAGCGAGTACACGATGGTGGGCAGGTTCGCGGAGGCGGCGACGGCGAAGGCCAGGGCCACCAGGAAGGCGACGTTCTGGCCGTTGGCGAAGATGCCGCCGGCGATGGCGAGGATGCCGATGACGATCACCGTGCGGCGCGCCACCTTGACCTCGGTCTCGGCGTCGGCCTTGCCCTTGGCGATCACGTTGGCGTAGATGTCGTGGGCGAAGGATGCCGCCGCGGTGATGGTGAGGCCGGCGACGACGGCGAGGATCGTGGCGAACGCCACCGCCGAGATGAAGCCCAGCAGCAGCGGGCCGCCGAGGTGGAAGGCCAGCAGCGGGGCGGCGGAGTTCACGCCGCCGGGGGCGCCCTTGATGGTGTCGGCGCCCACGAGGGCCGCGGCACCGTAGCCCAGGACCAGGGTGAACAGGTAGAAGATGCCGATCAGCCAAATGGACCAGACCACGGACTTGCGGGCTTCCTTGGCGGTGGGGACCGTGTAGAAGCGCATCAGCACGTGCGGCAGGGCCGCGGTGCCGAGCACCAGGGCCAGGCCCAGGGACATGAAGTCCAGCTTGGACGTGTCCGACTTGCCGTACTGCAGGCCCGGGTTCAGGACGGCCGGGTTTTTGGCCGTCTCCGCGGCGCCGCCGAGCAGGTCCGAGAGGTTGAAGCCGTAGATCGCGAGGACCCAGAAGGTCATCACGGCGGCGCCGGCGATCAGCAGCATGGCCTTGATGATCTGCACCCAGGTGGTGCCCTTCATGCCGCCGATCAGGACGTACATGATCATCAGGGCGCCGACGACGATGATCACCAGCGCCTGTCCGCCCCAGTCGCTGATGCCCAGCAGTAGGGAGATCAGGCTGCCGGCGCCGGCCATCTGGGCGAGCAGGTAGAAGAAGCAGACGGCCAGGGTGGAGATGGCCGCGGCGATCCGGACCGGACGCTGCCGGAGCCGGAAGGAGAGCACGTCTGCCATGGTGAACTTGCCCGTATTGCGGAGCAGTTCGGCCACCAGCAGCAGCGCCACCAGCCAGGCGACGAGGAAGCCGATGGAGTACATGAAGCCGTCGTAGCCGTTGACCGCGATCGCGCCGGTGATGCCCAGGAAGGACGCGGCGGAGAGGTAGTCGCCGGCGATGGCGGTGCCGTTCTGCGAACCGGTGAAGGACCGGCCGGCGGCGTAGTAGTCGGCGGCGGTTTTGTTGTTCCGGCTGGCGCGGAACACGATCAC
The DNA here is from genome assembly GCF_042668995.1 of Arthrobacter sp. NPDC057259. Taxonomy (NCBI): domain Bacteria; kingdom Bacillati; phylum Actinomycetota; class Actinomycetes; order Micrococcales; family Micrococcaceae; genus Arthrobacter; species Arthrobacter sp. NPDC057259. The sequence continues at coordinate 58,328 of NZ_JBHUYA010000005.1, forward strand.
CATGGTGACCGCGACGAAGAGGGCGAAGATGCCCATGTTAAGGAGGGTGGTGTCCTTGAGCGCGGCGACGTTGACCGCGGGGACCGTCAGGGATGCGTGCAGTGTCATTGGGCCGTTCCGCTCACTCGGTTGCCGTGCTTGTCGAACTCGTGGCCTTCGATCTCCTGGCGGATCTCGGAGGCGATGGGGTCCAGCTTCCGGTTCGAGTAGCTGACGTACCAGCCCGTGATCGCGAACGTGGACACGAACTGCAGCAGGCCCAGGATCAGGCCGACGTTGATGTTGCCCCAGACCTTGGTGGACATGAAGCCCACCGCATAGTCGGCCAGCAGGACGTAGGCGAAGTACCACAGCAGGAACGCGATGGCCATCGGAAAGACGAAGCTGCGGTGACGTTTGCGCAGTTCCTGGAACTGCTCCGTCGACTGGACTTGCTTGAAGTCCACGGACGCCGCTGCGTCCGTATGCTGGGCGTCGTGACCCATCATTCCTCCTCATTGAGACTGGCGAGTCACCGCCGGGCATTCCGGCCTCCGGACAACACTCCCCCGGGATTGTGTGACTGGAATCACTGTGCAACGTGACGTGGGCTAGATTCCAGCACCGGCGCGGGCGGCGTCGCCCAGCGGTCGCCGCGCTGCGACAAACGGCGGACCGCCCGGCCGGGCGCTACGCTGGCAACATGCCGGACTCCCCCCTTGTCAGCGCCGCGGCCATCGCCGTGATCGCGCTGGCGATCGCCGTCGTCATCGCCGTCGGGCTCAAGGTCCTGCGCTCCTTCCGCGACCTTGGCACCGACGCCGAGCGGGCCACCTATAAGACCCTGCACGCCGCGTCCCGGGCCGGCCAGCACCTGCGGACCGGCCTGAACCCTGCCGGCGCGGGCAAGGCCAGCCGGCAGCTGCGCGGGCTGCTCGGCTGCGACGGGTTCGCCATCACGGACACCACGGGCGTCCTGGCCTGGGACGGCGCGGCCGAGGAACTCCGCCCGGTCCTGATGGAGGTGGCCGCGACGGTGCTGGCGGGCGGCCACACCGCCGTGATCCCCGCCGGGGAGCTGCGGGCCCCGGGCGGCCGCTCCCCCGCCGGCGCCCCCGGAGCCGGCTACGCGGCCGTCATCGCGCCCATCCGGGTAGGGTCCGGGGTGGCCGGAGTGGTGGCCGCATTCGCACCCGAGGCGGGGTCCGGCCTGGTCCGGGCAACCGGCGAGGTGGCGGACTGGGTGGCCACCCAGGTGGAACTGGCCGAACTCGATGCCTCCCGGACGCTGCTGATGGAGGCGGAGGTCCGGGCGCTGCGGGCCCAGATCAGCCCACACTTCATCTACAACTCACTGAACGCGATCGCATCCTTCATCAATACGGACCCGGTCCGGGCCCGGGAGCTGGTGGTGGAGTTCGCCGACTTCACCCGCTATTCGTTCCGCCGGCACGGGGACTTCACCACCCTGGCCGAGGAGCTGCGCTGCATTGACCGGTACCTGCTGCTGGAGCGCGCCCGCTTCGGCGAGCGGGTGCAGGTCAGCCTCCGGATCGCGCCGGAGGTGCTAAGCACCGTGATCCCGTTCCTGAGCCTGCAGCCGCTGGTGGAGAACGCCGTCCGGCATGGCCTGGAGGCCAAGGAGGGGCCCGGGCACATCAGCATCACGGCCAACGATTCGGGCGCGTTCGCCGAGGTGACGATCGAGGACGACGGCGTCGGCATGGACCCGGATCAGCTGCGCTCGGTCCTGGCCGGGCACAGCGGCGGCGACCACGTGGGCCTGCACAACGTGGACGCGCGGCTGCGGCAGGTCTACGGCGAGGACAACGGCCTGGTGATCGAGACGGCGCCCGGCGAGGGCACGCTGATCACCCTGCGCGTCCCGAAGTCCCAGCCCCGCCACGACGCCTGAGCCAACGCCCGGCCCACGCCGCCATGGCGCCCGTCGGGGCTCCGGCACGGCGGTACCCTAGGACCATGATTAACGTCCTCGTCGCCGACGACGAGCTGCCCGCCGTGGAGGAGCTGGCGTTCCTGCTGGGCCGGGACGACCGGATCGGCACCATCCACCGCGCCTCCTCCGGCGCCGAGGCGCTCCGCACCCTGGAGAGCGCCGACGTCGACGCCGTCTTCCTCGACATCCACATGCCCGCCCTCTCCGGCCTGGACATCGCCCGGGTGATCGCCCGCAGCGCCCGGCCGCCCGCCGTCGTCTTCGTCACCGCGGACGAGGACTGCGCCCTCGAGGCCTTCGAGCTCGCGGCCGTGGACTACCTGCTCAAGCCCGTCCGCGCCGAGCGGCTGGCCCGCTCCGTGGGCCGGATCAGCGAGCTGCTGCGTGATGGCGGCCCGGCCCCGGAAATGATCACCGTGGACCTCGGTGGCACCACCAAGATGATCCGCCGCGACGACGTCACCTACGTCCAGGCCCAGGGCGACTATGCCCGGCTGCACACCGCGGACGCCAGCTACCTGATCCGGGTGCCGCTGGCGGACCTGGAGCAGCAGTGGGCCGAGGCCGGGTTCCTGCGCATCCACCGCTCCTACCTGGTGTCGTTGGCCCACGTCGGTCACTTGAAGCTGGCGGCGGGCCGGCCCAGCGTGGCGGTGGCCGGCGCCGAACTGCCGATCAGCCGCCGGCACCTGCCCCCGGTTCGGGAAAAGCTGGAGGCCACCCGGATCCGGCCGCAGGCATGACCCGGGTCAGGGTCACCGCCCCGCGCCGCGTCGCCACGGGCGCCGGTTCCGGGCGTGGCAGAGCCGCGGCTGAGGCACGGAAGGCGGCGGAAGAGACCGACGCCGGTCAGGTGTTCGTCCGCGCGCTGATCCGGTCCCAGCTCCGGCTCGGGATCGTGGTGGCCGCCGGGTTCCTGCTGATCATGCTGGGTTTCGCCCTGCTGCTGGGTCTGGTGCCGGGACTCGCCGAGCTGCGGATCGCCGGCCTGCCCTTCGACTGGGTGCTGCTCGGCGCCGGGATCTATCCGGTGATCGGGCTGAGCGCCTGGCTCTACGTCCGGACCGCCGCCCGGAACGAGGCCCGCTACCGCGACCTCGCCGGCGAGCGGTGAGGCGGCCATGAACCCGGTGGTCGGCGTCGCCGCCTTCGCCGCCGTCACCCTCGCCACCGCCGTGATCGGTTTCTACGGCCTGCGGATCTCCCGCACAACCGGTGACTTCTACGTCGCGTCCCGCACCGTCCGGCCCTGGTGGAACGCCTCGGCCATCGGCGGCGAATACCTCTCCGCGGCCAGCTTCCTCGGCGTGGCCGGGCTGATCCTGCTCTCGGGCACCGACGCCCTCTGGTATCCGGTGGGCTACACCGCCGGGTACCTGATGCTGCTGCTGTTCGTGGCGGCCCCGCTGCGCCGCTCCGGCGCGTACACCATCCCGGACTTCACCGAGGCGCGGCTGGAATCCCGGGCCGTCCGCCGGGTCACCAGCCTGGTGGTGGTGATGGTGGGCTGGCTGTACATCGTCCCGCAGCTGCACGGCGCGGCGCTGGCCATCCGGATCACCACCGGCCTGCCGGCCTGGGTGGGCCAGGTGGCCGTGATCGCCGTCGTCTGCGTCACCGTGATGGCCGGCGGGATGCGCTCCATCACCTTCGTCCAGGCCTTCCAGTACTGGCTGAAGCTCACCGCCCTGGCCGTGCCGCTGCTGTTCCTGCTGCTGGTGCTCGCCGGCACCGGTACCCCCGCCGTGGCCGAGGCGCCGGTGAACCCCACCGGGCTGCCGCCGGCCGGCCCGTACCAGAACATCTCGCTGCTGGTGGCGCTGCTCTTCGGGACGCTGGGCCTGCCGCACGTGCTGGTGCGCTTCTACACCAACCCGGACGGCCAGTCGGCGCGGCGGACCACCCTGATCGTGCTGGGCCTGCTGTCCGTCTTCTACCTCTTCCCCACCGCGTACGGGCTGATCGGGCGGGTCTTCGCCCCCGGCGCCGCGGGGGCGGGGCAGGCCGACGCGCTGGTGCTGCTGCTGCCGGGCCGGATGATCGGCGGCCTCGCCGGGGACCTGCTCTCCGCGCTGGTGGTGGCCGGGGCGTTCGCGGCGTTCCTGTCCACCACCTCCGGGCTGGTGGTCTCGCTGGCCGGCGTGATCAGCCAGGACATCCTGGGCGGCAGCGTCCGCGGCTTCCGGCTCGCGGCGCTGTTCTCGGCCGTGGTGCCGCTGGGGATCGCCGCGACGACGGATTCGACGGCGCTGGCCGGGAGCGTGGGGCTGGTGTTCGCCTTCACCGCCTCGACCATCTGCCCGGTGCTGCTGCTGGGGATCTGGTGGCGCGGTTTGACCGATGCCGGGGCGATCGCGGGGATGCTGACCGGGGCGCTGGCGTGCGGCGGTTCGATGCTGGCCGGCGCGGTGCTGGGCGCGGCGGGGACGCCCTCGTGGCTGGCGCAGCCGGCGGCGTGGACGGTGCCGGCCGCGTTCGCCGTCATGGTCCTGGTGTCCCGGGCCACCCGGGGCCGGGTGCCGAGCAGCATCACCCGGCTCATGACCCGGCTGCACACCCCCGAGCGGCCGCTCGTGACGGAGCGCTAGCTCCGGGTCAGTTGGCGGCCGGTCGCTAGGGCCGCGTCAGTCGATGGCGGCCATGAGTTCGACGACTTTGTCCAGGAATGCATCCACCTGGGTTTCCTCGTAGCCGTCGCGGCCGACGGCAGGCCGGAAGGTGGCGCGGCGGACGTTGTCCACGCTGAGCGGCTGGTCCTCGTCCAGGTAGCCGATCAGCTCGTGGCAGAGGCCGTCGACGTCGGCGATGTTGTAGCTGCGGACTTTGGCCTTCGCCGGCCGCCGGAAGCGCTGGCCGTCCGGTCGGTGCAGCCGGCCGCGGAGGAGCCCGGCCAGCCGGCCGATCTCGCGCAGCCAGGCGTCCTCGCCGCGTTCGCCGACCAGTTCGTCGCGTTCCCTGCGGGCCAGGGCGTCCTCGAGCCGGTCCAGGGCCGCGTCCACGGCGGCGGCCGCGTAGCCGCCCTTGACCGGGTCGAAGGTGACGGCGCGGACATCGGCGCTCCTGACCACGCGCTCGGCGGCCTGCGGGGTCTCGAAGGAGACCCGGGCCTGCCGCAGGAACTGGTCCACCTGCTTGGCGTTGTAGCCGTACTGGTTGCGCTGGACGCGGTCAAAGGAGGCAGGGATCTGCCGGTTGAGGTCCACTCGGTTGCTGTCCACTGTTTACTTCTTATCCTTCGAGGCCGTGCGGCTCTTGTTGTTCGGCGCTGGTTGTCCGGCTCTGGCCGATCCGGTACGGCGCTTTTTACGGGCACCATTGTAGGCGCCGGGGCGGGGTTGTCCGCCCGCTCAGCCGCCCGCGGCGGCAGAGAAGATCATGAAGGCCACCGGCGAGGCGAAGACGATGGAGTCCAGCCGGTCCATCACTCCCCCGTGGCCCGGCAGGCTGTTGCCCATGTCCTTGATGCCAAGCTCACGCTTGACCATGGACTCGGCAAGGTCACCGGCGGTCGCCGCTCCCACCATGCCCACGGCGAGGGCGGCACCAAACCACCACGGCTCACCGAGGACAAAGATCGAGGCCAGGACGCCGACGACGACGGCCCCGCCCACGGACCCGGCGAAGCCTTCCCAGGACTTCTTCGGGCTGATCTTGGGAGCCATCGGGTGTTTGCCGAGGGACGCGCCGACGAGGTAGCCGAAGGTGTCGTTGGAGACCACCAGCAGCAGCAGGGTGCCGATCTGCCAGGCACCGACGGGCACCACGCCGTTTGGCCAGAAGCCGACCGGCGTGACCCCGCCGGCGGCATGCAGCGGCAGGACCGCGAAGCTGATCAGGAACGGGACCCACGCCATGGTGAAGACGCCGGCGAAGATGCTGCGGGCCGAGCCCGCGGCGCCCTCCAGCGACCGCCACAGCAGCACCGCGACGCTGCTGAGCAGGAACGCGAACATGAGGCTTTCCGGGCCGCCGAAGTAGGCGGAGACCGGCATCGCCACGGTGCCGGTCATCGCGGGGATGATCGGCAGCCGGGTGCCGGAGGCCTCCAGGGCCCGGTAGACCTCCCAGACGCCGAAGACGGCGAAGGCGGTGACGATCAGGACGAAGGCCAGGGGCAGGAACAGCAGGCCGCCGAGCACCGCAAAGAGCATGGCGAGGCCGACGGCCGTCGCGGCGGGAAGATTCCTGCCCGCCTTGGGCGTCGGGTTCTTCCGCTCTTTCCCCCTCACCCGGACGCGCGGCCCGGGTGCCTGCTGTTCGCCTGTCATCAGACCTCGAGCAGCTCGGCTTCCTTGCGCTTGAGCAGCTCGTCGATGCCGTCGACGTGGGACTTGGTCAGGGCGTCCAGTTCCTTCTCGGCACGGGTTCCCTCGTCCTCGCCGGCCTCGCCGTCCTTGACCAGCTTGTCCAGGGTTTCCTTGGCCTTGCGGCGGATGTTGCGGATGGACACCTTGGCGTCCTCGCCCTTGGACTTGACGATCTTGACGTACTCCTTGCGGCGTTCCTTGGTCAGTTCCGGGATGGTGACCCGGATGACGTTGCCGTCGTTGGAGGGGTTGGCGCCCACCTCGGAGTCGCTCAGGGCGCGTTCGATGTCCCGCAGGGCGGTCTTGTCGAACGGGGTGATGAGGATGGTGCGGGCGTCCGGCACGGCGAAGGACGCCAGCTGCTGCAGCGGGGTGGGCGAGCCGTAGTACTCCACCATGACCTTGTTGTACAGGCCCGGGGTGGCGCGGCCGGTGCGGATCGAGGCGAAGTCTTCCTTGGCAACCTCGACCGCCTTGTCCATCTTGTCGCCGGCTTCGAGCAAGGTCTCTTCGATCACGTTCTCTCCTCAGAAATTTGGTGCGCGCCCCAGAGCCCGGGGAGCTGAACTGTCCTCAAACCATCCTAGCCGGAGCTAGGGGGTGACTACGGTGCCCAGGTCCTCGCCGCGGATGGCACGGGTGACGTTGCCCTCGCCCTCCATGCCGAAGACGACCATGGTGAGGTTATTGTCCTTGCACATGGTCATGGCGGTCTGGTCCATGACGCGGATGTCGCGGCGCAGGGCCTCGTCGTAGCTGAGCTTGTGCAGCTTCTCCGCGGTGGGGTCCTTCTTCGGGTCGGCGGTGTAGACGCCGTCGACGCCGCTCTTGGCCATCAGGACGACGTCGGCGTGCACCTCCATCGCGCGCTGCGCGGCGACGGTGTCGGTGGAGAAGTAGGGCAGGCCTGCGCCGGCGCCGAAGATCACGACGCGGCCCTTCTCCATGTGGCGGATGGCGCGGCGCGGGATGTACGCCTCGGCGACCTGGCCCATGGTGATGGCGCTCTGCACGCGGGTCTCGACGCCGGCCTGCTCCAGGAAGTCCTGCAGCGCCAGGCAGTTCATGACCGTGCCGAGCATGCCCATGTAGTCGGCGCGGGAGCGGTCCATGCCGCTCTGCGAGAGCTCGGCGCCGCGGAAGAAGTTTCCGCCGCCGACGACGATCGCGACCTCGACGTCCGGGACGGCCGCGGCGATCTGCTTGGCGACCCCGCGGACGGTGTCCGGGTCGACGCCCAGCTTGCCGCCGCCGAAGACCTCGCCGGAGAGCTTGAGGAGGACGCGGCGCCGCGTCTTCGTTGGCTGGGCGGAATTGTTGACGGTATCCATGGTGCCTTCCCGTTGGTGAGCTCTCAAAAGGTTATCGTGCCGGGGCCCGGAGGCGGCATTCCCTGCCGCCGCCGGTCCCGGCGCAGGCGCCCGGGGGTCTCCTGCGCATGCAAAAGGGGTGGCCACCGAAGTGACCACCCCCTGGCGTTGCCGGTTAGGAACCGACGCGGAAGCGTGCGAAGCCGGTAGCCTTCACGCCGGCCTCTTCGAGGACGGCGGCGACGGACTTCTTGGCGTCCTTGGCGAATGCCTGGTCAACCAGGACCTCGCCCTTGTAGAAGCCGGTGACGCGGCCTTCGACGATCTTGGTCATCGCGGCTTCGGGCTTGCCCTCGGCCTTTGCGGTTTCCTCAGCGATGCGGCGCTCGGACTCGACCAGCTCGGACGGGACGTCCTCGCGGGTCAGGTAGTTCGGGGCCATGGCGGCGATGTGGACGGCGACGTCGTGGGCGGCGGCGGTGGCGGCTTCGCCTTCACCGTCGACGGCGAACAGGACGCCGACCTGGGCCGGGAGGTCCTTGGACGTCTTGTGCAGGTACGCGTCGACGGTCGGGGCCTCGATGCGGGCGATGCGGCGGACGACGACCTTCTCGCCCAGGATGGCGCCTTCTTCGACGACAACCTCGGAGAGCGGCTTGCCGTCAACGTCGGTGGCCAGGAGGGCCTCGAGGTCGGCAGCGCCGGACTCGACGGCGACGGTCAGGACCTTGTCGGCCAGCTGGATGAACTTGTCAGCCTTGGCAACGAAGTCGGTCTCGCAGTTGACTTCGACCATCACGCCGACGCCGTTGGCGACCTTGGCGGCAACCAGGCCCTCGGCCGTGGAGCGGCCTTCGCGCTTGGTGGCACCCTTGAGGCCCTTGATGCGGATGATCTCGATGGCCTTCTCGGCGTCGCCGTTGGCCTCGTCGAGAGCCTTCTTGACGTCCATCATGCCGGCGCCGGTGCGCTCGCGCAGGGCCTTGATGTCAGCAGCAGTGTAGTTCGCCATGTGAACCCCTCTGTCTAGAAAATTTTGTCTGGTGTACGGACCGACAGGACGGCTGCTCACGCAAAGTGAGCGGCCATCCTGTCGGTACCCCCGCACGCTGCGGGCAGCGCGCGGGGAAGTGCGGCTAAGCCGGGGTGACTACTTGGCGTCGTCCGCGGCCGGGGCCTCGGCGGCTTCCGGAGCAGCCTCGGCCGCGGGAGCAGCTTCGGCGGCGGGAGCAGCTTCGGCGGCCGGGGCAGCCTCTTCGGCCTTGTTGCCTTCGAGGAGCTCGCGCTCCCACTCGGCCAGCGGCTCTTCCGGGGCTTCCGTGGTGCCCGTGGCGCGCTGGTTGCGGGCGATCAGGCCCTCGGCAACGGCGTCGGCAACGACGCGGGTCAGCAGGTTCACGGAGCGGATAGCGTCGTCGTTACCCGGGATCGGGAAGTCAACTTCGTCCGGATCGCAGTTGGTGTCCAGGATGGCCACAACCGGGATGTTCAGCTTCTTGGCTTCGTCGACGGCGAGGTGTTCCTTCTTGGTGTCGACAACCCACAGGAGCGAAGGCGCCTTGGTCAGGTTGCGGATACCGCCGAGGTTGGTCTCCAGCTTGGTCAGCTCGCGACGCAAAAGCAGCAGTTCCTTCTTGGTGTAAGCGGAACCGGCGACGTCGTCGAAGTCGATCTCTTCGAGTTCCTTCATGCGCTGGATGCGCTTGGAAACCGTCTGGAAGTTGGTCAGCATACCGCCGAGCCAACGCTGGTTGACGTACGGCTGGCCGACGCGGGTGGCCTGCTCGGCGATGGCTTCCTGTGCCTGCTTCTTGGTACCGACGAAGAGGACGGTGCCGCCGTGTGCAACGGTGGCCTTCACGAACTCGTAGGCACGGTCGATGTAGGACAGCGACTGCTGCAGGTCGATGATGTAGATGCCGTTGCGCTCCGTGAAGATGAAGCGCTTCATCTTCGGGTTCCAACGACGGGTCTGGTGTCCAAAGTGGACGCCGCTGTCAAGCAGCTGGCGCATGGTTACGACGGGCATGCCGACGCTCCTTCCGGCAGGTCATTCATGAGAGAGCCGTGAGGCCCTCTTACCCTGCCAATAGTTGACGGTTGATTAGCAGCACCCGGTTCCGGGAGCTCCTCCTGGTATCCACCGCGCTCCTCATCCGGGCCATGGGGTCCGGACCGCAAGGGGCGCAGTCCTCCTCGTCCGGAGCGGGGCTTCGGCTGCAGAGGGCTGGATACGCGTAGTCAGCAAGCATTCCCGCACTCCTGAATGAGATGTGCTGCCTTCCGCGGCACGTCCGGGAAGGACAGCGCAACGAATCGGGGCATGAGGGGAACAGCAGACTGCTCCACCTAGTGTACTACAGCGGTCCCCGCCCGACGGACGCGGTCGGGGCGCCCGGCGGGGGTGCTTCGGGGTGCTGACGGGGCGCCGGCGGCGGTGTCTTGAAGGGCGAATCCGGGGGCCTCAAAGGAGTTGTCCACATGGCGTGCCGGGTGCCTGTTCCGGCACAGCCCCGGTTCCCATGCTGAAACCATGACCCTGTTCTCTGTGCTCCCGCTGCTGCTCGCCGTTGCGCTGGCCCAGTCCCTAGCGCCGACGGCACCGCCGCGCCCTTCGGCAGCGTTTTCCGGCCAGGCGGCCGTCCGTGCCGCGGCCATCGGAGCCGCGACGGCGTTGGCTTCTGGCCCCAAGTCGACGGCGGGCGGCGGGGCTTCGACCCGCGGGGCGCGGGCGGTGCCGGCACGCGCGGCGCCGGCACGGGGCTGGGTCTGGCCGCTCTCCCCCAGGCCCGCGGTGGTGCGCGGCTTCGATCCGCCGGACCGGCCGTGGCTCAGCGGCCACCGCGGGGTGGACCTGCGGGCCGAGGCCGGGGCTGTGGTCAGCGCACCGGCTCCGGGACGGGTCAGTTTCGCCGGCGTGGTGGTGGACCGCCCGGTGCTGACCATCGATCACGGGGACGGGCTCCGGAGCAGCTTCGAACCCGTGGAGACGAGCCTGCGGGCCGGGGACCCGGTAGCGGCCGGATCCCCGGTGGGTGCGGTGGCAGCCGCGCAGTCTGCACCGCCCGGCCACTGCGGCGGCACGCCCTGCCTGCACTGGGGCGTCCGCCGCGGCGAGGAGTATCTGAACCCGCTCGGGTTCGTCCTGGACCTGAGGCCCTCGGTGCTGCTGCCGCCGGTCCGGGCGCCGGCGTCGGGTTTAGACGATCGCAGAGATTCCGGTGATGGCCCGGCCCGTGACCAGGGTGTTGATCTCGTGGGTGCCCTCGTAGGAGTAGATGGCCTCGGCGTCGGAGAAGACCTTCGCCATCTCGTAGTCGGAGACAATGCCGTTGCCGCCCAGGAGGCTGCGGCCAATCGCCACGGTCTCCCGCATCCGGGCCGTGGTGAAGGCCTTGGCCAGGGCGGACTGTTCGTCCTTCGCCTGGCCGGCGTCCTCGAGCTGGGAGAGCCGGACCATCATGCCCATCGAGCTGACGGTGTTGCCGAGCATCTGGACCAGCTGGTTCTGCACCAGCTGGAAGGAGGCGATCGGCCGGCCGAACTGGCTGCGTTCGACGGCATAGCGGCGGGCGACGTCGAACGCGGCCAGCTGCTGGCCGACGGCCTGCCAGGCCACGGAGAGGCGGGTGACCTTCAGGACCTTGTTGGTGTCGCGGAAGCTGTTGGCGTTCGCGAGCTTGAAGAAGTCGGGAACCACGACGTTTTCCAACGTGATGTCCGCGTTCTGGACCGTGCGCAGCGAGATCTTGTTCTCGATCTTGGTGGCGCCGTAGCCCTCGGTCTTCGTGTCCACCAGGAAGCCCTTGACCTGGTTGTCCTCGACGTCGCGGGCGTAGATGACCACCCAGTCGGAGAAGGTGGCGTTGCCGATCCAGCGCTTGGCGCCGTTGAGGACCCAGTGGTCACCCTCGCGCCGGGCGGTGGTGCGCGTGCCGCCGGCGACGTCGGAGCCGCCCAGCGGTTCGGTCAGGCCGAAGGCGCCGATCTTCTTCATCGAGTAGATCTCCGGCAGCCAGGCCTCCTGCTGCTCCTCGGAGGCCAGCGCCTCGATGGAGCCGGTGAACAGTCCGTCGTGGACGCCCATGAAGGTGGCGATCGAGGTATCGGCGCGGGTCGTCTCGGCGTGCAGGATGCCGGCGAAGAGGTTGGAGTAACCCTGGCGCTTGACCGGGCTGACCAGGTCGATTTCGGCCAGCTTGGGGATCAGGTCCATCGGGAACTCGGCACGGTTCCAGCAGTCGACGGCGATCGGCTTGACCTCGCGGGCCAGGAACTCGCGGACCTCGGCCAGCCGGTCGCGCTCCTTGGCGCTGAGCAGCTGCTCGAAGGCAAAGAAGTCGCCGTCGGCGTACGGGAGGTTGTTGACGTCGATTGCAGCCTTGGACATGGTGTTCCCTCACTTGTGATCAGCGGCGACCAGAACGGCGCGGGGAGATCCGCACCGATATGTTACTGGGCAGTAACTTACCGTGCGCGGAGAGGTGCCGCAAGTGACCTGGCCCACCCGCGGGGGCCACGGCATACAAAAAGAGCCGCGTCCGGGAGGCGGGCTTCCGGACGCGGCTTGGGAATGCGGCGTCTGATGTGGGGAGGTGATGCGGACCGGCCAGGAGACCGGTCGATGGTAGGGCTACTCGGACTTGAACCGAGGACCTTAGGATTATGAGTCCCGCGCTCTAACCAGCTGAGCTATAGCCCCGTGGGACCCGGGGCACCGGCCGTGTCACGGCGGGCCCCGGGGCAAAACACTCTAGCAATAGTAGTCGCACCGGCCGGGCGCTACGGCCCGTGCGGGAGTGCTAGACCACCAGGTCGTCGTAGCTGGCGCCGCGGTAGATGTCCTCGAAGGTCTGGAGGGTCCGCTCGATGCTGTGGTTCTCCACCATGTTGCGGCTGACCTTGCCCATGGCGGCGCGCTCGTCGGCCGGCAGCGACAGCACCGCGGTGATCTTGGCCGCCAGGTCGTCGCTGTCGTTCGGGGTGAAGAGGTAGCCGTTCTCGCCGTCGCGCACCAGGTGCGGCAGGGCCATCGCGTCGGCCAGGACCACGGGCGTGGAGGCAGACATGGCCTCAAGGGTCACCAGGGACTGCAGCTCCGCGGTGCCCGGCATGCAGAACAGGTCGGCGCCGAGGTAGGCGCGGCGCAGTTCCTCGTCGCTGGCCAGGCCCAGGAAGCGCACCCGGTCCCCCAGGCCCAGGCGCTTGACCTGGGCCTCCAGGGCCGGTCGGACCTCGCCGCCGCCGACCACCTGCAGGTGGACGTCGAGGTGGGCAGGCGTCTTGGAGATGGCGTCGATCAGAACGTCGATGTGCTTTTCCTCGGCGAGGCGGCCCACGAACAGCACGGTGGGGCTGGCGTTGACGGGAACTTCCTCCCCGGGCTTCAGCTCGTAGGCGGCGGCGTCGATGCCGTTGGAGAGCGGCAGCACCTTGCGAAGGAAGGCGTGGTCGTGCATCGCCTTGGCCGCGAGCGGGGTGGGGGTGGTCACGACGTCGGCCTGGCCCATGACCTTGCCCATGTCGCGCCAGGAGACGCGGCCAACGATGTCCTTGAACCACTGCGGGAACGGCAGGAAGGGGTTGAGGTTCTCCGGCATGAAGTGGTTGGTCGCCACGATCCGCACGCCGCGGCGCACCGCCTCGTAGAGGACGTGCTCACCGATCATGTAGTGGCTCTGGATGTGCACGACGTCGGGCTTGACCCGGTCGAAGAGGAGCGCGATTTCCTTCTTGATCTCCCAGGGGAAGGTGATCCGGAAGCTCTCGTGCGTGGGCACGGAGTGGGAGCGCACGCGGTGCACGGTGGCCTCGTCGCGGAACTCGCTGTAGCTCTTGCCCTTGCTGGGGCGGGTGGCCAGGACGTGGACGTCGTGGCCGCGTCCGGTCATGCCCTTGGCGAGACGGTAGCCGAACTGGGCGGCTCCGTTGACGTCCGGCGGGTAGGTTTCGGCGGCGATCAGGATCGTCAGTTTCCTGCCGGGGTTGTCGGTCTGGGGCATGGTCACGGGGATGGCTCCTGGTGGTCACGGTGGGTAGCGGCGGCCGGCCGGCCGCCGGCGCAGGCGCGGCCAGCCGGCGCCTGAAGTCTGTGGCGTCGCCCTAAGGCCTCCGCGCCGCGGCCTTCCGCGCGTCTTTCTTGCGCTTGGTGACCTCGGGGTGGTGCCTGGACAGGGCGATCACTCCCACGATAGCAAGGAGAGCCGCGGCACCCATGGCGATCGCGGTCACGGCGTGGACATCGGGGCGCAGTTCGCCGAGGATCACGACACCGATCGCGATGCCGATCATGGGATCGATCACGGTCAGGCCGGCGATGACCAGATCCGGTGGACCGCCCGAGTAGGCGCTCTGCACGAACCACGAACCCAAGCCGCCGGCGGCGAGGATCGCCAGCAGGGTGTACCACTGCACGTTGAGCAGGAACAGCCCGTTGGGGTCCAGCAGGTGCCGGCCGATGATGCGGGTCAGGACGGCAACGAAGCCAAACAGCATGCCGGCGCCGATGATATAGACGAAGGCGCTCATCCGGTGCTTGAACAGCAGCGCCAGGGTGCCGAACAGGGCCACGACGAGGGCCAGCAGCAGCACCACCGTGAGTTCGTCCGCGGCGCTGACATGGTGGTTCTCCTGGGTGACCGTGACGGCCAGGACCACGAACAGGGCGGAGCCGGTGACGCAGCAGCTGATCGCCACCACGGTGGCCCGGTTCATGCTCAGGCCCTGGTCCTTGGCGTTGATGACCGTGGTGATGACCAGCGCGATGGCGCCGATAGGCTGCACGACCGTCAGCGGGGCGGACACGAGGGCGATGGCGTTCATGGCCGTGCCGACGCACAGCAGCAGGAGCCCCAGGATCCAGCGCCGGTTGCGGATCAGCCGCAGCAGGCCGTTGGAGCTCAGGGCCAGTCCGCCGGTGTCTGCCTTGACCGCGCTGCCCTGCCGTTGCGCGCCGAAGGCGAGGAAGAAGGCACCGGCGACGGCCAGCACGACTGCCAGCCAGACCATCAGCGGGGCCCGCCGTCGTCGTTGGAACGTTCCTGCGGGTTCACGGCGGTGCTGCTTTCTGCGGCGGGCCGCTGTCCGCGGCCCTTGCGGATGATGGCCCAGAAGTAGTTATAGGCGGCGATCCAGTGCCCGATCAGGCCGAGGCCCAGGCAGGCCCAGGCCGCCACGAAGTAGCCCTCGGCGCCGGGCAGCTGCAGCTTCGAGAGCACCAGCAGGGGCGTGCCGAGGAGCAGCAGCGCGGTCCGGATCTTGCCGACACGGCTGACCGGGAGGTCGGGGTGGCTGTGGAAGTAGTAGAGCGAGATGGTCATCAGGATGAGGTCGGGCACGAGGAGGGCGGTCAGGTACCACCACTCGACGACGCCGGCGATCACGAGGGTGACCGCGACGGCGATCAGGGCCAGCCGGTCCGCGATCGGGTCCATGATTCGGCCGAGGTTGGACATCTGGTTGAAGCGGCGGGCGATGTAGCCGTCCACCCAGTCGGTGCTGCCCATGAGGGCCAGGACCAGGGCGGCGGCACCGTACTCCTGTTTCGCGAGGACCAGCCAGATGAACAGCGGAACGCCGAGGAACCGCACCACGGTGAGGAGATTGGGGACGGTGAAGACCACATCCGAATGGATTTGGGGTTGGCCGGGACGCGCACCAGCGCCGATGAACCTCATTCGGCCTCCCTTTCCGCTGCCGGTGTCCATTCGTTGTCGGGGTTTACGGTCCTGTCAGCCCTTGAGCAGGCGGCGCAGCAGGACGACGAAGGTGGTGGCGGCCGCCGCGAAGGCTGCCAGCGGCTTCCAGCGCTTGGCCAGTTCCGCGGCCGGAGCCGAGCCGGAGCTGCCGGTGGAGGGCCGGGCGCCGGGAGTGGTGGCGGAGGGGCCGCGAAGGGCGGCGATCCGGTCGTCGACCAGTTCCTTGCCCTCTTCGACGCGCTGCTGGCCGGCGGCGAGGAGGATCTGCGCCTGGGCCTTGAGGTCCAGTTCCTCGCCGAGTTCGTCGCGGACGCCGGTGAGGTGGCGGCGGCGCTGGTCCAGCCGGCGGCGCAGCTCATCTTCGGAGGGGGCGGGGCCGAGGTCGGGCTGTTCGGCCGCCTTCTTGGCTTCTTTCTCCGCCTTGGCTCGGGCTGCGGCCGCTTCCTTGGCGGCCTTCGCTGCCTTGGCCTGCGGGGTGTTCGGGTCCAGCACGGCCGGGTCGAAGGAGGAGCCCTCCTTGGCGATGCCGAGATCGTACTTCAGCCCGCGGATGGTCTCCTCGGGGACCAGCGGCATGGCCTTCTTGAAGCGGCTGACGCCGATCAGTCCCACGATCAGGGCGATGACCAGGAACAGGGCGCAGACCAGCAGGGCCGCGAGCCAGGCCGGCATGATCGTGGCGAGGCCCATGATGGCCGCCACGACGAGCCCGATGACCAGCAGCAGGACGAAGATCAGGGCGACGACGGCGAAGGCCGCCGCGATGCCGAGCTGGATGCCCTTGCGCTTGAGTTCGGCCTTGGCGAAGGCAATCTCATCGTTGAGTTGCCGCGGTGCCAGCTTAAAGATCATTTTCAAGGTCTTGGGCAACGCGGAAAGGCGCAGCCCCCCGCCGGTCCTGCCGGTGTGCCGTCCGCTCATCGGTTCCGCCTAACTGGTGCCATCTGTCGTTCTGCTTCCGCTGAAATGCCCGGGCCTGCGCGGCTGATTGCACGCCCAGGTGTCAAAACTATCATTCGGGGCGCCGACGGCGGCCAGCGGAGGGCGCGGGCGCCTGCGCGTCGGGTTTAGGCGACGCGCGCCGCGTCCTGCGCGGCGTCGTGCCCGGCGTCGTGCCCGGCGTCGTGCCGCGCGTCGTGCCCGGCGGCGGACGGCGGCGCTGTCCGTGCCGCCGCCCCGGCCCTAGGATTGACCTCTGTGCAGACACCCAGCAATCCGGGCGATTCCCTGACCCGCCGCCGCAAGCTTCTCTATATCCTCATGCTGGGCGCCCTTACGGCACTGGGACCCTTCACGGTGGACCTGTACCTGCCGGCCTTCCCGGCCCTGGAGGCCAGCCTCGGCGTCAGCGAGGCGGCGGTCCAGCTGACCCTGACCGGTACCACCGTGGGCTTCGCGCTCGGCCAGCTGGTGGTGGGACCGCTCAGCGACCGGTTCGGCCGCCGGATGCCGCTGATCCTCGCCACCGCCCTGCACATCGGCGCGTCCCTGGGGGCGGCGTCGGCCACGGACATCGGGACCCTCGGCCTGTTCCGGGTGCTCATGGGCATCGGCGCGGCGGGCGGCGGCGTCGTCGCCATGGCCATGGTGCGCGACCTGTTCAGCGGCTACGCCATGGTGCGGATGTTCTCCCGGATGGCACTGGTCAACGGCCTGGCCCCGATCCTGGCGCCGGTGATCGGCTCGCAGCTGCTCCTGCTGACGGCGTGGCCGGGCATCTTCCTTTTCCTGGCCGGCTACGGCAGCTGCGTGATCATCGCGGCGCTGTTCCTGGTCCGCGAGACGCTGCCGGCGCACCTGCGCGGCGCCTCTGGCATGACGATGCGCCAGCGCTACCGGGTGTTGTTCGCGGACCGCATCTTCGTAGGCACCCTGTTGCTGGGCGGCATGAACTTCGGTGGCCTCTTCACCTACCTCTCGGCCTCGCCCTTCCTCTTCCAGGACGTCTTCGGCTTCTCGGCCCAGCAGTACGGCCTGCTCTTCGGCATCAACTCCTTGGGGATCGTGGCCGGGGTGCAGACCAGCGCCCGGCTGATCAAGCGCGTCCCGCCCCAGTGGATCGTGGCCTGCTCCACGGCCTGGATGTTCCTGATGGCCCTGCTGATCGTCGTCTTCGACCGGGCCGGCCTGGGGCTGTGGGGCGTGATGGTGCCGCTGTGGTTCTACATCCTGGGGGCCGGCTTTACCTTCCCGTGTGTCCAGGTCCTTGCGCTGGCCAACCACGGCGCCCAGGCCGGCACGGCGGCGTCCCTGCTGGGTGCCGCGACCTTCCTCATGGCCGGGATCATCTCCCCCGTCGTGGGCTGGCTGGGCGTCGAGTCGGCGACGCCGATGGGCGCCGTGCAGGCCGGCTGCATTCTGCTGGCGGCGGCCGCGCTCTGGCTCGTGGTCCGGCCGCGGACGGTACCCTCCATCCACTGATCCGGCGCTCCGCGGGGGACTCTCCGGCTACGCGAGGGTGTCCGGCCCGGCGGCCCGCCCGGGTCCGGCCCTGGTGTTCGCCGGGACGCTCTGGCCGCCCGCTCGGGGCCGGTCCCGGCCCTGTTCCCGCCCGGCGGCGGGCGATAAGGTTGTGGTGTGCCCGAACGGCAGGACCTCCCTCCCCTCCCGGCCACGTGGCAGCGGTGCGATGACGGCATCCTGCCCCTGTGGTGGGAGCGGTTGTGTTCGCAGACCAGCCCCCAATCTGCGGCGCTCTACGCGGCCGGGCTCTTCACGGAGGACCGCCGTCGGCCGATCGCGCAGTGGTACAACCCCGCCTTCGACGCCGCCCTGTTGGTAGCCCCCGAGACGTCTCCGGAATGGCCGGTTCAGCGCTTCGGCATCTTCTACGCACCGCCGCGCGGCGGGTTCACCCGGGTGCATTCCGGCGCCCACGAATGGCATCCCCGCGAACCCCGGCAGTCCCCCACCGAGGAAGAGGCCTTCCAGGCCGCCGTCGGCGAGGCGGAACGCTTCCTGCAGGTGGAAATGTTCTTCGTCTGAGCGCAAGAAAAAAGGCCCCGCAGCCGGCTGTTCGCCGGCCGCGGGGCCTGTCCGCTCCTCCTGCTGGACTTGAACCAGCAACCCTTCGATTAACAGTCGAATGCTCTGCCAATTGAGCTAAGGAGGAATGAAGCAGGTATGACATTAGCAAAGGTTTTACCGCTAAGGAAATCGGCCCGCGGCGCCTGGGCGGATACCCCCGCCGGGTATATAAAAGTCCCCGCTCCGGCGGACCGGAACGGGGACTGTGCGCTCCTCCTGCTGGACTTGAACCAGCAACCCTTCGATTAACAGTCGAATGCTCTGCCAATTGAGCTAAGGAGGAATGAAGCGGGTACTAGCCTAGCAAACCCGCGGCCCGGAAGCGAAATCGCCGGCCGCCGGGCCCCGGTTGCGGGGCGAGGCCTCAGGAATCGGCGCGCAAGGACCGCCGCTGCATCTCCAGTTCCATCAGCTCGCGGTTGAGTCGCTGGAACTCGTCCGGGTTCGCCGCGGCGTCGAGGCGCTGCAGCTGGCCCATCTTGTCCGCCTTGACCCGCGTGATCTGCAGTTCGAACAGCCGGGCCAGGATGTCCCGGCAGTAGCGCTGCACGGCGTCCTCGGTGCTGGCCGGCAACGGCACCACCGAGAGCTCGGAGACGAGCGGACGGAGCGGTTCCGGAACCTCCTGGAGCAGCTCGGCGACCCAGCGGGCCGGATCCGCGGCCGAGGCCAGGCCCGTGGCGCGGATGGCCTCGTGGATCGCGAGGTAGGCCGGGGTGGAGAACCGCGCCTCGGAGAAGCGCTCCCAGGTGGTTCCCTCCAGCATCGACGGCTGCTGCAGCACCACTTCCAGCGCCTGCCGTTCCATCGCCGCGACGGGGTCCCGGGGATCGGGCCGGTTGAAGGCCGGCAGCGCGGCCGACGGCGGCAGCGGCGCCACCCCCGGTGCACCCGGGTTCTGGCCCGGCTGAGGGTAGCCACCCTGATTCTGGTAGCCCTGCTGGTTCTGCTGGTACCCACCCTGCTGACCGGTGGAACCGAAGCCGTTGCCTTGGCCCGCTCCCCCGCGGCCGCCCTGCTGACCGGGACCGCCCTGGGTGCCCCGCTTCATGGCCGCGCCCACGGCCCGGCTGACGTCCTCCACGGGCATGCCGAGCCAGCCGGCGAGCTCGCGGGCGTAGGCCGGGCGCATGCCGGCGTCGCGGATCTGCGCCACGACGGGCGCGGACTCGCGCAGCGCCGAGATCCGGCCCTCCACGGTGTCCAGGTTGTGCCGGCGCAGGGTGGCCCGGATGGCGAATTCGAAGAGCGGCCGGCGGGTGCCAATCAGGTCGCGCACGGCGGCGTCGCCCTTGGCCTGGCGCAGGTCGCAGGGGTCCGCCCCGGTGGGTTCAACCGCCACGTACGTCTGTGCCACGAACCGCTGGTCCTCCTCGAAGGCGCGCAGGGCCGCCTTCTGGCCGGCGGCGTCGCCGTCGAAGGTGAAGATGACCTCGCCGCCACTGCCGTCGTCGGAGAGCAGCCGGCGGGCGATCTTGATGTGGTCCGTGCCGAAGGCGGTGCCGCAGGTGGCCACCGCCGTCGTCACGCCGGCCAGGTGGCAGGCCATGACGTCGGTGTAGCCCTCCACGACTACCAACTGCCGGTCCTTGGCGATGGTGCGCTTGGCCAGGTCGATCCCGTAGAGCACCTGGGACTTCTTGTAGAGAGCCGTCTCAGGGGTGTTGAGGTACTTGGGGCCCTGGTCGTCCTCGTAGAGCTTCCGGGCGCCGAAGCCGATGGTGTCCCCCGCAATGTCGCGGATGGGCCAGATCAGCCGGCCGCGGAACCGGTCATAGATGCCCCGGTTGCCTTCGGAAAACATCCCGGTCAGCTTGAGTTCAGCATCGGTGAAGCCGCGGCCGCGGAGGTGCTTCAGCAGCGAGTCCCAGCCCTGCGGGGCGTAGCCGACGCCGAACTGCTCGGAGGCGGCCCGGTCGAAGCCGCGGCCGTAGAGGAAGTTCCGGCCCTCGGCGGCCCCCGGGGTCAGGAGCTGGGCGCGGAAGAACTCGTCGGCGATCTTGTGGGCGTCCAGCAGCCGCTGGCGTCGGCCGATTTCCTCGCGGTTGGGGCCGGAGCCGCCGTCCTCGTAGCGGAGCTCGTAGCCGATCCGGGCGGCGAGCTTCTCGACCGCTTCGTGGAAGGTGGTGTGGTCCAGCTTCTGGACGAAGGAGATCACGTCCCCGTCCTCGCCGCAGCCGAAGCAGTGATACCGGCCCACCTGGGGGCGGACGGTGAAGGAGGGCGAACGCTCGTCGTGGAACGGGCAGAGGCCCTTGTAGGAGCCGAGGCCGGCGCCCTTGAGCGTGACGTAGCCGTCGACGACTTCCTTGATGTCGGTGCGCTGGCGCACCTCGTCGATGTCTTCGCGTTTGATCAGGCCGGCCACGGAGCCATCCTAGTCACTCCCCCTGTCACCACAGTGACGGTAGGCTGCCGACCAGCCGCTCATACATGGCCAGGGCGGAGCCGTCGGTGAGCGAGGCTACCTGGTCGATGACGACGCGCAGCCGCGCCCCGTCGTCGGCGGCGTCGCGCCAGTCCGCGGCGAACATCGGCTCGAGGTGCCGGTCGCCGGTGGCGTTGAGCGCGGTCACCAGGGCGTGCAGGACCTCGCGCTGGCGTTCGTAGATGGGCTGCCGGTGCTCGGTGGTCATCACGAAGGTGGTGGCCAGGCCCTTCATCACCGCGATCTCCATCACCGTCTCGTCCGGGACGATCAGTTCAGCGTTGTAGCGGGTGAGGTTCTCCGGCCCGTACACGGCGCGGGTGGTCTCCAGGGCGCTCTGGCAGAACCGGCCGATGAGCTGGCTGGTCATGTCCTTCAGGGCCGCCATGGACTTGCGGCTGCCGTCGGCCTCGCGGACCCAGACGCTGGTGGCCTCGAGGCGGGCCAGGGCGGCGTCGATCGCGGCCGGGTCGTTGTGCGGCAGGTACCACTGCTTGGCGTAGCCGACGACGCGGGCGCGGTGGTCCGGGTTGTCCATCCAGCGCAGCTGGAAGTGCCCCGCGACGATCGCGTCCTCGACGTCGTGCACCGAGTACGAGATGTCGTCGGCCAGGTCCATGACCTGGGCCTCGAGGCAGGAGCGCCGCTCCGGGGCCCCCTCCCGGATCCAGTCGAAAATGGGCAGGTCGTCCTCGTATGCGCCGAACTTGCTGGTGCGCTGGCCGTGGATGACGGGCGCGTTTTCCGCCGACCAGGGGTACTTCGCGGCGGCGTCGAGGCTGGCCCGGGTCAGGTTCAGCCCGGCCGGGCGGCCGTCCGCGGCGAGGACCTTCGGTTCCAGCCGGGTCAGCAGGCGCAGGGTCTGGGCATTGCCCTCGAAGCCGCCGATCGCGTGCGCCACCTCGTTCAGGGCGGACTCGCCGTTGTGCCCGAAGGGCGGGTGGCCCAGGTCGTGGCTGAGGCAGGCGGTGTCCACGACGTCGGGATCGCAGCCCAGGGCGCGGCCCAGTTCACGGCCCACCTGGGCGACCTCGAGGCTGTGCGTGAGCCGGGTGCGGACGAAGTCGTCGGTATCCGGGGCGACCACCTGGGTCTTGGCGCCGAGCCGGCGCAGCGCCGAGGAGTGCAGCACCCGGGCGCGGTCCCGTTCGAAGTCGGACCGGTAGGTGCTCTTGGGCGGCTCCTCGACCCAGCGGGCGGTGTCGCTCTCCACGTAGCCGTCCAGCACGGGGGCGGCGGTCCGGGTCTCAGCCACCGGAGACGTCCAGTTCGGCGGCGGCGATCTCCTGGGACTGCTCCGCGTTCAGGCGGCGGTCCAGTAGCCAGTCCTTGGGCAGGGCGGGTTTCTTCGGCGAGCCGGCACGGCCGCGGGGCCCCTCGGCGTCGACGCCCGGGTAGGGCGAGTCGAGGTCCAGCTCGTCCAGGGTGCCGCGGAGCACCTCCAGACTGGTGACGAGGGCCAGCCGGTGGCGCAGGTCGCTGCCCACCACGTAGCCCTTGAGGTACCAGGCCATGTGCTTGCGGATCTCGCGCAGGGCCTTGCCCTCGTCCCCGAAGGTCTCGACCATCAGTTCGGCGTGCCGGTAGATGCCCTCGGCCACCTGCCGCAGCCCCGGCTTGTGCCGGACGTCGCTGCCTTCGAACGCGGCCATCAGGTCGCCGAAGAGCCAGGGCCGGCCCTGGCAGCCGCGGCCCACGACAACGCCGTCGACGCCGGTTTCCCGGACCATGCGGACGGCGTCCTCCGCGGACCAGATGTCGCCGTTGCCCAGGACGGGGATGTCCGGGAGGGCCTCGCGCAGCCGGGCGATGGAGGACCAGTCGGCCTGTCCGGAGTAGAACTGGGCGGCGGTGCGCCCGTGCAGGGCGACGGCGGCGACACCGGAATCGCGGGCGATCCGGCCGGCGTCGAGGTAGGTCAGGTGGTCATCGTCGATGCCCTTGCGCATCTTGATGGTCAGCGGGATGTTGCCCTTGGAGGCTTCCTTGACGGCGGTCTGGACGATCGAGGTGAACAGGTCGATCTTCCAGGGCAGGGCGGAGCCGCCGCCGCGCCGGGTCACCTTGGGCACCGGGCAGCCGAAGTTGAGGTCGATGTGGTCCGCGCGGTCCTCCTCGACGAGCATCCGCACGGCCGCGCCGACGGTGACCGGGTCCACGCCGTAGAGCTGGACGGAGCGGACCTTTTCGTCATCGTCGTGGGAGATGATGCGCAGCGATTCGGGGGTGCGCTCGACGAGGGCACGGGAGGTGACCATCTCCGCGACGTAGAGGCCGCCGCCGTATTCACGGCAGAGCCTGCGGAAGGCGGAGTTGGTGATGCCTGCCATCGGGGCGAGGATCACGGGCGTGTCCACCGTGATCGGGCCCAGCTTCAGGGGCGGCAGTTCCAGCTTGGGGGCGGGAGGGGTTGCTACAACAGTCACCCCTCCATTGTCTCAAAGCCGGACAAATCGAGGCCGCGCCGTGCCCGCTATGTGGAAACCGGGGCGGCGCGGCGGCCCCGGCGCTTCTCCGGCGGGGCATCCGGACCGGCGTCGACGGCCGGGGCCGGTTCCCGACCGGCGGCGGGGCGCGGGTCCCGGTTGTCGGCGGGTCCCGAACTGCCGGCAACCGGCGCCGCGGGCCCTGCGCCCCGGAGACCGGTGGCCTTGACCACCAGCACGGCAATCAGGGTGGTGACGGGGATGGCCAGGACGAGCCCGATCGACCCGACCAGGGTGCGGACCACCTCTTCGGAGAGTTCGGCGCTGGTCAGTGCGTCCCCGAGCGGGCGCTCGTAGAGCATGACGATGATCAGGATGGGCAGCGCCGCGCCCGCGTAGGCGAACGCGATGGTGTAGACGGTGGAGGCGATATGGTCCCGGCCGATCCGCATGGCGGAGGCGAAGAGCTTCCGTGCCGAGGTCTCCGGCGCCAGTTCCCAGAGCTCCCAGACGGCGGAGGACTGGGTGATGGTGACGTCGTTGAGGACGCCGAGGCCGGAGATGATCAACCCGCAGAGGATGATCCCGGAGATCGAGATGTGGTCCGAGACGTTCGCGAGCGTTGCGGCGTCGTGGTTCCCGACGCCGGCCAGGTTCGCCGCGTCCGTGGCCCAGGCTGCGAGCGCGGCGGTGATCGCCAGGCCGAAGATGGTGCCCAGCAGCGCCGTCGAGGTCCGCGCGGTGAAGCCGTGCGCGAAGTACAGCACCCCGATCATGATCACGGTGGATCCGACCAGGGCCAGCAGCAGCGGCGGTTTGCCTTCCACGAGGCCGGGCAACATGAAGGAGACCAGCACCGCGTAGGCGCCCACGAGGCCGATCAGCGCCCGCAGGCCGCGCCAGCGGGCGACTGCGATCACGACGACGGCGTAGAGCACCGCGAGAAGGATGATCGGCAGGGTCCGGACGAAGTCGACGAAGACGAACGCCGGGGAGCCGCCGGCGTCGGCGCCCTGGACCCGGGAGAGGTTGAGGTAGCGGATGTTGTCGCCGACCTTGACGCCGTGGGACTTGGCGACGTCGGGGTTGATCACCACCTTGACCGGGTTGCCGCCCTGGTCCGGTTCCGTCCAGGCGAAGGTGCACTGCGAGCCCGTTCCCGGTGCCTGCGGCTGGGGGGACGGCCCGTCGGCGGGCTGGGCCGGCTGCTGCGACTGCGCTGGCGTTTGACCCTGTGTGGTGTCCATGCAGTTGCCGGTGACGACGCGCTGGATCTTCCCGGTGTCGAAGGTGACGCCGGGGGCGGCGGCGTAGGGGCTGGCGAGGGTGAGGCCTTCCTTGCTGCCCGAGGGCCAGAGGAGGATCATCGCCACGATGGTCAGGACGGTCAGTGGCGCCAGGACCGCGGCCAGGATCCAGTTGGCTTTCCGACGCGCGGCGAGGGCACGGGGCGACGGCGGGTCGGCCGGGTGCGGGGCGTGCGAGTGTCCGGCGCCCATCAGCAGGTGATCTCCATGCCGAAAATCCTACGGGGAGAACGTTGCCGCCCGGGCACGGTGGCACGGCGCACCCATCCCCGTCGTGGCGGGTTCCGAATCACCGCGGGACATAAACTCGGCGTGCGGGAACTTCGCCCGCGGGCCCGGTGTTGGTATGGGCAGGACAAGCAGGGTGGAGGACACTATCGTGGCCAGGCGAATTGCAGACGAGCGCGAACACACGGGCCCGGGCCCGGAGGCCCGGGCGGAGCTGAGCGTCGCCGACGCCGCGGGGCAGACCCGCGGCGTCGCACTGGTGCTGCACGGTGGACGGGCGGACAGCTTCGACCAGGTGCGTGCCCGGCACCTCAGCCCGGCCCGGATGCTGCCCTTCGCCCAGGCCCTGCGCAGCCAGGGCGGACCGCATGGCCTGGCGGTCTGGACCATGCGGAACCGGTACCGCGGCTGGAACGGCCCGGACATGTCCCCCGTGCAGGACGCCCGCTGGGCCCTGTCGCAGATCGCGCGCGAACACCCGGGCGTCCCGGTCTTCCTGCTGGGCCACTCCATGGGCGGCCTCACGGCCCTCTGCGTCGCCGACGATCCGCAGGTTGCCGCCGTCGTCGCCCTCGCCCCCTGGCTGACCGACGCGACGCCGGTGGAGCGCGTGGCGGGCCGCCGCGTCCTGATCGTCCACGGGGACGAGGACCGCTGGACCAGCCCGGTGAACTCCCTGGCCTACGCCCGCCGCGCGGAGGGGATCGCCGCCTCGATCGACTACGTCTCGCTCACCGGCGCCGGGCACTTCATGTTCCGCAGGGTGGGACTCTGGAACTCCCTGGCCAATGGCTTCATCCTGGACTCCTTTGCCGCCAGCACCGGCGCCAGGCCTGCCGGAACCGATGCTCTCCGCCAGGTGCTGCCGGCCGCGGCTGCGCTGCCAGTGGTTCTCTAATGCAGGCTTTCCCGCCGCTGGACTTCCCGCTGGAGGCCTTCCTGGCCAGCCTTCCCTGGGCCGCACTGGCCGTGGCGGCACTGCTGGCCGTGACCTTCGCCGTCGCCGTCCGGCAGCGCCGGCACTCGGTGATGGACGTGGTGTGGGGGCCCGGCTTCGTGGTCGTGGCGGCGGTGTCCTGGCTGCTCTCAGCCGGGCACGGCGACGGCGGCCGGCGCCTCCTGCTGCTGGTGCTCGTGGCAGTCTGGGGCCTGCGGCTGGGAGCGCACATCGGCGTCCGGGCGCGCGGCGGGCACGAGGACCCGCGCTACACCGCCATGCTCGACGGCGCGCCGGGCTCCCGGGATGTCTACGCCCTGCGCCGCGTCTACCTGCCCCAGGGCATCGTGCTCTTCTTCGTCTCCCTAACGCTGCAGGTGGGGATGTTCGCCACCGCTCCCCTGGGCTGGCTGGCCCTGGCCGGGGCGCTGCTGTGGGCCGTCGGCTTCGTCTTCGAAACCGTCGGCGACCGGCAGCTGGCGCAGTTCAAGGCCGATCCCGCCCGGCGCGGGACCGTTTTGGACACCGGCCTCTGGCGCTACACCCGGCACCCGAACTACTTCGGTGACGCGGCCGTCTGGGCCGGCCTGTTCCTGGTGGCGGCGGACTCCTGGCCGGGCATCCTCACCGTCCTCTCCCCCGCCCTGATGATCTGGACCCTGGCCGGCAAGACCGGCAAACCGCTGACCGAGAAGGCCATGGCCGGCCGGCCGGGCTACCGGGAATACGTTGAGGCGACCTCGGGCTTCCTGCCGTGGCCGCCGCGGACCCGCCGCGCCGCAACGGGCACGGGCACGGGTAGGGGGCAATAATGGGACGGTTCCCGCCCTGGCGTCCGGCGCCTAACGACCGCTTCTACCGCTCGATCGTGCGCACCGGGCAGGCCCTGCGCTGGTTGTTCCAGATCCGGATCATCGTCACGGGCCAGGAGCACCTGCCGGCCCCGGACCACCGCGGCACCGCCTCCCGCACCCCGGTTCCCGGCTCCGGGGCCGTCGTCGCGATCACCCACTTCGGGTACCTCGACTTCGCCGCCGCCGAACTGCTGCTCTGGGCCCGCAACAGGGCGCAGATGCGCTTCCTCATCACCCAGGGCGCGGCTGACCACTGGTTCGCCGGCCCCGCCGTGAGCGCCGCCGGGCACGTCGTCGTCGGCTACGAGACGGGCTCCCACGCCTACGACGCCGCCGTTCAAAAACTCCGCGCCGGCGAGTACGTGGCGATCCTGCCCGAGGCCGGCGTCAGCCGCAGCTTCAAGGTCCGCGAATGCAAGACCGGCGCGGTGCGGATGGCCGCCGAGGCGGGCGTCCCCATCATCCCGGTCTCGGTCTGGGGCGCGCACCGGATCATGACCCGGCACCACGGCTTCTCGCCGCTGCGGGCCTGGCGCGCCCCCGTGCGGGTGCACGTGGGCGAACCTCTCACACCCGGTCCGGGGGTGGACGTCGCCGCCGCCACCGAGGCGCTGCGGACGGCACTCCAGGACGGGATCGACGTCGCCATGGCCGACTTTCCGCTCCGCCCCGCGCCCGGGGCCTGGTGGATGCCCGCCGACCACGGCGGCGGCGCTCCCACGGAGGAACAGCGGCGCCGGCTGGACGAGGCCGAGGGCCCCCGCCGCGCCCGCGCCCGCCGCCGCTGAGCTCCAACGCTGTGCTTCGCCGCCGCTGACCGCGGCAGATCGACCGCTCGGCGCTCCGCCGCCCGCCTGAGAGCCTGGGCCGGGCCAACACGCGCCGATAAACCCGGGCCGGGGCGGGGCGCTGGCTAAACTCCATCGGGTAGAAAAACGCACTCAATGGAGAGGTACACCCCCGGTGGCAAACACAGCCCTGACCACAAGCACTATCGGCGAGGAACGCGGTCTCGCCCGGATCGCCCAACGGATGGCCGCCTGGACGGAGAAGTGGTTTCCGGACGCCTACATCTTCGCCCTCGCCGGGGTCATCATCATCGCCCTTGCCGCCCTGGCCATCGGCGCTTCCCCGCAGTCGATCGCCGACTCGTTCGGCAACGGCTTCTGGGACCTGACCGCCTTTACCCTGCAGATGGCCATGGTGGTCCTCACCGGCTACGTCGTGGCCACGTCCCCGCCGGTGGCGCGCCTGATCAACCGCCTGGCCATGGTCCCGGCCACGGCGCGCACCGCAGTCAGCTTCGTGGCCCTGATGTCCATGTCCGTGTCCTTCCTCAACTGGGGCCTTAGCCTGATCTTCGGCGGCCTGCTGGCCCGCGCCATTGCCCGCCGCAAGGACCTGACCGTCGACTACCGCGCCCTCGGCGCGGCCGCGTTCATGGGCCTCGGCGCCGTCTGGGCCCTCGGCCTGTCCTCCTCCGCGGCCCAGCTGCAGGCCACCCCGGCATCGCTGCCGCCGGCGCTGCTGAAGATCACCGGCGTCCTGGACTTCGGCACCACCATCTTCACCTGGCAGTCGCTGCTGACGCTGGCCATCCTGATGCTGCTGACCACCGTGATCGCGCACTTCTCCGCCCCGCAGGGCGGCTCGATCCGCACCGCGCAGGACCTGGGCGTGGACCTCGACGACGCCCCGACCGAGCCGGCGCCCCGGTCCCGTCCGGGTGAATGGCTCGAATACAGCCGGATCCTGCCGATCCTGGCCGGGCTCCTGACCCTGGGGTGGCTGGTCTCCCAGTTCCTGACCAAGCCGTTCCTGTCCGTGGTCAGCAGCCTCAACGGCTACCTGCTGGTCTTCCTCATCCTGGGCCTGGTGCTGCACGGCACGCCGCGGAACTTCCTGCAGGCGGTCACCAAGGCCGTCCCGGCCACCGCCGGCATCCTGGTCCAGTTCCCGCTCTACGCCGCGATGGCCGCGATCCTGACCAAGGCCACCGGCGCCGGCGGCATGTCCATCTCCGGGCACCTGGCCGAATTCTTCGCCCAGATCGGCAGCGGCGGCGGCTTCGCCGTCGTTATTGCCCTCTACACCGCGGTGCTGGGCCTGCTGGTCCCCTCCGGCGGCGGCAAGTGGCTGGTGGAGGCTCCGTACGTGATGCAGTCCGCCACGGACGTGCAGATGAACCTGGGCTGGACGGTGCAGATCTACAACATCGCCGAGGCGCTGCCGAACCTGGTCAACCCGTTCTTCATGCTGCCGCTGCTCGCGGTGCTGAAGCTGCGGGCCCGCGACCTGGTGGGCTTCACCTTCCTGCAGTTCCTCTTCCACCTCCCGGTGGTGCTCCTGCTGGTCTGGCTGCTGGGCATGACCTTCGACTTCGTCCCGCCGGTAATTCCTTCGGGAAAGTAGCGGGGAAGTAGCCCTTAACCCAACTGACCCGCAGCCGTTGTCATCATGACAACAGCTGCGGGTCAGTGTGTTTTAAGGCGGCTTAGGCCGGGTCGGAGAGGACCAGCGTGTCCGCCTCGGCCAGCCGGGCGGTGCCTGCCTCCAGCAGGGGTTCGACGACGGCGGTCAGCGCCTCCATGGAGTCATCCAGTTCCAGCAGCACGGGGTACTGGTAGGCGATCAGCGCCAGCAGGTCCCGGACGGCGGCCCGGGCGTCCTCGGCGGACAGCTCCGGGTCGTGGCCCAGGAACACGTCCGAGGGCTCGGCCCCGGCCGCACCGGCGTCGGGGGTGCCCGTCTCCAGGGTGCCCGTCTCCAGGGCGCCCTGGGCGTAGCTGACGGCGAAGGCCTGCAGCTTGCCCTTCTTGCTGGCCGGAACGCCTGCGCCGAAGGCACTGGCCTTGGGTGCGCGCAGCACGATCGCCCCGCGGGCCCCGGTCAGGTCGTCGAGGAAGAGCCGCTGCACGGTGGCGACGCTGAGCTCCCCCGGGGTGTCCCAGTGGTGCACGGCGGTGTAGTACCGGCCCACGACGTCGCTCAGTTCCACCGAACCGGTGGCCAGGTCCTCAACCCGCTCGGAAGCCGCGGCCTCGGAGCCGTCGCCGAAGACGGGCAGCTTCAGGGCGCCGGGTTCGACCACCACCAGGCGGGACCGCTGGATGGGTGTCAGGCCGGCGGCCTCGGCGAAGCCGGCGCCGGGGGTGCCGGGTTCGACCTTTGTCCGCAGCCGGGTCACGCCGGAGGGCGACTGCTGGGCCTCGTGCCGGAGCATGGCCAGCAGCGTCGAGCCGATGCCGGCCCGGCGGTGGTCCCGGGCCACCTCGACGTACACCCAGAGGCGTTCCGGGTGCAGCGTGGCCTCGTGCACGACGCCGGCCGCGACCGGGATGGCCACGCCGTCGACGACGTCCTCGGCCACGATGCAGCGGCGCCACGGGGTGTTGCTGGAGGGCGCCAGGGCGGCGCGGAACTGCCGGGCCTGGTCCGTTTCCGGGCCGCCCCAGATTTCCAGCAGCGCCAGGTCGTCGCCGTCACGCCATGGGCGGTACTCGATCGCCATGCTCAGGCGCCGATCAGCCGCGCGGCGAGGTAGCCCTCCACCTTGTCCAGGGAGACGCGCTCCTGGCTCATGGTGTCGCGCTCCCGGATGGTGACGGCCTGGTCCTCAAGGGTGTCGAAGTCCACGGTGATGCAGAACGGCGTGCCGATCTCGTCCTGGCGGCGGTAGCGGCGGCCGATCGCGCCGGCGTCGTCGAAGTCGATGTTCCAGTTCTTGCGCAGCTGCGCGGCGAGGTCCTTGGCCTTGGGCGAGAGGTCCTCGTTCCGGCTCAGCGGCAGGACGGCGGCCTTGACCGGGGCCAGGCGCGGGTCCAGCTTGAGCACGGTGCGGACGTCGACCCCGCCCTTGGCGTTGGGGGCTTCGTCCTCGACGTACGCGTCGATCATGAACGCCATGAAGGACCGGGTCAGGCCGGCGGCGGGCTCGATCACGTACGGGGTGTAGCGCTCGTTGGTGGCCTGGTTGAAGTAGCTCAGGTCCTGGCCGGAGGCCTTCGAGTGGGTGGAGAGGTCGAAGTCGGTGCGGTTGGCGATGCCCTCGAGCTCGCCCCACTCGGAGCCGGAGAAGCCGAAGCGGTACTCGATGTCCGTGGTGCCCTTGGAGTAGTGGCTGAGCTTTTCCTTCGGGTGTTCGAAGAAGCGCAGGTTTTCCTCGCGGATACCCAGGCCGGTGTACCAGGCCATGCGCTCCTTCATCCAGTACTCGTGCCACTGCTCGTCGGTGCCGGGCTCGACGAAGAATTCCATTTCCATCTGCTCAAACTCGCGGGTGCGGAAGATGAAGTTGCCCGGCGTGATCTCGTTGCGGAAGGACTTGCCGATCTGGCCGATGCCGAACGGCGGCTTCTTCCGGGAGGTGGTGAGCACGTTGTTGAAGTTCACGAAGATGCCCTGGGCGGTTTCGGGGCGCAGGTAGTGCAGGCCCTCTTCGCTGGCGACCGGGCCCAGGTAGGTCTTGAGCAGGCCGGAGAATTCCTGCGGCTCGGTCCACTGGCCGCGGGTGCCGCAGTTGGCGCAGACGATGTCCTTGAGGCCGTTCTCGGCCGGGCGGCCCTTCTTCTCCTCGTACTCTTCCTCGAGGTGGTCGGCGCGGTAGCGCTTGTGGCAGGAGAGGCATTCGACCAGCGGGTCGGAGAAGACCTCGACGTGGCCGGAGGCTTCCCAGACCTGGCGGGGCAGGATGACGGAGGAGTCCAGGCCAACGACGTCCTCGCGGCCGCGGACCACCGACTGCCACCACTGCCGCTTGATGTTTTCCTTCAGCTCGGCACCGAGGGGACCGTAGTCCCAGGCAGAGCGTGAGCCTCCGTAGATTTCGCCGGCCTGGAAGACGAATCCCCGTCGCTTGGCGAGGGAGATGATCTGGTCGAGTACGGATTTTGCTGCCATGGGAACTCCATTTTCTACAGGGCCGCTGGGTGCGGTCCGCGCTGTTGGCCCCGGGTCACCGGCTGGTTGCCGGGCGGGGTGGTACGAACGGGGTGATTCAAGCTCCTAGCCTACCCGTGCGGCCCCTACCGTTTCAGCGCGTTCCGGGACCAGGGCAGGCTGGCCAGGACGATCGCGGCGAGGGTGAGCAGGGTGCCCAGCACGGTGGGGAGGGCGACGACGGTGCCGGGGGCCGGCAGCGCGAGGTCCAGGCCGAGCGAGCCGAGGAGCTGCCCGGCGATCATGCCGAGGCCGGTGACCAGCACGCCCAGGCTGCGGACCAGGAACGCGGCGACGGCGATGAAGATGCAGCCCATCGGGCCGCCGAGGTAGTACCACCACTGTCCGGGCAGGCCGTTGCCGGCCCCGGCGATGGCCAGTTTGATACCCCAGGCCAGCCACAGCAGCACGCTGCCGGCGATGAAGTTCACCAGGGTGGCGGTGATGGGGGTGCCGTAGTGGACGGTGGCGGTGCCGTTCATCGCCTGCTGGAAACTCATCAGGAAACCGGCCAGCACGGGCAGCAGCACCGGGAGGATGAGCTGCAGCGGGTCGGGGGCGCCGGAGCCCCCGGAGAACCGGGGTGAGACGGCCCAGGCGACGGCGGCGACGGTGAGGACGCTGCCGAGGACCCGGATGCCGGTGATGGGCCGCTTGCCCGCCGGGCCGATGCCCATCCGGTCCACCAACAGGCCGCTGAGGGTCTGGCCGGTGACGGCGGCGACGGTGAACAGCGCCACGCCGAGCAGGCCCACGGTGAAGGACTGGGCGAAGACGAAGAGTCCGCCGATGGCACCAGCCAGCACGTAGTAGCGGGGGAAGCGGCGTTCCCGCAGGGCCGGCAGCACCTCCGCCAGCCCTGCCCTGCCCCTGGGCAGCGCCAGGGAGATGGCGATCATCAGGATCAGGCCGGTGGTGAAGCTCACCACAGCGGCGGCCAGGCCGTCGGCGAGCGCCGTGCCGAGGGCGCCGTTGACGCGGGCCTGGACGGGGACCAGGAGGCCGGCGGTGACGGCGGCGAGGAGTCCGAGCGGCAGCGGCAGCCGGGGTGTGTGGGTCATTGGTGGCACCTTTGGTCAGGCATTATTGCTTGTATGAGCAACCCGGAAATTGATGAGGTCCCGATCCGCGACGAGATGATCCGGCTGGGGCAGCTGTTGAAGCTGGCCAGCCTGGTCGAGGACGGGGTGGAAGCGGCGGAGCTGATCAAGAACGGGCTTGTGAAGGTCAACGGGGAGATCGAGGAGCGCCGCGGCCGGCAGTTGCACCACGGCGACGTGGTCACGGTCAACGGCGAGTCGGTCCGGATCAGCACCCCCGCGGGAGCCTAGCGCGGCGTCACGGCAGGCCCCTAGGCGGTGAGTACCTCGTGGGTGAGGAACTCCCCCACATGGCCCACCTCCTGCTGGTTGATCCCGTGCCACATGCCCGTGTAGAGCACCTTGGTGAGCTTGACGTGCCTGCGCACCCAGCCCATGGTGAATTCGATCTTGTCCGGGGTGATCACCGGGTCCTGCTGGTCCCGCCCCCAGAACATCGGAACCGTGCCATCCAGCTCGGCGTCATGGAAGCTGGGGTCACCGGCGGCGTCCACGGCGAAGCCGGAGAGGCCGACGACGGCGGCGTAGGCCCCGGGGCGGCGGCGCAGCAACGTGGTGGCCAGCGCCATCCCCATCGAGAAGCCCAGCACCGTCACCGACGGGTGTTCCCCGCGGACCGAGTCGATCCAGTGCTCGGCGTAGGCGGCGGCTTCCTTGACCGCGTCGAGGGAGTACTCGATGGACGCCGTCAGTGGGAACCAGGTGAAGCCGGGGCCGGTGGGCAGCGGCGCCCGCAGCGAGGCCACGACGAACTCCTGCGGCAGCATGTCCGCGAGGCTCATAAGGTCCTGTTCGTTGGCGCCGTAGCCGTGCAGCAGCACCAGCAGGGGCCGCCCGGCCCGCTCGGATTCGGGCCGGGACCAGAGGACGACCGGTTCGGGAAAGGTTGCCGGGTAGCCGGCGGCGTCAGTCATGGCTCCATTCTTGCAGTTACCAATCAGTAACATGCGACGGTGGCGCGATTTGCGGGGCAGGGGGCAGGATGGAACGGTGAGCGAAACAAAAGCAACGGAGAACGATCCGGACCGCACGGTCAACCACCCCTGGACCCGCTACGTGGCGATGGGCGATTCCTTCACCGAGGGGATCGGCGACCCGGAACCCGCAAGCCCCGGCGGCCACCGCGGCTGGGCGGACCGCGTGGCCGAGGAGCTCAGCCGGGGGCACGACGACTTCGCCTACGCCAACCTGGCGGTGCGCGGCCGGTTGCTGCAGCAGATCGTGGACCAGCAGCTCGCCAACTGCCTCTCGCTGAAGCCGGACCTCGTCACCCTCTCCGCCGGCGGCAACGACCTGATCCGCCCCGGCGGCGACCCCGACGTGCTGGCCGAGCGACTGGACTCGGTGGTGCAGATCCTGAGCCTGAACGGCGCCACGGTGGTGCTGTTCAACGGCCCCGACACGGGGTCCTCGGTGCTGGGCCGAATCCGGAGCAAGGTGGCGATCTACAACGAGAACCTCCGCACGGTGGCGGCCCGGCACGACGCGGTGATCGCGGACATGTGGTCCCTCCGGCAGCTGAGCGACCCGCAGATGTGGGACGCAGACCGGCTGCACTTCTCCCCGCTGGGCCACCACACGATCGCCGCGATGGTGCTCGATTCCCTGAACGTCCAGCACACCCTGGAACCGCTCTCCCCCAAGCCGCTGCCGCCGCAGACGTGGCGCGAGGCGCGCACCGGGGACCTGATCTGGGCCCGGGAGCACTTCGTGCCGTGGGTGGTGCGCCGGCTGCGGCACCGCTCCTCCGGCGACGGCATCACCGCCAAGCGTCCGCTGGCCGGGCCGGTGTTCGGTCCCGGCGTGCCATTGGGCTCCGGTGAGGGCCCCAAGGGCACCGGGACCGGTGCCGCCGGGGGTTCGGCCGGCACCGCGGACGCCGCCGACGCCCTGCGGTCCTGAGTCCGGCACGGGCCGCGGGCTCGGGGCGTTAAGCTGGGAGATCACCTTCTGAGAGGCCCGGTACCGTGAGTATTTTCTTCTGGATCATCATCCTGTCCCTCGTGATTCCTGCTGCGATGCGCTACTACCGGCGTTCGATGCAGAACAAGAACCGGGACCAGGGCCCGAACCAGGGCATGCCGGGCGGCTTCGGAGGTTTCCCCGGCACCGGCCCGGGGCCCGGCCAGAGCAACCAGCCGCGGGACGGCTTCACCCAGCGGGACTACTACGGCGGCTTCGGCCAGCTCAATCCCCCGCAGCCGCCCGCCGGCCAGCCCTACCCTGAGCAGTACCCGGGAAACCAGTACCCCGCCGGCCAGCCCTTCCCGGGCAATCCTGCCCCGGGTACCCAGTACCCGGGCAGCCCGTATCCCGCCAACCAGTTCCCCGCGCCGCAGCCGCCGGTCCCCTACGAGGACAGCGAGCAGTACCGGAACAACCCGCCCCGGCCCGCCCCGCAGCCGCAGGGTTCAGACAGCCCGCAGGGCGTGCCGCCTGTACCGCCGCCGTCGTCGAACGCGCAGGGCTACCGCGCCCGCAAGCTCGCCGAGCTGGACCAGATGTACAGCAACGGCGAGCTTGCCATGGAGGATTACATGGCCCGGCGCGCGGAGATCATGAAGGGCTGATCGCGACGGGTCCGCTGCCCTAGTCGACCTGAGGGAAGCCCAGGTCGATCACCGAGGTGGAGGGGTCGGGCCAGCGGGTGGTGACCACCTTGCCGCGGGTGTAGAAGCGGATGCTTTCCGGGCCGTACATGTGGGTGTCGCCGAAGAGCGAGTTCTTCCAGCCGCCGAAGGAGAAAGTCCCCACCGGCACCGGGATCGGGACGTTGACGCCCACCATGCCGGCCTCGACGTCGAACTCGAACTGGCGCGCCGCTCCGCCGTCGCGGGTGAAGATCGCCACACCGTTGCCGAACTCGTTGTCGTTGACCAACTGCACCGCGTCGGCGTAGGTCTCGACCCGGACGACGGAGAGCACGGGGCCAAAGATCTCGTCGTCGTAGACCTTCATGCCGGGCTTGACGTGGTCGATCAGGCTGACGCCGATGAAGAAGCCGTTGGAGTCGAACTCCTGCTCTCGGCCGTCCACCACCACGGAGGCGCCCTCGTCCGCGGCGCCCGCCACGTAGGAGGCGACCTTGTCGCGGTGTTCGGCGGTGATCAGTGGCCCCATCTGTGAGGACGGGTCGGTGCCGGGGCCGATCTTCAGGGTGGCCATCCGGGTCTTGATCGCGCCGACCAGGTCGTCGGCGATGTTGCCGACGGCCACCAGCACGCTGACGGCCATGCAGCGCTCACCGGCGGAGCCGTAGGCGGCGGAGACCGCGGCGTCGGCGGCCATGTCCAGGTCCGCGTCGGGGAGGACCACCATGTGGTTCTTGGCGCCGCCGAGGGCCTGGACGCGCTTGCCGTGGTCGGCGGCGCGCTTGTAGATGGACTGGGCGATCGGGGTCGACCCGACGAAGCTGACGGCCTTTACGTGCGGGTGTTCCAGCAGCACGTCCACGGCTTCCTTGTCGCCGTGCACCACGTTCAGGACGCCGGCGGGCAGGCCCGCCTCGGCGAAGACCTGGGCGATGAAGACGGCGGAGGACGGGACCTTCTCGCTGGGCTTGAGCAGCACCGTGTTGCCGCAGGCCAGGGCGCTGCCGATCATCCACAGCGGCACCATGGCGGGGAAGTTGAACGGGGTGATGCAGGCGACGACGCCGACGGGCTGGCGGACGGAGTGGACGTCGACGCCGCCGGAGACCTGCTCGGAGCGTTCGCCCTTGAGGGCATGGGAGAGCCCGGTGGCGAACTCGATGTTCTCCAGGCCGCGGGTGATCTCGCCCTCCGCGTCGGAGAGGACCTTGCCGTGCTCGCTGGTCAGCAGCGCGGCCAGCTCCGGCCGGCGCTGCATCAGCAGCTCGCGGACCCGGAAGAAGATGGCGGTGCGGCGGGCCAGGCTGGTGGCGCGCCAGCCGGGCAGGGCGGCGCGGGCGGCCGCGATGGCTTCCTCGACCCGGGCGGCGGAGGCGAGGGCGACTTCCTTCTCCTGCTCGCCGGTGGCCGGGTTGAAGACGGGGCCGTAGCGCTCGGCGTCGGAGACCAGTTCGCCGTTGATGACGTGGGGAATGCGTTCCATGGTGGTTCTCTTTCTTGGGGGGGGTTCCCGCGCTACTTGGCGGCTTCGAAGGAGCCGTCGACCAGCTTGACGATCGCGGAGCAGTCGGTGCCGGACTGGCCGCCGTCGATCAGCCGCTGGAAGAGCTGCTGGACGTGCTGGCCGATCTCCAGCGGGGTGCCGGTGTCCTGGGCTGCACTGATGGCCAGGCCGATGTCCTTGTTGGCCAGTTCCGCGGTGAAGGTGGGGGCGAAGTCGTTGTTGGACGCGGCGGTGGGGACGACGCCGGCCACCGGGTACCAGGTGCGCAGCGCCCAGCTGTCGCCGGAGGAGACGGAGGCGATGTCCCAGAAGACCTGCTTGTCCAGGCCCAGCCGGTCGGCCAGGACGGCGCCCTCGGCGGTGGAGGCGAGGTTGATGAAGAGCATCAGGTTGTTGCAGATCTTGGCGGCCTGGCCGGTGGTGGCCCCGCCGGTGGGGATGATGTTCGCGGCCATCGGGCGGATGAACTCGGTGGCGTCGGCGACGGCGTCGGGCTTGCCGCCGATCATGAAGGTCAGGGTGGCGGCCTTGGCGCCGCTGATCCCGCCGGAAACCGGGGCGTCGACGAAGCGGAAGCCGGCCTCGGCCGCGGCGTCGTGCAGGGCCTGCGCGGAGGCGATGTCAATCGTGGAGGAATCCACCAGCAGGGTAGTGGTGTCCGCATGGGCCAGGACGCCGTCCTCGCCGAGGTAGACGGCGCGGGCGTGCTCGCCCTTGGGCAGCATGGTGAAGACGACGTCGGCGCCCTTGACGGCCTCGGCGATGCTGCCGGCGGGGGCAACTCCCCCGGCCTCGGCGGCCGCGACGGCTTCCGGGTTGAGGTCGAATCCGCGGACCTCGTGTCCGGCCTTGGCGAGGTTGACGGACATGAATCCGCCCATGTTTCCCAGTCCGATCCAGGCGACAACTGCCATGGCTAAAGCTCCTTTGCTTGGTGTGGCTGACGGTTCCGTGCGGAACTCCCCGCGCTTCGGCGGGGCACTGTGTCCACCATCACACCCTGTTACAGTGCAATCAAGAGAAAAAAGCGAAGATGCCATGTGCAGCCATGCACATTGCCCCGTAAGTACCGAGAGGCCCGGACCGTGAACCGCCTGCCCAGCCCCGATGACCTGCTGATCCTGCTGACCGTGGCGCGGCTGGGCCGCTTCAACGCCGTCGCGGAGACCCTGGGCACCACGCACACCACCATCTCGCGCCGGATCCTGGCGCTGGACAAGCAGCTGGGCGGCCGGACCCTCGAGCGCACTCCGCAGGGCTGGGAACTGACCGAACTCGGCGGCCAGGCGGTGGCGGCGGCGGAGGCGATCGAGGGTACCCTGAGCGCGCTCAGCGGCCGGATTGCCCGGCGGGATGACGTGCTGGCCGGGCTGGTCCGGATCAGCACCCCCGACGGTTTCGGCGCCGAGTTCGTCACGCCGGCGCTGGTCCGTCTGCAGCGCGAGCATCCGCAGCTGAACGTGGAGGTGCTCAGCGCCACCCGCAAGGTCAGCCAGAACCGCTCGGGCGTGGACCTGGAGGTGGTGGTGGGCAACCTGGAGGTCAGCAGCGCCCAGACCATCTTCCTGGCCAACTACTTCCTGCGGCTGTACGCCAGCCCGCAGTATGTCCGGGAGCACGGGACGCCGGAGACCCTCGACGACGTGCGCCGGCACGGCTTCGTCTCCTACGTGGAGTCCGCCCTGCAGGTGGCCGAGCTCGGCCACCGGTCCACGCAGCTGCCGATGCCCCGGTCCAGCTTCCAGGCCACCAGCATCTTCGCCCAGCTGGAGGCGGTCCGGCGGGCGGCCGGGATCGGGCTGCTGCCCAACTTCCTGGTGGTGGGCAAGGAGGGGTTCGTCCCGGTCCTGCCGGCCGACTTCCAGCGCCAGCTCCCCATCTGGGCCGCCGCGCGGGCCGAGTCGCTCCGCTCGGCGCCGGTGCAGGCCGTGCTGGCCGCGCTCCGGGCCGAGATCGCCGAGCGGCAGGACGTGCTGACGGGATAGCCCCGAACAGCGGCAGCCCCCGTCCCGCGGTGCGGGGACGGGGGCTGCCGGTGAAGCTGGTCGTTCGTTACGTCTTGCCTGCTACTTCTTGCCTGCGGCAAGGAGGTCGGCCGTGCCCTGCGCGTCGGCGGCGTCGACGTCGTGCAGGGAGATGCCGCGGGTTTCCTTCAGGAAGAGCACCGCGACGGCGGTGATCGCGCAGGCGATCGCCAGGTAGATGGCAACCGGGACGGAGGACTTGTACTCGCCCAGCAGCGCCACTGCGATGATCGGGGCGAGCGAGCCGGCCAC
Source organism: Arthrobacter sp. NPDC057259 (assembly GCF_042668995.1). Taxonomy (NCBI): domain Bacteria; kingdom Bacillati; phylum Actinomycetota; class Actinomycetes; order Micrococcales; family Micrococcaceae; genus Arthrobacter; species Arthrobacter sp. NPDC057259. Next base: position 97,194 of record NZ_JBHUYA010000005.1, read on the forward strand.
GATCGAGGTCACCTGGTAGCCGAGGGAGACGCCGGAGTAGCGCATCCGGGTCGGGAACATCTCGGCCATGATGGCCGGCTGGCCGGCGTACATCAGGGCGTGGAACAGCAGGCCGATGATGACCGAGGCAAGGATGATGAAGTCGTTGCCGGTGTCCATCATCGGGAAGGCGAAGAAGCCCCAGGTGGCACCGAGGACGGCGCCGGCCATGTAGACCGGGCGGCGGCCCAGGCGATCGGACAGCCGGCCCACCATCGGAACCACAGAGAAGTGAATGGCGTGGGCGATCAGCAGCAGCATGAGGATGCGGGTGGTGTCGGCGTGGACCACGGTCTTCAGGTAGGTGATGGAGAAGGTGACCACGAGGTAGTAGAGGATGTTCTCCGCGAAGCGCAGGCCCATGGCGGTGAAGACGCCGCGGGGGTAGCGGCGGAAGACCTCGGCGACGCCGTAGCCCTTGTGGCCGGCCTCGACCTCCTTGCGGGCCTCGAGGAAGATCGGGGCGTCGTTGACCTTGGTGCGGATGTAGTAGCCGATCAGGACGATCACGGCGGAGAGCCAGAAGGCCACACGCCAACCCCAGCCGAGGAAGTCGGCGGAGGACAGGACCGAGGAGAGGATGAACAGCACCGCGGTGGCGAAGAGGTTACCCAGCGGCACGGCGGACTGCGGCCAGCTGGCCCAGAAGCCGCGGGACTTGCTGGGGCTGTGCTCGGCCACCAGCAGGACGGCGCCGCCCCACTCACCGCCGACGGCGAAGCCCTGGGCGAAGCGCAGGAAGACCAGCAGGGCCGGAGCCCAGTAGCCGATCTGGGCGAAGGTGGGCAGGCAGCCCATCAGGAAGGTGGAGACACCCACCAGGATGATGCTCAGCTGCAGCAGCTGCTTGCGGCCGAACTTGTCACCGAAGTGGCCGAAGACGATGCCGCCGATGGGGCGGGCGACGAAGCCGACCGCGTAGGTCAGGAAGGCGGCCAGGATGCCGTCCAGTTCGGTCTGGGAATTGGGGAAGAAGGCCTTGCCGAAGACCAGGGTTGCGGCGGAGGCGTAGAGGAAGAATTCGTACCACTCCACCACCGTTCCGGCCATGGAGGCGGCGACGACTTTCTTGAGGCCGGACGCCTTGACGTCGGTTTCCTCTGCGCGCCTCGCGGCGGCGTTTTCCGTGCTCATAAGAACTCCTTCGGTGTCGCCATCGACACCCTGCGGCTTACTGGGCTGACTCCGTGTGAGTTGGACCACACGCGGTCATTCTCCACGAGTATGGAGTGTCACCGCCGCAGCCTCAACGACCAATCGCGCAGAGCCTATCTGCAAAATTGCACACCGGCACCCGGGACGAGCCGGCGAAGAAGCCGTGGTGCTCAGGCGAAGAACGCCTCCCGGAGGACGCCGCCGAGCTGGCCGATCTCGGTCAGGAACCCGTCGTGGCCGATCGGGGCCGAGATGACGTGCATGGGCACCTCCCCCGGCAGGGCCGCCGCGAGCTCCCGGGACTGTTCGGGAAAGTACAGCCGGTCCGAGTCCACGGCGGCGATGAAGAACTCGGCGGTGGCCCCGGCGAGCGCCTGCCGAAGGCTTCCGCGGCCACGGGCGACGTCGTGGCTCATCAGCGCCTCGGTGATCGCGATGTAGCTGTTGGCGTCGAAGCGCTGCACCAGTTTGTTGCCCTGGTGGTCCAGGTAGCTCTCCACCTGGTAGCGGCCGCGGCCGGACAGCGGCCCGGGCGCGAGCGGTGTCTCGCCGTCCTGGCCGGTCCGGCCGAAGCGGCCCTCCAGTTCGGCGGCCGAGCGGTAGGTGATGTGGGCGATCCGCCGGGCCAACGCCAGGCCGTCATGCGGCTCGGGGCCGCCGTAGTAGTCGCCGCCATTGAAGCGCGGGTCCTGCCGGATCGCGAGGGTCTGGGCCTGGGCGAAGGCGATCTGTTCGGCGGTGCTGTAGGCGCCGACGGCGATCACGGCGCAGCGGCGCACGCGTTCCGGGTAGCTGACGGCCCACTCCAGGGCCCGGGCGCCGCCGAGGGAGCCGCCGAGCACGGCGTGCCATCGGTGGATGCCCAGCGCGTCGGCCAGCCGGGCCTCGGCGGCGGTGCTGTCGCGCAGGGTGACGAGGGGGAAGCGGGATCCCCAGGGCCGGCCGTCGGGCGCCGGCGTGGACGGGCCGGTGGAGCCGTAGCAGCCGCCGAGGATGTTGATGGACACCACGAAGTACCGGTCCGTGTCCACGGGCGCGCCGGGGCCGGCGAGCTGTTCCCACCAGCCGGGCTCCCCGCCGGCGCCGCGGGTGACGTGGGTGTCCCCGGTCAGGGCGTGCTCGATCAGGACGGCGTTGGAGGCGTCCGCGTTCAGGGTGCCCCAGGTCTCGTAGGCGAGCACCACCTCCGGCAGGACGGCGCCGGATTCGAGTTCCAGGGCGCCGACGGACAGGTACCGCACGGTGCCTTCGGGGGCGGCGGCGTTTCCTGCTGCGGGACTGGTGGCGGGTACACCCGTTCGGGTGACGGCAATCGTCATGTTAAAAGACCTCACTTCGCGCTTGCCTGCCGTCAGTTGACCGGCAGGCCAGGTCTTCACCCGGGGCACCCCGCCGCAAAAGGAGGGTTGCCGGCCAGCAAGCCGGGGCTGTCGCTGGCACTCATGACCTGCACCGAGTGTACGAAACAGGGCGGCGTCCTGGCGAAGATTGTGACTTCCATGTGACAGCCGCCCGCCCGGCCGCGCCGTTTCCCCCACCTTTGAAGGCCAAGGCCGGCGGGTCGCCGCGGACACGCCGCGCCGGCCGCCGTCGGGCCCGCAAAGGTGGGGAAATCCGGCGGGGGTCCCGGGCCTAGCCGGCCTTCGCGGCGCGGAAGCCGGCGTCGAGGTCCGCCAGGATGTCGTCGATGTGCTCCAGGCCCACCGAGAGCCGGACCAGGCCCGGGTGGACGCCCGCCACCGCCTGCTGCTCCGGGCTGAGCTGGCTGTGCGTGGTCGACGCCGGGTGGATCACCAGCGAGCGCACGTCGCCGATGTTCGCCACGTGCGAGTGCAGCTCCAGGGCGTCGACGAAGCGTTTGCCGGCCTCCACTCCCCCGGCGATGACGAAGGAGACGACGGCGCCCGTGCCGCGCGGACCGTATTTCCGGCCGCGCTCGTACCAGGGGCTCGAGGGCAGCCCCGCGTAGGCGACCGATTCGACGTCCTCCCGGCCCTCCAGCCATTCGGCCACCCGGGTGGCGTTGGCGACGTGCCGCTCCACCCGCAGGCTCAGCGTCTCGATGCCCTGGGCGATCAGGAAGGCGTTGAAGGGCGCGACGGCGGAGCCGAGGTCGCGCAGCAGCTGGACCCGGGCCTTGAGGATGTAGGAGAGGTTGGCCCCCAGTGCGCCGTCCGCGCCCAGGTCCCGGGCGTAGACCAGGCCGTTGTAGCTGGGGTCGGGGGTGTTGAAGCCGGGGTACCGCTCCGGGTCCGCGCCGAAGTCGAACTTTCCGGAGTCCACGATCACACCGGCGATCGCCGAGCCGTGGCCGCCCAGGTACTTCGTGGCCGAGTGCACCACGATGTCCGCGCCCCACTCCAGCGGACGGATCAGGTACGGCGTGGCGAGGGTGTTGTCCACGATCAGCGGCACCCCTGCCTGGTGGGCCACGTCCGAGATTCCCTCGATGTCCAGGACGTCCTGGCGCGGGTTGGAGACCACCTCGCCGAAGAAGAGCTTGGTGTTCGGCTGCACCGCCTCGCGCCACTGGTCCAAGTTGTCCGGGTCCGCCACGAAGGTCACGGAGATGCCGAACTTCTTCAGAGTGTGGGCCAGCAGGTTGTAGGTGCCGCCATAGAGGCTGGGGCTGGCCACCACGTGGTCCCCGGCTTCGGCGATGTTGAGGATGGCGAAGGTTTCCGCCGCCTGCCCGGAACTGAGCAGCAGCGCGCCGAGGCCGCCCTCCAGGCTGGCGATGCGCTGTTCGACCGCGTCCTGGGTGGGGTTGCCGATTCGGGTGTAGATGGGGGCGAGCTCGGCCAGGGCGAACCGGTTCGCGGCGCTCTCGGCGCTCGGGAAGACGAACGACGTCGTCTGGTAGATCGGCAGCGAGCGGGCGCCGGTGGCGGCGTCCGGTTGCTGGCCGGCGTGGATCTGACGGGTTTCAAAGGACCAGGCGTTGGACATGGCGTCTCCTGTGACTGGGCTCAGGGCGGCACCGGACCCGAGTCCCGCGCTGTTCGCGGGTCCCGGATTATCGGCACGGCCCTGGCGCCGCGCTTGCCCCGCCGGCGGTCGCCGGAGGGCCAGGTCTTCACCCGGGGCACCCCACCGCGCAAGGAGGGTTGCCGGCCAGCGAGCCGGGGCTTGGCGCTGGCACTCATGACCTGCTCCCAGTGTAGGAAGCCGGAAACCGGCACGGATAGCTTTATGACAAAGATGAAGAAACCGGTCCCCGGGACGGCTTGTCCGGCGGATTTCCGCGGCCGCGCCGGTCGGCACGGGGGCCCGCCGGACGACCCCGGCGAGGTTAGGACAGCCTAAGCTGAGAGGTCCATCACAAAGTGCCAAGATGAGGGCATGCGCATGGATCACGTCTCTTACGCCTGTGAAAAGGATGGCCTCGCGGCCACCACCGACCGTATCGCCACGGCCCTCGGGGTCGAGGCCGTCAAGGGCGGCGTGCACCCCCGTTTTGGCACCCGCAACATGATCATCCCGCTCGCCGGGCACAAGTACCTGGAGGTCGTGGAGGTCCTGGACCACCCGGCGTCGGACAAGGCACCGTTCGGCCAGGCGGTCCGCGCCCGCTCCGCCGCCGGCGGTGGCTGGATGGGCTGGTGCGTTGAGGTCGACGACCTGGCACCCTTCGAGGAACGCCTGGGCCGCGCCGCGGTCAACGGCAACCGCAAGTTCCCCGACGGCCGTGAACTGGTCTGGAAGCAGATCGGCATCCTGGGCCTCATCGCGGATCCGCAGGTCCCCTACATGCTCAAGTGGGAGGGCGACCCGGCCCTGCACCCGTCCAACGCCTACGAGAGCTCGGTGAAGATGTCCGAGCTGACCATCGCGGGCTCCGCGCAGCGGGTCACCGAGTGGCTGGGCGAACCGGTGGAGAAGCCGCTGGAGGACGTGGCCGTGAACTGGCAGGCCCCGCACGGCACGCCGGGCATCCTCTCGGTCACCTTCGAGACCGCCTCCGGCGCCGTCACCATCTAGGGCCACGGCCCGCCACAACTTCGGCCGCCGGCCGCGGGTGTCAATGACGCCATCCGCCGCCGGGGGCCGAAACTCTTTAAACCGCTCCCCGCCTCGTCGTGCGGGTCAGGGCACCGCAGGACACGGCACCGCAGGAATCGCCAGGACACCTCAGCCCAGGCCGACCGCCTTGCCGAACAGGCTGAAGCCCACGAACGCCACGATGTCCAGCAGCGCGTGCGCGATCACCAGCGGCATCACCCGCCGGGTGCGGGTGTAGACCAGCGCGAAAATGACGCCCATGATGGCGTTGCCAATAAACGGCCCGAACCCCTGGTACAGGTGGTAGCTGCCGCGCAGAATGGAGCTCGCGGCGATGGCCGCCGGCAGCCGCCACCCGAGTTTGCCGAACCGGTCCAGCAGGTACCCCACCACGATCACCTCCTCGACGATCCCGTGCCGGATGGCGGAGAGGATCAGGACGGGCACGGTCCACCAGTAGGTGCCCAGCGCGCTCGGGATGATCGCCGTCGTGATGCCCAGGGCCCGGCCGGCGGCGTAGAGGCCCAGCGACGGGATGCCGATCAGCAGGAACAGGCCCGCGCCCTGCAGCAGGTCCTTTCCGGGGCGTGCGAGGTCGAACCCGAGCTTCCGGAATGCCGAGCCGCCGGGGGTCCCCGGCTCGCGGGGACCGGTGAGGAAGTAGAGCACCAGCAGCACGGGGACGAGCGCGAAGATGATGTCCAGCAGCTGGTAGGTCAGGTCGAAGTACTCGCGGCTGCTCTGGGAGCGGTTCAGCGTGGAGGTCCCCTGGGCCAGCGGCGCCTGCGAGAGCTTGTCCAGCAGCTGCACCACCGAGTACACCGCCGACTGCCCCAGCGAGAGTCCCAGCACAATCCATACTTCGAACCGCACACGGCGGCGGGAGGTAACCAGCATGGTCCTATCTTGCCTGCCGTTGCCGGGAGTTGGCCGGACGCGCCTATGCTGGGGCTGTGAGCGCGCCCGGGAAAATCCTGATGATCCGGCACGGCCAGTCCGCCGCCAATGCCGATACCTCCATCTACAACCGGGTGCCCGATTACCGCATCCCGCTGACCGATCTGGGCGTCGAGCAGGCCCGGGCCGCCGGCGTCGAGCTCCGCCGCCAGCTGGATGGGCAGCAGGTCTGCGTCTACGTCTCGCCGTACCTGCGCGCCTACCAGACCCTCGAAGCGCTGGACCTGGGCAACCTGACCGAGCGGGTGATCGAGGAGCCCAGGCTGCGGGAGCAGGACTGGGCGAACTTCCAGATCGCGGGTGACATCGAGGACCAGAAGGAGCTCCGGAACGCCTACGGGCACTTCTTCTACCGGTTCCGCGAGGGCGAATCCGGGTCCGATGTCTACGACCGGATCTCCTCGTTCATGGAGACCCTGTACCGGCACTGGTCCAAGCCGGACTACGCGCCCAACGCGCTGTTCGTTACGCACGGGCTGACCATGCGGCTATTCTGCATGCGCTGGTTCCACTGGTCCGTGGAGTATTTCGAGTCGTTGAACAACCCGGACAACGCGGAGCTGCGCACCCTGCACCGCACCGGGGACGGCAAGTACGAACTCGACAAGCCGTTCAGCCAGTGGGTGGAGCGGCGCGTGGACGAGACCGTGCTGCACGCCCCGCCCATGGTCTTCTAGAAGGTTCAGCGGGCGCGGACCCCGGCGCGCCAGACGGCGTGGGTCAGCGGCATGCCCGGCCGGTAGGCCAGGTGAGTGGCCGAGGGGGCGTTGAGCAGGTGCAGGTCCGCGCGGTGGCCGACGGCGATTGACCCCACCGCGCGTTCGCCGTCGACGTCGTTCCCCGACTCCCGGCCCAGCGCCAGCGCCCCGCCATAGGTCGCGGCACGGACCGCCTCGTGCACGCTGAGCCGCATCTGCAGCACCGCGGTGGTGACGCAGAAGGCCATGGAGCTGGTGTAGGAGGTGCCGGGGTTGGCGTTGGAGGCCAGGGCCAGCTGCACGCCGGCGTCCAGCAGTTCGCGGCCGGGGGCCAGCGGCTGCCGGGTGGAGAGGTCGCAGGCCGGCAGGCAGGTGGCCACCGTGCCGCGCTCCCCGGCGCCGGTCGCGGCTTCCCAGCCGGACCAGCTGTCCGCGAGGTCGCGCACGTCCTCCCGGGACAGGTGGTTCACGTGGTCCACGCTGGCTGCCCCGAACTCCACCGCCAGCCGCACCCCCGGCCCCTCGCCGAGCTGGTTGCCGTGCACCCGCAGGCCCAGGCCCGCCTCCCGGCAGGCCGCCAGCACGCGGCGGGACTGCTCCTCGGTGAAGGCTCCGCGTTCGCAGAAGACGTCGGCCCAGCGCACGTAGGGCCGGACGGCGGCGAGCATCGGCCCGCAGACCAGGTCCGTGTACTCCCCGGCGTCCATGCCGGCCGGGACCAGGTGGGCGCCGAGGTAGGTGACCTCGTCGGCGACCGTGGAGGCGATCCGGGCGCTGCGGGCCTCGTTGTCCACGTCCAGGCCGTAGCCGGTCTTGGTCTCCAGGTACGTGGTGCCCTGCGAGACGGCCTCCGCCACCCGGCCCAGCGCCAGGCGGGTGAGGTCGAAGTCACCGGTCGCCCGGGTCGCGCCCATGGTCACGGCGATGCCGCCGGCGCTGTACTCCTCCCCCGCCATCCGCGCCTCGAACTCCGCGGTTCGGTCGCCGGCGAAGACGAGGTGCGTGTGCGAGTCCACCCAGCCGGGCAGCAGCGCACGCCCCGCGGCGTCGATGGCGTCGTCCGCGGCCGGGGCGTCCCCGGCGGGGCCCAGCCAGGCGATGCGTTCGCCCTCGATGACCACGGCGGCGTCGTGCAGGACCCGGTACTCGAGGTCCTGCGTCATCAGTTCGCCGATATTGGTGATCAGGGTGCTCATGGGTCCATTCTTCAGGCCCGGATGGACATCCGCGTCGCCGCCAGCGCCGCCGCTGTCCGGGATGCCGGACTGTCGGCCGGGAACGGCGCCCCGGCCGCCTGCCCGGCGAGGATCAGTCCGGCGGCGAGTTCGGCGATCCCGGAGGAGGTCTGGAAGCCATAGCCGCCCTGGCCGGCGAGCCAGAAGAAGCCCGGCGCCTCGGCGTCGAACCCCACCACCGGGATGCCGTCGGAGGCCTCGGTGCGCAGCCCGGTCCACGCCCGGCTGACGGCGTTGATGCCGAGGGTGGTCACCTCGTTCAAGCGGGCGATCAGGGCCTCGACGTCGCCGGGGTACGGTCGGGCGTCCTCGGGTCCGCTGGGGACCTTCTCCGAGGGCGAGATCAGCACCTGGTGCCGCCCTTCCGGGCGGAAATAGAAGCTGTCCGTGGCGGCCACCATCGGGCAGCCGGGCGGAAGCGGATTCTCGACGTCGACGATCGCCGCGGTGCGGCGGAAGGGCTGCAGGCCCAGCTTCTCGACGCCGGCGAGGACGGCGAGCTCATCCGCCCAGGCCCCCGCGGCGTTGACCACGACGGCGGTGGAGAGCGCCTCCTGCCCGGCGCCGAGTTCCCAGCCCGAGCCGGTGCGCTGCGCGGAGTGGATGCGGGCGCCGGTGATGATGTCCACGCCGCCGGCGACGGCCCGCTCCCGGTGGTCCTCCAGTAGCAGGGAGGCGTTGCAGGCGAAGGAGCCGGAGTCCAGCCCGGCGGCGGTGAAGCTCTCCGGTTTCAGCGCCGGGCAGAGCTTGAGCGCCTCGTCGTGGCCGATCAGGTGCATGAAGCCGCTGGCCTGCTCGCGGACCGCGTCCTCGTCGCCGATCAGCATGAACCGCCGGGGCGAGAGGACGGGCTCGGGGCGGGTGCCCTCGTGCGTGCCGATTAGTTCCAGCGTGCGCAGCGTCAGGTCCCGGACCACGGGCGGGCCGTAACTGGGGATGAGCTGCCGGGCCGAGCGCGCCGAGGTGTGGTAGCCCAGCGTCTGCTCGGCCTCGACCAGCGCCACGCTGCACTTGCCGGCCAGCGCCGAGGCCAGGGACAGTCCGGCAATGCCGCCGCCGGCAATCACAACATCGTAATGAGCTGACATGTGACCCATCCTCGCACCCGGCGGGGACATCCGTCAGCAGGTCTTGCGGACCGGGTTGCTACGCGGCCGCGACCTCCGCGCGGCTGGCCACGAACGCCTGGACGCAGCGTTCGACGTCGTCGGTGCTGTGCGCGGCGGAGAGCTGGACGCGGATCCGGGCGGCGCCCTTGGGGACAACGGGGTAGCTGAAGGCGGTGACGAAGACGCCGTGGCCGAGCATGGCGTCGGCCACCTTGGCGGCCATCACGGCGTCGCCGAACATCACCGGGACGATCGCGTGTTCGCCGTCGAGCAGCTCGAAGCCCTCCTCAGCCATCCGGCGGCGGAACAGCCCGGCGTTGGCAAAGAGCTTTCCGCGCAGCTCCGCGGAGTTCTCCACCAGGTCCAGGGCCTTCAGGGTGGCGGCGACGATCGACGGGGCCAGGGAGTTGGAGAACAGGTAGGGGCGGGCCTTCTGCCGGAGCATGGCGACGACCTCGCGGCGGCCGGAGACGTAGCCGCCGGAGGCACCGCCCAGGGCCTTGCCGAAGGTGCCGGTGTAGATGTCCACCCGGTCCGAGACGCCCGCGTGTTCGGGGGTGCCGGCGCCGGTGGGACCCATGAAGCCGACGGCGTGCGAGTCGTCCACCATGACCATGGCGTCGTACTTGTCGGCCAGGTCGCAGATCGCCTCGAGCGGGGCAAGGTAGCCGTCCATGGAAAAGACCCCGTCGGTGACGATGATCTTGCGGCGGGCCGGGTTATCCCCGCTGGAGGCCTCGATCAGGCGGGCCTCGAGGTCCGCCATGTCCCGGTTGGCGTAGCGGAAGCGACGGGCCTTGCAGAGCCGGATCCCGTCAATGATGGAGGCGTGGTTCAGCGCGTCCGAGATGACCGCGTCCTCCGGGCCGAAGAGGGACTCGAAGACCCCGCCGTTGGCATCGAAGCAGGAGGAGAAGAGGATGGTGTCCTCGGTGCCGAGGAACGTCGAGACCCGTTTCTCCAGGGCCAGGTGCAGGTCCTGGGTGCCGCAGATGAAGCGGACGCTGGCCATGCCGAAGCCGCGGGAGTCCATGGCGTCCTTGGCGGCGGCGATGATCTCCGCGTGGTCGGCCAGGCCCAGGTAGTTGTTAGCGCAGAAGTTCAGCACGTCCGTGCCGGGCTGGCCGAGCTGGCCGGCCGTGATGTGGTTGGCCTGCGGCGAATCGATGTGCCGTTCGGTCTTGAACAGGCCGGCGCTGCGGATCTCATCGAGTTCGTGCTGCAGCTGGTCCTTGATGGCTGAATACATGGTCGGTGCGCTCCTGGGCTGGGTGGGTGGTTGTACGGTACCGGAAAGGGCCGGGGCCTAGAAGCCGGTCCAGTCGAGGACGACCTTGCCGCCGACGCCGGCACGGGCGATCTCGAAGCCCTTCTCCCAGTCGGCCGCGGGGAGAGAGTCGGTGACGACGGCGGAGATGTTCGCGTGCAGCACCGGGTTGGAGGAGAGCATGGCGCTCATGGCGTACCAGGTCTCGAACATCTCGCGGCCGTAGATGCCCTTCATGGTGAGCATGTGGGTGACCACCTTGCCCCAGTCGATGTCGATGGACTGGCTGGGAAGGCCGAGCATGGCGATCCGGCCGCCGTGGTTCATGTTCTCGATCATTTCCGGCAGGGCGGTGGGGTGGCCGGACATTTCCATGCCGACGTCGAAGCCCTCGCGCATGCCCAGTTCGCGCTGGGCGTCCTTGACCCGGGTGGTGGAGACGTCGATCGCGAGGTCGACGCCGAGCGTGCGGGCCAGGGCCAGGCGCGGGGCGGAGACGTCGGTGATGGCAATCTTGCGGGCGCCGGCGTGGCGGGCGACGGCGATCGCCATCAGGCCGATGGGTCCGGCGCCGGTGATCAGGACGTCCTCGCCGACCAGCGGGAAGCTCAGGGCGGTGTGGACGGCGTTGCCGAACGGGTCGAAGATGGCGCCGAGTTCCGGGGTGACGGACGGGTCGTGGTGGACCCAGACGTTAGTCTCGGGGATCACGACGTATTCGGCGAAGGCGCCGTCGCGCTGGACGCCGACGCTGACGGTATTGATGCACATCTGCTTGCGGCCGGCGCGGCAGTTGCGGCAGATCCCGCAGACGATGTGGCCTTCGCCGGAAACCCGGTCGCCGACCTTGACATCCAAGACGTCCTCGCCGACCTCCACCACCTCGCCGTAGAACTCGTGGCCGGCGATCAGCGGGGCGTTGATCATGCCCTGGGCCCAGGCGTCCCAGGACTGGATGTGCAGGTCCGTGCCGCAGATGCCGGTGGTCATCACCCGGATCTTGACGTCCCCGGCCCCGGTCTCCGGTTCCGGCCGGTCGACGAGGTCGAATCCGGCGTGCGCGCCGGACTTGTAGAGAGCCTTCATGGGCCTGCCTTACTGTGCTGGTGCCGCCGGGGAGGTGGCGGGGTGTGGGTCAACTCACCCCATTACAACCGCCCGGATGCATTAGCACAACCGAAAATTTCTCAATCGACGATTTAGATTTTCCTTAGCCGTAGGATGGTGGGCATGGAAATCCACCAGCTCGAAATGCTCCGCGAACTCGGCGCCCTGGGCAGCGTCAAGGCAGTCGCCGAAACCCTGCTGGTTACCCCCTCGGCGGTGTCCCAGCAGCTGGCGGCGCTGCAGCGCTCCGTGGAGGTGCCGCTGACCCGCAAGGAGGGCCGGAACCTGGTGCTCACCGAGGCCGGGCAGGTGCTCGCCGACGCCGGGGCCACCGTCGTCAGCGCCATGGCCGAGGCGCGGGCAGCGATCGGCGAGTACCACGGCTCCCCCGCCGCTCCGGTGACCGTGAGCGGTTTCCACAGCGCGGGGCAGGCGTTGTTCGCGCCGCTGGCCCGGCTGCTGTCCGGGCCGGGCCGGCCGGAGGTGCGGCTCTCCGACGAGGACGTCGCCCAGCAGGACTTCCCGGCCCTGACGGGCCGCTACGACCTGGTGCTGGCGCACCGGATGGACCACAGCCCGCGCTGGCCCGAGGAGCGGGTGGCGGTGATTCCGCTGGCGCACGAGCCGCTGGACGTGGCGTTGCCGGCGGGCCACCGGCTGGCCGGGCAGCGTGCGGTCAGCGCGGACGACGTCGTCGGCGAGCCCTGGGTGACCAGCCACGCCGGCTACTCCCCCGCGGACGTGCTCTCCGCCGTCGCCGCCGTGGCCAGCCGGGAACTTAACATCGTGCACCGGATCAACGACTACTCCACGGTGGCGGCGCTGGTGGCCGCGGGCAGCGTGATCGGGCTGCTCCCCCGCCACACCGCCCGGCCGGTGCTGAACCCCTCGATCGTGCTCAAACCGCTGGAGGGGATCAGCACCCGGCGCCGGATCGACCTGCTGGCGCGGCCGGAGAACCTTAAACGCCGATCGGTCATGATGGTCTGCGAGGCGCTGCAGACAATCATGACCGATCTGGTGGGTGGCTAGGGGCTAGCCTTCGACGCCGAGGCGCTCCAGGATCAGCTCCCGGACGCGGCCGGCGTCGGCTTGGCCGCGGGTGGCCTTCATGACGCCGCCGACGATCGCGCCGATCGCCTGGACCTTGCCGCCGCGGATCTTGTCCGCGACGTCCGGCTGCGCGGCGAGGGCAGCGTCGATGGCTTCGAGCAGCGGGCCGTCGTCGGAGACCACGGCGAGGCCGCGCTTCTCGACGATTTCCGCCGGGGTGCCATCGCCGGCGAGGACGCCGTCGAGGACCTCGGAGGCCATCTTGTTGTTGATCTTGCCGGCTTCCACCATGGTGTTCAGTTCCACGATGGTGGCCGGGTTGACGCCCAGCTGGCCGGGGTCGACGTCGGCGTTCTTGGCGCGGCCGACGATCTCGCCCATCCACCATTTGCGGGCCACCGTGGGGGTGGCGCCGGCGGCGATGGTTTCCTCGATCTCGTCCATGACGCCGGCGTTGACGACGTCGCGGAACTCCAGGTCGGAGTAGCCCCAGTCCGCCTGCAGGCGCTTGCGGCGGGCGGCCGGCGGCTCGGGCAGGGTGGCCCGGAGCTCCTCGACCCATTCGCGGGAGGCGACGACCGGCACCAGGTCCGGTTCCGGGAAGTAGCGGTAGTCGTCCGCGTCGGACTTGGGCCGGCCCGAGGTGGTGGAGCGGGTGTCCTCGTGCCAGTGCCGGGTCTCCTGGATGACCGGCTGGCCGGAGTCCAGGACGGCGGCGTGCCGCTGGATCTCGTAGCGGACGGCGTGTTCGACGGCGCGCAGCGAGTTCACGTTCTTGGTCTCGGAGCGGATGCCGAAGCGTTCGCGGCCGTGGGGGCGGAGCGAGACGTTGGCGTCGCAGCGGACGTTGCCGCGTTCCATCTTCGCGTCCGAGACGCCGAGGTTCTTGACGATCTCCCGGATCGCGGCGACGTAGGCCTTGGCCAGCTCGGGGGCGCGGCTGCCGGCGCCCTCAATCGGCTTGGTCACGATCTCGACCAGCGGCACGCCGGAACGGTTGTAGTCCACCAGCGAGTAGTCCGCGCCCTGGATGCGTCCGGCGGCGCCGCCCATGTGGGTGAGCTTGCCGGCGTCTTCCTCCATGTGGGCGCGTTCGATCTCGACCCGGAAGACGGTGCCATCGGAGAGCTCGATGTCCAGGTACCCGTCGTAGGCGATGGGTTCGTCGTACTGCGAGGTCTGGAAGTTCTTCGGGGTGTCCGGGTAGAAGTAGTTCTTCCGGGCGAAACGGCAGGACTCGGCGATCGTGCAGTTCAGCGCCAGGCCGATCTTGATCGAGGACTCGATCGCGGTCTTGTTCACCACAGGCAGGACGCCCGGGAGGCCCAGGTCCACCTCATTGACGTTGGTGTTCGGCTCGTCGCCGAAGACGTTCGGCGCGGAGGAGAACATCTTGGTCTTGGTGTTCAGCTCGACGTGGACCTCGAAGCCGAGGACGGGGTCGTACTTCTCCATCGCCTCTTCGAAGCTGAGGGTTGCGTCAGTCATTAGTGTGAACCTCCGTGGCTCAGGGCGGCGGCAGCCGCAGAAGAAGCAGCCGAAGAAAAAGCGTCGGTCAGGTCGGGGGCCTTCGCCAGCAGGGGTCCGCCCCACTGTTCCTCGAGCAGCGACTCGAGCACGGCGCCGACGCGGTAGAGGCGGGCGTCCTGCCGGGCCGGGGCCAGCAGCTGGACACCGACGGGCAGGCCGTCCTCGTCCGCCAGGCCGCCGGGCAGGGACAGGCCGGGGACACCGGCCATGTTCGCCGGAATGGTGGCGACGTCGTTGAGGTACATCGCCAGCGGGTCGTCCAGCTTCTCGCCGAGCTTGAACGCCGTGGTGGGCGCCGTCGGGGAGATCAGGACGTCGGCCTGGGCGAACGCGGCGTCGAAGTCGCGCTGGATCAGGGTGCGCACCTTCTGGGCCGAACCGTAGTACGCGTCGTAGTAGCCGGCGCTCAGGGCGTAGGTGCCCAGGATGATGCGGCGCTTGACCTCGTCGCCGAAGCCGGCCGCGCGGGTGGCGCCCATGACGCGTTCGATCGTCAGCGGACCCTCTTCGGGCAGCACGCGCAGGCCGAACCGGACGCCGTCGAACTTGGCCAGGTTGGAGGAGGCCTCCGAGGGCATGATCAGGTAGTAGGCGCCCAGGGCGTACTTGAAGTTCGGGCAGGAGACCTCGACGATCTCGGCCCCGGCGCCCTTGAGCAGCTCGAGTGCCTCGTTGAAGCGGTTCTCGACGCCGGCCTGGTAGCCCTCACCGTGGAGTTCCTTGATGATGCCGATCTTCATGCCCTCGACGTTGCCGGTGCGGGCGGCCGCCACCAGGTCCTCGAGCGGGTCCGGCAGCGAGGTGGAGTCGCGCGGGTCGTGGCCGCCGATCACCTGGTGCAGCAGCGCGGAGTCCAGCACGGTGCGGGAGACCGGACCGATCTGGTCCAGCGAGGAGGCCATGGCGATCGCGCCGTAGCGGGAGACACCGCCGTAGGTGGGCTTGACGCCGACGGTGCCGGTGACGGCGCCGGGCTGGCGGATGGAGCCGCCGGTGTCCGTGCCGAGGGCCAGCGGCGCCTCGAACGCGGCCACGGCCGCGGCGGACCCGCCGCCGGAGCCGCCGGGGATGCGGTCCAGGTCCCACGGGTTGCGGGTGGGGCCGTAGGCGGAGTGCTCGGTGGAGGAGCCCATGGCGAATTCGTCCAGGTTGGTCTTGCCCAGGATCGGCATCTTGGCCGCGCGCAGGCGCTCGACGACGGTGGCGTCGTAGGGGCTGTGCCAGCCCTCGAGGATCTTCGAGCCGGCCGTGGTGGGCTGACCGATCGTGACGATCAGGTCCTTGACGGCGATCGGGACACCGGCAAGGACGTGCAGGGCCTCGGCTTCGGCGCCGCCGGCGGCGCGGATGGCGTCCACCTCGGCTGCGACGGCGAGGGCTTCCTCGCCGTTGACGTGCAGGAAGGCGTTGACCTGGCCGTCGACGGCGGCGATGCGGTCCAGGTAGGCCTGGGTGACCTCGACGGCGGTGACCTCGCGGGCGGCCAGCTTCTCGGCGAGCGCGGCGGCGGAGAGGCGGATCAGTTCGTTGGTGTCAGTCATGTCTTAGTCCTCATCCAGGATGGCCGGGACCTTGAAGCGGCCCTCGTACGCGTCGGGGGCGCCGGAGAGCGACTGCTCGGCCGTGAACGTGTGGCCGACGACGTCCTCGCGGAACACGTTGGTCAGCGGGATCGGGTGGGACGTGGCGGGGACGTCGTCCCCGGCGGCTTCACTGACGGACTTGACCGATTCGACGATGACGGCGAGCTCGCCGGCCATCCTGTCCAGCTCTTCAGCACTCATCTCGATGTGCGCGAGACGCGCGAGATGCGCGACGTCGTCGCGGTTGATCGCAGCCATGGATCTCCCCTGCAAGGTTCGGATTATTTTCCGTCCCAGTCTACGTGGGTTGAACTGCTGTTACCGCCGGGCGTGGCCCCCTTCCCGGCGCCGGGCCGGACGATCCTTTGGCGTGCTCGCTCGTCCACCCCCACCGTCCCCCTCCCCTCGCAAGTCCCCACCGGCTCCCAGCCTTCGCAAGCTCAGGCCGGGTCCCGCGCCGGCGTGGCCCCTCGGGCAGGGAACTCTGACGGCGGGGCCCTCGCTAAGACGCACGCTGACGGATGTCCGTCCCGTCGCCGATGTGCCTACCTCACCTCACGGCCCCGGTCCGGGGCTCGGGGCCCGGACAACGCAAAGGAGGCAGTGGCGGAAAAACTTCCGCCCCTGCCTCCTTTTGTTTTTCTTTTTCGTTGTCAGCCGATGCCGATGGCTCCGGTGGCCATGCCTACTCCGAGCATGACCAGGGAGATGACGGCGGTGCGCCAGAGGACCTTTTTGTGGTGGTCGCCCAGGTCCACCTTGGCCAGGGAGACCAGCAGGAGGATGGCCGGGACCAACGGGCTCTGCAGGTGGAAGGGCTGGCCGGTGATGGAGGCGCGGGCCATGTCCGCCGCGCCGACGCCGTAGTGGGCGGCGGTTTCGCTCAGGACCGGTAGGACGCCGAAGTAGAAGGCGTCGTTGCTCATGAAGAACGTCATCGGGATGCTCAGGATGCCGGTGATGACAGCCATCAGCGGGCCCATGTCGGACGGGATGATCTGCACCAGCCACTCGGACATGGCCTTGACCATGCCGGTGCCGTTGAGGACGCCGGTGAGGACAGCGGCGGCCATGACCATGCTGACGACGGCGACGATCGAGGGTGCGTGGGCGATCAGCTGCGCACTCTGCTCCTTGATCTTCGGGAAGTTGACCAGCAGGGCCACGGCAGAGCCGACCATGAACACGAACGGCAGGGGCATGATGTTGGCCACGAGGGTCACCATGACGGCCACGGTCAGGGCCAGGTTGAACCAGAACAGCTTCGGCCGCAGGGTGGCGCGGTTCGGATCCAGGGCGGTGTCCGCCATGGCGGAGTCGCGATCGTCCACGAGGTCCTCGGTGCGTTCCAGGACGGCGACGCCGGAGCCACCCGCGGGGGCGCCGCCGGCCGGGGCGCCGCCGGCCGGGGCGCCGCCGGCCGGGGTGCCGGCGCGGCGGCCGGAGGTGCTGGAGGTGCCGGAGCCACTGGTGCCCGTGCCGCCGTCGGCCGTTCCGCCGAACTCAACGCCCTCGGCCCAGATCTCCGGGGCGGTGGCGCGGAGGCGGTTGCGTTCCTGCAGGCCCAGCAGCCAGGCGAAGACCATGACCACGGCCAGGCCGACCACCAGCGAGGGGATCATCGGGACAAACACGTCGTTCACGTCGAGCTTCAGCGCGGTGGCGGCGCGGGCGGTGGGACCGCCCCAGGGCAGGATGTTCATGGTGCCGTTGGCCAGGCCGGCCACACAGGTGAGGACCACCGGGCTCATCTTCAGCCGCAGGTACACCGGCAGCATCGCCGCGGTGGTGAGGATGAAGGTGGTGGAACCGTCGCCGTCGAGCGAGACGGCCGCGGCGAGGATCGCGGTGCCCAGGACCACCTTGGCGGGGTCGTTGCCGAGCTTGCGCAGGATGAACCGCACCAGCGGGTCGAAGAGTCCGACGTCGATCATCAGGCCGAAGTAGATGATGGCGAACATCAGCAGCGCGGCCGTGGAGGTCATCGACTTCATCGAGTCGAGCACCATGGGACCGATGCCCAGGCCCGCGCCGGCAAAGAGTCCAAAAACGGTGGGGACGATGATCAGCGCCAGCACCGGCGTCAGCTTCTTCGTCATGATCAGCACCATGAACACCGCGATCATGGCGAATCCGAGTATTACCAGCACAGCCGGCTCCTTCTTCAGTGGTCCGCACCACTCCGCTGTGATGCGCACTACAGACGTTAGGGTGGCGTGCGTCACGGTGATGCCTTTGCCTCATTTGATTGGCATACTGCTTGTTGGACGCATTGTGCTCATTTTGCTCACCACCCGATCGACGACGCCGGACCGCCCCAGGAGGCAGCCATGGGACCCCTCACGGGCCGCACTCCCCTGCGTTTCAGCACCCAGACGCTGCTGCTGCAGCTCGCCGTCGTGGCGCTGGTGGTGTTGCTCAGCGGCGCCGTCCACGCCTGGCTGACCTACGACCGGCTGGGCCGTGAGGCGGAGAACCAGGCCCTGACCCTGGCCCGCACGGTCGCCTCCGACCCCGGAGTCCGGTCCGAGGTGCAGCAGATCAGCGCCCAGGCCGGCACCCCGCCGCCGGCCGAACTGCTCACCGGGCCGCTGATGGCCGCCGCGGAGGGCGCCCGCGCCCGGACCGGGGCGCTGTTCGTGGTCATCACCGACGAGACCGGGCTGCGGCTGGCCCACCCCGACGCCGACCGGCTGGGCGAGCGGGTCAGCACCGACCCGTCCGAGGCACTCTCCGGCAAGGAGGTCACCACCCGGAACACTGGCACCCTGGGCCCCTCTGCGGGCGCCAAGGTCCCCGTCTACGCCCCCGGCGCGGGGGCGCCGACGGGTCAGGTGGTGGGCGAGGTCAGCGTGGGCTACTCCACCGAATCGATCGGCCAGAGCCTGGGCCGGGACATCGCCCCGATCCTCCTCACCGCCGCCGGCGCCCTGCTGGCCGGTGTGCTGGCCTCCTTCCTGCTGCGGCACCGGCTGCGCCGCCTCACCCTGGGCCTGGAGCCGGAGGAAATCAGCACCCTGGTCCACGACCAGGTGGCCGTGCTGCAGGGCGTGGACGACGGCGTGATCGGCATCTCCGCCGACGGCAGGATCAGCGTGTTCAACGCCGCGGCCCGGCGGATGCTGGACCAGCCGGACCTGGCCGGCACCGCCTGGGCGGACGCCCCCGTCCCCGGTGCCCTGCACGCCCTGACCCGGGCGGACGCGGCCGAGGCGGACGCCGTCGAGGTGGTGGCCGGGGGCCGTGCCCTCGTGGCCAGCGCCCGCAAGGCCCTGCACGGGCGCGAGGACCTGGGCTGGGTGGTCATGCTCCGGGACCGCACCGAGCTCCAGCACCTGACCCGGCAGTTGGACGCCGTCGGCACCCTCTCCACCGCGCTCCGGGCGCAACGGCACGAGTTCGCCAACCAGCTGCACACCATCGCCGGGTTCATGAGCATCGGGCAGCACCAGCAGGCCCGCGACTACCTGGCCAGACTTGCGGCCACCGGCCCGCTGAAGTTCCCGGTGGACCAGGCCGAGCTGCTGCAGGACCCCTACCTGCAGGCCTTCCTGGGCGCCAAGGGCGTGGAGGCGGACGAGCGCGGGGTCGGCCTGCGCCTGGGGCCCGAAACCCTGGTCCGCGGCCAGGTGGTGGAGCCGCAGGACGTCACCACGGTGCTGGGGAACCTGATCGACAACGCCGTGAACGCCGCCGTCGCCGGATCCGGCCCGGACCGCTGGGTGGAGGTGGAGGTGCTGGACGCCCCCGGCGCGGACGGCGCCGCCGGAACCCTGCACATCATCGTGGGCGACTCCGGCGACGGGCTCCCCACATCCGACGGCGGGTCCGATGCCGGGCCGGACGGGGTCTTCGCCGAGGGTTTCACCACCGCCCGGACCCCGGCACGCGCCGGCGCCGGTCAGGGACTGGGACTCGCCCTGGCCCGGCAGCTGGCCCGCCGCCGCGGCGGGGACGTCACCGTGCTGGACCGCGGCAGCCCCGGCGGCCCGGGCGCCGTCTTCCTCGCCACCCTGCCCGGCACCACCGCCATGACCCCGAACCCCCAAGGAGGGGACGATGCCTGAGGACTTCCGCGTCCTGATCGTCGACGACGACTTCCACGTCGCGAAGCTGCATGCCGCCTACGTGGACTCCGTGGCGGGCTTCCTGGCCCTGCCGCCGGCCGGTTCCGCGGCCCAGGCGCTGCAGGCCATCCACAGCCTCCGCCCGGACCTGGTGCTGCTGGATGTGTATCTCCCGGACGCCTCCGGCCTGGACCTGCTGCACCAGCTGGACGTGGACACGATCATACTGACCGCCGCCGCGGACACCGCCTCGCTGCGGGTGGCGTTCCGGCGCGGGGCGCTGGGCTACCTGCTCAAGCCGTTCACGTCCGAGTCGCTCTCCCAGCAGCTGCGCTCCTACGCCCGGTACCGCCGGATCCTCACCCAGCCGGGCGCCGTGACGCAGGAAACCGTGGAGCGGGCCAAGCGGTCCCTGATGCCCGGGGACGTCACCGCCTCGGCCCGGCCGCGGTCCGCCACGGAGGCCGCCGTGCTGGAATCCCTGGACCCCGGCGAGCAGTATTCGGCGGCGGAGGTGGCCGCCCGGGTGGGTGTCTCCCGGGCCACGGCGCAGCGCTACCTTTCCTCGCTGGCGGACGACGGCGCCGTCGAGATCCAGCTCCGCTACGGCAGCACGGGCCGCCCGGAGCACCGCTATGGGGTGGCCGTCAGCCGCTGATGCTGCCGCCGGCGCGGAAGGCGTTCCTCCGCGCGTGTTCGTGGATCCGGCCCAGGATCTCCATTTGGGCGTGGCCATCCTCGATCAGCCGCTCGTAGGTGGCCGGGTCGAGGCCGAGCTCGGCGGCGTGTTCCAGGATGGTCTGCCAGCCGCCGATCTTGCCCAGGACGGCAGCGCGCATGAGTTCGGACTCGAGCACCAGGGTCAGCGGGGAGCGGCTCACGATCCGGCCGTTGGGTTTCAGCCGGCCGGCATGTTCGGCCAGCCAGGCCGCGGCCTGCCGGTGCGGGCGCTGCGGGACGCCGAGCTCGTGGATGAGGTTCCGGAGCAGCTCCCGCTCGCGGGTGAGTTCCTCCACCAGCCGGGCCAGCTCGGCTCGGAACGGGGTGTCGGTGAAGTCCTTGGCCATCCGCTCCACCCGGCCCAATCCCGCCGTCGAGCCGGTGAGATGGTCCGAGAGATAGATGCCGAGCAGCTTCCGGTCGATGGTCTCGGGGATGCGGGGTGCCATGCTGGCCACCCTACCCGAGGGCAGCCGTCAGAGATCCAGCACTAGATGGCCGGCACTAAAGATCCAGGCGGTAGACGAGCAGCTTGATCTGGGTGTCAGGGACGAACCAGTCCCGCTCGGGGACCCGCTGGAAACCCGTCTTTTGGTAGAGGCCGTGGGCGCTTTCCCAGGTCAGGCCGGTGGTGAGGGCCACTCCGGTGACGCCGGGAAGGGTGCGGGCGTGGCTGATGATGGCGTCCACCATGGCCTTGCCGGCGCCGCTGCGCTGCACGGCCGGGTCCACCACCAGCATCCGGAATTCCAGTTCGTCGGGCAGAGCGATGTCCGCGTACGGCTCCCCCGCGACGGCCAGGGTGACGGAGCCGATGACCTCGCCGGCGCGTTCGGCCACCCAGATGACTGCGCTGTCGTTGCGCTCGGCGACCTTCCGGATCTGGCGCATATAGGGGTGGTCGGCGTCATCGAAGTACCCTGCGGCGAGGTAGGCGTCGGTGGTGATGCGGGCGACGGCGTCGAAGTCGGCCGGGACGGCGGGCCGGATGAGGATCTGCGAAGGCACCTGTCAATGGTACGGGCAGCCGTGCGGGCCGGACGGCCAAACGCCCCTTTCCGTGACTGAGGTATCAGAGCGGGAAGGCGCCGGAGAGCTCCAGCGGCCCGGCGCACGTCCAGGCGCCCAGGCGTTCCTCGTCCGAGGGTCCGCCGTTCAGCACGCTGGTCAGCCGCGGCCGGCGGACCCAGCACCCGGCTTCCTCGGCGATCAGGGCGCCGGCGGCGAAGTCGTGTTCGTTCAGGCCGCGTTCGCCGTAGGCGTCGTGCGTGCCATCGGCCACCAGGCAGAGGTCCAGCGCGGCGGAGCCCAGCCGGCGGACGTCGGCGAAGCCGTTCATCAGCTGCGCCATGCCCGCGGCCTGCTCGGCGCGGACCGCCGGGTCGTAGCTGAAGCCGGTGGCCAGGATCTGGCCGGTCCTGCCCTGGGCGGGTCCGTTGAGCGCGGTCCGGCGGCCGTTCTCCTCGAGCCAGGCGCCCTGGCCGCGGGAGGCGTAGTAGACCCGGCCCAGTGCCGGGGCGTGAACGACGCCGGCCAGCCAGGCGCCGTCGGGCCCGGCGACCGCCACCGAGGTGGCGTAGTAGACGATGTTGCGGATGAAGTTCGTGGTGCCGTCCAGCGGGTCGACGGACCAGCGGTAGCCGCTGGAGTCGGCGGGCAGCACGGTGCCGCCCTCCTCGCCGGTGATGGTGTCCGTGGGCCGGGCGCCGGTGATGACGCCCCGGACGGCGGCCTCGGCGGCAAGATCGAAGTCGGTGACCCAGTCCCCCGCGTCGCCCTTATTGCTGACACCCAGGTCCGCCGCGCTGCGCCCGGCCAGGACGGCGGCGCCGGCGGCGGCCGCCTCCCGGGCCAGCGCGAGGAACGCCTCCGGGGCAGGGAAGGCCGCGTCCGTCCCGCTCATTCGGCGTCGGCCCCGGCGTCGGCGGCAGTCCCGGCATCGGTATCGGCCGCGTTCCCGCCGCCCACGCCTGCCGGCCCCTCGGCCAGCAGTGCCCGGAAGCCGTCCTCGTCCAGCACCGGCAGGCCCAGCTGTTCGGCCTTGTCCAGCTTGGTGCCCGCGTTCTCCCCGGCCACCACGTAGTCGGTGTTCTTGGAGACCGAGCCGGCGGCCTTGCCGCCGCGGATCAGGATGGCTTCCTTCGCCTCGTCCCGGCTGAAGCCGTCCAGGCTGCCGGTGACCACCACGGTCAGGCCTTCCAGGGTGCGCGGGGTGGAGTCGTCGACCTCATCCTCCATCCGCACGCCGTCGGCGGCCCAGCTGTCCACGATCTCGCGGTGCCAGTCCTCGGCGAACCATTCCTTCAGCGCCACGGCGATCACCGGGCCCACGCCGTCCACCCCGGCCAGCTCCTCCTCGGAGGCCTGCCGGATCGCGTCCATGCTGCCGAAGGCGGTGGCCAGCGCGCGGGAGGCGCGGGGCCCCACGTGCCGGATGGAGAGGGCCACCAGCACGCGCCAGAGCGGCTGGGACTTGGCCTTCTCCAGCTCGGCGAAGAGCTTGACCGTGCTGGCGGTGGGCTTGGACGGGTTCTTGGCCGTGCCCTTGGTGTAGAAGTACGGGACCAGTTCGTACTCGCCGGTGCCCACGCCCTTGCTGCGCTTTTCCCGCCGGATCCGGACGTCCGCCAGGTCCTCGGGGGTGAGGCGGAACAGGGCCGCCTCGCTGGTCAGCGGCGGGGTCTCGGGCTCGGTGGGCTGGGTGAGCGCGACGGCCGCCTCCCAGCCGAGCGCCTCGATGTCGAAGGCGCCGCGGCTGGCAACATGGAAGACGCGCTCCCGCAGCTGCGAGGGGCATGACCTGGCGTTGGGGCAGCGGATGTCCACGTCGCCCTCCTTGCCCGGGGCCAGCGGGGTGCCGCAGGACGGGCATTCGGTGGGCATGACGAAGTCCCGGACCGGCGGGTCCTGCTGGTCCCGGAGTGCCAGGACCGGGCCGACGATCTCCGGGATCACGTCACCCGCTTTGCGCAGAATGACAATGTCACCGATCTTGACGCCCTTGGCCTTGACCACGTCCTGGTTGTGCAGGGTGGCCATGCTGACGGTGGAGCCGGCGACCTTGACCGGCTCCATGATGCCGAACGGGGTGACCCGGCCGGTGCGGCCGACGTTGACGGCGATGTCCAGCAGCTTGGTGTTGACCTCTTCGGGCGGGTACTTGTACGCCACCGCCCAGCGGGGCACGCGGCTGGTGTAGCCCAGCGCCCGCTGGGTGGCCAGGTCGTCGACCTTGACGACGATGCCGTCGATCTCGTGGCTGAGGCTGTGCCGCTTGTCGCCGTAACGTTTGATGAAGTCCAGCACCTCGGCCAGGCCGGGCAGGACCTCGAAGTAGGGGCTGGTGGGCAGGCCCCAGTCGGCGAGCTGGCGGTAGGTGTCCGACTGGCTCCGGGTCTGCAGGCCCTCGCGGGCGCCGATGCCGTGGACGTACATTTTCAGCGGCCGCTTGGCGGTCTCGGCCGGGTCCTTTTGCCGCAGCGACCCGGCGGCGGCGTTGCGCGGGTTGGCCAGCGGGGCCTTGCCCTCGTTGATCAGGGCCTCGTTGAAAGCGGCGAAATCCTTGGACGGGATGAACACCTCGCCGCGGATCTCCATCTCCGCGGGGAAGTCAGTGCCGGTGAGCCGCTGCGGGATTTCCTTGATGGTCAGGACGTTGTGGGTGATGTCCTCGCCGGTGGTGCCGTCGCCGCGGGTGGCGGCGCGGACCAGGACGCCGTCGCGGTAGAGGAGGTTGACGGCCAGGCCGTCGATCTTGAGTTCGGTGAGCCACTGCGGCGGGGTGCCGCCGTTGCCGATTTTGGCGATGCCGGCCTCGGCCTTGGCGATCCAGGCTTCCACCTCCTCGACCGAGAAGACGTCCTCGAGGCTGTACATGCGGGTGAGGTGCTCGACGGCGGTGAACGCGGCGGAGACCTCGCCGCCCACCTCCTGGGTGGGTGAGTCGTTGGCGACCAGCTCGGGGTGGGTGGCCTCGAGCGTCTCCAGCCGCCGGTAGAGTTCGTCGAATTCGGCGTCGGAGATGACCGGGGCGTCCTCCTGGTAGTACGCGAAGCGGTGCTTGCGGACCTCCTCGACCAGCTGCTCGTACTCCTCGCGGATGGCCTCGGACGGGACGGCGCCGCCGTCGCTGCCGGGGGCGGTGGCCGTGGATTCGCTGTCTGCTGCGGTCTTCGCTGTGCTCACAGACCTATCCTGCCTTAGAACACGGACATTGTGGCGGCACGGAAAGTTGTCCGGTTCCGGAAAAGCGGTCCGGCCGAGGGATGCGTCAGGCCCGGACGCGGGTGCGTCCGGGCCTGACGGTACTTCCTGCGCGGGCCGTGCCCGGGAGCTCTTAGCGGGCGGAGGCGCTCTGCTGTTCGGTGGCGTTGCGGACCGCCTGCTGGCCGGCCTGCTGCAGCGCCTGGGACACCCGGGTCAGGGCCGCGACGTGCTCGCCGTTCCACTCGCTGCGGAACTTCTCCGCATCCGGGCCCATCCACTGCGTGCCGGCCAGGACCTTGGTCAGCATCGACTTCTGGTTATCGATTTCCTGCGACCCGGCCTGCAGCTTGGACCCCAGCGCCTTCAGCTGATCAACATCTGCACCCCAAATAGCCATGCGAAAAATCTCCTTAAATCGTCGGACCCGAACCTCTCGGCGTCCCCAGCGGCCCCCGGCTGATCCGGAAGTTCCTATGCCAAGAACCTACCCTGCCGCCTCCGCCAGGGTCGATGGGGACCCCTGCCCATCGGCCTTGCGGGCGTAGCTGAGGGAGCGCCGGCTGGTGAGGGCGATGATCAGCAGGATGTCCAGGGACAGGCCAACCAGGTTGGTCTGGAAGGTCACGGCGGGTCCCCCGGTGAGCACGTCGACGGCCTGGGCGATGATGGCCAGGGCGCTCAGCAGCATGGTGGCCACGCGGGCGCGGTTGCCGCCGCGGAGCACGAACCAGCCCAGCGCGAGCTCGGCCAGGCCGAACACGGCGATCACCGCGACGACCACCGGCAGCTGTTCCCCGGCGCGGTCCGCCAGCGGCAGCGAGCCCGGGTCCGAGTCGGCCATCAGGGCCGCGAGAGTCAGGGCGGCGAGGCCGCGGAGGGCGGCGAGCCCGACGCCGAAGAGGGTGGGCGCGGGCGGCCGGACGGCCGTCACGGCGGGCGGCGGCACCGCCCCGGCGTCGGCCGTGACCCCGGTGAGGTCGACGACGGGCAGGTGCCCGTCGGTGGAGATGGTGTCTCCCCCGCCGTTGCGCGAGTGGTAGCCGGAGGAGAAGTCCCGCAGGATCCGCACCCCGACGGCGGGGTCGGCGGCGCGCAGGCTGGCCAGGACGAAGTCCCGTTCCCGGTCGATGTCCTCCTCAATCTTGTGGGTGACCTGCAGGGTGAAGAGGGACAGGCCCACGGAGCGGTCATAGGTGCCGGCGGCCACCCAGTCCACGGCGGCACCGCCGGGGAGGACCCAGCCGGGCGGGCAGCGCCAAAACCGGATGTGGTGCCGCTTCCCCGGGTTGCCGTCCACCTCCTGCTGGTAGGCGAAGTCCTGCTGCCGGCCAAAGAGAAACAGCGGGCTGACCGGCGCCTCGTCGTAGCTGCGGCAGGTGAGCGTGGCGGTGATGATGCGCCGGCTGCTGGCCAGGTCAACCGGGTCGGCCAGGGTCCAGCCGGCCCGGCGCATGGCGGTGTGGACCTGTGCCGGGGAGCCGAGCAGCGCCACGTTCACCGGGTCCCCCAGCAGGCCGTCGCTGGTCCGGGCCCGGCCGATGAAGTAGTCGGGCAGGTAGATGCGGGTGAGGATCCGGTGCAGCCGGGGCAGCACCAGGTACGCGAGCGCGGCCCAGAAGACGACGGCGAACCAGGCCCGGCTCCAGTCCAGGCTCGCCTCAAACAGGATGCTTGCGAGCCAGAGGGCGGCCGCACCGCTGAAGACGAAGAGGGCGTTGTCCAGTGCCGTGTCGCCGCCGGGGGCCACCCTCCGCGCGGCCACCGCCCGATTCCTTACCCGGGTCATGCCCACACCCTACCGCCGGGGGCGCCGTGGCGTCCCGGCGGCAGGGCTGGCCGCCTAGGCCCGGTTTTCCGGCGGCAGGGCGACCTGGAGCTTGCGGACCTTGCCGCGGCCCACGATGTAGCCGCGGCCCGGGATGAAGTCTCCGCTCACCCGGCCCAGGGAGGTGTTGAGCAGGCTGTCACCCTCGATGTCCCCGGGGTTGAGCAGCAGGCCGCGGCGGCCGGACTTGAACGGCTGGGCCAGGGACCAGGCGGAGGACCAGGTGGAGGTTTCGGATTCGCCCACCACCCACTGCTCGGCCTTGATCGAGGCGGTCACCAGCCGGGCCAGGCCGGATTCGGCCAGGGTGTCGGTGAACTCGGTGAGGCCCTCGATGAAGATCGCCAGCTTGCCGGGGGTGCCGGTGCTGTAGTCGACCAGTTCGTCGATCACCTCGTCGACGTCGTCGGCGCCCACCACGGAGCGGTCCCAGAGCTTCAGGGACGCGGCCGCGGAGCGCCGGGAGCCCAGGTAGATCAGCTCCACACCCGGGTTGGAGCGGCGCAGGGCATGGGCCAAGGTCACCAGGGCAACGGTGCGGCCGGAACCGGGCGGGCCGGCCAGCAGCAGCGGGCCCTTGGCCAGGATTTCGGCCGGCTGCAAGGTCTCGTCGTCGACACCGATCACGGGCAGGTCCGGGCTGCCGGCGGGCAGCAGGTCCAGGTCCACCGAGTCGGGCAGGCGCTCGATCTGCGGGGCGCGTTCGACGCCCTGGCGCAGCATCGCCTCCCGCAGTTTGTGCACCTCGCGGGCCTGGACGGCGAGGTTGGAGTTGCCTCCCAGGACGGCCAGTTGCACCTCGAGGCCGCCGAGCAGGCCGCGGCCGGGCGGGCTGCCGGCGCCCAGGACATCGCGGGGGACGTCCATGGAGAGGTAGTCCTCCTCGGAGGACAGCCGCAGCACCAGCCGGCGCTGGATGGACGCCAGCAGGGAGGCGGGGACGGCGTTGGGCCGGTCGCCGGTGACCACCAGGTGGATGCCCAGCGGCCGGCCGTCGGTGGCAAGCTGCAGGAAAATGTCCCAGAGGCCGGAGAGCTTGCTGTATTCGAAGGTCTCCCGGAAGGCGGAGATGCCGTCCACCAGGATGAAGATGCGCTTTTCGTCCGCCATCCCGGAGAGCCGGCGGTATTCGACGATCGTGCTGGCGCGGACCTCGGCGAAGCGGGCGGCCCGGTCGTCGGCGAGGTCGCGGAGCCAGCGCAGCAGGCGGCCGACGCGTTCGACGTCGTCGCCGTCGATCACCTCGCCCACGTGCGGCAGCTCGTCGAGCATCCGCAGTCCGGCGGAGCCGCAGTCGATGCCGTAGACGTTCACCGGGCCGCCGCGGGGGGTGACGGCCGCGGCGATCGCGATGCCGCGCAGCGCCGCGGACTTGCCGGAGCCGCCGGTGCCGTAGATGGCCATGTTCCCGTCCCGGTCCGGTTCGTAGAACACGGTGGGCTGGTCCTGGTGCGCGGGGTCGTCCGCCACGCCCAGGAGCAACCGTTCGTCGGTGCGCGGGTTCGGCAGCAGGGAGAAGTCGTAGGTGGTGGCCAGCTCGTCCAGCCACGGCTTGCGGGGAGGCTCGATGGCGAGCACGTCCGCGGCGCGCAGGATGTTCTGCGTCATCCGGGCGATGTCGTTCGGGCCGGCCGGCTGCTCGGCCGCCGGGTCCGCCTCGGCCGGGGCGGCCCAGGCCGGGCCGGAGCCGAACGCCATCTCCACGACGTCGATCCGGGGCCGCTGCGGCTTCTCCGTGGTCCAGCCGCCGGCGTAGCCGGTCTGGAAGCCCTGGATCCGGCCGGGACCGGTCTTGACGGCGCCGCGGCCCGGGATGGACGGGTCGAAGTAGGCGGCGGTGGGGACGCCGAGGATGTCGACGGCGTCGTCCTCATCCGCCATCCGCAGCGCCACGCGCAGGTTGGTGTTGGCGCGCAGGCTCTCCTTGATCACGCCGGCGGGGCGCTGGGTGGCGAGGATCAGGTGCAGGCCCAGGGAACGGCCGCGGGCGGCGACGTCCACGACGCCGTCGACGAACTCGGGCACCTCGGTGGCGAGGGCGGCGAATTCGTCCACGATGATGATCAGGTACGGCGGCGCCTCCGGGTCGGCCCGGCGCTGGAGTTCCAGCAGGTCCTTGGCCTTCTTGCGGTTCAGCAGCTTCTCGCGGTGGTGCAGCTCGGCCCGGAGCGAGGTCAGGGCCCGGCGGACCAGGTGCGGGGACAGGTCGGTGACCAGGCCCACGGTGTGCGGCAGCTGCAGGCAGTCGGCGAACGCGGCGCCGCCCTTGTAGTCCACGAACAGGAAGCTGACCCGGTCCGGGCTGTACGCGGCGGCCATGCCCATCACCCAGGACTGCAGGAACTCGGACTTGCCGGCGCCCGTGGTGCCGCCCACCAGCGCGTGCGGGCCCTCGTTCTTCAGGTCCAGGTAAAGCGGTTCGATGCCCTTGGAGCCCACCAGGGCGCGGAGCGAGCCGTTGTCTTTGCGGTTGGGCGAGGCGGAGGCGTGCACGGAGTTGTTCTCGCTCCAGCGGTCAGCGACGGCCTGCGGGTTGTCCAGGAAGTCCTTGCCGATCAGGGTGGCGTAGGAGACGGCGCGGGGCAGGTCGGAGTCGTCCTCGAGCGGCTTGCCGACGTCGACGACGGGGGCCAGCATGCGGGCCAGCTGCGCGGCGAGGCCGGCGTCGAGGCTCTCGCAGGAGACCGGGAAGGTGTGCCGGCCCAGGCGGACCTGGCCGGTGGTGGTGCCGTGTTCGCCGTCGACGGCCATGAAGTCCCGGCAGGCGGCGGGGAGCTGTTCCACCGAGGCGGCCACCCAGATCACGTGGACGCCGGCGTCGGGGCCGCGCTCTAGGACGCGGGTGAGCCGGCCGCGGTCCACCGGGGCGTCGTCCTCGACCACCAGCAGCACGGTGGGCAGCTGCGGGGCGGGGACCTCCGCGGCGTTTTCGCCGGGCCGGTCGGTGAAACCGGGGCGCAGCGCCGGGGCGGGTTCGCGGGAGGCGGCCTCGCGCTGGTCGATCAGGTCCTCGAGCCGGGACAGCAGGGCGGTGCCGCCGGCCGGACCGGCGGCCAGGTGGTCCCCGGCGAGCGGGCTGTGGCCGGAGCCGGCGTGCGGGAGCCACTGCAGCCAGTCCCAGCGGTCCCGGGACTGGGCGGAGGTGATCGCGGTGAGGACCACCTCAGCCGGCGAGTGCAGGCCCACCAGCTGCAGAACCATGCCGCGGGCGACGTCGTCCACCAGGCCACGGGCGCCGGCCAGGCCGAAGGAACCGGCGGTGCGCAGCTGCGAGACGATCGGCACGCCCTCAACCTCGGCGAACCGGTGCAGGCAGTCCTGGATCTCGGCCATGAATTCGGGGTCGGTCTCGTTGTTCTGCGGTTCCTCGAACTGGATCCGGGACGGGGCGGTGCCCAGGCCGAAGCGCAGGCCCAGGAAGCCGGTGTGTTCGGGGCGGTGGGTCCACAGCAGCGGGCCCAGCTTGTAGATCGAGTCCACGGTGTCGCTGACGGAGGGGGCCTCCTGCAGCCGGACGGCCCGTTCCACCTTTTGCAGCCCGGTGATGTCGGCCTGGAACGCGGCCATGGCGGCGCGGAAGGACTTGAGCTGTTCCGTGCGTTCGCGCCGGGACTGCATCTTCTGGTCCATGTAGTGGCCCACGACGAACAGCGGCATCATCAGCATGAAGATCACGGACATCATGTTCTGCGTGACCGCGAAGACCACGGCGCCCATCATCAGCGGGGCGATCAGCATCATGTACGGGAAGGGCTGGCGTTCCTGGCGGGTGGGCCCGGACGGCACTGTGCGCTTGCGCGGTTCGAACCGGGGCACCACGCGGGGCGAGCGGTTGAAGTCGATCAGCGGGGAGCTCGGGGCGGCGCCCTGGCTGCCGCCGAGCGAGACCACCGAAACCGTGGTGTCGCCCAGGGTCACGGTGTCCGAGGAGGTCAGGGTGGCACGGGTGACCGGCAGCCCGTCCATCAGCAGCCCGTTGGCGGAGTTGGTGTCCACGATCTCGATGCTCTCGCCCACCGTGATCCGGGCGTGCCGCTTGGAGGTCAGCGGGTCGGTCAGCCGGATATCGACGTCGCGGTCCCGGCCCACGTAGCTGGTGCCCGAGGGCAGCGGGAATTCGCGGCCGACGTCGGGCCCGGAGAGGATCCGCAGGGTCGCCGCGGCGGGCCCCCGGTTCGCCCCGGGGAGGACGGCGAACTGCTCGCTGACCTGGATGAGGGAGATGATCGAGCCTGGCCGTAGGCCGGATTCGAGCAGGCCGTCTTTCCGGTTCAGGACGGTGCCGGTGGAGCCGCCGGCGGCGAAGGCCTCCTCGATCCGGAGCGAGAGGTTCGCCGGCGCGGGGGTGCCGCGCCGGGCCGGGTCGGCGGCCCAGAGTTCGGTGGCGATGTCCGCCACGGTGGCGAGGCCGTCGACGGTGACGGCCAGGTCCTTGGCCTCGGCGGGGTCACGCCGCAGGGTCAGCCGGATCCTCATGCGTCCCCGCTTCCGCACTGGGTCTCCAGCAGCACCAGGTCCGCGGGGGTGACCAGGTGCGAGGTGACGGCATGTTCGACGAGCCGGGCCCGGCGGTTGGTGGCGAGCTTCCCGCCGCCGCCGCGCAGTCCGGCGACTCCCACCCGGTCAAGTTTGTCGCACACGTTGTCCAGCTTTCTGTTGAATCGGGTCAGGGTCCAGCCCAAGGTCTTGGCCGCCTCCGCGGAGGAGGGGATGGCGCTGAATCCGGTGCCCTCGCGGCGGAGCATGGGCTCGGCGAGGGCGACGATCAGGGCCTTTTGCGAGTCGGTGAAGACCACTGGGCCGATGGTGGTGTCGCCGCCGCTGTCCTCGCCGCGGGATTCCTGCCGGAAGGACGGGGTGCGCAGGTGCACGGCGAACTCGTACGTGGTGGGGCCAGCGGTGAAGATGACGTTGGTGTGGCTGAAGACCAGCGGGATCCGGGCGCCGGGGGCCAGCCAGGCCTGCATGCCGCCGGAGGCGTCGGCGATGGTGGCGCAGAGCATGCTGCCGACGTTGCTGAGCCACCAGATCCCGTCGTAGCGGGCGATCTGCAGGAACTGCCGGTGCAGGTACGGGTTGTCATCGACTTCCAGGTCGCCCTCACGGCCGATGCTGAAGATGTCCTCGTCGGATGGTTCGTGCCATTCGCCGCAGAAATCGATCGCTAGGTCCCCCATGATGCTTCTCCTTCTCGGGTGGTGGTCACGGTTTCTTGGCGCAGCCGATGGAGGGCTGTTCCATCGGTGAGGAGGCACCGTCGGCGCGGACCATCATCACCTGGATGCAGGTCTCCCCCGAGGGATTCGGTTCCACCTGCACCTTGGGTTCGGCGGCCGCTTGGAACTCCCCCGTGCCCTGGAGGGAGTAGGTCCGCCATTTGTACTTGTCCCCCGGCTTGGGCTGCGGGTTCTTCCAGGTGAAGGTGACCTTCCCGGCCGCGTCCACGGCTCCGGTGAGGTTCTCCACGTCCGGGACCGTGCCGTTGTCCAGGGCGTCGGCGGGCGGCCGGCTGACCTGTTCGGCGGGTTTGGCGGCGGGCGCCGGGCGGGTGGTTCCGGCCACGACGCCGACGACGCCGGCCACCACCAGGACGGCGCCGGCGACGACGGCGAGCACCAGGTTGCGCCGGCGGTGGTCGGGGGCGGCGGCGCTGTCTCCGACGGCGTCGGCTGCCGCCGCGTCAGTGTCCCCCGAGGCCTGCCGGCTGGAACGGCTGACGGTGGCCGCGACGTCGTCGTCCTCCGCGGGGGCGGCCGGCGTGAAGGAGGGCACCGTACCCGGCTTCCGGACCGTGTCGGCCCCCTGCGGCGCGGCGGGCGCTCCGGCGGGGCGGCGGACGGTGTCGCTGCCGGACCCACCCTGCGGGGCCTGCTGTGGCGCCGTCGTGGGAGCCGTTGTGGCGGTGTTCGGTGCCGTTACCCCGCCGAACCGGGTGGGGAACGTGGGGCCGTGCCCGGTGGCGTCCGGGTCGATCGCCGCGATGCTGCGGACCCGGGTCTCCTCGAAGCTGTCGTCCGGGTGCGGTTCGTCGGCGCGGGGTTCCTCGAGGACCTCGAAGGGGGTCACCGAGAGATTCAGTTCGGCCTGGATGCGCTGCAGCGCCAGGGCGAAGGCATGCGCCGAGGAGTACCGCGACGCCGGGGCCTTGGCCATCGCGGTTGCCAGGGCCAGTTCCAGGGACTCGGGCACGTCGGCGCGGCCCAGCTTGGGCACGGGCATGCTGGTGATCCGGGAAATCAGCTCGCGCTGGGAGTTATCCGCGCCCGGCAGGACGAACGGGGACCGGCCGGCCAGCAGGGTGTAGAGGGTGGCGCCGAGCGCCCAGACGTCCACCAGGACACCGTCGACCTGGCGGTCGCTGAACTGTTCCGGCGGGGACCACGGGATGGACATGCCGGCGTCCTCGTCCTGGTCCCCGGCGAGTGTGCCGGAGATGCCGAAGTCCGTCAGCGCGGGCCGGTTGTAGTCGGTGACCAGGATGTTCGCGGGCTTGATGTCCCGGTGGGCGATCCCGGCCCGGTGCGCGGTTTCGACGGCGGAGGCCACCTGGATGCCGACGGCCAGGACCTCGTCCACGCTGAAGCGCTGGCGCCGGTAGCGGACGTCCAGGCTGGGCCGGGAGCAGTACTCCATGGCCAGGTACGAGTGGCCGGCGTCGGTGATCTCGGCCTCGAAGATCGTCACGATGTAGGGGTGCGAGGAGAGCTGGGCCATCAGGTTGGCCTCGGACTCGAACCGGCGGCGGGCGCCCTCGGTCTTCAGGTCCGAGAGCAGTACCTTGACCGCCACCTTGCGGCGCGGACGGTCCTGTTCGTAGAGGTAGACGTCGGAG
Source organism: Arthrobacter sp. NPDC057259 (assembly GCF_042668995.1). Classification (NCBI taxonomy): domain Bacteria; kingdom Bacillati; phylum Actinomycetota; class Actinomycetes; order Micrococcales; family Micrococcaceae; genus Arthrobacter; species Arthrobacter sp. NPDC057259. The sequence goes on from NZ_JBHUYA010000005.1 coordinate 130,579, forward strand.
AAGCCGCCGGAGCCCAGCAGGCTGACGTAGCTGAAGCCGGGGATGGTGGGCGGCGGCGCGGCGGGGCGTTTGGCGTTCACAGCAGTTCCTCGAAGCGCAGCTGGATGCCGTCGCCGAGTTCGGCGATGTCGCCGTCGAACACGATCGCCATCTCGCCCTGGGCGAGCCGGCGCGGGGCCTGGCCCTCACGCAGGAGCACGGTGCCGTTGGTGGCCTTGAGGTCGCAGAGCATCACGTGCCAGCCCTCCAACCGGACCTCCACGTGCGAGCGGGAAATATCGCCGCCGGGGCTGGCCACCTGGATCAGGCGGGGCATGACCGCGCCCTGGACCCGGGAGACCGAGGGCTGGCGGCCGATAATCAGGGACTGGTCCAGGTCGATCAGCTCGCCGGTGGAGAGCCGGACCCGGCCGAGGCGCGGGCGCCGGACCTGCACGCCGTCGCCGGGCAGGGCCTGGCCGCAGTAAGCGCAGGCGGCGCTGGTCGGCGGGTTCGCGTGGCCCCGGGGGCAGACCCGGGCCAGGACCATGGGGCCCGTGCCGGGAGCCGGCTCCGGGGGCGCCTGCAGCGGGGCCGCTCCCCTGCCGGGCAGCGCGCTCTTCATGATGGTCTGGCCGTCGTGGTCGGTATCGCCGGCGGCGGGCTGAGCCAGCGACGCCGACGCGGGGCTTTCCGGGGCCGTGTCCGGCCGGGCGAAGGCGTGGATCAGCGACGGCGGACCCTGCTGGGCCGGCGGCGTGGGTGCAGGAGCAGGAGCCGGCGCGGGGGCGGCGGCCGCACGGTCGCCGCCGGTGGCCCAGGGCACCGAATCGATCAGGCCACCGGGCACGGCGGGCGGCGCGGGGGCAGGAACGGGCGCGGGCTCCGGTTCCGGGGCGAAAACCGGCTCCGGTTCGGGCGCGGGCTCCGGTTCCGCGGCGGGTTCGGCCGCGGCGGTTGCGGGTTCCCCGTCGGCGTCCGAGTCCTCACGGACGGCGGCGTCCTCGATGGTCCGCAGTACGGTCTGTTCCCAGAGGTGGTCGTAGCTGCTGGTGGGTTCCGCCTCGGCCGGCTCGGGCGTCCCGGGTACGTCCTGGTCCGTGGGCTCGGATGCGGCCGGTTCCGAAGCGGCGGCTGCGGGCTCGGCCGCTTCAGACTCCGCGGGTGCGGGCTCTGCCGCTTCAGGCTCCGCGGGTGCCAGATCCTCCGGCAGTTCCAGCACGGTGTCGGCAGAGCTGCCGGCGTCGCCGGATTCGATCTGGGTCTGGTCGTCGGTTTCATCGGCGGCCTGGTCGGCGGCCTCATCGGCCAGCTCGGCCTCGACATCCGCCGCCGCGGCGGCGAGCATCACTTCGTCGCGGGGCGCCGCAGCCGCAGGTGCCACCGCTGCCGGCGTCTGCAGCGTCCCGCCGTCGAACGTGCAGACAAGCCCCCGAAGCATCACGACGCCCTCGGCCAGCGGCAGCCGCTCCGCGGCCGCAGTCGCAGTCGCAGCCGCAGCCGAGTCACCCGTGGCCGCGGGCAGTACGGCCTCGAAACCCTCAGCGGCGGGCAGCCGGCGCTCGGTCCAGGTGGTCACGTCGCGGCCGCTGAGTTCGGTGGTGGTGCCGCCGTCGAGCCGGACGGTCAGGTCGATCTCGCCGCGGAGGAACACCCGCAGGGGTGCCCCCAGGCCCACCACGCCGAACCACGGCAGCCGGAACAGCGACCCGCCCGAGGCTGCGGTGACGGCGTCGAGCACCTCGTGGATTTCCGGGGACCGGCCCAGCAGCGCCCACAGCGGCTCCACCAGGGACCGGCCGGTGTCCGGCGGCAGCAGCACGACGGTGCCGCCGCGGATGATCCCCAGCCAGTCCCCCGGCAGGTAGCTCAGCTGTGCCCGTTGCTCAGCAATGTGAGCCGCCGCGGCGTCAGCGCTTGCCACGGCTGTCCCGGTCAGGGGCATCGGCCACAGCGCCGTCGGGGGCCACGTCCAGGACCTCGGTCGCGGCGGAGTCGGCGGTGATGTCCTGCGTCTCAGAAATACTGGCCGGGAGCACGTCGGTGTCGACCAGTTCGGGCCGCGGGAGTGTGTTCTCGTCCTCGGCCTCGCCGGGGGTGCGCGGGGCGGTGTGGGCGCCGCCGTCGCCGGCCACGTTGCTGGCGTCCACCACGATGCAGGTGACGTTGTCGCGGCCGCCGCTGCGCAGCGCCGCCTGGATGAGCTGGTCCACCGCCGCCTGCGGGTCCGGTTCGCCGGCAAGGATGCCGGCAATCTGCTCGTCGTCGAGCTCGCCGTTCAGCCCGTCGGAGCAGACCAGCATCCGGTCGCCCTCCTCGACGGGCAGCAGCCAGTAGTCCGCTTCGGTCTCGTCGCCGGTGCCCAGCGCCCGGGTGACCACGTGGCGGCGGGGGTGCACGGCGGCCTCGGCCTTGGTGATCTCCCCGGCGTCGACGAGTTCCTGGACCTCGGAGTGGTCCACGCTGACCTGGCTGAGCTTGCCCTGGCTGAGCCGGTAGGTGCGGGAGTCGCCGATGTTCATGACCAGCCAGTACGGCACGCCGCGCTGCTCCACCACCACGACACCGGTGAGGGTGGTGCCGGCCCGCGAGCCGGTGGCCTCGCGGATGTCCGCGTCCGCCTGGACCAGGTACTGCTGGAGTCCCGCCGCGGTGGCGTCGCGTTCCCCGGTGGCCAGCTGCGGGATTCCGGCGAGGGTTCGGACGCAGATGCCGCTGGCGATCTCGCCGGCCTCGTGTCCGCCCATGCCGTCGGCGACGGCGAAGACCGGGTCCGCGGCGATGTAGGAGTCCTCGTTCATCTCACGGCGGAGGCCCCGGTCCGTGCCGTAGCCGCAGTTAAGCCGCAGGTTGGGCGCATCGCTGGGAACACCGCTGGGGGCGCTGCCGGCCGCGCTGCGTGCGGCGCCCGCGGTGGCTGCGGCGGGGGGAACGGGAGACGGCTGTGTTGTCATACCTGTCCTAGGTAGAAGGAGCGGTCACCGAAGTGCACGGTGGAGCCGGGGCGTACGTGGGTGGGCTCTCCGGGGGCCAGCGCGGTGCGGACGCCGTCCGGGGTGGTGACGGCGCTGCCGTTGGTGGAGTTCCGGTCGGTCACCCAGATACCGCCGTCGCCGGCCTGAAGGTGCAGGTGGGTCTTGGAGATGGAGCGGCCCGGATCGGCCACGGGGATCAGCTGCACGGCGTCCTCGCCGGGGTGGCCGGCGGGGTTGCGCCCGATCAGCGAGGCACGGTCGAGCTCGATTTCCCGGCCGTCGTCGATCCGGATCCGCAGCATGGCGAGGGTGATCGGCGCGGAGGCGTCGCCGCGGACCTGGGTGCGGTCATGATCGTCGTCGGGGTGGACGCCGAAGGCGCGGTTGTTCGCCGGCGTGCTGCGGACAGCCTCGATCGGGGCGAACCCGGCGGGAGCGGGGACGACGGCGGGGGCGGGCGCCGCGGCAGCGGGTTCAGCCGCCGCGGCTGGGGCCGGGGCCTTGGCGGGTGCAGGTGCAGCCACCGCGGGCCGGGCATCCAGCCGGGCGGCACCCGCGACGGGCGAGGCGACCTGCTGCACCGGCGGCAGATCGAGCGGGGCGAAGCTGTAGGGGCCCTGGATCCCGCCGGTGGCGATGGGGTTGCGTCCGGCGGCGACGTCGAACACCAGGGTCTTGGCGGCGGCGTCGTGCCAGCCGCGCAGCCCGTTGTTCTTGTCCCACCGGTTGGAGATGACCACCAGGACGGCCCATACGGCGGCAATCACGACGGCGGCCCCGAGGATCCACTGCGCGGCGCCGAACCATTGGAAGACCACCACCAGGACCGCGGCCACGGCGGCCAGCAGCACCCCGGCTCCGGTGATCAGCCCGCGCAGGAACACCGCGCCGCCGCCGGGGGCGTACCCGTCGGCGTCGGCGGTCCGGAGGCCCAGCACGCGGTTGCCCAGGGTGACGCCGGAACGGGACTCGAGCACCACCTGGACGATCACGTACACCGCGGCGATGCCGAGGCCGATGCCGCCGAAGAGCACCAGCGAGGAGGTGTTGTAGATGATGGTTCCGTTGCTGCGGGTGCGGGTGACCTGCGAGAACCCGACGGCGAAGAGGATCGCCAGGACCGCCACCGGGCCCGTCCAGTCCAGCACCGCGGCCCCCAGACGCCGCTGCGCGGTCGCTGGAACCAGCTCAAGCTTGTTCGGCAACGCGGTACCTCCCCCTGGTCCGTGGACGTCCGCGCCGGCCGGCCGGGCGTCCCGTGATGTCGCGCCGCCCGGACTGTTTGGCGCTACCGGGATAGTACCGGGTCCGGGGACACTCCGCGGGGCGGCGGGGACGGCGTGGGCGGCGCGGTTGGACAGCGGCGTCCCGCAGGCGGGGCAAAATGTGGCGCCCGGGCGGATCGGCTGCTGGCAGCGCGGGCAGCGGCTGGCGTCGGTCATGGCTCGGTGCGGGTCTTCCTGAAGCGTCACTATGGTTCCTGGGGCGGACCGGGCTCCACTGTACTAGCTGGCTTCCGGCCGGGCCGTTTTCTGCCGGGCAGAACCGGCCTGAGGCTGCGCAGCGTAAGCGCGGCGCGGCCCTCGGCCAGCAGCGAGCGGGGCGAGAACCTCGCCTGCTGGCGCCGCCAGAAGCCCATCGTCCCGGTCATTTCCTTGAGCGACCCGTCCACGATCTCCCAGTACTGGCGCACTTGGTCCTCACTGGGTTCGCCCGCGCCGAAGATGGCGGCGTCGGCGCGGTGGGCCAGCAGCGTCGTCGTGCCCTTGCTGGCGGGGAACGCCTCGCCGAGCACCACGGAGGTTTCCCGCCGGGTGGCGCGGCCGTCCACGCCGGCACCGAGGTCGGTGGCCAGGCTCAGCACCTCGCTCCAGCCGCCGCCCACACGCTGGGAGGGGTTGCCGGTGGTGAAGCGGGCCTTCCGGCGCCGGGACTTCATCAAGGCGATCAGCAGCAGCGGCAGCGCGATCACGGCCACCGGGATGAGGGCGACGCCGATCGCGGAGAGCAGCGGTCCCCAGAAGAGCCAGGGGTTGTTCTTCTTCTCGTCCGCGTCGAGCGCGTCCGGGGAGGAGTCCGGCGGCAGCTCGGCCGGCTCCTGCGGCGGGGGCGGCGGCTGCAGCACCTGCGGCTTGGGCTTGGACTTGTTCTCCGGGTCCGGCGGGATCGGGACGTTGTCCTTGGGCGGGGTGGGGTCGAAGGCCACCCAGCCGACCCGGTCGAAGGCCACCTCCACCCATGCGTGCACATCCTTGCCTGTGATCTGCACCTGGCCGGCGCCGTTTTCCGGGCCCTTGGGGTCCGGGTAGAAGCCCATCACCACGCGGGACGGGATGCCCAGGTGCCGCAGCATCAGGGACATCGCCACGGAGTACTGCTCGTCGTCGCCGAGCATCTGCTTGGCGGTCAACAGGGCGCGGATGCGGTTGGAGCTGTGGCCGGAGACGCTGGGCAGTTGGCCGTCGTCGATCAGGCCGTTGCTGAAGGCGCCCTTCTTCTGGAAGTGGGCCTCGATCTGCCGCACCCGGTCGATCGCGGTGGGCGCGTCCGCGGCCAGGTCGTTCGCCTGGGACCCCACCACGGGTGGGACTTCCTCGGGGTCCGGCAGGGTGTCTTTGGCGAAGTCGTATTGCGTGAGCTGGCCGTGTTCGAGCATCACCGGGTCGGCCACCTGGACGCTGTAGGAGTCGCCCTTGGCCAGGCCGCGGGTGGTGACGGCGGTGTCCGTGCCGGAGTTGAAGTACAGGCCGGAAGCGGCGCCGGAGCCGTCGCTGGTGAAGCTGATTCCGGTGGTCTTCCGGCCGCCGGGCAGGAAGTAGCCCTGGTAGTCCTCGATGGTCACGTCGAGGGTGTAGTCCCGGGTGGGCACGACGCCGGAGGAGTCCGCCAGGGTGTTAAGCGACTTGGCGTCGCCCACCTTGCTGAAGCTGCCGGAGCCGTTGGGGTCCATGGAGTAGTTGGTGCCGTTGAAGGAATCCAGCGCGGCCAGGCGGACCCGGCCGTCTTTGGGCAGGCCCTTGACCAGGAAGAGGTTGTCGTCCTTTTTGTCCTTCACGAAGTTCCGGAAGCTCGCCAGCGGGGTGACGTAGTCCTTCGGGTCGAACGGCGGGACGACGGCGTTGCGCAGCACCCGACGATCGTCCCCGCCGGTGAGCAGCGGGGAGGTCACGGCGGTGGTACCGATCGCCACGGCGATCACGCCGGCCGCGGTGCCGAGGCGGCGGAACCGGGCGGCGCGGGCCGCGGCCGGGTCCGCGTCCGGCCGGTTCACCGAGACGGTGCGGGTGCTGTTGCGGCGCAGGGCGTCCCGGCGGAAGGTGGCCCAGGCGATCGCGATCACGGTCAGGGCGGTGCCGCGTTCCACGGTCAGGAACGCGGCGTTGGTGCTGAAGGCGATCCCGGTGATGAACAGCACCAGGACCGGCAGCAGCGGCCAGTACGGGTTCTTCAGGCGCCAGATCAGCAGCCCCGAGGCCAGGGCGGTGAGCAGCGAGCTGAGGAACGGCACGATCAGGGTGCCGCCCGCGGTCCCCACCGGCACGCCCACGGTGAGCATGTCCTTCCAGGCGAAGACGATGCCGGTCAGCAGGGTCCGGAGCGATTCCAGGCTGGGCAGCACGGCGGCCAGGGCCGCACCCGGGACGGCCAGCGCCGTGCCGAAGACCAGGTAGGCGGCGAGGGCCAGGGCGGCGGTGGCGAGGCCGCCGAGTCGCAGGTGCACGGAGGCGGCGGCGACGCCGAGGCCCAGCAGGACGCCGCCGAGGCCGGCCACGAGGTAGTACGGGTCGCCGCCGAAGCTGAGGCTAAAGCCCAGGACGCCGAGGCCCAGCAGCACGGTGAGGACGCCGGCGTCGAGCAGGTAGTGCCAGGCCGGCTGCCCGTCGCCGAAACCCGACATTGTGGCGGCGGAACGGGTGGCGGGCTTGCGGCTGGCGGGGGTGCGGTCGCGGCGCAGCGGGGTGGCACTCATGCGGCCGCCTTTCGGAGCACGATGGCGAGCTCGGCGAGGTCGCCGAGGGTGAGGACGGTCAGGTCCGCGATGTTGGCGCGGGATGGGGCGGCGCCGGCCTGGACCCGGACGGCGAGGCTGCGGACGCCCGGCGGCACGGACGCGGCCGCGGAGCGCAGCTGGGTGGGGGTGACGTTGCTGCCGACGATGAAGAACACCACGGAGGCGTTCGGGACGGTGTCGGCGAGCGTCCGGGCGAGGTCGACGGCGGTCTTCCGCTGCGACGCGCCCACGATCCGGGTCATGTCATCGAGCATGTTGCGGCCGGTCTCGCAGCGCAGCGGGCCCTGCTGGGTGAGGACGTCGAGGTTGCGCTGTTCCCGGATGGCTTGCAGGCCGATGGATCCGGCGGCGGAGATGGCAAGCTCGAATTCCTCCTCGGAGGCGTATTCGTCGGTGTTGGTCGAGAGCGAGATCGCCAGGTGGGCGCGGCGGGTCTCCTCGAACTGCCGGACCATGAGCTTGCCGGTCCGGGCCGTGGTCTTCCAGTGGATGTGCCGGCGGTCGTCGCCCGGCACATAGTCGCGTAGCGCGTGGAAGGACACGTCGGCGCTGGAGAGTTCGGTGGTGGGCATGCCCTCGAGGTCGCGGATGAAGCCGGCGGCGGACCCGGCGAGGGCCACGGTTCGGGGGTGCACGAACAGGTCGCGCGGTTCGGTCCAGAGCACCTGGCGGCGCAGCAGGTGCAGCGGGTCGGCGCGCACGGACCGGACCGGGCCCACCACGATCACGGCGCGGCGCGCGGTGGGGATGGTGAAGAGGTCCTCGTGCACCTGGGCCGGCTTCATCCGCGGCAGGTGGAACACCGCCGTCGCGGACCCCACCGGCAGTTCCAGGGCGGCGGGCAGCAGCGGCCGCGCCGAGGTGTTGGACACCGCGATGCTGCCGACGGCGCTGTCCCCCACCGCCACCCGCATCCGGGCGAGGTCCAGCAGGACGCCGTAGGAGGACCGGCCCAGGATGAAGGCGACGGCCAGCACGAAGAGCACGAACGCGGCGATCGCCGCCGCCTGCGCTTCCGCCCAGCCGTAGGCCTGGCCCAGGATCCAGAGCAGCACGGAGCCGGCCAGCACGGCCCGGCCGAGGACACTGACCACGGCCAGGACCGGCTGGACGTGCCGCCGGAAACGGTCGCGGACCAGGCGGCCGGCGGGCGCCAGTGCCAGGGCGGCGGTGCCGCGGGCCTCGGTCCAGACGGCGGAGCGGTGCAGCCGCGCGGGCACCGCAGCCCGGGAAAAGGGCTGCTTCAGGCGGTCAGCAAGCCGGGTCAGCGGAGTGCCGGTGGACATAGGGGTGGCCTTCGTTCGTGCGGGACGTGCGGGACGGGGCGGGACGTTAGACGGCGGCGCGCTGCTGCGGGGCGGCGACGTCGGCCAGCACCCGGGTGAGCACGGCGTCGGCGGTGGCGCCGGAGAATTCCGCTTCCGGGTCCATGACCAGGCGGTGGGTCCAGACGACGGCGGCGAGGTCCTTGACGTCGTCGGGCAGGACGAAGTTGCGGCCCTGGGCGGCGGCCCACACCTTGGCGGCGCGGACCATCGCGAGGGCGCCGCGGACGGAGACGCCCAGGCGGGTCTCCGCCGCGTTGCGGGTCTCCTCGCAGAGCCGGGAGATGTATTCGAGCACGGCGGTGTCCACGTGGGTGGTGGCGGCCAGGTCGGCCATGTCCGCGACGGCCTGGGTGGTGATCACGGCGGTGATCTCCTTGGACCGGTCCTTGAGGTTGGCGCCGCCGAGCAGCTGCACCGTGGAGGCGTGGTCCGGGTAGCCGATGGAGGTCTTAATCAGGAAGCGGTCCAGCTGCGCCTCCGGCAGCCGGTAGGTGCCGGCCTGCTCGATCGGGTTCTGGGTGGCCATCACCATAAACGGCCGGCCGGCCTCGTAGGTGGTGCCGTCCACGGTCACACGGGACTCCTCCATCACCTCCAGCAGCGCCGACTGGGTCTTCGGCGAGGCGCGGTTGATCTCGTCGGCCAGGACGATGTTGCTGAAGATCGGGCCCTTGTGGAACTCGAACTTCTGCGTCTTCTGGTCGTAGATGGTCACGCCGGTGACGTCGGAGGGCAGCAGGTCCGGGGTGAACTGGATGCGGCTGTTCGAGCCCTGAACGGTGGCGGCGAGGGCCCGGGCCAGGGAGGTCTTGCCGGTGCCGGGGGCGTCCTCGAAGAGCACGTGCCCCTCGGCCAGCATGGCCGTGAAGGTCAGCCGGATGACGTGTTCCTTGCCGAGGACGGCCTGGCCGACGTTGGCGACGAGCTTGTCAAAGGTTCCGGCAAACCACTCGGCCTGTTCGGTGGTCATGGTCATGGCGTGGTCCTCTTCTGGGTTCGGGTAGTGCGTGGGTGGGCCGCCGGTCGGGGTTCCCGGCGGCGTCCGGTGTTTGGTGAAGCGGCGGCCATCAACAGCCGCCTGGGGCGGGTCCGAACAGGTCCACGGTGGTGGACTTGGCGTACCAGCTGGGGTGGCTGCCCTCGGTCATCCGGTACCAGGGGGTGCCGTTGCCGTAGATGTCCTTGGTGCAGTCAACGTTCAGCTTGCCCTCGGACCGCTGCACCCAGCCGACGCCGCAGGACGGGCCGCTCGGGTTGTAGGTGTCCGCCTGGCCGGGCTTGCCCGGGCAGGTGCTGTTGTGCGCCTGGATCTGGGACAGCGGCGGGGTCGGGTCGGCCCCGGAGGTTGAGGGGGCGCTGCCCGAGCCGCCGCAGTTGGTGTCGTTGCAGGCCCGGACGGCCAGCGTGTGCCGCTGGCTCCAGCCGCCGGCACTGCGGTCGTAGCTGCGGTTCAGTCCCACGCTGGTCCAGCCGCCGCCGTCGTAGCTGACCTCGTAGCGGACTATCGGCCGGCCGTTGTCGGCGGGCTGGCTCCAGGTCCAGTGCACCTGGCCGTCGCCCTTCGCGGACGTGCCGCCGTTGACATTGGGCGCGCCCGGCGGGCCGTAGGGCACGGCCGAGCCGATGGCCTGGGCGTCGCCGGAGACGTTGTTCTTGGTGGACACCGCGATGATGTTCACCGTGACGTTCTTGCCGTTGGGTTGGCCGCCGATGGTGCCTCCGGGTGCGTTGATCGGCCCGGAGCCGTAGGCGGTGCTCCACCGGTAGGCGATCTCCGAGGCGGTGGAGCCGTTGCGCTGAGCCTGCGTCAGCGGGGTGAAGGTGACCTTCAGGTCCCCGCTGCTGCCGGTAGCGGCCACGCTGCCGCCGCTGACCATGCCGGGCTTGCCGGCCGCGCGGACCGGTGCCGAGGCCGGGCTGGCACCGGAGGTGCCGGCCTTGTTGGTGGCCGCCACCGTGAAGGTGTAGTCCGCCTCCGAGTTGTCGACGGTCACGTTCTGCGAGGTGCCGGAGACCTGCTGGGTGTTCACCACGGATCCACCCCGCAGGGTGGTCAGGGTGTACGTGGAGATGGCGTCGCCGTTGTTGTTCGGCGCGGCCCACGAGACCTTCATCTGGCTCTGCGAACCGACCGAGCCGGCTTGGCTGGCGCTCGGCGCCGCCGGGGTGACGGGCACGCCCGCGGGGGTTTCCGCCGCCGAGTAGGCACTCCACTCCGAGGGGTCCTTGGCGTCGTTCCGGGCCAGCACACGCACCGTGTAGGCCACGCCGTTCTTCAGGCCCTTCCAGACGTAGCTGGTGGTGGTCAGGTTCTGGATCTGGGCGTTCTGGCCCGCGGGAGCCGGCGAAATCTCCAGGTCGTAGGACTTGATTGCCGATCCCTTGGAGGCGGGCGCCGTCCATGCCACGGCCAGCTGCTTGTCACCGAACTTCAGGGTCGGCGCGGCAGGGGTGTCCGGCTTGACATCCGGGCGCACCTCCGCGGAGGCCGGAGACGGGTCGGAGGTGTTGACGGCGTTCGTGGCCGTGACGGTGAAGTGGTACTTGGTGTTGTTGGTCAGCCCGTTCAGGGTGCACGAATTGGCCGGGCAGTCCTGGCTGAAGCCGCCCTCCCCCGTCACCGTGTACTTGGTGATCGGAGAGCCGCGGTCCGCCGGAGGGGTCCAGGTCATCAACGCCGTCCGGTCCCCCACGCTCTGGGCCTGCGGCGTGCCGGGGGCCAACGGCTTGTCCTTGACGGTCAGCCGGATCCGGGCAGTCGCGTTCCGGGACGGGTCACCGGTCTTGTCCGCCACCGTATAGGACACCACCATGGTGCCCGAGGCGGACGGGGTGACCTGCACGCTGTCCCCGGCCACGGAGACGTTGCCGGAGCCGGTCTCCGCGGTGGCGGAGAGGATCTTCAGCGGCGTCTCCGGGAACGGGTTCGCGTCGTTGGCCAGCACGTTGACCGTCACCGGCTTGCCGACGGCGGCGTTCTCCTCGACGTCGTCATTGGCCACCGGCTTGGGGCGGTTGGAGGCCGTGGCGGTCAGCTGGTAGGTGGCGGTGGACTCCAGGCCGCGGCGGTCCTTGGCCTTCACCTGGACCGCGCCGGTGGCACCGGAGGCGGTGCCGTCCTTGACCGTGACCTTGAGCGTCTTGCCATCGATCGAGGCATCGAACCCGGCGGGCGCGTTGCCGGCGAGTTCGTACTTCATGGCGTCCACGTCGCCGTCGTCCGGGTCGGTGGTGAGCTTGGCCAGGTCGGTGCTGGCGGTGTCGCCCTTGGGCACGTCCACCTGGCTGCCCAGCAGCACCGGCGGGTTGTTCCGGTTGGGGTCCGGGAGCACCTTCGTGCGGATGCTCAGGGTGGACTTCAGGCCTGCCGGGTCGTCCGGGCCGGAGCCGTCGGTGACCTCGAAGCTCAGCGAACCGGGGCCCACGTAGTCCTGGCCTGCGGTGTACTTCAGCGCGGTGCCGTTGCCCGCCACCGGGTCGGAGCCGTCAGCGCCGATCAGCTTGATGCGGTCCGTCTGGGTGAGCCGCGGGGAGCGGCCGTCGCGAACCTTGACCCACTCCTTGAGGTCGACCGTAACGGACTGGCCGGCGACCACCTCGATGACGTCGTTCTTGGACAGCGTGGGGACCTGCTGGCCGATACCGGGAACCCAGATGATGGCGGTGGACTTCAGCCCGTCCACGTCCTCCACGGTGTAGGGGATCAGCTGCGGCCCCTCGGTCAGTTCGACGATCACGTTGCCGTCGGTGCCGGGCCGGGCGGTGGGCGACTCGGTGGAGATCTTCAGGTTCTCGCCGACGCCGTCGGGGTCCTCGTCGTTCTTGAGCACGGGCACGTCGACGGCGGTCTTGCCCAGCGTCTGGGCGGAGGTGACCCGGTCGTCCCGGGCGATCGGTGCCTGCAGTGGCACGTCTTTCATGACCTTCACCGCGATCGAAGCCTGGGCGGTGGCGCCGCGGTCGTCCGCCACGGTGTAGCGGACGTTGGTGGTGCCCTCCTCCCCCGGCGCCAGCACGATGATCCGGCCGCTCTGCTTGCTGACGGTGGCCTGCAGCTCCTGCGGGGCTTCGATCTCGTTCGCGAGGATCTTGATCGGGTCGCCGTCGGGATCGGTGTCGTTGCCCAGGGCGTCGACGGCGATCTGCCGGCCGGGCCGGACCTTGACCTCGTCATCCACCGGGGTGGGCTTCTGGTTGACGTCACCGCGCGGGGCGATACCCACCGTGACGGTGCCGGTGTTCACGGCACCCTGCCGGTCCACCACCTTGTAGCGGAACGTGTCGGTGCCCGCCCCGTCGCCGGCGGCGGTGAAGTCGATGAAGTTGCTGCCCACGGTTGCCGTGCCCATCGACGGGGAGCTGTCGATGCCGGTCAGCTGCACCGAGTCACCGTCGGGGTCGATGCCGTCCAGTTCCACCGGGATCCGGACGGCGCCGGCGGCCACCACGCGGGCGGTGAGGTTCTTCGGCTGCGGGCGGGAGTTTTGCGCCCCCTCCAGCGGAAGGATATGGATGGTGACCGCGGCGGCGCTCTTCTGGCCCTGCGGGTCCACGGCGTTGTAAATGGCGCGGACGGTCTTCGGAACGGGGCCCGCAATGAACCGCAGGGTGTTCTCGGAGACGAAGCTCTTGCCGTCGGCCTCGGGGACGGGCTGCGGGAGCACCGGGTCCACGGTCAGCTTCTGGCCCTGCGGGTGGGTGTCGTTGGCCAGCACCGGAATCGTGACGACGTCGTTGACGCGCACGTTGACCTCGTCCGGCTTCGGCTGCGGGGCCTCGAGCACGGCCGGGGCGGGCACCGGGACCACGGAGACGCTGCCGGTGGCGGACTTGCTGCCGTTGGACATGGTGTAGCGGAAGGTGAACGGTTCCCGCGTGCCGACGACGTCGGTGACGCGCAGGACGCTGTGGTCGATCACGCTGACCGAGGCGGTGGAGTTCTCCGGCACCTGCACGGACTGCAGCACCAGGACGCCGCCGGCCGGGTCGGAGTCGTTGGCCAGCGGGTCCACCAGGACGCTGCCGCCCGTGGGCATGAGCGCGACGTCGTGCACGGCCACCGGGTTACCCGTGTCCTTGCCGGACTCGACGTCCACCCGGATCAGGCCCTGGGTACTTTGCGGGCCGTTGCTGGCGATGTAGGTGAGGTAGACGGGACCCGGAGTGTCGCTGCGAAAGGTGAAGGTTCCGCCGTCGGTCACGGGCCCCAGCTGGGCGGGCCCGGCGGCTTCCACCTGGGCCAGGCGCAGGGCGCCGCCGTTGGGGTCGACGTCGTTCTTCAACGGCGCGATCACCAGGTCCTGGCCGACGACGGCGGTGACGTGATCGGCGTTGACCACCGGCTGCAGGGCGCCGGGCGGCTGGACGTTGACGATGACCTTGCCGGTGGTGGTGGCGCGGCCGTCCCAGACGCTGACCGTGACGGTCTTCTTGCCGGGGGCGGCCCCGGAATCCTGGTAGCTGAGCAGGCCGTCGCGGCGGACCTTGACCTGGTCCTGCTCGTTGTCCGCCTTCGCGTCCAGCAGCACCAGGTCATCGCCGTCGGGGTCCATCCAGTCGGTGAGGATGTTCTGGCTGACGGACTTGCCCTGCTCGACCAGCATGGTGGTGGGCTCGCCACGCTTGAACAGCGGGGGCTTGTTCTCGTCGGGGCCGACCACGCTGAGCGTGACGGTGCCGGCGGCGGAGAGGCCGCGGCCGTCCGCGGCGTTGTAGCCGAAGGTCTCGGTGCCGGGCTTCGCGTCCGGCGGGACGGTGATCTGGAAGGCCGTGCCGCCGTAGATGCTCTCCAGGCTGCCGGATTTGGGGCCGTTGCCGGCCACGGAGGCGGTGAGGACGTCGCCGTCGGGGTCGGAGTCGTTGTCCAAGACCGAGAGCACGGTGGTGCGGCCGGGCCGCACGCCCACGGTGTCCGGCTTGGTTTCCGGCGGACGGTTGGGCTTGGTTCGGTCCGGGAGGATGTTGATGGTGTTGTTGTCCGCGGATTCCTGGTCCTGGTCGTTGGACTGGTTCTTCGGCGGGATGACGTCGTCCCAGTTGTTCACCAGCTGCATGTTCTGGTTGACCAGCCAGACGTTGCCGGAGTTCACGTCGTTGAGCACCACCAGGTCCCGGTTGACCCGGAAAACATAGCTCGGCGACGCCGAGGCCTTGGGCACGTCGGAGGTCTTGTCGTCGGCGTTGTTGACGCAGTCGCGGACGTACTTGTTCGCCCCGGACCAGGCGGCGTGCACACAACCGCCCAGCTGCACCGGCGCCGCCGGCACTCCCTGTCCGCCGAACGTCACCGTCCGCGCCGTCGAACCGTCCAGCGGTACCTCCAGCAGCGCCTTCGGCGTGGCCACGGCCACCGCGTCCGAGCCCGACCCGGGCTGCTGCAGCTTGGCATCCTTCGCGTCCGCCAACGCCAGTTCCCGGCCGCCGGGCAGGAACAGCTTTGACCGGCCGGCGTCGAGCACCACCGGCTGGTCGCCTACCACGGTCAGCTGCACCGTGCCGGCGCCCTTCAGCCCGTCCCAGGTAGCGGACTGCGAATCCGCCGTGGGCTTCCCGGCGGTGTCGACACCGGTGACGGTGACCTTGCCGGACTTCGGGTCGACGCTGTAGATCCGGTCATCGGAGCCGACCACGGAGACCACGCCCTGGCCGCCCTGGAGCACCGGTTCCACGTTCTCCGGGTCAAAACTGTTCAGCGAGGAGGGCGAGAGCGCCCAGACCGAACCCTTCGCCGGATCGGTCACGGCGATGACCCGCGAGCCGAAGCTGACCTCGGCGGATCCGGGCAGCTTCCGGTCCCCGCCGAGGCGCATCTGCGCGGCGGAGACCTGGTTCAGCGTCGCCCCGTTGGCGTCGTCGACGAACACGGTGCCGGCGTCCTGCAGGACGTCGAAGGAGGTCGACGCCGGGGTCACGGCACCGTCGAGCACGCGGGACGGGTAGTTCAACCGGCCCACGGCGTTCTTCGACTTCGAGACCACCCAGACGCCGCCGTCGTTCAAGTCCACCTCGGTGGTCTTGAAGCCCGGGTACAGCACCGCGGCCACCACCAGGACGGCGAGCGACACCACGAACCCCACCACGGAGAGCAGGCGGCGTCGGGCACGGCTCAGGCGCCGGAAGCGGGGCAGCAGGGAGCCCGGTTTCCTGGCTTTCAGAGTGCTCAGCAGTCGTGTCACGGCGTCAGTTGTCCCTCAAAAAATGCGGCATTGGGTTCCGGGCGAAAGCCCCGGGCAGGGCTCTGCGCCCCGCGACAGCCTACCGAACGGCCCGCGGCGGCGCGATGGGGAGCTCTGCCCGCCGGCGGCTCCCCCCGTGGGCGCCGGCCCGGCTGGGCCTCCACGACTATGACATAAGACCGGCGACTTTAGAAACCCCGGGACTTAGTCGAGGACCAGGCCCCTGCCCTGTCCGCGCTGCAGTTCCACCGGCAGGATCTCGCCGAAACCACGCACGTTTTCTGCCTCCCGGGGCAACAGGACGAAGCGCTCGTCGTGCTCCAGGGCGGCGGCGGTCATCGAGTCCACCAGCACTGTGCCGGGGTCAGCGAGCGCGGTCAGCCGGGCGGCCAGGTTGACGGTGGGCCCGTAGATGTCGCCGAGCCTGGAAAGGATGCGGCCCCAGACCATCGCCACCCGGGCCTGGGGAAGGATCTCGTCGTCGTTGAAGGCCTGTGAGAGGGCCAGGGAGATCTCCGCGCCCGCGGCGGGGGTCTCGGCAATATAGAGGACTTCGTCGCCCACGGTCTTGACCAGGCGGCCGCCACCCACGGAGATGATCTCCGCGCACTTGTTTTCGAACCGCTGCACCAGCTGGGCCAGCGTCTTCTCGTTCATCCGGCGCGAGAGGCTGGTGTAGGAGACCAGGTCGGCGAAGCCGACGGCGCGGGCCAGGGGCAGGGGTGCGTCGTCCTCGTCGCCCTCGCGGCCCTCCTCGCTGGAGGCCAGTCCGGCCTCGGCGCGGACGGCCAGGCGCTGCACGCCCGCGTTAAGCTGCCGGCGCCAGGAGTAGACGAGCACCTCCTCGAGGGCGTCCACCAGGGCGGGCAGCTGGCCGACCAGCTGCTTGCGGGCGACGGCGTCGCTGACGCCCTGCTGGTGGACCATGTCCTCGACCAGGGCCTCGATCTGCCAGACCACCATGCGGTCCGTCATCTGGCCGATGGCGCGGGTGACGGAGATGGCCGCTTCCTCGGTGAGCTTGCCGGTACGGACCAGGTCCACCACGGTGTTCAGGGCAGTCAGGTCCGCCTCGGTGAAGGCCACGTCCTCGTCGCCGAGGTTCGGGAAGCCGAGGGCGCGCCACAGCTTCCGGGCCGAGAGCAGGGACAGTCCGGCCCCGGCGGCCACCTCGCGGCGGCGGAGCTTTCGCTCGCCGCCGAGCAGCCGCTGTTCGAGGGCCTTGATCGCCAGCCGTTCGGGCGACATGGTTCCGGTGGCGGGGTGGGCGGCGACGGCCTGGGCGCGGGCCGAGGTCGCCGCGGCCTCCGTGTCGGCGTCGGCCGGGTCGGAACCGGCATCGGCGGCGTCGTCGGTCAGGGTTTCGGGATCGATCGTGCCGCCGGTAGCGCCGCCGGGGGCAGCGTCGTCGTCGCCTGCCGTGTCCAGCACCGCGGCCTCCAGGGCGGCGGCGTCGACGACGGCGTCGGGCACGTCGGAGGGCTCGGGCGCCAGGAGTCCGGTGTCCGGGTGCGCGTTCTCAGCGGTCATCTCGTCCACCTTCCCTCATCTCCCATGGCCATTCGTCGGAGCCGTCGTCCGTACCGCCGTCGTTCATCACTTCGCCCTCCGGAAGTTCTTCCATCGCCTCGAGGATGAAGCGCCGGAAGGTCATGACTTCCGGGACGTCGGGAATCACCGTGTTCGCGGGGTACCCGGTGTCCAAGGATATATTCCCGGACCGCAGGCTCCGTTGAAGCAACGACTGATCGACAAACACATTACGGACTGCGACAAGCGGAACCTGCTGGTCACGGCGGCGGAGCATGCCGTTGCGGGCCACCAGGCGCCGGCTGGTGAGGATGTAGCGGCTGCCCTGCCAGGCCACCAGCCGGGGCAGCCCGTAGGAGAGCACGGCCCACGCCGCGACCACCAGGCACGCCCCGGTCAGCCAGGGCGTCCATTCGGCGGTCACCAGCGGCAGCAGCTTGCCCGGTCCGCCCTTGGTGATCCAGGCGCAGGCATAGGCGGTGAGGGCCGCGATGACGATCAGGAGCAGTGCCGGGCCGATCAGGGTCCGGGGCTGCGGGCGGGTGGTCACGATGACCTGCTCGCCCGGGAACAGCTCTTTACGCATAGCCGCTTTCGGTGCCGGGCGGGCTCCACGGGCGCAGGTGGACGACGTCGCCGGCGGTCACCACGTGCTCGCGGCCGTGCTCGTCGACCACCAGCAGCGAGCCGTACTCGTCCAGCCGGCTGGCGTGGCCGATGATCTCGTGGTCGCCGGGCAGCTGCGCCCGGACCTGCTTGCCGAGGGTGGTGAGCACGTGCTCCACCCGCTTGTGCAGGGCGGGGCCGCCGGCCAGGCCCGCGGCGGGGTCGCCGTCGGCGTTGCAGAAGCCGCGGTACAGCGTGCAGAAGCGGGACAGGTAGCTCTTGAGCAGCTCGGTCCGGTCCACCGTGCGGGGGTTCTCCAGCAGTACGGACGTGGCGGTGGGGACCGGCAGCTCCGCGTCGGTCAGGGTGACGTTCAGGCCGGTGCCGAGGATCACCGGCGGGACGGTGCCGTCCCCCATGGGGCCAAGCTGGGCGAGGATGCCGGCGATCTTCTTCCCGCGCACCAGCACGTCGTTGGGCCACTTGAGCTCGGCCGGGACCCCGGCGGTTTCCAGCAGGGCCTCGCGCAGCGCCAGCGCGGCCAGCAGCGAAAGCCAGGAGTAGGAGTCGGTGGGCAGGGGCCGGCCGTCGGCGTTGACCGGGCGAAGCACGATCGAGACGGAGACCGAGCTGCGGGCGGGGGCCTCCCAGTGGCGGTCCAGCCGGCCGCGGGCCGCGCTCTGGTGCTCGGCGGTCAGCACGGACAGGTCCGGATACGACGCCGGGTCCACGGTGACGCCGCGCAGCAGGTCCGCGTTGGTGGAGCCGGTGGAGTCGACCACACTCACCCCGGCGAGCCCGTTGCCGGCCAGGAAGGCAGGATCGGTCAGGGCCGCCCGGTCCAGCGGCGGACGGTCAGGGTTTCGCTGCTCGGCTTCCATGCTTGAATCCTACCGAGTTGCGGCCTCCCCGGCGCCGGTGACAGCCCGTCACCGGCGGCATGGTCGGGGAACTCAGAGGAAAATGTCGGGAACCAGCTGATCTTCCGGGGCGCCCATGCTGTACGGGGTGAAGTCCGTGACGCCGGCGGCCTTGAGGACCTGCTCGTCGGTGTAGAAGTTTCCGCTCCAGCTGCCCGATTCGGGGATGGCGTTGCCCGCGGTGAGGATGGCGTGCGCGGCGTCGGCCATGATCTCCGGGCCGCGGGCGCCGCGGACGATGCGGTCCCCGCCGGGCATGTTGCGGATGGCGGCGGTGTCCACCAGCGTGCAGGGCCAGAGCGAGTTGACGCTGATGCCGTCCACCTTGAGCTCCTCGGCCAGGCCCAGGGTGGTCAGGCTCATGCCGTACTTGGCCATGGTGTACGCCAGGTGCAGGCCGGCCCACTTGGGGTCCAGGTTCAGCGGCGGCGAGAGGGTCAGGATCTGGCCGGCCTCGGACTCGCGCAGTGCCGGCAGGGACAGCTTGCTCAGGAGGAACGTGCCGCGGACGTTGATGTCCTGCATCAGGTCGTAGCGCTTCATGTCCACGGCGTCGGTCTTGGACAGGTCGATCGCCGAGGCATTGTTGATAACGATGTCGATCCCGCCGAACCGCTCCACCGTGGACGTCACGGCGCCCTCGACGTCGGCGTCGTTGCGCACGTCCCCCACCAGCGGCAGGGCCCGGCCGCCGGCCGCCTCGATCTGCTCGGCGGCGGTGTAGACGGTGCCCTCCAGCTTGGCGTGCGGCTGGCCGGTCTTGGCCAGCAGGGCGATGTTGGCCCCGTCCCGGGCAGCGCGCAGGGCGATGGCCAGGCCGATGCCGCGGCTGCCACCGGACATCAGGACGGTGCGGCCGGCCAGGGACCCGGTAGCCCGGTAGGGGCCCGGCTGCCGGGCGGCGGAGGTGTCCAAAGCGTCATTGCTGGAAGTCATGGCACTACCCTAACCGATGTTACCCGCCAGTAACATCCCCTTTTTATGGCGTGCCGTACAGCCCCACCCGCCGCGGATCGGGCCGAAAATTGTAGGGTTTCTACAGCGGCAAGCACGAATACCCTTACTAGACTTGCCACAGCGGCCCTGCTTTTGTGTGGATTCACCTAAACGGCGAATTTCCCGCACGGGCCCGGGCCAACGCCCACGACCGACAGAGAACGTCAGCACAGAACAACAGAGCCGGAGACACCTGATGAGCCACGATCTGACCACGACTGCGGGAAAGATTGCCGATTTCCGCGACCGCCAGGCCCGTGCCGAGCAGCCCTCCGGCCCCGAAGCCATCGCCAAGCAGCATGCCCGAGGCAAGAACACCGCCCGCGAGCGCATCGACCTACTCCTCGACGCCGGCTCCTTCGTGGAGTTCGATGCCCTGGCCGTGCACCGCTCCACCGCGTTCGGCATGGAGAAGAAGAAACCCCTCGGCGACGGCCTGGTCTCCGGCTACGGCACCGTCGACGGCCGGCCGGTCGCCGTCTACAGCCAGGACTTCTCCGTCTACGGCGGGTCCCTCAGCCAGGTCAACGGCGAGAAGATCGTCAAGGTCCAGGAATTCGCGCTGCGCAACGGCTGCCCGGTGGTCGGCATCCTCGACGGCGGCGGCGCCCGCATCCAGGAGGGCGTCGCCTCGCTGGCCATGTTCGCGGACATCTTCCGCAACAACGTCCACGCCTCCGGCGTCGTCCCGCAGATCTCCCTCATCATGGGCCCCTCCGCCGGCGGCGCGGCCTACTCCCCCGCCCTGACCGACTACGTGGTCATGGTGGACAAGACCTCGCACATGTTCATTACCGGCCCCGACGTGATCAAGACCGTCACCGGCGAGGACGTGGACATGGAGACCCTGGGCGGCGCCCGCCAGCACAACGCCAACACCGGCACCTCCACCTACCTGGCCGCCGACGAGGCCGACGCCGTCGAGTTCGTCCGCGAACTGCTGGACTTCCTGCCCTCGAACAATCTGGCCGAGGCCCCCGTGCTGGAACACGCGCAGGAACTCGAGCTCGACGACGAGGACCTCGCCCTGGACGCGCTCATCCCGGACTCGGCCAACCAGCCGTACGACATGCGCAAGGTGATCGAGCAGATCGTCGACGACGCGCACTTCCTGGAGATGCAGTCCCTCTACGCGCCGAACGTCATCATCGGCTACGGCCGGGTCGAGGGCCACACCGTGGGCGTCGTGGCCAACCAGCCGATGCAGTTCGCCGGCACCCTGGACATCGCCGCCTCGGAGAAGGCCGCCCGCTTCGTCCGGCACTGCGACGCCTTCAACATCCCGATCATCACCCTGGTGGATGTGCCCGGCTTCCTGCCCGGCAAGGACCAGGAGTTCCAGGGCATCATCCGCCGCGGCGCCAAGCTGCTCTACGCCTACGCCGAGGCCACCGTGCCGAAGCTGACCGTGATCACCCGCAAGGCCTACGGCGGAGCGTACATCGTGATGGGCTCCAAGAAGCTGGGCGCGGACCTGAACCTCGCCTGGCCCACCGCGCAGATCGGCGTCATGGGCGCCCAGGGCGCCGTCAACATCCTGTACCGCCGCGACCTGGCGGCCGTGGCGGAGGCCGGCGGCGACGTCGAGGCCAAGCGCGCCGAGGTCATCCGGCAGTACGAGGAGGAGCTCCTCAACCCGTACCAGGCTGCCGAGCTTGGCTACGTCGACGCCGTGATCGCCCCGTCGGAGACCCGGCTGCAGATCATCAAGGGCCTGCGGGCGCTGCGGGACAAGCGCGCCAGCCTGCCCGCCAAGAAGCACGGGAACATCCCGCTGTGACCGCCGCTCCAGACCCCGCAGCCGCGCCGGCGGAGCAGCCCCTGCTGGCCGTCGTCAAAGGCGATCCCACCGCGGAGGAACTCGCCGCGCTTACCGCCGTCGTCCTGTCCCTGGGCAGCGGCGCGCCGGCGGAGGCGAAGCAGCCCAGCGCCCGTCACTGGATCCGCCGGCAGCAGCTGCAGCTGGCCCCCAAGCCCGGCCCGGGCTCGTGGAAACGCAGCCGCGGCTAAAAGTTCAGTAACCCTTTCATAACTGCGCGGGCCGGGCTAGTGTCGGTCGGGTGACTATCGAAACCAACACCCCCGCCGCCGGCACGCCGGCCCGCCCGCAGACCCGGATCGACGCCGTCGCCGACGCGTACACGGACACCCTGATCCGGCTCAACCCGAGCTTCGCCACCGAACTGGGCCTGCCCGGCCACGAGACCGAGTACCCGGACTTCTCCCCCGCCGGCCATGACGCGTTCGCCGCCGCGGCCCGCGAGGCACTGGACGCCCTGGACGGGCTGGAGCCGGAGGACGACGTCGACGCCGTCACCCTGGACGCGATGCGCGAGCGCCTGGGCCTCGAACTGGAAATCCACGAGTCGGGCTGGGGCCTGGCCCAGTTGAACAACATCGAATCCCCGGCCCAGCAGATCCGGGCCATCTTCGACCTGATGCCCACGGCCACCACCACGGACTGGGAGCACATCGCCGGCCGCGCGCACAACATCGGCGGCGCCATCGACGGCTACATCGAATCCCTCCGCGCGGCCAAGGCCGACGGCAAGGTCTCCGCCGCGCGCCAGGTGCGGATCGTCATCGAGCAGACCACCAAGTACGCCGCCGAAGACGGTTTCTTCGCCAAGCTCGCCGCCGGCGCCCGCACCGATGACGGCCCGCTTCCGGCAGACCTGCAGTCGGACCTCGACGCCGGCGCCGCGGACGCCCGCGTGGCCTACTCCCGCCTGGCCGGGTTCCTCGAATCCGAGCTGCTGCCGGTCGCCCCGGACAAGGACGCCGTGGGCCGCGAACGCTATGCCCTGGCCGCCCGCCAGTTCCTCGGCGCCGCCGTGGACCTGGAGGAAACCTACGCCTGGGGCGTGCAGGAACTGGACCGGCTGATCGCCGAGCAGGAGCGCGTCGCGGACCAGATCCGTCCCGGCGCCTCCATAGAAGAGGCCAAGGAGATCCTGAACAACGACCCGGCACGCCAGCTCAAGGGCACCGACGCGCTCCAGGCCTGGATGCAGGAACTCTCGGACAAGGCCGTGGCGGACCTCGCCGGCGTGCACTTCGAGATCCCGGACATCATGAAGTCCCTGGAATGCCGGATCGCCCCCACCGACGAGGGCGGCATCTACTACACCGGCCCGTCCGAGGACTTCAGCCGCCCCGGCCGCATGTGGTGGTCCGTACCCGCCGGCGAGGACACCTTCACCACCTGGGCCGAGACCACCACCGTCTTCCACGAGGGCGTCCCGGGCCACCACCTGCAGGTTGCCACCGCCGTCTACCGCCGCGAGCTGCTGAACAAGTGGCGCCGCAGCGTCTGCTGGACCTCAGGCCACGGCGAGGGCTGGGCGCTGTACGCCGAGAAGCTGATGCAGGAACTGGGCTACCTCAAGGATCCGGGCGACCACATGGGCATGCTGGACATGCAGCGGATGCGGGCGGCCCGCGTGGTCTTCGACATCGGCGTGCACCTGGAGCTCGAGGTCCCCGAACGCTGGGGCAGCGGCACCTGGACCTCGGAGAAGGGCTTCGACTTCCTCAAGGCCAACCTGCCGATCAGCGAGGGCCAGCTGAAGTTCGAGTTCACCCGCTACCTGGGCTGGCCGGGCCAGGCCCCGTCCTACAAGGTTGGCCAGCGGCTCTGGGAGCAGATCCGGGCCGAGCTGGAGGCGCGCCCCGGCTTCGACTTGAAGGCGTTCCACACCAAGGCGCTGAATATGGGCTCGGTGGGGCTGGACACGCTGAAGCGGGCGCTGCTGGGCTAGTTATTCCGAGCCGACCTTGCGGGTCAGCTCAGGCAGAGGCAGAAGGGGTGGCCGGCCGGGTCCAGGAAGACCCGGAAGGTCTCCCCCGGCTGGTGCTCGTGCCGGGTCGCGCCGAGCTCGAGCACCGCCGTCTCGGCCGCGTCGAGGTCGTCAACGGTCAGGTCCAGGTGCATCTGCTGCGGCATTTCCTGGCCCGGCCACTGCGGCGGGACGAAGGATTCCACTTTCTGGAAATTGATCGAGTCGCCGTACTCGGCGCGGATGGAGGTCCACCCCTCGTCGTCCTGCTCGATGGTCCAGTCGAGCAGGACGCCGTAAAACCGCGCCAGGGCCCGGGGGTCAGGGCAGTCGAGGACGACGGCGGGAAAGCGTGCGATAGCCATGGCGCCACTCTAGGGCGCATCCTGCCGAGAGACAATCACCACACTCCGGGCCGGAATAACTTCACAATGGGGCAGTCTTTCGGCGTCGTTGCAGGGTTTTTCGAAGCACAACGCAAAATCTGCCGCGTAACATTTCTCAACATTGGTTCGTCGTGGTATTGGCCGTGGTCCTAGCGTATTCGGGTGACCACTCAGACAAGTACCCCCGCAACCGCAGGCAAGCCCGGTTTTCGGCTGCCACGCTGGGCCGGCTCGTTCGGCTTCCAGATCATCGCCGCGCTGATCGTCGGCCTGGGCCTTGGCCTGCTCGCGAAGTACACGGGCAGCACCAAGGCGGCCCCGAACGCCCTCGGCGCCACCCTGCAGACCATCGGTTCGAGCTACGTCTCGCTGCTGCAGACGGCCGTCGTCCCGCTGATCTTCACCGCCGTCGTCAGCTCCATCTCAAACCTCCGCGCCGTCTCCAACGCTGCCCGGCTGGCCTGGAACACGCTGCTCTGGTTCGCGATCACCTCGCTGATCGCGGTCCTGATCGGCATGGGCCTGGGCGTCCTGCTGCAGCCCGGCGCCGGCACCGGCATCACCCAGGAAGCCAAGTACACCGGCAAGTCCGGCGACTGGTGGGCGTTCCTGATCGGACTCTTCCCGAAGAACTTCCTGGGCCTGGGCGCCAGCACCACCGTCGCTGACGGCACCGCCACGACGGCCGTGAGCTTCAACGTCCTCCAGATCCTGGTGATCGCGATCGCCGTCGGCATCGCCGCGCTCAAGGTGGGCAAGGCCGCCGAGCCGTTCCTGAACCTCAACGCCTCCGCCCTGGCCGTCATCCAGAAGGTCCTCTGGTGGATCATCCGGATCGCCCCGCTGGGTACCGTCGGCCTGATCGGCAACGCCGTCGCCGTCTACGGCTGGGACACCATCGGCTCGCTCGGCAAGTTCGCCGTCGCCATCTACGCCGGCCTGGTGCTGGTCCTGTTCGTGGTCTACCCGGTCCTGATCCGCAGCCACGGCCTGTCCATCAAGCAGTACTTCTCCGGTGTGTGGCCGGCCGTGCAGCTGGCCTTCGTCTCGCGCTCCTCGGTGGGAACCCTGCCTCTGACCCAGCGCGTCACCGAACGGTCCCTGGGCGTCCCCCGCGCCTACGCCTCCTTCGCCGTGCCGCTGGGCGCCACCACCAAGATGGACGGCTGCGCCGCGATCTACCCGGCCGTGTCCGCGATCTTCGTGGCCCAGTTCTTCGGCATCCAGCTGGACTTCAGCCAGTACCTGCTGATCGCACTGGTCTCCGTCCTGGGCTCCGCCGCGACCGCCGGCACCACCGGCGCCGTCGTGATGCTGACCCTGACGCTCTCCACCCTGGGCCTGCCGCTGGCCGGCGTCGGCCTCCTGCTGGCGATCGACCCGATCCTCGACATGGGCCGCACTGCGGTCAACGTCGCGGGCCAGGCGCTGGTCCCCACGATCGTCGCGAAGCGCCAGGGCATCCTGGACGAGGCGCTCTACAACGCCCCGCGCAACGGTGACCCGTTCGCCGACGACGACGCCGAGTCCGAGGGCTCCGACCCGACCGCCGCGGCAGTCAGCCGCGAGGCCGACGCCGACGAGTTCGAGGGCGGGCGCCTGGTGGGCAGCAAGGCCTGACCTACCCGCCACAAGTAAAGGTCCCCGGGAGATACGTCTCCCGGGGACCTTTCCGTTTAATCCCGCCTCATCGGCGTCGTTTCTTTTCGGTCAGCGTCCGCCGCCGCCGATGACGCCCTTCTCGACGGCCTTGGTGACGGCATCCGCCTCGGCCTGGGTGAGGGTGCCGCTACTGACGGCCTTGTCCAGCTTCGTCTTCAGCGCGGCCGCGTGCTTGGCCTGCGCCTCCGACTTCAATTCATCCAGCGCCGCGGTGACCTTGGCCTCGTCGATTCCCAGCGAGGAGGCGAGCGACTTGGCCAGCTCCGCCTCCATCGCGGCGCGGTCCGGCTTGGTGCCCTGGGCCGGCGGCGTGGACGGCTTGTGCGCGTCACGGAAGGCCTTCAGGGCATCGACCACCTTGGTCTTGTCCACGCCCAGCTTGGTGGCGAGTTCCGCGGCCTTGACGCCGGCCATGCCTTCGCGGTCGCCGCGGCCGTGGCCGCCGCGCATCCCGTCGCCGTCGCCCTTGGTGGTGCTGCCGTCGGCGGGCGCGCTGGAGCTGGCGCTCGGACTGGGGGCGGGAGTGGTGGTGGCGGAAGCCATCCCGGCCACCCCGAGGCCTGCGCCCAGGGCCAGGGCGGTGGCCGAGACGCCGAGCGTGATTCTCTTGGTACGTGACATGCGATGTCTCCTGGTCTGCCGTCAGCGACGGCGGTGTCAGTCTTACGGTGTGCGGCGGCCCGGAAACCATGGTGGCTGACGGACCGGCCGCTTTTCCATTTTGTACTGCCCTTTTCTGCGTGGGCTGTTGGGAACCTTTTAGCTTCCTGTGAATGCTGATCACTGGTTAGGCTCAGGGCATGCTGATCGTCACCACCAACGACATCCCCGGCCACCGCATCGACGCCGTCTTCGGGGAGGTCATGGGCCTTACCGTCCGCTCGCGCGACGTCGGCGCCCAGGTGGTGGCGGGCTTCCGTTCGCTGGCGGGCGGAGAACTGCGCGAATTGACCGATGTGCTCTACGAGAGCCGGCAGGAGGTCATGGCCCGAATGGTGGCTGAGGCGGCCCAGCGCGGCGCCAATGCGATCGTGGCGATGCGCTTCGACACCGCCCACATGGCCAACAACTGGTCCGAAATCTGCGCCTACGGCACGGCGGTCTACGCGATTCCGCTGACCAGCGGCGAGCCGGGCGCCACCGGACAGTCGATCCAGCTGACGACGCCGTCATAAATTTGCCCGGAGTGCAAAGATGCACTTAGTGTAATTCCATGCCCCCATCCGCGACCGGTCCCGGCGCTCCCGCGGCCGCACCCCCAGCCGCACCCTCCCGGCGTGAACTGAACAAGGCCGCCACCCGTCAGGCCATCA
Organism: Arthrobacter sp. NPDC057259; assembly: GCF_042668995.1. Taxonomy (NCBI): domain Bacteria; kingdom Bacillati; phylum Actinomycetota; class Actinomycetes; order Micrococcales; family Micrococcaceae; genus Arthrobacter; species Arthrobacter sp. NPDC057259. Next base: position 157,240 of record NZ_JBHUYA010000005.1, read on the forward strand.
TTGACGCCGCCCTCGGCTTGCTGCGCGCCAGCGGCCCGGGCAACTTCACGGTCGAGGAAATCGCCGACGCGGCCGGAATCTCCCGCCGCACCTTCTTCAACTACTTCGGCAGCACCGATGCCGTCATCGCCTCGGTCACGCACGGCTTCCTGGACAACGCGCTGCAACAGTTTCGGCTGCGACCGGTCAGCGAACCCATCCTGGAGGCAGCCAAGGCCTCGCTGATGGCCCTCGCTGATCCCATGACCATCGCCCCGCTGGCAGAGCTGTACACGCTCGGCCTCTCCAACCCGCAGCTGAACCGCTCGGAACTGGAGGCCTGGGACCACTGCACCGCCGAGATCATCGACGCCGCCCGGTCCCGCTTCACCGGCCCGGCCGGGGCGCTCGACGAGCTCTATTTGCGGGCGCTGGCCAGCTCGGTCATCGCCTGCGGCAAGGCCGCCATGGACCTCTGGTTCGACCGCTGCCACGGCGACCTCTCCCCCGCGTCGTTGTCCACCCTCCGCCAGCTCCTCATCGACTCCATGAGCCTGCTGGGCTCCGGATTCGCTTCCCCGGCGGCCGCCCCGGCCGCCGCTTCCACCGCCACCCCTTCCCCAGATCGGTTCTGACATGGCACTCCTGCTGTACCGCCTCGGCAAGTTCTCCTACCGCCACCGCTGGCTGGTCATTTCGCTGTGGCTCGCCGTCATGGTGGCCGTCGGCGGGGCCGCCGCCGCCTTCCACGGCACCCTCAGCAACAACTTCCAGATCCCGGGCACCGAGACCCAGCAGATGGCGGACAAGCTCAAGAAGGACCTGCCGTCGTCCTCCGGCGGCTCCGCCACGGTGGTCTTCGAGGCCAACGACGCGCAGTTCAGCCAGGCAGGCAGGGACGCGGTGTCCGCCGCCCTGGCCAAGCTCAAAACCATTCCCGACGTGCAGGGAACCGTGGACCCTTTCACCACCCAGGCGCAGCTGGACAAGGCAGGCACCGACCTGGCCGCCGGCGAGCAGCAGGCAGCCGCCGGCAAGGCCCAGTTGGACGCGTCGGCAGCGGAGTTGGCCGCCGGCAAGGCCAAGCTGGACGCCGCCGAGGCGCAGCTGAAGGCCGCCGGGTTGCCCGACGCCGCCATCGAGGCCCAGCTCGGCCAGCAGAAGGCGGCCCTCGCAGCCGGGCAGGCGAAGCTCGACGCGGGCACCAAGGACCTGGCCGCCGGCGACGCCAAGCTCGCGCTCGGAAAACGCCAGCTGGAGGCCTCCAAGGGTCTCCGGTTTGTCTCCGAGGACGGCAAGGCCGCGATCGCCCAGGTGCAGTTCAAGACCTCGATCAACGGCCTGAAGCCGGAGGTCCGGCAGCAGGTCCAGGACATCGTCAACGAGGTCTCCGCCGCCAATGTCACCGCCCTGCCCAGCAAGGAAATCAGCGAGGACATCTCGGAACTCTTCGGCACCGCGGAGGTCATCGGCATCGCCGTCGCCGCCCTGGTCCTGATCGTCATGCTCGGCACCCTGGTGGCAGCCGGCCTGCCGCTGCTGATGGCAATCGTGGGTGTGGCCGTCGGCGTCGGCGGGACCTTCGCGCTCAGCGGCGCCGTGGACATGAGCTCCATCTCCCCGATGCTGGCCCTGATGCTGGGGCTTGCCGTCGGCATCGACTACTCGCTCTTCATCGTCAACCGGCACCGCGGCCAGCTGCTCTCCGGCATGGACACGGAGGAGTCCGTGGCACTCGCCACCGGCACCTCCGGCAACGCAGTGATGTTCGCCGGGCTGACCGTCATCATCGCCCTGGCCGCCCTGGTGGTGCCCGGGCTGCCGTTCCTGGCCGTGATGGGCCTCTCCGCCGCCGCCACGGTGGCTGTCGCCGTCGTCGTCGCCCTGACGCTGACGCCGGCCATCCTGTCGCTGGTGGGCCGGAAGCTGATCTCGAAGCTGGCCTGGGCCAAGGCCGAACGGCACAACGCCGACCCCGGCCACGACTCGGAGGACCGGGAGCGGGACGAGTACCGCGGCAGCCACGGCTGGGGCGGCGTCGTCACCAAGCACCCGTGGCTGGCGCTCCTGGCCGGCGTGATCCTGCTGGGCGTCGTGGCGCTACCGGCCAGCCAGCTGCGGCTCGCCCTGCCGGACGCCAGCTCTGAACCGGTGGCCTCCACCGCGTTCAAGGCCTACGACGTCACCAAGCGCAGCTTCGGCGAAGGCATGACCGGGCCGATCATCGTGGTGGGCGACCTCCCCGAGGGCCTGGACGCGGCCGCCGCGCAGGCCAAGCAGTTCGACGTCGCCGACATTCTGCGGAAGACCGACAACGTGGCCGCCGCCGTGCCGTTGGCCCTCAGTGAGGACCGTCGGACCGCCGTGTTCCAGGTGCTGCCGAAGGAGGGTCCGGCCAGCGCCAGCACCGTCCAGGTGGTGGCCGATCTGCGGGCCGAGAAGGGCCAGATCAAGGACCAGACCGGGGTGTCTATCGGCCTGACCGGCCAGACCGCGGGCAACGTGGACGTCTCCACCAAGCTGGGCGACGCGCTGCCGCCGTACCTGGCGATCGTGGTGGGGCTCTCGCTGATCCTGCTGCTGCTGGTGTTCCGCTCCGTGGTGGTTCCGCTGCTGGCCACCGGCGGCTTCCTGCTCTCGCTCGCGGCGGCGTTCGGCGCCGTGGTGGCCGTGTACCAGTGGGGCTGGCTGGGGTCCGTGTTCGGTGTGGAGAATCCGGGCGCGGTGCTGAGCTTCCTGCCCATCATCTTGATCGGCGTGCTGTTCGGCCTGGCGATGGATTACCAGGTGTTCATTACCTCCGGCATGCGTGAGGCGTACATGCACGGCGAGACCGCTAAGCACGCGGTCCGGTCCGGCTTCAGCCACGCGGCCGCCGTGGTGACCGCCGCCGCGATCATCATGGTGAGTGTGTTCTCCGGCTTCATCTTCTCGCACCTGAACATGGTCCGGCCGCTGGGCTTCGCAATGGCGTTCGGCGTGCTGGTGGACGCTTTTGTGGTGCGCATGACGATCGTCCCGGCGGTCATGTACCTGCTGGGCAGCAAGGCGTGGTGGCTGCCGCGCTGGCTGGACCGGATTCTCCCGGACGTTGACGTCGAAGGCGCCAAGCTGCGCAAGGCCGACGCCGACGGCGAGGCCGCCGAGTCCGAGCCCGCCGGGGTCGCCGTGCGGTAACGAGGTCCCCGAGCGGGTCCCGCTCCCCGACGGCGCCTGCGCACCGCGGCTGTCGCCGACCAGCGAATGCCGCCGCTCGGATGCCGACCAACGAACGCCGCCCGTCGATCCCTGTGATCGGCGGGCGGTGTTCGTCATTCCGGGAAGTCTTCCCTGCCTGATGACCATCTCCTCGTCTGCACGGCACGGGCCTGCGGCAACAATTAACTTGCCGTCTGAGAAAGTTATTTATTACTCTTTCCATCATGGAAAATCATTCACGCCTGCTTCCGTCCCCTGAGGACGCCAACGCGCTCCTTGCCGAACTGGGCTCCGACCGGAATGTCCTCGCTGATAGCGTCCGGGTTCCCACCACGCTTATGGCCGCTCTCGGAGCCTGCGCAGCATGGTGGGTCTCTACCGCGGCCGCGACAACTCCGGGCGCGGGCTACCAGCCGCCGACGTCCGGCTGGCTGGGCCTTGTAGCCGTCCTCATCATCGTTCATCTCATCCGCCGCGAGACGGGCATCCGGTTCCGCACCCTGGGTCTGCGGGCCACCGTGTTGCTCGCAGTCATCCTGGTGGCATGCCTCGCGTTGTTCTCGGTGTCCTTGGCCCTGGTTTCCCTTGGCGCTGCCTGGGCCGTGGCTCTGACCAGTCTCTCTGCGTTCGGGGCCGTTATGTGGCTGTCCGGGGCTGCCTTCCGTTCCGCACTGGAGCACCTCCGCCGTGGCTGAGGCACGCTTTGACGAGCTCATCCACGCCCCGGTGCGTCTTCGGATCTGCGGACTCCTGCGCCCGGTCGACACGATGGATTTCGCGATTCTGCGGGACACCCTGGGAGTCTCCGACGCGACCCTGTCTAAGCATCTGAAAGCCCTCACCGATGCCGGGTACGCCAGCACCACCAAGTCGGCCTCGGCCGCCCGCAGCGACGCCCGCCGGCTGACCTGGGTGGGACTCACCCCGGTCGGCCGGAAAGCGTTCGGGGCTCATGTCCGGGCTCTGCAGGACATCGCGGGTACCTCGGGCTGAGGTCCGCAGGGTGACGAGGACCCACCCCGCGGCGCCCCGCCCGAACACTCCTTCTACCCTGCCCGTGGAACGGCGTCGGCTCCGCGGTATCTCTTGAGCTCCTTCCTTCGCCCGGGGCTCTCACCCCTGCCCGACCGCATCGGAACCTCCGCTGCCGCGGTTCGCGCCCTCGCGGCAGTACCGGGAAGCGGCGGGGCAATCGACGAGTAAGTGTGGCCGGTGGGCGTCGTCAGTTCAAAGGCGTGGCGACCCTCTGACGGTCTGCCATCGGTCCGGGCTCTGTCTGCCGATCGGGCGGTCCAGCAGGGGGCTTCTTTGGTGTGGTTGCAGGCTTCGCAGAGTCCGGCGCCGTTGGCTGAGGTTGTTTCTCCGCCGCGGTACCAGGGAACGACGTGGTCCAGGTGCCGGATGGGCGCGTCGCAATAGGGGGTGCGGCAGGTGTCGTCGCGGGTTTCGATGAACCGGCGCAGCCCGGTGGGGAAGAGCCGGGCCCGGGAGTCCATGCCGGTCAGTTCGCCGGTGCCGGGCGCGGTGTAGAGCCGCCGGACCCAGGTCGTGAACTCTGCGTTGTCGCCTTTGCCGGCCACGAGTTTCCTGGCCCACCCGGCCGGGACGATCCCGTAGCCGGCGAGCCGGGCGGGTTCACTGTCCCCGGCGAGGAGGGCGCGGTCGGTCATGACGAGCTGAACCTCGATGCCGGTGATCCCGCCCGGGGTCCCGGTGACCCGCTCAACGAGGGCGTCGGCCATGAGTTGTCCGCGGGTGCGGGTGTCTCCGGTGGCGCGGGCGGCGTCGGCGTGCCGGGTCAGTGCGGCGTAGGCGGCGACTCCCGCGGCGACGGGGAGCAGGGCGGTGAGGTAGCACATGGTGTCCGGGGCCGGTCGGAGACTCACACTGCGTTCCGTTTCGGCGCGGGCTGCCCGTTGAGTGACGGAGCGTGGGTCGTGCCGGTAGGCGGCGGCTTTGGCTGCGGAGATGATGGAACGGTCGCCGGCGCCGTCGAAGGTGCCGGTGTCGGCGGCGAGTTCCCCGTCCACGGCGGCCCGGTCGGCGGCGTCCAGGCAGGCGGTTTCGCGGACCAGGAGCGTGGCCCGCCATTCGTTCAGGCGCCCGGTCTCGAGGGCGGCGAGGGTGTGCGGCATCTCGGTCACCAGTGCCCGGGCCAGCCCCAGCAGGCGGGAGCCTTTGGCCGGGGATTCCCGCCGCGCCAACGCGATCTCCGCCCCCACCCCGGCGCCGAGCTGGTCCGCGGGCACGCCAAGAGCGGCCTGTTCCCGCCGCCGGACTAGATCCAGCGCCACGGCCAGCCTGGCCTGCCGGGCCGAGATCGCCGACTTCCGGTCCTCCAAAGCGCGGAGCTCATCAATGATCGCCGCCGCGTCTCCCGCCACCGGGACCGCGCCGACTGACTCCTCGAAAAGCTTCCGACTGCCTTCCATAAGCCAATTCAATCGGAGGGGTCTGACAATATAAGGCCGTCCCCCGCCATAACGTCGAACCCCCGCCGCAGTGGCTTAGACCTGGCGACGGTCATGCCGCCACGCGGCCGGAAGCCGTCCTCGGCGACGCACCGTCGTCGTCCGCTGCGCTTCGATGCGCGGCGGCCGCCCCGACCAAGCCCGCACCCACCGCATACCCACCCAGCCCGCCACACTGTCGGCCCGAGGAACTACGCTGGTTCCGTGACCCGCCTGATCCTCGCCTCCCAGTCCCCCGCCCGCACCAAGCTGCTCAGCAACGCCGGCATCGCGCACACCGTTCTCGTCTCGGACGTCGATGAGGACGCCGTCCAGGCCCGCTACGGCGTAACCGACCCACACGATACCGCCCTCCTCCTGGCCCGCGCCAAGGCCGAGGCGGTCGCGTCGCTGCCCGAGGCGGAGGGCGCCCTGGTGATCGGCTGCGATTCCGTTTTCGAATTCGACGGCGAAGCCCACGGCAAGCCCTACACCCCCGAGGTCGCCAAGGAGCGCATGCTCCGGATGAGCGGCAGCATGGGCATCCTGCACACCGGCCATTGGCTGGTCGACTGCCGGGACACCGACGAATCGGACGACGACGGCGGCCCCGGTTCCGGTGCGACGCTCGGCTCCGTCGCCTCGGCCGAGGTGCACTTCATGGAGATGAGCGAGGCGGAGATCGACACCTACATTGCCACCGAGGAGCCGCTCCTCTGCGCCGGATCGTTCACCATCGACGGCTACGGCGGGGCGTTCATCCGCAAGGTCGACGGCGACCCGCACACCGTCGTCGGGCTCTCCATCTCCACCCTCCGCGGCCTCCTGACCCAGGCGGGAGTCAACGTCACACAGCTGTGGACCTCCGGCGCCGCGAATCCCGCCGAGGTCCGCGCCGAGTGAGGCAATTCGCACGGCCTTGTAGGAACCCCACAAAGGAATAGCGGTTTACGCGCGGGATCCGCAAGGAATCTCGGCGGAACCCACAAAACCGCGCTAGGCTCCGTGAAGGAAAGAAGGAGACGCCTTGTCAGCTATTTCGGAGCAGTCCGTCCAGTCCGCGCCCGCCTCAACCCAGCCGGGCACCCGTCGCCTGAGCAAGGTGCTGATCGCCAACCGCGGCGAGATCGCGGTGCGCATCATCCGCGCCGCCCGTGACGAAGGCCTGGCCTCGGTGGCCGTCTACGCCGATCCGGACCGCGACGCGCTGCACGTCAAGCTCGCCGACGAGGCCTACGCGCTCGGCGGCAACACTGCGGCCGAGTCCTACCTGGTCATGGACAAGCTGATCGAGGTGGCCCTGCGCTCCGGCGCCGACGCCGTCCACCCCGGCTACGGCTTCCTGGCCGAGAACGCCGAGTTCGCCGCAAAGGTCATCGCCGCCGGCATCACCTGGATCGGCCCCTCCCCCGAGGCCATCTCCGCCCTCGGTGACAAGGTCCAGGCCCGGCACATCGCCGAAAAGGTCGGTGCGCCCCAGGTTCCCGGCACCGCCGACCCCGTCAGCTCCGCCGAGGAAATCCTCGAATTCGTCGACACGTTCGGCCTCCCGGTCGCCATCAAGGCGGCCTTCGGCGGCGGCGGCCGCGGCATCAAGGTCGCCCGCACCCGCGAGGAAATCCCCGAACTGTTCGAATCCGCCGTCCGCGAGGCCACCGCAGCCTTCGGCCGCGGCGAATGCTTCATCGAACGCTTCCTCGACGCTCCCCGCCACGTCGAAACCCAGTGCCTGGCCGACGCGCACGGCAACGTCGTCGTCGTCTCCACCCGTGACTGCTCACTGCAGCGCCGCAACCAGAAACTGGTCGAAGAGGCCCCCGCACCGTTCCTCACCGACGAGCAGAACCAGCGCCTCTACGAATCCTCCAAAGCCATCCTCAAAGAGGCCGGCTACCTCGGCGCGGGCACCTGCGAATTCCTGGTCGGCCAGGATGGCACCATCTCCTTCCTCGAGGTCAACACCCGCCTTCAGGTGGAGCACTGCGTCTCCGAGGAAGTCACCGGCATCGACCTGGTCCGCGAACAGTTCCGGCTGGCCCGCGGCGAGGAGCTCGGCTACGGCGATCCCGAGGTCCGCGGCCACTCGATCGAATTCCGCATCACCGGCGAGGACCCGGGCCGAAACTTCATGCCCGCCCCCGGCACCATCACCGCACTGAAGAACCCCACCGGCCCCGGCGTCCGGATCGACTCCGGCGTGGAGCAGGGCGACGTCATCAGCGGCAACTTCGACTCCATGCTCTCCAAGCTGGTCATCACCGGCGCCACCCGCGAGCAGGCCCTGCAGCGCTCCCGCCGCGCCCTCGAGGAGATGGTGGTCGAGGGAATCCCCACCGTCATCCCGTTCGATCTGGCCGTCGTCAGCAACCCCGACTTCGCCCCGGCGGAGGGACCGTTCAAGGTCCACACCCGCTGGATCGAGACCGCGTTCGTCAACGACATCCCCGCCTGGACACCGGGCGGCGCCACTGCCGAGGCGGCCGACGCCGGCGAACGCCAGCGCGTCGTCGTCGAGGTCGGCGGCAAGCGCCTCGAAGTGGTGCTGCCGGCATCGCTGGGCACCGTCTCGGGCGGTGGCGGCGCCAAACCGGCGAAGGCCAAGAAGCGCTCCCGCAGCGCCAGCGCGGCAGCTCCGGCCGGCGGCAACGCCCTGACATCCCCCATGCAGGGCACCATCGTCAAAGTGGCCGTGGCCGAAGGCGAGCGGGTGGCCGAGGGCGACCTCGTCGTCGTGCTCGAGGCCATGAAGATGGAACAGCCGCTCACCGCGCACCGCGCCGGCATCGTCATCGGCCTGTCCGCCTCCGCCGGAGAGACCGTCTCCGCGGGCGCGGTCATCGCGATGATCGAGGACGGCGAGAGCGCCGAATAGCGGCCGCGTCGGCGGCGGTGCAGACTTAGGTCTGTGAAGCCCTTCCTGCTGCTCGCCTCCCGCGCGGAGGACGCCGCCGCCGACGACGAATACCTCGCCTACCTGCGCTACACAGGCCTGGCCGAGTCCGGGCTGCATCGGATCCGGATGGAGGCCGCTCCGCTGCCGCCACTGGATCTGGAACGGTACTCGGGCGTGATTGTCGGCGGCAGCCCTTTCACCTCCAGCGACCCCGCGGAGGACAAAACGGACGTCCAGCACCGGGTGGAGCGTGAGCTGTTCGCCCTGCTGGACCGGATCGTGGCCGAGGACTTCCCCTTCCTGGGCGCCTGCTACGGCGTCGGTACCCTGGGCCTGCACCAGGGCGCCGTCATCGACCGGACCTACGGCGAGGGCCTGGGCGGAGTGACCGTCAGCCAGACCGACGCGGGCCGGCAGGACCCACTGCTGCGCGGACTGCCGGAATCATTCACCGCGTTCGTCGGGCACAAGGAGGCCTGCACCGTGCTGCCCGGCGGCGCTGTGCTGCTGGCCAGCTCGGAGACTTGCCCGGTGCAGATGTTCCGGATCCGGTCCAACCTCTATGCCACCCAGTTCCACCCGGAGCTCGATGCCGACGGCCTCACCACCCGGATCGACATCTACCGGCACGCCGGCTACTTCCCGCCGGAATCCGCCGAGGAACTCATGGCCCAGGCCCGAAGCCACAACGTGACCGAGCCGATGGCCATCCTGCGCAACTTCGTGGAGCGGTACGCGCGCTAGCCCGCCCAAGGAGGCCGCCGCCGTCGTACGCTCCTCCCCGCTTACTTCCGGCCGCACCCTCCCCGGACACGGAAATGCCCGGCGTGTCGGGTGCACACGCCGGGCATTCGCCGCAGTAACCGGGGAGGAGCGTCAGGCCACGTTGTTCTCGTAGTCCAGATCGCGGGTCTCACGGCTGATGAACAGCGCGATCAGGGTCAGCACCGCCATGACCGAGAGGTAGATGCCCACCAGGACGGGGCTGCCCTTGGCGGACTCCCACAGCCAGACGGCGATGAACGGAGCCACGGCCGCACCCAGGATGGAGGAGACGTTGTAGCTGATGGCGGAGCCGGTGTACCGGACGTTGGTCGGGAAGAGCTCCGGCAGCAGCGCACCCATCGGTCCGAAGGTCAGGCCCATCAGGGAGAAGCCGATGATCAGCAGGCCCATGGCACCGGCGAACCCGGCGCTGAACAGCGGCACGAAGAGCAGGCCGAAGACGAAGATGCCGGTGGTGACGGCGAGCAGCATCTTGCGGCGTCCGTACTTCTCGGCCAGCGGGCCGGAGACCAGGGTGAAGATGCCGAAGAACACGACGCCGGCGATCAGCATCCAGAGGAAGTCGTTGCGGGAGTAGCCCAGGCCCGGGACGAACGCGGCCGCGGCGGCCTCGCTCATCGGCTTGCCGGCCTTCTCCGCGGCGGCCTGCGCGCCGGCCAGGGTCGGCTTGGTGCCGTAGGTCAGCGTGAACGTGGTCATCAGGTAGAAGAGCACGTAGGTGGCGAGCATGATGAAGGTGCCCAGGATCAGCGGGCGCCAGCTGGTCTTGAAGACCCGGCCCAACGGCAGCTTGGCGACCTCGTTGCTCTCCAGCACCTTGGTGAAGGCGGGCGTTTCGATCAGCTTCAGCCGGACGTACAGGCCGATGATGACCATGACGGCGCTGACCAGGAACGGCACGCGCCAGCCCCAGTCGCTGAAGGCCTGCGGGCTCAGGGTGTAGCTGAAGACCAGGAAGAGCACGTTGGCGATGATGAAGCCGATCGGCGCGCCCAGCTGCGGGAACGTTCCGTAGATCGCGCGCTTGTTGGCCGGGGCGTTCTCCGTCGCGAGCAGCGCGGCGCCGCTCCATTCGCCGCCGAGGGCCAGGCCCTGGGCGAAGCGCATGACCACCAGCAGTGCCGGCGCCCAGAATTCCCAGCCCGGGACCAGGGCGGTGGGGAGGCAGCCAATCAGGAAGGTGGCGATGCCCATGGTGAGCAGCGAGGCCACGAGGGTGCCCTTGCGGCCGAACTTGTCACCGAAGTGCCCAAAGACGATGGAGCCGAGCGGACGGGCGACGAACGCGACGCCGAAGACGGCGAAGGAGCTCAGGAGCTGGGTGGTCTCGTTCTGGCCCGGGAAGAAGAGCTTCGGGAAGACCAGGACGGCGGCCGTGGCGTAGACGTAGAAGTCGTAGAACTCGACGGTGGTGCCGATCAGGCTGGCAACGATCACGCGGCCGCGCGAGTTCACCTGCTTGGCGGATCCATGCTCCGTCGACATGGCGGTGGGTGACATGTGAGAACGCTTTCATCAAGACCGGTGGCCCGTGGGGGCCGTCCGGCAAAGGAGTGGAATATATCTGCCATATTACGCGGCACTGTCCACGAGTTGGACATTTATTTCACTATTTGGACATCTGCGTGTCGCCCGGATTAGGGGTTGGCTGGCCCGGGATGCCGCCGGCGCCTCACGCCCAGGCTGAGCCCCGGATAGGCAAACGTCACAGCACGTTTACATTCGGCGAGCGTTCCGGAAATGCTGCCTCCCTAGCTTTGAGGGAACATCCCCAAGGAGGTCCCCGTGACAGAACGCATCGCAGACACCGCCACCCTCACTCCCCCGACCGTCCCCGCACTGGAACACCGGGCCGGCCGCTGGATCGCCAACTGGGACGCCGAGAACCCGGCCCAGTGGGAGTCGGCGGGGCGTGGCATCGCCCGGCGGAACCTGAACTGGTCCATCTTCGCCGAGTTCCTGGGCTTCGTGGTCTGGCAGCTCTGGTCGATCGTGGTGGTGCAGCTGCCCGCGGCCGGTTTCCGCTTCTCCACCAACGAGATCTTCTGGCTCATCTCGATGCCCAGCCTGGTCGGAGCGACCCTGCGCATCCCGTACACCTTCATGGTCCCGCGCTTCGGCGGCCGGAACTGGACGGTCGTCTCGGCGCTCCTGCTGCTGATCCCCTCCACCGGGCTGGCGCTCTGCGTGGCCAACCCGGGCACCCCGTTCGGCGTCATGCTGCTGGTGGCAGCCATGGCCGGTTTCGGCGGCGGAAACTTCGCCAGCTCGATGGCGAACATCAGCTTTTTCTACCCGGCCCGGGAAAAGGGCTGGGCGCTGGGCCTGAACGCCGCCGGCGGAAACCTGGGCGCCGCCGTCGCCCAGCTGGCCGTCCCGGTCGCCGTCACCCTGCTGGCCGCCGGCACCGTCAACCTGCCCGTGGCCGGGCTGATGTGGGTGCCGCTGATCCTGCTGGCGGCATTCGGCGCCTGGAAGTACATGGACAACCTCACCAGCGCCAAGGGTGACGTGGCCGGCTCCCTCGCCGCGGTCCGGGAACCCCACCTGTGGGTGATGGCGCTGCTGTACATCGGCACCTTCGGCTCGTTCATCGGCTTCGCGGGCGTCTTTCCCAAGCTGATCAAGGATTACTTCCCGGCGTTCTCCTCCTTCGGGGTGGGAACCGTGGCGCTGTCCCTGGCCTTCCTCGGCCCGCTGGTGGGATCCCTGGCGCGGCCCTACGGCGGACGGATGGCGGACCGGCTGGGCGGGGCGCGGATGACCGTGGCCGCGTTCGCGGCGATGGCCGCCATCACCCTGACCGTGGTGTGGACGCTGCCGCTGAAGAACTTCTGGCTCTTCCTGGTCCTGTTCCTAGCCCTCTTCACCGCCAGCGGCTTCGGCAACGGCGCCACCTACCGGATGATCCCGGTAATCTTCGCCCTGCACAGCCGGGCCGCCCGCATCGGGGCCGGTCCGGCGGCCACCCAGAAACTGGCCTCCTCGGCGCTGGGGCTGATCTCGGCGATCGGCGCCTACGGCGGCTTCGTGATCCCGCAGGTGCTCAACGCCGCGAACACCGCCACCGGCTCCTACACGCCGGCGTTCTACGGCTTCGTCGCGGCCTACCTCCTGATGCTGGCCGTGTGCTGGGCCTGCTACCTGCGCCCCGCCGGGCACGGCAAGGGGCACGTCTAGATGGCCGACGGCGCCGCGACCCACTGCCCGTACTGCGCCCTGCAGTGTGCCATGACGCTGACCGTGCCGGCGGCTGCGGAGGCCCCGCCCGAGGTGACCGGCAGGGACTTTCCCACCAACCGTGGCGGCCTCTGCCGCAAGGGCTGGACCTCGACGTCGTTGCTCGAGCACCCCGGGCGGGTCACCGAACCGCTGCTCAGGGGCGCCGACGGCGTGCACCGGCCGGTCGACTGGGATACCGCCTTGCACCTGGCCGCCACGGCGGTCCGGGAGACCCGGGCCGCCTACGGCCCCGACGCCGTCGGCGTGTTTGGCGGGGGCGGGCTGACCAATGAGAAGGCCTACCAGCTGGGCAAGTTCGCACGGCTGGCCCTGGGGACCTCGCGGATCGACTACAACGGCAGGTTCTGCATGTCCTCCGCCGCGGCGGCGGGAATCCGCGCGTTCGGCCTGGACCGTGGGCTGCCGTTCCCGGTGGCCGACCTGGACGGTGCGTCGACCGTGCTCCTGCTGGGCTCAAACGTGGCGGAGACGATGCCCCCGTTCGTCCAGCACCTGCGCGGGGCGCGCGACGCCGGCGGCCTGATCGTCGTCGACCCGCGGCGCTCCGCGACGGCCGCCTTGACCTCCGACGGCGCCGGACTGCACCTGCAGCCGCTGCCGGGCAGCGATCTGGCCCTGCTGCTGGGGCTGGCACATGTGGTGATCCACGAGGGCCTGGCGGCTCAGGCCTACATCGCCGGGCGCACCGCCGACTACCCGGCCCTCGCCCGCAGCGTGGCCGGGTACTGGCCCGAGCGGGTGCAGTCCCTCACCGGCGTGCCGGCCGGCCTGGTCCGCGAGACCGCCCGGCGGCTGGCCGACGGTGCGCGCCGCGGCGGCAGCTACGTCCTGACCGGCCGCGGCGCGGAACAACACGTGGACGGGACGGACACCGCCACCGCCGCGATCAACCTGGCCCTGCTGCTGGGCCTGCCGGGTTCGGCCCGGAGCGGCTACGGAACGCTGACCGGCCAAGGCAATGGGCAGGGCGGGCGCGAACACGGCCAGAAGGCGGACCAGCTGCCCGGCTACCGGAAGATCACCGACCCCGCGGCTCGGGCCCACGTCGCGGGCGTCTGGGGAGTTCCCGAGGCGCTGATCCCGGGTCCCGGGGTCCCCGCCGTCGAGCTCCTGGCCTCCCTGGGACAGCCCGACGGCGTCCGCTGCCTCTTCGTGCACGGCGCCAACGTTGCGGTGTCCGCCCCGGATGCGAACGCCGTGACCGCGGGCCTGCGCCGGCTGGATTTCCTGGTGGTCTGCGACTTCTTCGTCTCCGAGACCGCGGCCGAGGCGGACCTGATCCTGCCGGTGACCCAGTGGGCCGAGGAGGAGGGTACGCTGACCAACCTCGAGGGCCGGGTGCTGCGCCGCCGCCGGGCCGTGACTCCCCCGGCCGGGGTCCGCAGTGAATTGTGGATCATGGCCCGGCTGGCAGAGTTGCTGGACGCCCCGTCGACCTTCAGCGAGGACCCGGAGACGGTGTTCGAGGAACTCCGCAGGGCGTCCGCCGGCGGACCGGCGGACTACTCCGGGATCGATTATGCGATGTTGGACCGCGGTGAGGAGGCCTACTGGCCGTATCCCGCGGGCAGCGCTGGGACGCCGCGGTTGTTCCTGGAGGCCTTCGCGCATCCGGACGGACGTGCGGTGTTCACGCCGGTGACGCCCCGCCGTCGTACGCCGTCCGCCGGCTCGGCCGGTTCCGCCCGCTCCGGGGATGCCGGCGCCCCGATGACCCTGGTGACCGGACGCTGGCTGGAGCATTACCAGTCTGGCGCCCAGACCCGGCGTGTGCCCGCGTTGGTGGATGCACGGCCCGAGGCGCGGCTGCAGCTGCATCCCTCGGCCGCCGCGGCGCAGGGCATCGACGACGGTGCCCTGGTGCTCGTGGCGAACGGCCGCGGCGAGGTGTTGTGCCGTGCCGACGTCAGCCCGGACATCCGCCCGGAAACCATGTTCCTGCCGTTCCACTTCCCCGGGGTGGAGAGCGCGAACCGGCTCACCGAGGCCGTGACGGATCCCGTCTCCGGGATGCCGGAATTCAAGACCAGCCAGGTATGGGTGCGGTCGGTTGCTGCCGGTGCCCCCGCCGTGGCCCTGCAGAGTGAAGGTGCCTCATGAGCGAACGCGTTGTGGTGGTGGGCTTCGGCCCGGTTGCGGCGAGGCTGATCGATGAACTGCTGTCGGCGGTGGCGTCCGGGGTGGTGGAGCTGACCGTGATCGGCGACGAACCAGTCGCCGCCTACAACCGGGTCCTGGTGGCGGACCTGGGCGTCGGCAGGACCAGCGCGGACGCCCTGGCCCTTGCCGATGCGGTGTCCCTGGTGGCCGCGGGCGTCGATGTCCGGCTGGACGTCCGGGTCCGCCGAGTGGACCGGGCCCGGCGCCAGCTCCTGCTCAGTGACGGCAGCACTCCGGGCTATGACCGGCTGGTGTTCGCCACCGGCGCCCGGCCCGTGATTCCCAACCTCACCGGGCTGAATCCGGATCCCGGACGGCCCGCTCTGCCGCCCGGGGTGACCGCGCTGCGCGACCTGGGTGATGCGGCGGCGCTGCACGCCGCGGTGGCCAGCGGCAAACGCGTGGTGGTCCTGGGCGGCGGCGTCCTGGGCCTGGAGACCGCCCTGGCCGCCGCCGAGGAGGGCGCCACCGTGACCGTGGTCCACAACGGCCCGTTCCCGCTGGGCCGCAGCATCGACCGCGGCGGAGGGGCCGTGCTGGCGGCATCGCTGCGGAACTGCGGGGTGCGGATGGCCGGCAATGCGCGGTCCGTGGGCGTGGAGACGGACGACGACGGCGGCTTCTCCGCGCTGCTGCTGGACGACGGCTCCGCGATCGACGGGGACCTGCTGGTGCTGTCCTGCGGCGTACGGCCCCGCGTTGAGCTCGCGGAGGGCTGCGGGCTGCCGACGGCGGCCGGCATCCTGGTGGACCACCGGCTTCGCGCGCACCACGAGCCGCACGTCTTCGCCGTCGGGGACTGCGCGGAGGTCCGCTGCCCCGATCCGGACTGCGTGGACTGCCGGGTTCCCCGCGGACCGTCCGGACTGGTGGGGCCGGGATGGCGCCAGGCCGAGTGGCTGGCCGGCTACCTCACGCTGCTGGCGTCCGGTGCTCTTGCGGAGGCTCAGGCGATGCCGGCGCTGCCTTCGGAACGGCCGGCCGTGGTGGTGCTCAAGGCGCGCGGGCTGACCATGGCCGTGGCCGGTGACGTCACCGCGGATCCTTGGGACGAGGAGGCGCTGTGTTCCGGGTCGGCCACGGACCGGCCACGGCTGCAGGTCTCGCAATGGGCCGACCCCGAGCACGGCCGCTACGTCAAAATGTCCACCCGCGCCGGGGTATTGGAGGGTTTGGTGGCCGTCGGGATGCCCCGCACCGCGGCCGAGCTGGTGCAGCTCTTCGAACGCGGTGCGGAACTACCGGCGGACCGGTCGCTGTTGCTCAGGCTGGACGGTCCGGAGGCTAATACCTCGCAGGCCGCCCACGACCCGGCGCGGACCGTTTGCCGCTGCGCGGGGATCAGCGGAACAGCCATTGCTTCAGCCGTTTCCTCCGGCTGCTCGACGGTTGCCGAGGTCTCCGGTACCACCCGCGCCGGCACCGGCTGCGGCAGCTGCCACGACGAGATCAGGGGCCTGATCGAAAAGCACTTCCAGGCGGCCGTGGCGTAGGGGGCTGAATCCACATCCTGGCGACCCCCTATCTCAGACGAGACTCATTTGTCGCAGGCGATCCCGTCCCGATCTCGGTCCAATGCAGTGCGGTATCCGGGCGAACCCACCCGCATAGGAGCAGCCCCAGCGGCCTTCGCTTCGGTGCAATTCGCAAAGTACACCCCGGCAGGAGCGGCTGGTGCGGCAGGCGCTGCGGGAACCAGCGCTCGCTGGCGCGCGGCTTCTGCGGCGGCGGCATCCGCGGCGGCCTTCTGATCGGCGGCCAGCTTGTCGGCGGCGGCTTTGTCAGCCGCAGCTTTGTCAGCCGCAGCTTTCTGGTCTGCGGCCAACTTATCTGCAGCGGCCTTGTCAGCGACGGCCTTCTTTTCGGCCGCTTCCTTCTCTGCGGCGGCTTTCACAATCTGCGCCGACTCGGCCTCCGGCAGCCATAGCAGCCGGCCGTCGGCGTCCTTCGTGCACACCAATGCGTTGCCCTGATAGGAGGCGGTGGCCGCGGCTGTTACGCAGGAGGTCCGAACGGGGTTGGTTTCCGTAGGGGTCTGGCTGGCGGACTCCGCTTCCGGAGACTGAGACTGGGTGGCCACCAAAGCTGCCGGCTTAGCCACGGTGGTTCCTGGCGCCGCGGTAGCACCAGCCACTCCGCTGCCAATCAATAGGGCAACAAAGCCGGCTCCCGTCACGATGCCAGCTGACTTACGGTGCGGCAAGCTCACCCAAGATTTCCTCTTCGTCAGCAGGGCAAAGAGTCCGGTGATGAAAGCGACGAGGCCCAGCATGACGATGATGCCGCCGATGCCGGAGGATTGCGCGGCTGATATGAGCAACAGCAAGACGATCGCTGCCACGATCCAGAACATTTTTGATGGCCGCCAGGCGTTGTCCGGGCGTGCGGCAGCAGGGCGTCGATTGAACATGTATTTCCCCCAATAAGACCTAAAAAGCGATGCGATGGGGTCACGATAGCACCCGGGAGACACTAAACCGGTTTGTGTCCCGGGCCCGGCACTGTGGCGCTCATAGGACAATCTGAGGCAACCCTGTGGCCCAGCATCTACACCTCGGTTAGACGTTCCTGGCAGCTGGGCGAGACGACCCGCAGCGAGCTGGCCGGGTTAGAGGCCAGGGCCGCGGCCGGCCTGACCGGACGCCGCTCGAGGTTACCGCCGCAGTTGGGGCACGCCCCGTCGCGGAAACGGGCGACGCAACCGGGGCACCACGTGCACTCGAAGGTGCAGATGTACGCCTCGTCGGTGGGCGCGATGTCGCGATCGCAGCATTAGCAGTTCGGTCGGATCTCAAGCATGCGACCAGCCTACCGGCCAGTAACTAATGCGCCGGACGGCTGGGGCTCAAGCAAACCCCGCACCGCCGGCTGGCTGCTGCTGAAGCTCGGCGCCCCGCCCGGTGCTGATCACGGCCGTGGACATGTTCAACACCGCGCACATAGCGTGGAACGGCTCTTGACGGCGGCGTCCGGACAGCATGTGATGGACGGGAACTGATCCCGGACTACCCCTCTGCCGGACGCCCGCCGCCCGGACCGCCGAAAGGACAACGAATGTCCCTGCTCGACTCCGCCCTCTGGAACGGCAAGATCTACCTCAACGGCTGGCGGGACGGGGGCGGAGGGACCGGCACCGCCGTCGAGCCGGCCACGGGCGAGGAGCTGGGCAGCTACGGGGTCGCCTCGGCGGACGACGTCCGGGAGGCCGCCGCCACGGCGGCGAAGGCCCAGAAGGAATGGGCCGCCCGGAATCCGGAGGAGCGCGCCGCCGTCCTGCGACGCGCCGGGCAGCTCTGGGAGGAGCACGCCGCCGAGATCCAGGACTGGATCGTCCGCGAATCCGGCGGCATCCCGCCCAAGGCCGGCCTGGAAACCCACATCGCCGCCAACGAATGCTATGAGGCCTCCGCGCTGCCCTCGTTGCCGGCCGGGGACGTCCTGACCTCCAACGAGAACCGCTGGTCCTTCGCCCGCCGCCGGCCCGTCGGCGTCGTCTCCGTGATCGCCCCGTTCAACTTTCCGCTGATCCTCTCCATCCGCGCCGTCGCCCCTGCCCTGGCCCTCGGCAACGCCGTGCTGCTCAAGCCGGACCCGCGGACCACCGTGTGCGGCGGCGTCAGCGTCATCCGCATCTTCGAGGAGGCCGGACTCCCGCCGGGGCTGCTCTCGCTGCTGCCCGGCGGCGCGGAGGTGGGTGCCGCCGTCGTCGAGGCCGAGGAGGTGCGCGTGATCGCGTTCACGGGTTCGACGGCGGCCGGGCGGAAGATCGGCGAGACCGCCGGCCGGCTGCTAAAGCGCGCCCACCTGGAACTGGGCGGCAACAACGCCCTGATCGTCCTGCCCGGGGCCGACATCGCCAAGGCGGCCTCCGCCGCTGCATTCGGGTCCTTCATGCACCAGGGCCAGATCTGCATGGCCGCCGGCCGGCACATCGTGCACGAGGACATCTACGACGACTACGTCGCGGCCCTCTCCGAGAAGGCCTCCCACCTGCCCGTGGGCGACCCGAAGAGCGGCACCGTGGCGCTCGGCCCGGTGATCGACGAACGCCAGTTGAAGCGGGTGGACGGGATCGTCCAGGACGCCGTCGCCGCCGGCGCGAAGCTCGCCGCGGGCGGCACCCACGACGGCCGCTTCTACCAGCCGGCCGTCCTGGTGGACCTGGACACGGACAGCCCCGCCTGGGAGGACGAGATCTTCGGCCCGGTGGCCCCGGTGATGAAGTTCTCCACCGTAGACGAAGCCGTGGCCCTGGCCAACGACAACGAATACGGCCTCTCGATCGGCATCCTGGGCGATGTGGGCCTGGCCATGACCATCGCCGACAGGCTGGACTCCGGCAAGGTCCACATCAACGAACAGACCGTCTCCGACGAGGCCAACTCCCCCTTCGGCGGCACAAAGAACTCCGGCAACGGCTCACGGATCGGCGGCCATCACGCCAACATGGAGTCCTTCACCGAGATCCAGTGGCTCACCATGCGGCCGGACATCGCACCCTACCCGTTCTAGGAGCGGGCCACCCGCGCGGCGGCGGTCTCCACCAGGGCCTCGAGCCAGTGCTGGTGCTGCTTCTCGATGCTGCGCCGGACCACCGGTCCCAGCAGCGTCGCGAGGACGCCGCCCTGGACCTCCTCGGTGACGATCAGGGTGCCGCCGTCGTCCGTGCGCTGCAGGTCCCAGCGGTGGTAGCCGGTGGAGCCGCGGCCGGCGCCCTCCCAGCCGAGCCGGGAGCAGGGGGCGAACTCGCGGATGGTGCTGGCCACGCGCAGGCCGAAGGTGGTCCAGTCGAACCGGGACGAGGCCTCAAGTTCCGCGCCGCCGCCGTCGAGCACCACGTCCTTGGCGTTGCGGTACCAGACCGGCCAGCGCGGCGCCTCGATCAGTCGGGCCAGAGCTGCTCCGGCGCCAGCTCCGTGCGGAGCTCGTTATAGGCGTACACCCGGGCCGAGGCGGGGTCGAAGCCGGCGGGCCAGTCGGTGGTGGGGTTCATTTGCTGCTCCTGAACTGAAGGCGGAGGTAGGCGTCGAAGAGGCCCGAGCCGAGGAAGCGGCGGGACTGGACGATCGCCTTGGCGGCGGGGGTAACGGTGTAGCGGGACCGGGGTTTGCGGGCCGTCGCGGCGTGTTCGACGACGGCGGCCACGGCGTCGGGCTCCGCAGCCAGCAGCGGGGAGGCGTAGGAGACGGCCATCTGTTCATCGGCGGCGGCCCGGAGCGGGGCGTACGGGCCTCCGTCGGCGCCGGAGGAGGCCAGGGTGCGGGCGGCGGTGGCGCCGAAGCCGGTGCGGATCAGGCCGGGGGCGATCAGGGAGGTGCTGATGCCGAAGGGCGCCGTCTCGAAGCGCAGTGCGTCGGTGATGGCCTCCACGGCGTACTTGCTGGCGTGGTAGTAGCCGCCCACCGGGAAGGTGACACGGCCGCCCATGGACCCGATGTTGATGATCCGGCCGGAGCGTGCGGCGCGCATGCCGGGCAGCACCAGCTGGATCATCCGGGAGAAGCCGAAGACGTTGGTCTCGAACTGGCGGCGGACGGCGTCCAGGTCCGCTTCCTCGATGGTGCCGTATTCGCCGTAGCCGGCGTTGTTGATGAGGATACCCACGCTGCCGTGCCGTTCCTCCACGGTGCGGACAGCCGCGGCCATGGAGTCCTCGTCGGTGACGTCCAGGGGCAGGACGGTGGCGCCGGCGTCGGCGAGTCCGGCGAGGGTTTCGGGCCGACGCGCGGTGGCGTAGACGGTGAAGCCGGGCCGTTTGAGCAGGCGCCCGGCGGCGGCCCGGCCGATGCCGGAGGAGGCTCCGGTGATCAGAACTGCAGTGGTCATGGCTGGTCCTTGGGTTCGTTGGGATAGATGGTGAAGCCTGCGGTGAAGATGGCCACGCCGCGGCGCAGCCGGTCCGGGAGCGCGTCGGGGGCGGCGACGCCTGCTTCCAGGCCGCGGGTGAAGGCGAACAGCATTTCGGCCGCGTCCCGGGCATCGGCGCCGGGATAGGCCTCCTGTACGGTGCGGGTGAGCAGGGCCAGCATCGCCTCGTCGTACCGCCCCAGCGCCTCGGGAGCGAGCCGGGTTTCCACACCCAGCAGCTCGGCGGCGTGCGCCGGGCTGTCCCGCCAGATCCGCATCACCAGCTCCAGCTTGGCCAGCAGGATTCCGGCCAACTTCTCCTCCGGCGCCGTGCCGGCATCCGCGGCCGCCTCCGAGGCGGCGAGGGCGTCGGCCAGCAGGCGTTCGACCAGGGCGCGGAAGACGTCTTCCTTGCTGCGGAAGTACTGGTACAGCGCGGGCCGGGAGACTCCGGCCTGCCCGGCGATGTCGCTCATGGTGGTGCGCCTCGCCCCGTGCCGGGTGAAGCACACGTAGGCCGCCTCGACGATGTCAGCACTGCGGTCGCTCATGCCTGACACTTTAGGCACAAATCGTCAGAATGTAAACCACGGTGCCGCAGGACCCATAGGGAAGACGGTTAAACGCCGAACGCCGGCGGCCCCGAGGGGCGCCGGCGTTCGGACCGTGGGTGGAGCGGTGCTACATGTGCACGTGCAGGCGGCGGGCCGCCTCGGAGATCGATCCGCTCAGGGACGGGTAGACCGTGAAGGTGCTGGCGACGTCGTCGACGTGCATCTTCTGGGTCACGGCCAGCGAGATCGGGAAGATCAACTCGGAGGCGTTGGGGCCAACGACGACGCCGCCGATCACGGTGCCGGAGCCCTTGCGCGCGAAGATCTTGATGAAGCCATCGCGGTGGTTGCGCATCTTGGCGCGGGCGTTGCTGCGCAGCGAGAGCTTGACGACGTCGCCCTGGTACTTGCCGGAGTCGATGTCCGCCTCGGACACGCCCACGTTGGCGATCTCGGGCGAGGTGAAGATGTTGGAGGCCACCTGGTGCAGCTTCAGCGGGGCGACGCTGTCGCCGAGGAAGTGGGCGATGGCGATCCGGCCCTGCATGGCGGCGACGGAGGCCAGCGCCAGGACGCCGGTGCAGTCGCCGGCGGCGTAGATGTTCGGGGCGGTGGTGCGCGAGACGCCGTCGACCTTGATGTGGCCGCTCTCGGTCAGCGCGACGCCGGCCTCCTCCAGGCCGATCCCCGCGGTGTTCGGGATGGATCCGACGGCCACCAGGCAGTGACTGCCGCGGACGGTGGAGCCGTCCGCCAGGGTGACCACCACGCCGTCGTCCGTGCGCTCCACGGTCTCGGCGCGGGCCCGGGACAACACGGTCACGCCGCGGCGTTCGAAGACGCCCTCGAGGACCTCGGCGGCGTCCGCGTCGGAGCCGGGCAGGACCCGGTCGCGGGAGGAGATCAGGGTGACCTTGGAGCCCAGGCCGTTGTACGCGGAGGCGAATTCGGCGCCGGTGACGCCGGAGCCCACCACGATCAGTTCCTCGGGCAGCTCGTCGAGGTTGTAGATCTGCGCCCAGTTCAGGATGCGTTCGCCGTCCGGGCGGGCGGTGGGCAGTTCGCGCGGGTGGGCGCCGACGGCGAGCAGGACCGCGTCCGCCTCGACCGTCTCCACGCCCTCCGCGGTCAGGACCTCGATCGTGTGGTTGTCGAGCATCTTGCCGGAGCCGAGCATGATGCGCACGCCCTGGCCCTCGAGGCCGCGCTGGATGTCGGCGGACTGCTGCCGGGCCAGGCCCAGGAGCCGGTCGTTGATGTGCTTGAGGTCCGCGCGCATGGTGGGCATGCAGTCGCCGCCGTCGACGTCGAACTTCACGCCCAGCTCCCCCGCCTCGCTCACGCGGGTCATCAGGTCCGCGGTGGCGATCAGGGTCTTGGAGGGAACGACGTCCGTCAGCACGGCGGAGCCGCCGAGGCCGGCGCGTTCGATGATGGTGACCTGCGCTCCCAGCGAGGCGGCGACCATGGCCGCCTCGTAGCCACCCGGCCCTCCGCCGAGAATCGCGATACGGGGTGCACTGAAATCGGGATGCGTAGTCACAATCATCCATTGTCCATCATCCGGACCGGCGCCACCAAGCCACGGTGCTGGGCAGCGCGGGGGCGGCAGGGTAGCTTGTTCCAGTGAGCAACACGGAATTCCTGAACACTGACCCCTTCGACGCCGCCCGCGCCGCCGCCGACTACATCGCGGAGGAGACCGGCGTCGACAGCCACGACATCGCCCTGGTGCTGGGCTCGGGCTGGGGGGACGCCGCCGAATTGATCGGCGAGACCACCGCCACCCTGTCCGCGGACGAGGTCCCGGGCTTCTCCGCGCCGTCGGTGGTGGGCCACGTGGGCACCATCCGCTCGGTTCTCACCCGCGAGGGCAAGCGCGCCCTGGTGCTCGGCGCCCGCACGCACTACTACGAGGGCAAGGGCGTCCGCGCCGTCGTGCATGGCGTCCGGACCGCCGCCGCCGCCGGCTGCAAGACCCTGGTCCTGACCAACGGCTGCGGGGGCCTGAACGAGGACTGGGCTCCCGGAACCCCGGTGCTGATCAGCGACCACATCAACCTCACCGCCACCTCCCCGCTGGAGGGCGCCACCTTCGTGGACCTGACAGACCTCTACTCCTCCCGCATCCGTGGCCTGGCCCGCGAGGTGGATTCCAGCCTGGACGAGGGCGTCTACGCGCAGTTCACCGGCCCGCACTACGAAACCCCGGCCGAGGTGCAGTACGCCAAGCGGATCGGCGCCTCCCTGGTGGGGATGTCCACCGCGCTGGAGGCCATCGCCGCACGTCACGCGGGCATGGAGGTCTTCGGCATCTCGCTGGTGACCAACCTCGCGGCCGGCATCAGCCCGGTACCGCTGAGCCACGAAGAGGTCCTCGAGGCCGGCCAGGCCGCGGGCCCGCGCATCTCCAAGCTGCTCGCGGAGATCATCGCCAAGCTCTAAGCCGGCCGGCTCAGCCTGCCGCCAGCTGCGCCACTGTCCGGGCCCGGTCCTCCGGGAACCGCCGCTCCATCGAGTCGGCGATCCCGGCGATGGTCTGCCGGGCCAGGGTCTGCCGCCACACCAGTTCCGCCTGCCGCATCGTCTGGGAGACCAGGCAGGACCGCGTGAAGTCGTCCCGCGTCGCGGCGCCCGGGACGTTGCCCAGGATGCCCTCGCAGCGGAAGGCCGGTTCCTGGCCCTCGATGGCCAGCACCACGTCCAGGACGGTGATGGCATCCGGCCGCCGGGCCAGCGCGAACCCGCCGCGCGGGCCGGAGACCGAGACCAGGATCCCGTCCCGGACCAGCGCCTGCAGCTGCTTGTTCAGGTAGGCGGCGGGCAGGTCATACAGGGCGGCGATCCGGCCACTGTTGACGGCCTCGCCGGCGGGTGTCCAGGACATGACGACGCACGCGTGCAGCGCCCATTCCACCCCTCGCCCCATCCTCATATTCCAGACGCTATGTGTCCGGAAATTGGGGTGTCAACGGGCCGAGGGGCCCTGTGGGGGTCTCCTGCGGCAATCCTGAGCCAGCCCTGCGGAGGGTCCGGACGTAATGGAACTGTAAGGCCGCGCGCGCTTGTCGCGGCGCGCCGGCCCCCGGTTTGCCGCTAGTTTGGTATTCATGACGTCTTCCGATGCCGCACTGAACGATCTCCTGGGCGAAGCCCTCGCCTGGGCCGGACAGGACCCGGATCCGGCCACCGCCGCCGCCCTGGCCGAGCTCATCCGCCTCACCGAGGAAGGCGCTCCCGGCGCCCGCCAGGAACTCGCAGACAGCTTCAGCGGCACCCTGGAGTTCGGCACAGCAGGCCTCCGCGCCGCCCTCGGCCCCGGCCCGAACCGGATGAACCGCGTGGTGGTCCGGCGCGCCGCCGCAGGGCTCGCCGCCTTCCTCACCGGCGCCGTCGGCCAGGCCGTCGCCGGCACCCGGCCGCGCGCCGTCGTCGGCTACGACGCCCGGCACAACTCGGACGTGTTCGCCCGCGAGACCGCCGCCATCTTCACCGCCGCCGGCATCGAGACGTTTCTGATGCCCGCCGCACTGCCCACCCCGCTGCTCGCCTACGCCGTGCGCGCCCTGGACTGCGACGGCGGCGTGATGGTCACCGCCAGCCACAACCCCCCGCAGGACAACGGGTACAAGGTCTACCTGGGCCGGCACGCCGTCGAGGAGTCCGGCCGCGGCGCCCAGATCGTGGCACCGTACGACGCCCGGATCGCCGCCGAGATCGACGCCGTCGGCGCACTCGAGTCGATCGCCCTCGCCGAGGACGGCTGGACGGTCCTGGAGCCCTCCATCGCCACCGACTACCAGGCCGCCGTCGCGGCGCTGGTGATACCGGAGCACTTTCCGGCCCGCGACCTGAAGATCGTCCTGACCCCCATGCACGGCGTGGGCGGGGACACCGCCGTCGCGGTACTGAACGCCGCCGGCTTCGCGGACGTTACCCTGGTCACCGAGCAGGCCCTCCCGGACCCGGACTTCCCCACCGTCAGCTTCCCCAACCCGGAGGAACCCGGCGCCCTTGACCTGGCGCTGGAGACCGCTGCCCGGGTGGACGCGGACATCGTGATCGCCAACGACCCCGACGCCGACCGCGCCGCGGTGGCTGCCAAGGACCCGGACACCGGCGCCTGGCGGATGCTGCGCGGCGACGAGGTGGGCGCCCTGCTGGGCGCGCACGTCGTCGCCCGGCTCGCGGCCGACGGCGGCACTGGGCACGGCAGCGCTGTTGCGGGCGCCGCACAGGACGGCGAAACCGCCGGCGTGTTCGCCAATTCCATCGTTTCCTCCCGGCTGCTGGCACGGGTTGCCGCGGCCGCTGGCTACGAGCACCAGGAGACCCTCACCGGTTTCAAGTGGATCGCCCGTGTCCCGCACCTGCTCTACGGCTACGAGGAGGCCTTGGGCTACTGCGTGGCCCCGTCCCTGGTCCGGGACAAGGACGGGATCTCAGCCGCCGTGCTGATCGCCGAACTCGCCGCCGCGGCCAAGGCCGCCGGCAGGACCATCTTCGACACCCTCGACGAGCTGTATCTGGTGCACGGCCTGCACGCCAGCGACCAGCTCAGCATCCGGGTGGCGGACCTGGGCCTGCTGGACGCCATGATGAACCGGCTGCGGGTCAGCCCGCCGGAATCCTTCGGCGGCTCCGCCGTGGAGACCGCCGCGGACCTGGCCGAGGGCAGCGAGCAGCTCCCGCCCACCGACGGCCTGCTCTACCTGACCCGCGACGGCAGCCGCGTGATCATCCGGCCCAGCGGCACGGAGCCGAAGCTCAAGTGCTACCTGGAGGTGATCCGGGGCGTGGAATCCGCCGCCGGCCTGCCCCAGGCCCGGCAGGAGGCCCGCGCCGCGCTGGACGCCGTGCTGGCCGATGTGCGCGAGGCCCTGGGCCTCTAGGACCTCGGCGCCTTTAGCGCCCGGCCTCCCGGGGGCCCGGGCGCGCCGGTTAGAGATTCGGGCCGTGGCTAAAGCCGGATTTCGATGAAGCCGTCGGCGGCTCGTGCCGGGTAGGTTGCCAGCCGCAGCTCCGGGTTGCCGAGGCACTCCCCGGTCAGCAGGTCGTAGACCTCCTTGTGCAACGGGGACGCCAGGGTCCGCCGGGTCCCCCGCGATCCGGTGATCCCCCGGGCCATGACGTGCGCGCCGGTGGCCGGATCGGCGTGGTCGACGGCGAAGACCTCACCGCCGGCCGTGCGGAACACGGCCACCTGCCGGCCCGCGACCAGTGCCGCCTCACCCCAGCCCGGCTCCAGGTCCTGCACCGCGCAGATCCGGTGCCAGCCGGTCCCGTGCGTTCCCGCCATCTGCTCCGCAAAACTGCGGGCCGCGTCATCCAGTACGGCAGTCATCCGGGGCTCCTCCCTGCTTGCTTTCCGGTTTCCCGGCCGCCACTGCGGCCATTCCCCCACGCTAGGACCGTCGTGTAACGGCCGCATACAGCCCATGTGTCCGGCCGGTAAAAGAGACCTCACCCGGGCCGAAACCCGTCCGTGATGCAGAAGTTAAGACCACGAAACATTCGGGAAACTGACGCGAAACTGCCGCTGCCTAGGCTGGCCGGAGATGTTGCAGCACACCGCCTGCGGCCCAACGAAAGGCCACCCGTGACCGGACAGACCGCCAGCCCCCGCCCCTCCTCCCCCGCACCCGCCGCGGCGCGCCGCGTCGTCGTCGCCGGCGGCGGCCCCGCGGCCCACCGCTTCGTGGAGGCCATGCACGCCCGCGGCCTGGCCGGCTGGCAGATCACGGTGCTGACCGAGGAGGCCCACCTGCCCTACGACCGGGTGGCGCTGAGCAAGGCGCTGACGGATACCGCCGTGGACCTCACCCTGGGCGAGGCCTCCCTGTGGGACCACGGGGCGCTTACGCTCCGCACCGGCGAGCGCGCCACCGGCATCGACACCGCCGCGAAAACGGTGCAGACCGCCGCCGGCACCGTCTACCCCTACGACGAGCTGGTGGTCGCGACCGGCTCGGACGCGGCCCGCCTGCCCATCCCGGGCGCCGAACACACCCACGTCTACCGCACGCTGGAGGACGTCCGGGCCATCAACGCCGGAATCGCGGACCTCACCGCGGCGCTGGGCCGCACGGTCAACGCCGTCACCATCGGCGGCGGGCTGCTGGGCCTGGAGGCGGCGGCCGGCACCGCCCAGCTCGGCGCCAACCCGGTCGTCATCAACGGCTCCCCCTGGCTGATGAACACCCAGCTGGACGAGGGCGCCGGACAGGCCCTCGGCCGGCTGATCGAGGCCAAAGGCTTCACCGTCCACTGCGGCGTATTCCCCGCCGAGGTACTCTCCGACGACGCCGGCCGGGTCACCGGCGTGCTGCTGGCCGACGGTCGCGTGATCGACGCCGACATCGTCATCGCCGCCGTCGGCGTGCGGCCCCGCGACGAGCTGTTCCGCACCGGCGACGGCGGGCCGCAGCAGTTCCGGCTCGGCCCGCGCGGCGGCGTCGTGATCGGCGAGGACTGCCGCACCGAGGTCCCCGGGATCTGGGCGATCGGCGAAGTGGCCAATTTCGGCGGCATGTGCCTGGGCCTGGTAGCGCCGGCGAACACGATGGCGGAAATCGTCGCGGACCGGCTGCACGGCGGCGCCGCGACCTTCCCCGGCTTCGACACCGCCACCAAACTCAAGCTCTCCGGCGTCGACGTCGCCAGCTTCGGCGACGCCTTCGCCCGCACGGACCACGCGCTGGAGATCGTCTACGCGGACCCGGCCCGCGGCGTCTACCAAAAGATCGTCACCACCGACGACGCCACCACCCTGCTCGGCGGGATCTTCGTCGGCGACGCCGCGCCGTACACCGCGCTGCGGCCGCTGCTGGGCCGGGCACTGCCGGCCGAACCCGGCGCCTACCTCTCCGCGGCCGGCGGCGGAGTCGACGCCCTCGCGGCTGAACTGCCCGACGACGCCATCCTCTGCTCCTGCAACAACGTGGCCTCCGGGACCATCCGCGACGCGGTCAACGGCTGCGGCACCTGCGAGGGCAGCGAACCGGTGCGGGACCTCCCCGGGCTCAAGGGCTGCACCCGTGCCGGCACCAGCTGCGGATCCTGCGTCCCGATGCTCAAGAAGCTCCTGGACGGCGAACTCACCAAGTCCGGCGTCGAGGTCTCCAGGGCGCTGTGCGAACACATCGCGCTCTCCCGCCAGGAACTCTTCGACGCCGTCCGGGTCCTGGAACTGACCTCCTTCGAGGACGTCATGGCCCGCTACGGCAGCGGCGAGGGCTGCGATATCTGCAAGCCCACCATCGCCAACATCCTCGCCAGCCAGCACGGCGCATACGTCCTCGACGCCGGCCGCGGCACCCTCCAGGACACCAACGACCGGGCCCTGGCGAACATGCAAAAGGACGGCACCTACTCGGTGGTGCCGCGGATCGCGGGCGGTGAGATCACGCCGCAGAAACTCGGCGTGATCGCCGCCGTCGCCGAGCAATACGGCCTCTACACGAAGATCACCGGCGGCCAGCGGATCGACATGTTCGGCGCCCGGCTGGAACAGCTCCCGGAGATCTGGAAGCTGCTGGTGGACGCCGGGTTCGAATCCGGCCAGGCCTACGGCAAGAGCCTGCGCACCGTGAAGTCCTGCGTGGGGTCCACCTGGTGCCGCTTCGGGGTGCAGGATTCGGTGGCCATGGCCATCCGCCTGGAACTCCGGTACCGCGGCCTGCGCAGCCCGCACAAGCTGAAGATGGGGGTCTCCGGCTGCGCCCGCGAATGCGCCGAGGCCCGCGGCAAGGACGTCGGCGTGATCGCCACCGCGGACGGCTGGAACCTCTACGTCGGCGGCAACGGCGGCGCCACCCCGGCGCACGCCCAGCTTCTCGCCAAGGACCTCGACGACGAGACGCTGATCCGCTACATCGACCGCTACTTCATGTACTACATCCGCACCGCCGACCGGCTGCAGCGCACCGCCCGCTGGCAGGAGGAGCTCGACGGCGGCATCCGCCACGTCGAGGACGTGGTGGTGCACGACAGCCTGGGCATCGCCGCGGACCTCGAGGCAGCCATGGCCAAACACGTGGACACCTACGTCGACGAGTGGGCCGAGACCCTGCGGGATCCGGACCGGCTGCGCCGCTTCCGCTCCTTCGTCAACGCCCCGGGCCAGGCGGACGACTCCATCACCCTCGTCCCCGACGACCGCGGCCAGATGCGGCCCGCCACCGCGGAAGAGAAAAGCTCCCGGCTGATCGCCACGACCATCCCCGTCAGGTCGGCCGGCCCCGCCGCCGGCAAACCCACCGAAAGCAGGGTCTAAGCATGCAGCTCAGCATCGAACTCACCGGCCGGACCGTCCTGGTGGCCGGCACCGACGCCGCCGCCCGGCAGGCCGTCCTGCGCTACCGGGCCGCCGGCGCCGTCGTCCGCCGCCTCACCGGTCCGGACGCCCCGGCGGCCGCGGGTCCGCTGCCCTTCCTGGTGGCCGCGGTGGACGACGGCCAGCCCGGCTGGCCGGCCCGCCTGGACCGGTTCCGCGCCGCCGGCGTGCCGGTCGCCGCCGAACCCGCGGCCGGCCCGGCCGGGCACGTCACCCTGGTGGGCGGCGGCCCCGGTGCCGGGGAACTGCTGACCGTCGCCGCGGTGGCCGCCCTGCGCGACGCCGACGTCGTCTTCTACGACCGGCTGGCACCGCACCAGGACCTGCCGTCCCTGACCACCGCGGAGCTGGTGGACGTGGGCAAGACCCCCGGCCACCACAAGGTCAGCCAGGCCGGCATCGAGGAGTTGATGGTCAATGCCGCCCAGGCCGGCGCGAACGTGGTCCGGCTCAAGGGCGGAGACCCGTATGTCTTTGGCCGCGGCGGCGAGGAGGTGACCGCCTGCGTGCGCGCCGTGCTGCCGGTCCGGGTCATTTCCGGGGTCACCAGCGCCGTCTCCGTCCCGGCCGCCGCGGGCATCCCGGTCACCCACCGCGAGGTCAGCCGCCTGTTCACCGTGGTCTCCGGCCACGCCCCGCTGACCGAGGACGAGCACCGGCACCTGACCGGGCTCGGCGGGACCATCGTGGTGCTGATGGGCATCGGCACGCTCCACCAGCTGGCGGCCGGGCTGCGCCGGGCCGGGATGCGCGCGGACATGCCGGTGGCGGTGATCGAGCGCGGCTACCAGCCCGGCCAGCGAACCACCATCGCGGACCTGGGCGGCATCACCACGGCCGCTGCCGGCTGCGGCAACCCCGCCGTCCTGGTGATCGGCGAGGTGGTCCGGGTCGCGGAGGCGAACCGGGGCTGCGACGCCGCCGCGGCCGAACTGGACCGCCTCGCGGCGTCCCTGGTCGGGGCGTGAGGGCCGTGACCGTGAACAGCCTGGCCGGGACCGCCCCGGACACCGCCGGAACCGCCGACCTGCCACTGGAAGGGTTCCGGATCGGCGTCACCTCTCACCGACGCTCGCAGGACCTGATCGAGGCCCTGGAACGCCGCGGCGCCGAGGTGCTGCACGCACCGGCGCTGAAGATCGCCCCGGTGCAGGAGGACCACCGGCTGATCGAGGACAGCCGCGCCATCATCGAGGCCCGGCCGCAGCTGTGCATCGCCACCACTGCCTACGGCATGCGCCGCTGGTGCGAGGCGGCGGACAGCTTCGGCATCGGCGACCAGCTGCTGGAAACCCTGGGCGCCACCCGGATGTTCGTCCGCGGGCCCAAGGCCCGCGGCGCCGTGCGCGCGGCCGGCCTGGCCGACGTCGGGATCAGCAGCGACGAGACCACCGCAACCCTGGTGGACATGCTGCTGGCCGAGGGGGTGCGCGGGAAGACCGTCGCCGTCCAGCTGCACGGCTACACCGACGTCCGGCAGCTTGAGCGGCTCCGGATGTCCGGGGCAAACGTCATGACCGTCACCCCCTACCGCTGGGTCAAGCCCGAGGGCGCCGGCCGGCTGCCCAAGCTGATCGAGGCCGCCTGCAACGGCAGCCTCGACGTGCTGACCTTCACCTCCGCCCCCGCCGTCGACGCGCTGTGGAGCACCGCGCACGAGATGGGCCTGTACAAGCAACTGGTCGCGGCGCTGAAGACCACGGTGGCCACCGCCGTCGTCGGCCCCATCACCGCCCAGCCGCTGGTCGACGCCGGCGTGCAGCCGCTGGTGCCGGAACGGTTCCGGATGGGCGCGCTGATCCGGCTGGTCTGCGAGCACCTGGCCCTGAACCACGTCCGCAGGCTGGACACCGCCGCGGGCGCGGTGGAGCTGCGCGGCCGGTCGCTGCGGATCGACGGCGACCCCGTGGAACTGGCGCCCGCGCCGCTGCTGCTGATGCGGGCGCTGCTGGGGGCCGGCGGCGCCGTCCTGTCCCGCGAGTCGCTCTCCGAGCTGCTGGAACTGCGCGGCTCGGTGCACGCGCTGGACATGACCGTCAGCCGGCTCCGGTCCGCGCTGCCGGACGCCTCGCTCGTGGAAACCGTGGTGAAGCGCGGCTACCGGCTCCGGGTGTGAGCCACGCCATTACCAGCTGGTAACAATTGGCGAACAGGGAGCGAAAATACCGCAACACAGCAGAAACGTGCGCGAAAAACCGGCCTCCTACGCTGGGGAACAACAGAAACAGGGGCCACACCAGCAGGCCCGCCAGCGAAAGGGCCAGCACATGTCCGCACCGAAATCCTCCGCCGCCAGCACCGCCTCCACCACCGTGGCCTCCTCGCCGCGGATCGTGATCGCCGGGGCCGGCCCGGCGGCGCAGGCCCTGGTCCGCCAGCTCACCCGCACCCCGTTCGGCGGCGCCATCACGGTCCTCAGCAACCGGGACGACGCCCCGGCGGAACTGCTGGAGCTGGCCGTCCTCCCCCAGGTCTCGGTCCGGTTCGGCCAGCCCGCCAGCTTCATCGACGCCGAGCAGCGGCGGGTGACGACGGCGGACGGCCTCGAATTCGGCTACGACCAGCTGGTCATCGCCACCGGCTCGGCCCCGGCCCTGGCCCCGATCGAGGGCTCGGGCCGGTGCCTGAGCTACTCCACGATCGACGACGCCGGCACCCTCGGCGACGCGGTCAAGGACGTCACCCGGGTCCTGGGCCGGCGGCCGCTGGGCATCCTGGTGGGCACCGGCACGGCAGCGGGACAGGCCGAGGCGGTGCTGCGGGCCCGCGGCGTCCGCCCGGTCCGCACCACGCTGCGGCCCGCCGCCGTCGTCGCCACCCTCGCCGGGTCCGTGCTGCCGGCCTCCGGGATCGTCTTCGAGGACGGCTCCAGCATGAGCGGTGACCTGGTGGTCCTCGCCGAGGAGCGGATCTCCCGGGACGCGCTGGCCCGCACCGCCGGGCTGGCCACCGCCGCCCAGGGCGGGATCCTGGTGGGCGCCGACTACCGCACCTCCGTGCCCGGGATCTGGGCGATCGGCGACGCCGCGGCGCTCGACGGCGTCCGGCTGGGCCTGTTGGTGGCCGCCGGTTCCGCCGCCAGCATCTGCGCCGCCGGGCTCGTGCAGGCCTGCCTCCAGGTCCCCGTCGCGGCCGCCGCCTGAGCGGGCTCCCTAGCCCAAGACGGCGTGCTCCCATATGGCAAGATGGTGCACTGAGAAGCCACGACGCGCGCCGCGTCAGCAGCCGGGCCGGCCATGATCCGTCCCGTCAGGAAAGGGACCACCATGAGCAACGACGCCACCACGGCCGGGGCCTCCGGCACCGGCCAGGACCTCCACCACGGCACCGGCAACATCGCCGCGTTCATCGACCACACCCTGCTCAAGCCGGAGGCCGGCGAGGCCGACGTGCTCAAGGTCTGCTCCGAGGCCGCCGAGTACCAGTTCAAGTCCGTCTGCGTGAACCCGATCTGGGTCAAGACCGTCAAGACCGCCCTCAAGGGTTCCGGCGTGCTGACCTGCTCCGTGATCGGCTTCCCGCTCGGTGCGACGCCCAGCGACGTCAAGGCCTTCGAGGCCCGCGGCGCCGTGCTCGACGGCGCGGACGAGATCGACATGGTGATCAACATCGCCGCCGCCCGCGCCGGCGACAAGGGCGCCCTGGTCGATGACATCCGTGCCGTGGCCGAGACCGTCCACGCCGGCGGCGCCATCCTCAAGGTCATCATCGAGACGTCCCTGCTGGACGACGCGCAGAAGGTCCTCGCCTGCGAGGCCGCCGTCGAGGCCGGCGCCGACTTCGTCAAGACCTCCACCGGCTTCAACGGCGGCGGCGCGACGGTCGAAGACGTCACCCTGATGCGCCGCACCGTGGGACCGGACCTGGGCGTCAAGGCATCCGGCGGCGTGCGGTCCCTTGCCGACGCGCAGGCTATGATAGCTGCTGGTGCAACACGTATTGGCGCCAGCTCCGGCATCGCGATCGTCAAGGGCGAACAGGGTTCGTCCGCGTACTGACCGCCCCGCCGGAACCACGCCGCCACAGTTTTTACAGCCCCGCGGGGCCGAGGAGGAACGAATGTCCAGCAACAACGGCAAGACCGCCAAGACCCCCAGGTTCGAGAACAACCTGGCATCCAGCGTGGTGCTGTTTGTCATCATGATGGCGCTCTTCTTCGGCGCACTGTACTCGCTGTCGTTCCTGACCCTGGGCAACCCCTGGCCGATGCTTGCCTGCCTGGTGCTGTTCGCCCTGGCGTTCTGGATCCCGCAGACCATCACCGGCCGCTCGGACTCGGCCGGCGAACACTAAGCCTCGTCCCACGCCTGAAGCCCCGGTTCGCCGGGGCTTCAGGCGTTTAACTGCCGGTTCCGGACGGGCGCGGCGGTTTCGGACGGGCGCACCCCGGACCCGCTGTGCGCGGGTCCGAAACCGTAGCGGAAATGTGCCACGCCGACGGGCAGCCTGCGGCTAGCTTCCCGTGCCGAGCAGCCGGCCGACGACGGCGGAGCCGAAGGCGACGGCCGCCGGGAAGTGCCCGCGGGCGACGTCGACGGCGGCGACGCACATCCCCACCATGGCGTAGGCGCCGACGGGGATCAGCACCAGCCACTCGCGCCGCGAACCGGCCCGGCCCAGGAGCGGGATGGAGAACGCCCCATTGGCTTTCCAGACGTCCTTGACCAGCGGCAGCCTGCGCAGGAACTTCGGCGGTTTGACCACGATCGGCCACAGCAGAGGCACTCCCCCGGTGGTGATCATGTCCCCAAGGATGTGCACCAGCACGCCGGTCAGCATCGACACCGGCAGCCAGGACCACTGATGCGGGGCGAACCAGGTCACCAGCCCGGCCATGGTGAGCGCGAAGATCCAGTTGCTGACCACCCCATACTTGGGGAAGAGCTTGAGCGCCTTCGCGGCGATGTTGATTAGGAACATGCACAGCAGCCCGGCGCCCACCGAGAGCAGGCCCCAGTCGGTCTGCAGCTGGATTTTCCCGGCCAGCGCGGCCAGCAGTACGAAGAACGCCGCCCCCAACACCGAGTGGGTGCCCTGGCGGTGGCCGCCGGAGGCGTTCTCGATCCCCACGGCGATCAGGTTCGAGAGCGGCGGCAGCGCGTGCGCCACCGTGGACGAACGGTGGTCCCAGTCGCAGATCAGCGCCGTCCCCGCCGTCGCCATCCCGCCGATGACGATCCCGGCGGGATCCAGCGGGTACCAGCCGAGCGTGTACGGCCCGGTCGAGGCAATAGCCACCCACGCCGCGGCACCTGACGCGGCGTGGTGTCCTCCCATCACGGCCTAGCCCGCGGCGGGCGGGGCGTCGGTGAAGATCGCCTCGATCACGCTGTTGGCCCAGGCCAGGATCTCGGCGTCCTGCAGGTCGCGGCCGCCGATCCGGGCGGTCTTGGGCTTGGGAATGAGCACCGCGTCCAGCGCCGGCTTGGTCTGCGAGCCCGGGTACATCCGGGCCAGCCGCATCTGCTTGGACTCGGGTAGCTGGGCGGGCGAGAACTTAATGAAGTTCCCCTGCAGGGCGACGTCGGTCAGGCCGGCCTCGCGCGCCCCGACCCGGAAGCGGGCCACGGCCACGAGGTTCTGCGCGGGCAGCGGCAACTCCCCGTAGCGGTCCACCAGCTCGGCCTCGACCTCCTCGATCGCCTCGTTGGTGAGCGCCGACGCCAGCTTCCGGTACGCCTCGAGGCGGAGGCGTTCGCCGGGGACGTAGTCGTGCGGCAGGTGCGCGTTGACAGGCAGCTCGATCTTCATCTCGGCGGCCTTTTCCTCGGCCTCGCCGCGGTAATCCGCCACGGCCTCGCCGACCAGCCGGATGTAGAGGTCAAAGCCGACGCCCTGGATGTGGCCGGATTGTTCGCCGCCCAGCAGGTTGCCGGCGCCGCGGATCTCGAGGTCCTTCATGGCCAGCTGCATGCCGGCGCCAAGCTCATTGTGGGTGGCCACGGCCTTGAGCCGCTCCAGCGCCACCTCGCCCAGCGGTTTCTCCGAGGGGTAGAGGAAGTAGGCGTAGGCGCGTTCCCGGCCGCGGCCCACACGCCCGCGCAGCTGGTGCAGCTGCGAGAGCCCGTACTTGTCCGCGCCGTCGACGATCAGGGTGTTGGCGTTGGAGATGTCCAGGCCGGTCTCGATGATGGTGGTGCAGACCAGGACGTCGAAGCGCTTCTCCCAGAAGTCCACGATGATCTGCTCCAGCCGGCTCTCGGACATCTTGCCGTGCGCCACCTCCACGCGCGCCTCGGGCACGAGTTCGCGGATCTTCGCGGCGGTGCGCTCGATCGTGGAGACCCGGTTGTGGACGAAGAAGACCTGCCCCTCGCGCATCAGCTCGCGGCGGATCGCGGCGGAGGTCTGCTTGTCCGTGTACGGGCCCACGTAGGTCAGCACCGGGTGCCGCTCCTCCGGCGGGGTGGCCAGGGTGGAGGTCTCGCGGATGCCGGTCAGCGACATCTCCAGGGTGCGCGGGATCGGCGTCGCGCTCATGGCCAGGACGTCCACGTTGGTGCGCATCTTCTTCAGCGCCTCCTTGTGTTCGACGCCAAAGCGCTGCTCCTCGTCCACGATCACCAGGCCCAGGTCCTTGAACTCGAAGTCCTTGGACAGCAGCCGGTGGGTGCCGATGACGACGTCGACCGCGCCGGTCTTGACGCCTTCGGCCGTCTCCTTGGCCTCCTTGGCGGCCTGGAAGCGGGACAGGGGCCGGACCCGCAGCGGGAACCCGGAGAACCGCTCGGTGAAGGTCTCATAGTGCTGCTGGGCGAGCAGGGTAGTGGGCACCAGCACGGCCACCTGCTTGCCGTCCTGGACGGCCTTGAACGCGGCCCGGACGGCGATCTCGGTCTTGCCGTAGCCGACGTCGCCGGAGACCAGGCGGTCCATCGGGATCTCCCGTTCCATGTCCGCCTTGACCTCGTTGATGGTGGTCAGCTGGTCCGGGGTCTCCACATAGGGGAAAGCCTCCTCCAGCTCGCGCTGCCAGGGCGTGTCCGGGCCGAAGGCGTGGCCGCGGGAGGCCATCCGGGCCGAGTAGAGCCGGATCAGCTCGCCGGCGATCTCCTTGACCGCCTTGCGGGCCTTGGACTTGGTGCTGGCCCAGTCGGAGCCGCCCATCTTGCTCAACACCGGAGTGTCGCCGCCGACATAGCGGGTGACCTGGTCCAGCTGGTCGGTGGGGACGAAGAGCCGGTCGCCGGGGGCGCCGCGCTTGGACGGGGCGTACTCAAGCACCAGGTACTCGCGCACACCGTCGCCTCCACCGGCCACCTTGCGCTGGATCAGCTCGACGAACCGTCCGATGCCGTGCTGTTCGTGCACCACGAAGTCCCCGGCGAGCAGCTGCAGCGGGTCGACGGCGTTGCGCCGCTTGGAGGGCATCCGCCGCATGTCCTTGGTGGACCCGGCGGACGTGCGGCCCAGCAGGTCCGCCTCGGTCAGCAGCGCCGTCTTGAGCCCGTCCAGGACGAAGCCGCGGCCCACGCATGCGGTGGTGACCTCGATCAACCCCGGCTGCGGCTCCGCTTCGAGCGTCTCGACCCGGGCGCAGGGGATGTCGTTGTCGTGGAACAACTCGGCGAGGCGCTGGGCGGGGCCGGGGCCCTCGGTGGCGACCACGATCCGCCACTGGTCGCGCACGTGCGAGCCGATGAAGTCCATCATCTCGGCGACGTCGCCCTGGTAGCCGCGCGGTTCGCGGGCGTGCAGGTTCACGACGTCGATGTCCGGCAGCAGCTCCTCGTCGCTGGCCAGGGAGCTGATCGACCACCAGGACACCTGGTGCTCCAGCGCGGTGGCGCGGGTCTCGGCCAAGGACCGGAAGCTGGCCGAGTGCAGCGCCTCGGACGCGGCGGCGCTCAAATCCAGCGGTGCAGACCCGCCGTCGGACGCGGTGGACCAGGCCGCCTCGAGGAATTCCTCGTTAGTGGCGGCGAGGTCGTGGGCGCGGGTGCGGACCTTCTCGGGTTCGATCACGACGGCGATCGAACCGGCCGGGAACTGGTCCACGAACGGAACCATCGAATCCACCAGCACCGGGGCGAGGGACTCCATGCCCTCGACGGCAATGCCGCCGGCGATCTTCTCCAGCATGTCCGCGGCGGCCGGCAGCTGGGACTTCAGCGTCGCGGCGCGGGACATCACGGAGGGGGTGATCAGGATTTCGCGACACGGCGGGGCGTGCAGTTTGGTGGGGTGGTGCACGCCGGGGGCGGTCAGCGAGCGCTGGTCGGCGACGGCGAACCAGCGCATCTGTTCGACCTCGTCGCCGAAGAACTCCACCCGGATGGGGTGGTCCTCGGTGGGCGGGAAGACGTCCAGCATGCCGCCGCGGACGGCGAACTCGCCGCGCCGGGTGACCATGTCCACCCGGGCGTAGGCGGCGGCCGCGAGGTTCTTCACCACCTCGCCGAACGGGGCCTCCTGGCCCACCGTCAGGGTCACGGGCACCAGCTCTCCCAGCCCCGCCACGATCGGCTGGACGACGGCGCGGACGGGGGCGACGACCACGCGCAGCGGCGTGCCGGAGGCCTCCGGGTGGGCCAGACGGCGCAGCACGGAGAGGCGGCGGCCGACGGTGTCCGAGCGCGGGGAGAGCCGTTCGTGCGGGAGGGTCTCCCAGCTGGGGAATTCGGCGATGCTGCCGGCGGGCAGGAACGCGTCCAGGGCCTGCACCAGGTCCTCCGCCTCACGCCCGGTGGCGGTCACGGCCAACACGACGGGTGCGGCGGTGCCGCCGGCGTCGGACGCGAGCAGGCCGTCCGAGACCTCGGCGAGCAGGGCCGCGCGCAGCCCGGCCGGGGCGCTGAGCTGGTAGCCCTCGCTGCGGGCGGAGACCGGCCGGGATGCCTCGGCCTGCACCCGGGCGAAGGTTGAGTCCCGGGCGAGGACGCGCCGCAGGCCGGTAAGTGAGGGGCCGGGAAGGCTCATGGCGGAAACTCCTGAACTGATCGCTGACGTGCAGGCAACACGAATACCCGGAATTCGCAAGAATCCCGGGTGATTCCAGCCTACCGCCACCGGAGCGGACCGGGCACCCGGGGGCTAAGCTGGCAGGACGGGCCCGGCCCGTTCCGGCTCCCCTTCCACGCCTGTTTCGTGGCAGCGGGACGTCCGGCGGCCCCGCCGCTCCGAATGGCTAATATCCGCAACGAGAAGGAGCCACCCGCAATGACCGGCATCCCCCCTACCCCGCACCCGAAGACGGTCCTGGTCACCGGCGCCACCGGCTACATCGGCGGCCGGCTGGTCCCCCGGCTGCTGGA
This sequence comes from Arthrobacter sp. NPDC057259, assembly GCF_042668995.1. Classification (NCBI taxonomy): domain Bacteria; kingdom Bacillati; phylum Actinomycetota; class Actinomycetes; order Micrococcales; family Micrococcaceae; genus Arthrobacter; species Arthrobacter sp. NPDC057259. Next base: position 195,939 of record NZ_JBHUYA010000005.1, read on the forward strand.
GGCCGGGCACAAGGTCAAAGTCCTGGTCCGGACGCCGGCGAAGATCGCGGGCGTGCCCTGGCTGGAGCAGGTGGAGGTAGTGCAGAGCAGCCTCGACGACGGCGCGGCACTCAAGGCGGCCCTGGCCGGCGTCGACGTCCTCTACTACCTGGTCCACTCGATGGCCGGCGGCTCGGGCTTCGAGGCCAAGGAAAAGGCGATGGCAGCCCTCACCGCGGAGGCCGCCGAGTCCGCCGGCGTGGACCGGATCGTCTACCTCGGCGGCCTGCACCCCTCCGGCGCGGAGCTTTCCACCCACATGCGCTCCCGCGAGGCCGTGGGCAAGATCTTCCTGGACAGCCCCGTGGACGCCGTCGTCTTCCAGGCCGGCGTGGTGATCGGCTCCGGCTCCGCGTCCTTTGAGATGATCCGGCACCTGTCCGAGACGCTGCCGCTGATGCCGGCCCCCAGCTGGGTGCGGAACAAGATCGAGGCGATCGCCGTGCGCGACGTGCTCTACTACCTGGTCGGCGCCGCCTCGCTGGAGGGCCCGATCAACCGCACCTTCGACATCGGCTCCCGGCAGGTGCTCACCTACGCCGGGATGATGCAGGAGTACGCCGCGGAGGCCGGCCTGCCCTACCGGATGGTGCTGGCCCTGCCCGTTCCGGCTCCGAAGCTGGCCGGCATGTGGGTGGCCCTGACCACGCCAATCCCGCTGTCCATGTCCCTGCCGCTGGTGGAATCTCTCCAGCACGACGCCGTGGCGCGCGAACACGACATCGACGACTTCATCCCGCAGCCCGACGGCGGCCTGACCCCCTACCGCCGGGCCGTCGCCCTGGCCCTGGGCCGGGAACGCGACGGGCAGGTGGAGACCACGTGGGCGAACGCGGGCGCCGACGCCGACCCGCTGCCGAGCGACCCGGAGTGGGCCGGGCATCGGGTCTATGTGGACGAGCGCAGCTATTCCAGCCCGGCGGCTCCGGACCACGTCTGGACCATCATCGAGGGCATCGGCGGGCAGAACGGCTGGTACTCCCTGCCGCTGGCGTGGAGCGTGCGCGGCTGGCTGGACAAGCTGACCGGCGGGGCCGGGCTGGCCCGCGGCCGGCGCCACCCGCGGCTGCTGGCCGAGGGCGAAGTGGTGGACTGGTGGCGGGTGGAGCGGATCGACCGCGGCCGGCTGCTCCGGCTCCGTGCCGAGATGCGCGCCCCGGGCCGGGCCTGGCTGGAGCTCATGGTGGAAGCGGAGGGCAACGGCAGCCTCTACCGGCAGCGGGCCATCTTTTTCCCCAAGGGGCTCAGCGGCAAGCTCTACTGGCTGGCCGTGCTGCCGTTCCACAGCCTGATTTTCCCCGCCATGTCGCGGAACATCGCGGCGGCGGCCCAACGGCTCGCAGAGACAGAACCAGAGGCGAAACCAGTGCCGGAACCGGAACGGGCGCCGAAGACCGAATCGGAACCGGCCGGGCCTAACGCGTAAGATGTTTGGAGCCCGAAACGACCCCTTCCACCCCCTGGAGGACCCCAATGGCCCTGAGCGCATCCACCACCCTTCCGCACACCGTCGAGAGTGTCACGGCAGTCTTCGCCAACGAGGACTTCCTGCGCCACACCAGTGAACTGGTCGGCGGCACCCTGGAATCGTTCGCCGTCGACGGCGATACGGCCGGCGCATTCAACACCACCACCGTGCGCACCATCCCCACCACCCGGATGCCGGACATCGCCCGGAAGTTCGTCGGCGAGAGCCTGAAGGTCACCCAGCTTGAGAGCTGGGGCGCCCCGGCGGCAGACGGTTCGCGGGAAAGCAACATCTCCCTCAAGGTCGCCGGCGCCCCGCTGGACGTCACCGCCGTGCAGCGCCTCGTGGCCGAGGGCGGCAGCACCCGCATCGAACTCGAGGGAACCGTGTCCTCTTCCGTGCCGTTCCTCGGCGGGAAAATCGCCGACGCCGCCGAGCCGATGGTGGGCAAGGCCCTGAACATCCAGGCCACCCAGGCGCAGGCCTGGCTCGAAAGCCACTAGGCCATGCAGCTTCCCGTCCTCGCCGCCGTCGTCCTGATCATCGCCGGCATCTGGTCGCTGGTGGTCTGGCCGCAGTTCCTGCGCCGCGTGCGCAACGATCCGCGGGCCCGTGACGCCAATGGCAAGGCCACCCGGTTCCTGACCGTGCACGTGGTGCTGGTCAGCATCTCGATGGTGCTCGGTGCGGCCACGGCCGGGATCGGGATCGTCGGGCTCTTCTGATTCCGCGGTCCCTTCCGGACCCCACCCGGCCGTCGCGAAATGTGAGTAGGTAACCCGCTCACGTAAGCGGCGGCCGGGTCTTTTTTTGCGTGGACCGCACGCTGTTTCCGGCCGCCGGGCCGCCGTCCAATGGTGCTATGGACATGGATGGAATGGAACGGGTCTGGCACGGCAGCCACCGGAAGCCGGGCGGACGGAACTGGTCGATGTACACCGCTTTGGCCATGATGGTCCTGCTCTTCGGAGTCATCGCCAGCTACGTGCCCTAGCTCTCCTGCCGGCCCAGCGCCTGGGTGAGGGCGTCCTCGGCGGCAACCCAGGAGAGCATGGCGCACTTGACCCGCGCGGCGTAGCGGGACACACCCTCGAACGCGGCCGCGTCGCCGAGGATCTCCGGATCCGCGGCCACCTTGCCGCGGGAGCGCAGCACCTCACGGAAGCTGTCGATGATGCGCTGCAATTCCGCCGTGTCCAGGTCCTCGGCGAGCTCGGTCAGGACCGAGGCGGACGCCATCGAGATCGAGCACCCCTCACCGTCCCAGCGGAGGTCGCTGACCTTCCCGCCGGCCACGGACACCCGCACGGTGATCTCGTCGCCGCAGGTCGGGTTCAGCTGGTGCGACTGGCCGGACGCGGCCCCCGCAGGAAACTCCGCCCCCGCATCCAGGCCGTTGCCGTGCCGTTCCTTGGCGTGCTCAAGGATGATTTGTTGGTACAGCTGGTCAAGGCTCACGGGCGGTCCTCAGGCGTTGAAGTAGGGACGGACACCGGCGACCGCGTCCAGGAACGCGTCGACGTCGTCGGTGGTGTTGTACAGGTAGGTGCTGGCGCGGGTGCTCGCCGTCAGGCCCAGGCGGCGGTGCAGCGGCTGGGCGCAGTGGTGGCCCACGCGCACGGCGATGCCGCGGCTGTCCAGGAACTGCCCGACGTCGTGGGCGTGGACGCCGGCGACGTCGAACGCGGCCAGGCCGATCCGTTCCCGGCCGGCGGCGGGGCCGAGGACGCGGATGCCGGGGATCGCCTCGAGGCCCTCGACGAGCCGCTGGCCGAGCGTGGCCTCCCAGGCGTGGATCCGGGCCAGGCCGGTCTCGGTCAGGTAGTTCGCCGCGGCCGCGAGCGCCACCGCCTGGGAGATCCGCTGCGTTCCGGCCTCGAAGCGCTGCGGGCTGGGCAGGAAGCCGGCGCGGTCCATGGTGACCGTGGTGATCATGGAGCCGCCGGTGAGGAACGGGGGCATGGCGTTGAGCAGCTCCGAGCGGCCGTAGAGGCCGCCGATCCCGGTGGGTCCGAGCATCTTGTGGCCGGAGAAGACGGCGAAGTCCACGTCCAGGGCCTTGACGTCGAGCTCCAGGTGCGGGGCGGACTGGCAGGCATCAAGGACCACCAGCGCGCCGACGGTCCGGGCCAGTGCGACCAGGTCGGTAACGGGGTTGATGGTGCCGAGGACGTTGGAGGCATGGGTGAAGGCCAGGACCCTTGTGCGGGGGCCGATCAGCCGGGCGGCGGCCTCCAGGTCCAGGGCACCGGAGTCGTCCACGGGGATGTAGTCCAGGGCGGCGCCGGTCCGGGCGGCGAGCTGCTGCCACGGGATGAGGTTGGCGTGGTGCTCCATCTCGGTGACCACGATCCGGTCGCCGGCGCCGAGGGCGAACCGGGCGGCCTCCGCGGGGGCGCCGGGCAGGGAGGCGTTGAGGAAGGAGTAGCTGAGCAGGTTCAGGCCCTCGGTGGCGTTCGAGGTCCAGATCAGTTCGTCGTCCCCGGCGCCGATCAACGCGGCGACGGTTTCCCGGGCGTCCTCGAAGACGTCGGTGGCCTCCACGGCCAGGTGGTGGGCACCCCGGTGCACGGCGGCGTTGCGCTGCTCGTAGAACTCCTGCTCAGCCTCGAGGACGCTGATGGGGTTCTGCGAGGTGGCACCGGAGTCCAGGTACACCAGCGGCTGGCCGTTCACGGGCCGGTTGAGGATCGGGAAGTCGTTGCGGATCCTCAGGACCTCGTCGTTCCCCAGGGCCGGGGCCGGGCTGGGCAGGTGGGCTGGTGGTGCAACCATGGGTGGAACTCCTGATCGGCAGTCGCTGCGTCGGCGGCCGCCGGCGGGTGAGCGCGGCGTGGGCGGCCGATTACGTTACACAGATTTAGCCTAATTATTCCACGGCCCGGCCGGATGCCCCACGGAGGTCCCCCTTACCGCCGAAACTTACCGCCGGAATGTGGGGCGCTCCCGGGCTTCTCCCCCGCGCTCCGGTCAGCCAAAGGCCACGTGCCGATCAGACAAGCGCCCTGTCCCGGGCAGCCAAACGCCCCGCCGGCGGGCCTTGGGTTCCCGGGCGGGGCGTTTGATTCCTGCGTCTGCCGCCGGATGGACCCGGCGGGAGACCGTAAAGGGAGCCGGCGGCGGCTGGGGGGAGAGCCTCGGTCTCAGAAGGCTCTGACGCCGCCGGCTCCGTCTAGGGGGTACGGCTGCCGGGTGGGGGCACCGTACGATTCCATCGAAGGAAGCCGGATGAAGCGAAAGCCAAGTGTGTGGAGCGTTGTCCTTTCGGGCCGTTCCCTTGACTGAGTCAAGTTAATCAAATCCCGCCGGTGCTCCACACGAGTAGGACTTACCCGACTTCCCTCCGCCGCTACCCTGCCGAACTACTTAGGCGTACTCCCGGCCGGCCGGAGCGCCGGCCGGGAACTACGCAGGACCTCCCGGTGGCCCCGTCCCCGGCCCGAATCCGGGTCCCGGCGGGGTGAGGAAGTCCGGTTCTGCATCGACGAGTTCTGAGCGCCGGCTGACGCCCAGTTTGGCGAAGACCCGGTACAGGTGGCCCTCCACCGTGCGGGTGGAGAGGGTCAGGGCGGCGGCGATCTCGACGTTGCTGGCGCCTTGGCTGACGAGTCGGAGGATCTCGGCTTCCCGGGCCGTCAGGTCCGCGTGGTGGTCCCCATGGACGATGTTGATGCTCTCCGACATCCCGGCCGCGACCATACGGTGGTGGACCTTGCGCTGGACCACCGTCAGCTTCCACTTGTGCGGATCGTTTTCCAGACAGCGGGCGGCCTGCTGGGCGGCTTCCAGGGCCAGGAGCAGGTAGCCGGCGGCCAGCGCCTCGTCGCTGAGGGTACTGAGCGCGCTGGTGTCGGAGTCGGCCACGGCGCGGGCGAAGGCGCGCAGCAGGGAGCCCTCGGGCCCCTCGATCGCGGCGCTGCTGAGGGCCAGCGCCTCCGCGACGGCCGGGTCGCCTTCGCGCACGGCCAGCCGCCGGATCTCCGTCTCGACACCGAACAGGCCACGGTCCCGGGCACCGTCCGCCAGCCGGTCCAGCCGGTGCTGCCGGGCGGCCGGGCCTGCACCGCCGTCGTCCGCGGCGGTGCAGTAGGCATCGGCGAGCAACCGCAGCGGGGCCGGCCCGCCCAGCGGTTCCGCACGGTAGGCACGCGCATTGGCGGCGGCGTCGTCGTTCCGGCCGACGACGAAGGCGGCGTAGGCCGCGAGCGCGTGGGCCAGCGGACGCAGCCGCCACGGGTCGGCGACGGTCAGCTCCTCGACGCCGATCAGCAGTTCGGCCAGGCTCTCCGGGAACCGGCCCTGGCGCAGGCGGGAGAAGCCGCGCACCAAGTGCAGCAGCCCGCCGCTGTAGAGCAGTCGGAAGGGCAGGGCCGCGGCGTAGCCGTCCACCGCGGCGGCGAGTTCGTCCCACTCCCCTGCCCGGACCAGGTTCAGGCAGTGCCGGGCGAGCAGGTCCTCACGCACCAGCGGCAACGCGGCCGTCGCCGGGCCCGCCTGCGGCCATGCCTGCCGGTCCGTCCCGAGCCCGGTCACCACCTGCCCCCGCACCGACTGCAGCTCCGCCACCCGGAATGCCGCTGGGACGCCCAGCTCCTCCGCCACGCCGGGGAGGTTGGCCAGGGCTGCCCAGCGGCGCTGCAGCTCCCCCGCTGGCTCGTCGTCCGGGCCCAGCAGCAGCCGCGCGGCCAGGCCGGGCGCCGCCGAATCGGACCACTCCGCCGCGGTGTCCCGGCCCCCCGCGCCGGGGCTGGTGCCGTCGCCGTCGTCGTCGCCTGCCGGGCCTGTCTGGCCCGCCGGGCCGGTCTCCGGGGCAGCATTTCCCAGCCGCGCTGTCAGGAGGGCCGCCAGGTAGGAGGGTCGGCCGTAGGGAACGGCCCCCGCGGACCTCAGCTGCCCGGCGGCGGCCTCCGTCCGGCCCAAGAGGTACTGCGCGTAGGCCAGCTGGATCTTTGCCTCCGGCGCGCGGTCACCCCCGGCGGCGGCGGTGGCGGCACGGAGCGCGGTGACGGCGTCGAGGGCGGCGTTCGCCCGTGCGGCGCCGTACACCAGCTCGGCGGGGGCGAGCTCGGCGCCGGCGTCAAGCGCCCAGCGGAACCGGTTGAGGTAGGCCTCGGGGTGGCCGTCACTGAAGCCCGGCAGTTGCAGGAGGCTGGCCCGCAGCCCGGCGCTCCGTCCGGCGGGGACCCGGCCGCGGACGATCTCGCCCACCATGGGGCTGGCCGGCCGGACCAGCCGCTCCTGGTCACGGGAGACGGCGATAATCCCGGCCATCTCGAGGGCGTCGACGGTCTTGGGGTTGCTGAAGCGCAGGATCTCGCCGAGCGAGAGCGGCCCGGCGAGGGAGACGATCGCGGCCACGGTCTGTTCCTCGGCGGGCAGGGACCGCACCCGGTGGTCCACCAGGTCCGCGGCCGGTACCCGGGCCAGATCCGGGGGCGCCAAGAGGATCCAGGTGCCCCGCCGCAGCCCGATGGAGCCGGTCTTTTGGGCATACCGGAGCAGGGACATAAGCAGGGCCGGCAACCCGGCGGTGACGGTGCCGAAGAGTTCACTCAGCCAGGGCGAGACGTCCGCCCGCAGCGCCTGCTCGCAGAACTGGTGCACCTCGGAGCGGGTGAGCGGGGCGAGGTCGTACTTGGCGATCAAGCCGTCGTCCCAGAGGGCCAGGAATTCCTCCGGCGTGGACGGGCCGGTCCGGCAGGCGGCCAGCAGCCGGGCGGCCCCGGTCGCCACGGCCTGGGCGATCAGCCGGACCGTCCCGGCGTCCAGGTCCTGGGCGTCATCGATGACGAAGAGGGGTGGGGCGGGGCTGTTCTTCAGGCGCTTGGTGAAGGCCCGCGCGACGGCGGCCGAAGAATCGAGATCGTGCACCGGAAGGTCGGTCAGGACGGGGCCGAGGGCGCCGAACGGCACGGCGGAGAGCATCGCCGTCGGGGCGAGCCGGATCACCGCGCCGCGGCCGGGAAGGTCACGCAGGATCTCGCGCACGACGGCGGTTTTCCCGGACCCGGCGACGCCGACGATGAGCGCCCCGGAGCGTTCCTCGTCCCGCAGGCACGCCACGGCGTCCCGGACTACACCGGACCTGCCGATGAGCGCCATCTGGTCCGTGAGGCTTTCCACCCAGGTCCTTTCCCCGCTGGCGGCTGGCGGCCGCCGGGCCCGATGAGCTGTGGCGCCCCGCTAGCCGATGCGGGCGTTGCCGGTGGTTCCGGCGATGGCATCTTTAAGTTCGGACCGGCTCGCCAGATGGAGCTTGGCGTACACCTGGTAGAGGTGGCCTTCCACGGTCCGGACCGAGACCTGCATCTGTTCGGCGATCTTGCGGTTCGACGTCCCGGCCGCGGCCCGGACCGCGACCTCGCACTCGCGTGCCGTGAGGATGGACGAGGTCAGGGCCTGGACGCCGTTGCGGGGTCCGCCGAAGCGTTCGTCCAGCATGTGCTCGGTGCGCTGGGCGACCCGCAGGGCGATCCGGTTGCCGGCGTCGTTGGCGCAGGTGACGGCCTTGCGCGCCACGTCCCGGGCGAAGACGGCGTCTCCCGCGGCGTCGGCATCCTTGGCCACGGTCAGCAGGGCCTCGCTGGCGGCGTCCTTGACGCCGTTGGCCAGGCGCAGGCAGAGCATTGCGAACTGGCCCGTGACGCTGCCGGCCAGGCCGCCGAGCTTCTGGCTGGCCTGGCGGTCGCCGAGCCGCGCGGCGGCGGACTGGAACAACAGCGCGGTGGCCACGGCTCCCGCCTCGGAGTCGGCGTCCGCCTCGGCTGCCAGGGCGCGGATCGCGGCGGCCCGCTGGCCCAGTTCCGCGGTGGCCCCCAGCTCGAAGTAGCGGGTGAGCCGTGCGGTGAGCCACGGGGCCGGGTGCTCCAGGGCGGAGAGTTCCGCCAGCTGGACCGCGGCCTCGTCGGCGTTGCCGTGCAGTCCGTTGGCGTAGGCGCAGGCCGCCGTCGCGAGCCCGGTGAGGGCGTCCCGGTCGTTGGTCCGCAGCTGCCAGAGCCCGGCCTCGAGGCTGTGCAGGGCCTCCTCGAGCCGGCCGGCGTGCAGGCTGATGAGTCCCTCGCCGATCTCGAACATGCCGCCCAGGCGTGAATGCGGGTCCGGCACCTCGGAGGTGAGGGCCAGGAACTCGCCGGCTTCCTTGAACCGGGCGGAGAGCAGCATCAGCAGGAGCATCCGGCCGCGGAGTTCGCGCAGGTTCCGGTCCGTCATGGGGACCGCGGCCGCGGCGGAGAGGACCTGCTTTGCCAGGCCGGTGGCGCCCAGAACGTTGCCGGTCACCGCCATGGCCTCGCAGAGCAGGCCGCCGGCGACGACGCCGGATTCTGTGCTGAGGTCCGCCACGTCGAGGTCCTCGCGCATGGCCAGCACGTCGGTGTACCGGCCCTCCTGGACTGCCAGCCGGGCCTCGGCCAGCCGAAGCTGCGCCGCCGCGCGGTGTCCGGCGTCGGTCTCGGCGTCAGGCCGGGCCGCGAGCGACGGTCGCAGGTCCAGCACCCGCCCGGAGGCGGCGGGGGCCGTCCCGGGGCCGCGGTGTTCCAGGTCGGCGAGCAGGATGTTGACCCCCACCCACTCGGGGGCGGTGAGGTCGGAGCCCTGGCCGCCAACCAGCGGGTGCAGCAGCCGGCGTGCGGCCTCGTCGTTGCCGAGGCCCAGGTGGGCCCTGGCGGCTTCGATGACAGCCGCGGGCATCTCCGCCAGTTCCTCGACCGCGTGCAGGAAGCGCAGGGCGGCGGCGGGATCGGAGGAGTCGTTGGCGCGCCGGGCCGCCGCGAGGGCCAGCTCCGGGGTGATCTGCTCGCCGCAATCCAGCGCCCAGGCCACCCCGGTGGGGCCGCCGGGTTCGAGGCTGTTCGCGGTTTCCTGCACTGCGGTGAGGCGGCGGCGCAGTTCGGCGCTGCGGCCCGGGGGGACGACGCTTCCGACGATGGCTGCGGTCACGGTGTTGGAGACCCGGACGGTCGGCGGGTGCTCGTGGCTGACCTGGATGAGGCCGCGTTCCTGCAGGGTGTCCATGTCGTGCGGGTTGAAGATGCTCATAAGCGTCTGCAGGGACACGGCACCGGCGAGCGCCAGCAGTTCGAACACGTCCCGCTGGCCGGGGCTGAGCCGGTTCAGGCGTGCCTTGACAACGTCCCGGACCTCGCCGGTGAGCGAGATCGGGCGGCGGCCGAGGACCCAGGTGCCGTCCTGCTTGGCGATCGCGCCCAGCTTGATCTGTTCGCGGGCCAGGGAGTGCAGGAAGAGTGCGTTGCCGCCGCTGGCGGTCCAGAGGGCGCGGGCCGCGGCGTGCGAGAAGTGGCCGCCGTACTCCTGGTTGAGAGTGGCCGAGGTCTCGGCGAAGTCGAAGGGCTCCAGGTCCACGCGGCGCAGGAGGTCGTCCTTCCACAGGCCCATGATGTCGCCCCCGACATGCGGCAGGTCTACGCAGGCGGCCAGGAGGGTGACGTGGCCGCCGGCGCTGAGCTGGGCGACCATCATGCAGGAGAGGTCATCCAGGTCGTGGGCGTTGTCCACGAACAGGGCGATGGTGCGGCCCTGGGCCTTGGCGTGCAGCAGCTGGGTCAGGCCGCGCAGGACCATCAGCGGGTGTTCGAGGTGGGAGGAGTCGAGGTCGTTGAGCAGCACGCTGAGCGCCCCGTAGGGCAGCTTCGAGGAGATCGAGCTGCCGCGGACCTGGACCACCAGGTAGTCCTCCCCCAGCTGCTCCAGCGCGCGCTGGGCGATGAAGGACTTGCCGGCGCCGTGCTCGCCTACCAAAACGACGCCGCAGCCGGACCCGGAGGTCAAGGTTTCCACGACGTCGTCAATAATGTGCTGGCGGGTTTGCTGTTTGTCGGGCCGCCCGCCGGCGGCATGGTGCGCGGGTGGAATCACATCTGTTTTACCGCTGCCGGCGGGCACGCCGGTGTCATGCTGAAACATGGGAGAGACCTTCGCAATCAATGGATAGCCAGTGATAGCTCCACCGTATGGATGAGCCCCGGAGATGACACCCGTAGGTAGTACCCGATTGGAAGACAGGTATTCGGAGGCCTTTACTTGGGTGTACTCAGTTCCTTGGCCGGAGGCTCCGGGATGGACCAAGTAGTCCCCCGCCGGTCCGCGTCACCGGGTACGCATCCGGGCGTAGGCGGCTCCGGCGGCCTGTTCTGTGCGTGGTCAGGTAGTTGCGGGCAATGGCGGACCGCACGCAAAACTGTAGCGGATTCCGGGTCAGTCGTCGGCGGCGAGGCGGCGCAGGTCCTCGCGGCCCTTGATATTCAGCTTGGCGTAGCTGCGGTAGAGGTGGCCCTCCACGGTGCGGACGGAGACCTGCAGTTCGGCGGCGATCTGGCGGTCGCTCAGGCCGCGGACCGCGCGGGCGACGATGTCCCGTTCACGCCGGGTGAGCAGCGCCAGGGCTCCGTCCTGGGCATCCGGCTCCTGGCCCGGGCCGCTGGACGCCCGGTCGCGGCAGCGCTGGCGCTGCGCGGTCGCTACCCGTTCCCGCAGGGTGTCCCCCGCCTCGCGGTACGCGGCGGCGGCGTCGTCGTAGGCCTGCGCCGCGAACCCCCACAGCTCGGCTTCCTCGCAGCCCTTGGCCGCCGCCAGCAGTTCCCCGGCGTCCCCGGTGCCCAGCGCCGCCGCATAGGCGCAGACCGCCGCCGGGCGCCGGCCGTCCAGGTCCGGCGCGAGTTCCCGCAGCCGGGCCGCGACGCTCTTGTCGCCGAGGGCCAGCCGCCAGGCCAGCGACTCGAACTCGAGTCCGGCGCCGTCGGGTCCCGCGGACTCCCCCAGCCGCCGCAGCTCACCGAGGGCATCCGGGTGGTCTTCCAGTTTCGCTTTCCCGTAGACCACCGCCATCGCGGCGAGGGTGCGCAGGTAGCGGGAGGCCGGCGGCCTGGCGGATTCGTAGTCCGCCAGCAGCCCCGCGGCCTTGCTCTTGGCCCCCACCTCCGCTGCGGCGGCGAAAGCCATGGCCGCGGTCAGGGCGAAGAGCTGCTGGGCGTCGGCGATCCGCAGGGCCTCCAGGCCTACCCGCAGGGTCTTCTTCGCCTCGGCGGCACGGCCCTGGTAGAGCAGCATGATCCCTGCCGCCGTGTGGACGCCGCCGCCAAAGGCAATCAGGCTGGCCCCGTAACTGGCCGAGAAGCCGCCAAGCACTCCCTCCGCGCCGCTCCAGTTTCCCCCGTGCACCAGCGGGGTGGCCGCGCGGACGGCGAGGAACTCGGTGAGGAAGGAGACCTCCTCATCGGCCTTCCCGGCGGCCTCGATCCCCCGGGTCGCGGCCGCGTAGGCGTCCTCGGTTTTGCCCCGGACCAGCAGTTGCTCGGCCTCCAGGGCCAGCTCGAAGGCGCGCTCCAGGTGGTTGTCCGGGAGCCCGTCACCGGTCTCCGCGGCGGGGAAGGATTCGCCGGGCTCCGCACCGCCGTCGTCCTCGCGTTCCCCCGCCAGCGCCCGCGCCAGCGCACGGAGGGAGCGGACCCGCGCGGCGGTGGCGGCCCGGATGCTCTCCGCCTCGGCCGGGCGTTCCCCGGCGAGCCGCTCGCCCGCGGCCAACAACTCCTCCGAGCGCCGGACGATCTCGGCCGGCTTGTGACCCAGGGCGGTGAGGACGGCCGCCCACAGCAGCGTGCCGGAGAGCAGGCTCGTGACGGTGCCGCCCCGGCCGAAGTCCGCCTCCAGGATGTCCCGGGCGGCGGCGTGGTTGGCGGTGTTGTAGTACGTGCGTGCCACGATTGCCCGTCCCGCCATGCGCAGGTCCGGGTCCTTGACCTGGCCGGCAGCGCGGCGGGCAAGCTCGTCCTCGAAGAGTCCGCTGGCCAGCGCGGCGGCGCGCAGCAGCTGACGGTCGCCGACCTCCATGCCGCACTCCAGCGACCAGCTCACCTGGCGGAGCAGGCCTTCGGCGCTGGCCGGTTCCCGGTCCATCAGCCGGAGCAGGCCCTGCCGGAGCTGGAGGCTGCGGGCCGGGGACACGAGGTTCCGCAGGGTGTCGCCGTAGGTGGTGTGCCAGAGCCGCAGCTCCGGTTCGGCCGCGTCGGTCACCCGGAGCAGTTCCTGTTCGACCAGTCCGGCGACGGTGTCCTCGTCCACCATGGCCTCGATGAGTTTCCGGGACACCGGCTCGGAGAGTGCCACCAGGTTCAGGGCCGTGCGCTCGTCCGCGGAGAGGCGGAGCAGCTGCCGGCGCACGACGTCGGTGAGCCGCTCGCCGTGGCTGTTCAGGGCGCGGGTGAGGAGCCAGACGCCGTTGTGCTGCTTCAGCGTGCCGTCGTTCCGGGCGTCGTCGATCAGGCAGGTCAGCAGCAGCGGGTTTCCGGCGGAAGCGTGCCAGAGCATTTCCGCGGCACTCGGCAGCACCTGCGGGCCCAGCCTCTCGGCCAGGAAGTCCTGCGTCTGTTCGAGAGTCAGGGGGCGCAGGTCGTGCCGTTCCGCGATGCCCTCAAACCAGAGCTCCAGCAGCGGGGTGGGCAGTCCCGGACGGACGGCCGCGCTGACCAGCAGTTTCGCCCAGCCGGCGGCCGCGAGCTCCACCAGCACCGACGCGGTGGCCTCGTCCAGGTCATGGGCGTCGTCCACAATCAGCAGCAGCGGCTGGCCGGTGACCCGCCGCCGGGCCTCCAGGTGGCTCCAGAAGGTCCGCAGCACGGCCAGCTGCGACGTGGCTTCCTCCACCGGAAGCTCCACAATGTAGGGCGCGAGGACACCGTAGGGGACGCTGCCCAGGGCCGGGCTGCCGTGGAGGCGGACGGCGGTGACCTCGTCCCGGAGTTCGGTGGCGACGGCCTCCATAAGGGTGGACTTGCCGATGCCGTGCTCGCCCACCAGCAACACGGCCACGTGCATGCCGCCCCGCAGGGCCTCGGCCGCGGCGCGCAGGTCCTCGGCCCGTCCGGTCAGGCCCGCGCTCCGGGTCTCCCGGGAGGCGGTGGTGGCCTTAGATGAGTCCAAGCAGATCACTCCGCGAGGACACCCCAAGCTTCGTGAAGACCTGGTACAGGTGGCCTTCGACGGTGCGGACGGAGATGCCGATTTCCTGGGCGATGTCCTTGTTGGTGACGCCGTTTCCGGCCAGGGACGCGATCTGCCGTTCCCGGTCGGTCAGCAGCGGCCCCTTGTTCCTGGGCACCACGGGCAGCGACGGCACCGCGTCGGTGAGGGACTCCAGCATGCTGTGCGCCGCGGTGGCGAGGCTGGCCTGGCCGGAGCCCCGGGCGAAGTCGAACGCCAGCGCCGCGCACCGGGCCTGGACCGCGTCGAGCTCCAGCGCGGCGGCCAGGGCGGCGGCGTCGAGCATGGTTTCGGCGTCTTTTTTCCGGCTCCCGACGGCGACCACCCGGGACAGTTCGGCCAGCTGGCCCTGCCGCCGGCCGGCGATTTCCTCCATGAACAGGAAGTCCTTGACCGTGCCGTTCACGGTGGCGCCCAGCATGCTGATGCCGGCCAGGGTGTAGAGGCCGTCCCGGTCGTAGCGTTCGGCCGCGCGGACCAGCCGGTCCTTGGCGTCCGGGTCCCCGAGCCAGCGGGAGGCCATGTCCATGCAGAAGTCCGCGGAGCTGCTGACGACGAACCGGCCCGGTCCGTCGGCGGAGCGGGCCCGGTCCAGGTAGATGGTGGCCTGGACCGAGTTGCCCATTTGGGCGTAGGCGAAGGCCGCGGCGGCATAGGCCTGGCGCAGCGACTGCAGGCTGGGCCGGACCTCCAACTGGGCTATCGCAGCCAGCAGCGGGTCCAGGGCCAGGTGGCCGCGGCCGGCGTAGACATAGGCGAGGCCGACGGCGAGGTCCGTGGCGGCGCTGCCGGAGTGCAGGCCGTGCCCGGCCCGGCCGCTGGCGTCCTTGAGCATGTCGATGCTCTGGCGCCACTGCCCGGCCAGCAGCAGGACGTTGAAGGACCGCCAGGCGAAGTTTTCCCTAAGCCGCGGAACGTTGGCCCGCTCACCCAGCTGGCCGGCGATGTCCCGCATCACGGCCCGGGCCTCGAGTTCCCGGCCGGTCATGCCGAGCGCCTCCATCAGGATGATGGCGGCGCGGAGCCGGAAGTCGGGGTCGACGGCATCGGCGGCGGTGTTCTCGGCGGCGTCCCTGAGGCGCTGCATCATGGGCGCGTAGTCGCCGATGAAGGACAGGTAATTGAATTCGCACAGCTCGAGGCAGAGGCCCGCGCAGGCCAGCCCGTCGGCCTCGGTGTCGGGGCCGAACTCCTGGAGCCGGAGCCGGGCCTGCCGGAGCAGTTCCGGGACCTTTCCGGAGCGGTCCTCGAGCCAGGCCATGCAGTCGGCCTTCGACGCGATGAAGTTGGCGAACGCCCGCGGAGGCAGCGCCATCAGCTGGGCCTCGGAGATGTCGTCTAAGGCGGACATTGCCTGCAGCGGCAGGCCCAGCTGGAGGTAGGCGGCGGCTTTTTGCTGCTGGCCCTCGGGCCATTCGCGGTCCCGGGACCTGATGCTGCCGGCACATTTCAGCGCGAATTTGGGGTCGAAAAGCCGCACGGCCGCCTGAGCCGCTGCCAGGGCGTGGGCGGGTGCGAGTTCGGCGTTGCAGTCGAGGGTCCAGGCGGCGTAGGCCAGCAGGTCCTGGACGGTGAGCTCGCCCAGCTCCTCTTCCCGGTGACCGGGGACCTTGTCCCGCAGCTCCAGGCGGCGCTCCACGCTGAGCCAGTTCCGGACGATGTCCCCCAGATAGCGGTCGCCGAGGGTGACGAAGTGCCGGTCGGTGCGGTCGACGACGATCTGGCCGGCCTCCTCCATGTCCGCGATGAGGGACGGGCCGTACATCCGGGCCAGGCGGGACAGCGACATGCTCCGGGCGCAGGAGAGCACCTCGATGACCTCGCGGGCCTCCGGGGATTCGCGGGCGTAGCGTGCACGGACGATGTCCTCCAGGGCGGTGCGGCCGTCTAGGACCACCTCGTCCACCAAGGTCCACACGGAGCCGGCGAGGACCAGGTTGCCGCGCTCGATCTGTTCGGAGACCACGGCCTGCAGCAGCGTGGGGCTGCCGCCGACCAGTTCGTGCAGCTGGCTCGCCAGGGCAGTCGATACGCGGTGCCCCAGGGCTGCCTGCAGCACCTTCCGGGTCTCCAGTTCGGTCATGGCGGAGAGCCTGACCTCGGCCAGCTGACCGGAGGTGATGAGCCAGTAGAAGTCCGGCGGGAGGTCGGTGGTGCGCTGCGCGGTGGCGACCAGGCGGGCGGTGCCGGTCTGCAGCAGGTTCAGCAGCACCCCGGTGCTCTGCTCATCCAGGGCGCCGGCGTTATCGAGCAGGATGACGCATTTGCGGCCCGCGGCGTCGTCCCGGATTAACGAGGTGATCCCGTGCAGGATGGCCGTCGGTGAACCCAGGGAGCTTTGCGGGAGGCGGGCCAGGGTGAAGGACAGGCAGCCGTAGGGGGTGGCGGTACCATTGCCCGGGCTGCGGAGCTGGAGGGTGTAGACGTCCGCGCCGAAGGCGGCGATGGCGCTGCGCCCGACGAGCGACTTACCCACCCCGCGGTCGCCGGTGATCACCACCCCCATGCCCTCGGGGGCGGTCAGGGCACGGACCACGCGGTCGGCGTCGGCCCCGCGTGCCAGGCCTGACCAGGAATGGCGCCCGGCGGATGGCGCGGCCGCGCCCCGGTCGTCGCCGCTGGCTGCGCCGGCCCTGGCCGGAGCGGGAGGCACCGTCACGGAGACGTCCCCCCAATTCAGCGTATCCCTCGACATCAAGCCCCCTCTTACCGCTTGCGGACGGCTTATCCCGCGCCGTCGGCATGGAAGTAGCGTAACCCTACCCCGCGACACGGAAGTATGGCGATCATAACGGCGCGCCGGAAGGCTCGGGAAGGAGACTAGGGCCCTTGCCAGCCGGGGGCCCCGCGGCTATGGCCGGGAGGTGCGGCGGTCAGGCCTTCGCGGGGTGGAACTTCTGCTGCGCGGCGAGCAGGCCCTCGCGGATGAGGTCCTCCACGGCGTCGGCGGCCGAGCCCACCAGGAAGGGCAGTTCCTTTTTCTCGGGTCCGGCGAAGTCACGGAGCACGAAGTCGGCGGTGTCCATCCGGCCCGGCGGCCGTCCCACGCCCACGCGGACCCGGAGGTAATCTTTGGTGGCGAGGGCCTTGGAGATGTCGCGCAGGCCGTTGTGGCCGCCCTCGCCGCCGCCGAGCTTGAGTTTGATGGTGTCGAAGGGGATGTCGATCTCGTCGTGGACGGCGATCACGTGGGCGGCGTCGATGTCGTAGAACTTCGTCAGCGCCGAGACCGGCCCGCCGGAGACGTTCATATACGTCAGCGGCTTGGCCAGCACAACGCGCGGGCCGCCGATGCCCAGCCGGCCCTCCAGCACCTGGGCCCGCGCCGCCTTGTGCGACTTGAAGCCCCCGCCCACCCGCGCGGCGAGGTCGTCGAGGACCATCTGGCCGACGTTGTGCCGGTTGTGGGCGTATTCGGCGCCGGGGTTGCCGAGCCCGACGATCAGCCAGGTTTCGCTCATGGGTGGATCCTTTCAGGGCGGCCCGCCGGGGCGGGGTGGGCACAGACGACGGCGGCCGGGCCCCTGTGGGACCCGGCCGCCGGACGTTTCGCCGTAATTACTCGGCGGCAGCTTCGGAGGACTCTTCCCCGGCAGCTTCCTCGCCGGCTTCCGGAGCCTCTTCGCCGGTCTCTTCTTCCTCGACCTCGAGCTCGACGGCCTCGGAGACGTTGACGACCAGGGTATCGGCTTCGGCCAGCAGGGTGGTGCCCTTCGGCAGGACCAGGTCGGAGGCGAGCACGTGCTCGCCGGCGGCGCGGCCTTGGACGCTGACCTCGACGGCGGTCGGCAGGTGGGTTGCCTCGGCCTCGAGCGGAACGGTGGTCAGTTCCAGGTTGTGGACGTTGCCCGGAGCAACTTCGCCGGTGACCGTGACGGGGACGTCAACGGAAACCTTCTCGCCCTGGCGGACCGTCAGCAGGTCGAGGTGCTCGACGATCTGCTTGACGGCGTTGCGCTGGATGTCCTTGACCAGGGCGAGGTGGGATTCGCCGTTGATGTCCAGGTTCAGCAGGGCGTTGGGGGTGCGGACGGCCAGGGTGGTGGCCTTCGACGGCAGGGTCACGTGGATCGGCTCGGCGCCGTGGCCGTAGATGACGGCGGGGATGAGGCCGGCCATGCGGGCGCGGCGGGCGAAGCCCTTGCCGAATTCGGTGCGTACTTCTGCTGCGAGCTTCTGCTCAGACATAGCGTCTCCTCTGGTGGAACGGTGGTTCAGCAAGGGCGGAGGTCTGTCAGCGACCTTCGACGCCGGGCGCCTGGCCCACTTCAGAAGGAGATTCAGACCCAGTCGATAACGGAGACCGGCTGTTGTGCCGGCGCTCTCCCTCGCCAAGGTATCGGGAAAAAGTCTAGCAGTGCCGGCCCCCGATCTGCTAAACGGGGCCCGGCACTGCCGTGGTGAAGCGGGCTGTCAGGCGTTGCCGTCGAACAGGCTGGTAACGGAGCCGTCGTCGAACACCTCGCGGATCGCGCGGGCGATCAACGGCGCGATCGAGAGCACGGTCAGCTGCGGGAAGTGCTTGTTCGCGGCGATCGGCAGGGTGTTGGTCACGACGACCTCGCGGGCACCGGACTCGGAGAGGCGCTTGGCTGCCGGGTCGGAGAACACGGCGTGCGTGGCGGCGATGATGACGTCCTTGGCCCCGGCGTTCTTCAGCACCTGGACGGCACCGGAGATGGTTCCACCGGTGTCGATCATGTCGTCGATCAGCACGCAGGTGCGGCCCTCGATCTGGCCGACAACGGTCTTGGAGACGGCCTGGTTCGGCACGGTCAGGTCGCGGCTCTTGTGCACGAAGGCCAGGGGGGCGCCCCCGAGGCGCTCGGCCCACTGTTCGGCGACCCGGACGCGGCCGGTGTCCGGGGAGACGACGGTGATGTTGTCGGAGCCGACCCGGGTGCGGATGTAGTCCGCCAGCAGCGGGATGGCCATCAGGTGGTCCACGGGGCCGTCGAAGAAGCCCTGGATCTGCGAGGTGTGCAGGTCCACGCTCATGATCCGGTCGGCGCCGGCGGTCTTGTACAGGTCGGCTACCAGGCGGGCGGAGATCGGCTCGCGGCCGCGGCCCTTCTTGTCCTGGCGGGCGTACGGGTAGAACGGGGAGACCACGGTGATGCGCTTGGCGGAGGCCCGCTTGAGCGAATCGATCATGATCAGCTGTTCCATGAGCCAGTTGTTCAGCGGGGCCGGGTGCGCCTGGATCACGAAGGCGTCGGTACCGCGGACGCTCTCGCCGGCGCGGACGTAGATCTCGCCGTTGGCGAAGTCGTAGGCGTCCAGCGGCAGCAGTTCGGTGCCCAGCTCCTTGGCGATCTCCCGTGCCAGCTCCGGGTGCGCCCGCCCGGCGGCCAGCACCAGCTTCTTCTCGCCGTGTGCCGTAATTTCGCTCATGTTTGCTAGCCCTCTTCTGTTGGTGCCGGAGTAGTGGAGGAAGTTGTGGTGCCGGCAGCCTCGGCCAGGGTTGCCGAGATGGAGCCGGGGCGGTGCGCCGCGACCCAGCCTTCGGCGTTGCGCTGCTTGGCCAGGGAGAGGGCCAGGGCGCCCGCGGGAACGTCGCTGCGGATCACGGCGCCGGCGCCGCTGTAGGCGCCGTCGCCGACCTGGACCGGGGCGACGAACACGGTGTTCGAGCCGGTGCGGACGCCGGAGCCGATGATGGTGCGGTGCTTCTTCTCGCCGTCGTAGTTGGCGGTGATGTTGCCGCAGCCGATGTTGGTGTCCTCGCCGATCTCGGCGTCGCCGGCGTAGCCCAGGTGGGAGAGCTTGGAGCCGCGGCCGATGGTGACGTTCTTGGTTTCGTAGAACGCGCCGATCTTGCCGGTCTCGCCGAGGTCGGTGCCCGGGCGGAGGTAGGTGAACGGTCCCACCGACGCGCGGGCGCCGATGCGCGAACCGGAGCCGTGGGTGCGGATGACCTTCGCGCCCTCCCCCACCTCGACGTCGGTGAGCGTGGTATCGGGGCCGACGACGGCGTCGCGGGCGATACGGGTGGCGCCGTGCAGCTGCGTGTTCGGCAGCAGGCGGACGTCCTCGTCGAGGGTGACGGTCGCGTCGATCCAGGTGGTGGCGGGGTCGACGACGGTGACGCCGGCGCGCATCCAGGCCTCGACGGTGCGGCGGTTGTGCTCGGCGCCGAGGGCGGAGAGCTGGACGCGGTCGTTGGCGCCCTCGACCTGCCAGCGGTCCTCGGTGACGACGGCGGCGACGCGGCCGCCGGCGGCCCGGGCCAGGGCCAGGACGTCGGTGAGGTACTTCTCGCCCTGGGCGTTGTCGGTGGTGACGTGGGCCAGCGCGTCGCGGAGGACGGCGGCGTCGAAGGCGTAGATGCCGGAGTTGATCTCGCGGATGCCTCGCTCGGCCTCGGAGGCGTCCTTGTGTTCGCGGATGCCGGTGACAGTGCCGTCCTCGGCGCGGAGGATGCGGCCGTAGCCGGTGGCGTCGTCGAGCACGGCGGTCAGCACGGTGACGGCGTTGCGGCCGGCCTCGTGCGCGGCCACCAGTTCGGCGAGCAGGCCGCCGGTGAGCAGCGGGACATCGCCGTAGGTGACGACGACGGTGCCGGTCAGCGGGCCGCCGGCGTGCCGGGCGTCGAGCGCCTCGAGGGCCGCCTCGACGGCGCGGCCGGTACCGGGGATGTCGTCCTGGTCCACGATCAGCGCCTCGGGATCCAGCGCCGCGATGTGCGCGGCCACGAGGTCACGTTCGTGCCGGACCACAAGGGCCAGCTCCTCCGGGTGCAGGGCGCGCGCGGCGTTCAGGGCGTGGCCGACCAGGGAACGGCCGCCGATCTCGTGGAGAATCTTGGGGGTACGGGACTTCATCCGGGTACCGGCGCCTGCTGCAAGGACTATGACGGCGGCTGGGCCGGTGTTCTCGGGGCTCACGTACGGGCTCTCCTTGCTCAGCGGCCCGACTCGTGGCCGCTGCTCGGTGGATCTCGGCATCCTGTCCATCCTACTGGAATCCACAGGGCCCCCACCCGCTGCCGCAGTTCCGCCCATAGGACTCGAACCTATACTCCACGGCTCCAAAGGCCGGGGTGCTGCCATTACACCAGAGCGGACCATGCCCGGCGGTTAGGCCCTGGCACGAGAGCCAATTCTGCCACGAAGCATGTTGCTCGTGCGACTTGGCGGTCCGCGGCGGCCGCGCGGATTAGGGCATGATGGATGCTGTGAGTGAGAACGCAGGCGGGTCCGGAGGGGCGGACCACCGCACCGGCATGCCGGGGCGGACCCCCGGCCACATCCCGCGGCCCCGGATGACCGGAGCCGCGCGGCGGCTGCAGTTGCTCGACGTCGGCCGCGGCCTGTTCGCCGCCCGCGGCCGGGACGCCACCACCATCGAGGAGATCGCCTCGGCCGCCGGGGTCTCCAAACCGGTGATCTACGAGCACTTCGGCTCCAAGGAGGGCCTCTACAGCCAGGTCGTCTCCCACGAGTTCGGGATCCTGCTGGGCGCCGTCGGCGGGGCACTCTCCGCCGACGCGAAGCCCCGGGTCCTGGTGGAGCGGGCGATCCTGGCACTGCTGGGCTACATCGAGGACCGGGCCGAAGGCTTCCGGATCCTGGTCCGCGACGCTCCCCCGGCCCAGCCCGGCGGAGCCTTCCCCGCACTGCTGGCCCAGGTCACCACCCGGGTGGAGCACATCCTGGCCGACGAATTCTCCCGCCGCGGTTTCAGCGCCGCGGACGGCGCCATCTACGCCCAGATGCTGGTGGGTATGGTGGCGATGACTGGCCAGTGGTGGCAGGACACCCGCACCCCGAACAAGCACGAGCTGGCCGCGCACCTGGTGAACCTCGCCTGGAACGGCCTCACCGGCCTGCAAAAGGACCCGGGCCTGCAGATCGACGGCTGAGCCGGCCGCTTTGCTTGTGGTTGCGTTCGCGGCGCGGTGGCCCTTCGCTGGTGTTGTCACCTTCGGGGCGCGGTTGCCCTGCGATGTCGTGGTCACCACCGCGGCGCAACGGCCTTCGCCGTCGCTTAGACACGGCGCAACAGGCCCCTGCGGTCGCTGAGCGACCTCCGGAGCCCGTTGTGCCGCGATGCGCGACTACGCGAAAGACCGCGGCGCCGCTTGTGCGGCAGAACGGCGTGTTCTCGGCCACGCGCGATGGCGAGACGCATCGCCGGAGGCGGTCCTTCCGAAAGGAGCGCATCGCGACGCTCCGGGGTCCGGAGGTCGCTCAGCGACCGTAAGGCTCCGGACCGTTGTGTCTAAGCGACGCGGAAGGGCCGACTTCGGCACCCAAGCCAATCACGGCGTGGAGGGCCGCCTGCGGCACCCAAGCCAACCACGGCGGAACGGCCGGGGCTACTCGCCGAGGGTTTCTGCGGCTTCGAGCCATTCGAGTTCGAGGCTTTCGCGTTCGGCGGCGAGTTCCTGGAGCTTGGCGTTCAGGGCGGCGAGTTCGTCGAACTTGCTTGTGTCGCCGGCGCCGGCCGCCATCTGAGCATGGATCTTGTCCTCCTGCTGCTGCAGCTTGCCCAGCTGGCGGTCGATCCGGTTCTTGGCCTTGCGGGCCTCGCGCTTCTCCGCCTCGGACGGGCCGGACGCCGGGGATGCCGCCGCGCCGGCGCCGGAGGTGACCGGGTTGCCGCCGCCGGACACCGTGGAGCCGGCCAGGGCTGCCTCGCGCAGTTCCAGGTACTGGTCCACGCCGCGCGGCAGGGCACGGAGCTTGCCGTCGCCCAGCAGTGCCATCTGGTGGTCGGTGACGCGTTCGAGCAGGTAGCGGTCGTGGCTGACCACCACGAGGGTGCCCGGCCAGCCGTCGAGGACGTCTTCGACGGCCGCGAGGGTGTCCGTGTCCAGGTCGTTGGTGGGCTCATCGAGCATCAGGACGTTCGGCTCCCCCACCAGCAGGCGGAGCAGCTGCAGGCGGCGCCGCTCGCCGCCGGAGAGGTCCTTGACCGGGGTCCACTGCTTCTCGTTCGTGAAGCCCAGCTGCTCCACGAGCTGGCCGGCGGTGAATTCCTTGCCGCCGACGTTGAAGGAGCGCTTCTCCCGCTCGATGACCTCGATCACGCGCAGGTTGGAGACGTCGTCGAGCTCCTTGACCTCCTGCGTCAGGACGGCGGTGACGACGGTCTTGCCGCGCTTGACCTTGCCCGTGGTGGGTTCGATCTCGCCGTTGAGCAGTTTCAGCAGCGTGGTCTTGCCGGCGCCGTTGACACCCACCAGGCCCAGCCGCTCGCCCGGGGCCAGGCGCAGGGTGATGTTGTCGAAGAGCTTCCGGTCGGACTCGTCGCCGCGCAGGTCGAGGGAAACGTTCTCCAGGTCCAGCACGTCCTTGCCGAGCCGGGCGGTGGCCATCTTGCTCAGCGCGGTGGTGTCGCGGGGCTCGGGGACGTCGGCGATCAGGGCGTTGGCTGCCTCGATCCGGAACTTCGGCTTGGCGGTGCGGGCCGGGGCGCCGCGGCGCAGCCACGCCAGCTCCTTCTTGACCAGCTGCTGGCGCTTGGATTCGACGACGGCGGCGGTGCGGTCGCGCTCGGCGCGGGCCAGGACGTAGGCCGCATAGCCGCCCTCGAACGGGTCGACGATGCCGTCGTGGACCTCCCAGGTCTTCGTGCAGACCTCGTCGAGGAACCAACGGTCGTGGGTGACCACCAGGAAGGCGCCCTGGTTGGCGCGCCAGCGGGACTTCAGGTGCCGGGCCAGCCAGGCGACGCCTTCGACGTCGAGGTGGTTGGTGGGCTCGTCGAGCATGATGACGTCATGGTCCTCGATCAGCAGCTTGGCCAGCGCCACGCGGCGCTTCTGGCCGCCGGAGAGGGAGTGGACGTTGGCGTGCCAGTCGACGTCGGAGACCAGCCCGCCCATGATCTCGCGGATCTGCGGATTGCGGGCCCATTCGTAGTCGGCCTGGTCGCCGACGATCGCGGCGCCGACGGTAAGGTCACCGTCGAGCACGTCGCTCTGGTCCAGGTAGCCGACGTTGACGTCGCCGCGTTTGGTGACGCGGCCGGAATCCGGGGTGGAGCGCAGCGCAAGCAACCGCATCAGGGTGGATTTACCGTCGCCGTTGCGGCCCACCATGCCGATCCGGTCCCCTTCTTCGAGGCCGAGGGTGACGCCGTCGAGGACGGTGCGGGTTGCGTACGAAACCGTGAGGTTTTCGCCGCCGAGCAGGTGTGCCACGGGGAACTGCTTTCCTGGATCTGAAGGACCCCGCCGGGGTCCGTACTGCGAACGTACTTAAAGGAGCGTATCGGAGATGATGCGGGCGCCGTGCACCGGGCCGTGGACGGCCATGGCGTCCAGGCCGTGGTGGCGCAGTTCGGTGGCGAGCCCGTCGGCGGCCGAGGGGTTGTGGGCCAGCAGCGCCACGGTGGGGCCGGAGCCGGAGACGATCCCGGCGATGGCGCCGCAGGATTCGCCGAGGCCCAGCACATCGCGCAGCTCGGGGGCGAGTTCGATCGAGGCGCGCTGCAGGTCGTTGACGAGGACGCGGCTGAGGGCGTCGGCGTCGCCGCTGAGCAGCGCCGCGAGGACCCGGGGGTCCACGGAGGTTGGCTCCTCGATGGCCTCGCCGCTCTCGGCCCGGAGCCGGTCGAGGGTGCGGAAGACCTCGGGGGTGGAGAGGCCGAAGTCAGCGGTGACCAGCACCCAGTCGGTCTGGGCCTTGACGAGCGCGGGCGAGAGTTCGTCGCCGACGCCGAGGCCGACGGCGGTGCCGCCGAGCAGGGAGAAGGGCACGTCCGCGCCGAGCTCGGCGGCGAGATGGGCGAGTTCCTCGCGGGAGAGTCCACTGTTCCAGAGCGCGTCGCAGGCCAGCAGCGTCGCCGCGGCGTCCGCGGAGCCACCGCCCATGCCTCCGGCTACCGGTACACGCTTGGTGATTTCCAGGTGCACGCCGGTGGAGTGCTCGGAGACGTCGGCCATGATGGCGGCGGCTTTGTAGGCCAGGTTGCGTTCGTCGAGGGGGATGTCGACGCCGTCGAGGTCCAGGGTGCTGGCCGGGCTGATGCCGACGGTGATTTCACCCGTGTCCGTGCTGGTGGCGGCCACCTCTTCATAGAGCGAGACGGCCAGGTAGACGCTGGCCACCGAGTGGTACCCGTCGGGCCGCAGCGGCCCTACATCCAGTGAGACGTTCACCTTGCCTGGCGCCTTGACCCTCACGGTCCGCGCCGGGAAGCGCCCTCTCACTGCGTTCATGGCTCCACGCTATGGCATGGGCGGTGCGGTTCCAAGCCGCCGGCGCAGGTGATATCCACGCGGCCCGGGGGTCTGCGCTGCGCTAGATGGCCCAGGGCTCAGGCGTCCGCGGGCGCCGGGGCGTTGCGCGCCTCGGCGATCCGGGCGAAGGCCGTCACGTCCAGCACCTCGCCGCGCGCCGTGGGGTCCACGCCCGCGGCGCGGAGGCACCGCTCGGCCTCGGCGGCGCTGCCGGCCCAGCCGGCCAGCGCCGCGCGCAAAGTCTTTCGGCGCTGGGCGAACGCGGCGTCGATCACGGCGAACACCTCTTCCCGGGTGGCGGTCGTGGCCGGTGGTTCGCGGCGGGTGAAGGCCACCAGGCCGGAGTGGATCTTCGGCGCGGGCCAGAAGACGTTCATGCCGATGACCCCGGCCTTGCGCATCCCGCTGTACCAGGCGGCCTTGACGGAGGGAACGCCGTACGTCTTGGAGCCGGGCGCCGCGGCCAGCCGGTCCGCCACCTCGTCCTGGACCATGACCAGCCCGTGGCGCAGGCTCGGGAAGTGCTGGAGCAGGTGCAACACGACGGGAACGGCCACGTTGTAGGGCAGGTTGGCCACCAGCGCGGTGGGCTCCACCGGCAGCTCGGTGACCTTCATGGCGTCGGAGAGGACCAGGTGGAAGTCCTGCGCGGCGCCGGGGCGCCAGCGTTCGACGGTGGCGGGGAGTTTCGCGGCGAGGACCGGATCGATTTCGACGGCGACGACGGTTTTGGCGGCGTCCAGCAGGCCCAGGGTCAGGGACCCGAGCCCGGGGCCGACCTCGAGGACGGTCTCGTCCGGGGCGATGTCGGCGACGGAGACGATGCGGCGGATGGTGTTGCCGTCGATGACGAAGTTCTGGCCCAGCGTCTTGGTGGGACGGACCCCGATCTCCTCGGCCATCCGGCGGATGTCGGTGGCACCCAGCAGGGGTGCAGGGGCGGTCACAGGAGGCGTCGCGGCGGTCGCGGGAGTTGCCGCGTCGGGCCCGGCGGAGGTCGGTTCAGTCACCTAGGTATCCTATCCCGCGGCACCGCCACCCCCGACGGGGGACGGCGCGGCAGACGGCGAAGGAAATGGCGCAGGGAACGGCGAAGGCCGGCCCCGGCTCTGTGCTGGACAGAGCGGGGGCCGGCCTTGACGGGCTCGTGCTGTATTTCGCGGTCAGGTTAGCGCGAGGCCGCCCAGCCGCAGCCCCACGGGCCGAGGCCTGCCTTGGCGTAGTACGTGTTCGCGACGGCGATCTGCTGGGCCTTGCTGGCCTGGCTGGCGTTAGGAGCATAGGCCCCGCCGCCGTTGGCGAGCCAGGACGGGATGTCGAACTGCAGGCCGCCGTAGTAGCCGTTGCCGGAGTTGATGGACCAGTTGCCGCCGGACTCGCACTGGGCGATCTTGTCCCACATGGCCTCGTTCATCATGGCGGGGGCGGCGGCACCGGTGTTGCCGGACGCGGCCGGGGCGGCGGCGGCCTGCGGCTTGGGCTTTTCCTTGGTTCCGACCGCGATCTTCTCGGTGACCGGCTGGAGTGTGACGTTCTGCGATACGAGGGTGCGCGAGGCTTCACGGCCGTCAACCAGGATCAGTTTGAAGCTCTTGCTCATGCTGCCGTTGACGCCGGCCTGCAGGACCTTGGAATCGCCCTTGAACAGGGTCGCGTCGTCGGAGCTCAGGCTCTCGAACGGGACAGCCTCGGTGGTCTGGTCGGTCTTGGTGGTGTCCACCCGGGAGACCTTGACCACCATGTCGTTGACGACCGGGGCATTGGCCGGCTGAGAGAGACGGTCGCTGGCGCCGAGCTTGATGCCGGCTCCGTTCAGCAGCTCACCGACGGTGGCGGCGGTGGTGGTGGTCTTGGTGTCCTTGCCGTCGGCCACGAGGGTGACGGTCTTCGGCGTCGAGATGCTCACGTAGGAGCCGGAGACGGCCAGCTGGGCGTCCTTGGGGACGGAAACCTCGGAGGCGCTGGCGACGCCGAGCTCGGAGACCAGGCTCTCGACGGTGGGGGCGGTGGTGGTCACTGTCCGCTCGGCGCCGTCCACGCTGACCTTGACGGCCTTGGCGAGGTTGACGTTGATGACGGAGCCGTCCTGGACATGGGCGTCGGCGGCGGGCGTGACCTTGTCCGCGGACTGCAGTTCGACGTTGGCGGCCTTGACAACCTGGCCTACGGTGCCGCCGAAGGTCTGCACGGAGCTGACCTTGCCGTCAACGTTGAGCGTGACTGTCTTGTTGTTGCCGACGAAGGCGACGAGGCCGAGCACGAGGGCCATGAGGACCACCAGCTGTGAACCGACCTTGACGACGCTGACCTTGCCGTCCGTTGTGAAGAACTTGACCACGATTGCCCGTATCTCTTGGACCATCCGGGCACGGGGAAAAGTGCACAGGCGTGTCCCGTCAAACACCCCTCGAGGGCTGGTCCGGACCGGGTCCGGATGCTTGCGGAAAACGCGTGCACCGCCACACCACCAAACGAGAGCGCGCACGTGGATCAACCACTGCAGCGCGCGTCCGAAAGGAGTGAAATTATCCGAAGGCCTTCCCCGACCCCGGCTAATAGTTGACCACTGTAACCGGAGCGTTATAAAGCGGCCAAGAAATTATGCATACTGGGTATTCACGGGACGTCACATCGGAGAGCGCGAAAAATCCCGGCGTCAGTCCCAGGATCCGTATGCCCGCACGGTATTTTCGGCCAGGCCGGCGCAGAGTCCGGCGAGGTCCCGGCCTGTCAATTCGGCCATGCCGCGGACCGTGTACGGCACCATGTAACTGGCGTTCGGACGGCCCCGGTGCGGGTGCGGGGTCAGGAACGGCGCGTCGGTTTCGACCAGCAGCAACTCGGGTTCGGCGATGACCAGCGCGCTGCGCAGGTCGGCGGCGTTCTTGAAGGTCACCGTCCCTGCAAAGGACATGTACCAGCCCTCCCGGTTGCAGGTTTTCGCGAGCTCTTCGCCGCCCGAGAAACAGTGGAAGACCACCCGCTCGGGGGCGCCCTCCTCGCGCAGCACCTGCACGACGTCGTCGTGGGCGTCCCGGTCGTGGATCTGCAGGGTCAGGCCCAGCCGCTTGGCGATGTCGATGTGGCGGCGGAACGAGTAGCGCTGGTGGGCCAGGCCCTCCCCCTCGGTGCGGAAGAAGTCCAGGCCGGTCTCCCCGATGGCCCGGACCCGGGGGTGGGCGGCGAGCGCCTCGATCTCGGCCAGCGCCTCCTCCAATTCGCCGCGGGCGGCGTAGTGGGGTGCGTCGTTCGGGTGCAGGGCGACGGCGCCAAGCAGCCGCGCGTCGAGGTCGACGGCTTCGACGGTGAATCGGGAGGACTCCAGGTCGCAGCCGACCTGGATGGCGCCCTGCACGCCGACGGCGGCGGCGGCGTCGAGGGCGTCCTTGATCCCGACGGCGGGCCCGTCCGCGGACGCCCCGGCGTCCGGGAAGTCCAGGTGGGTGTGGTTGTCCATGACCGGGACCGGCAGCGGCTCCGGTGCCGGCGGGTAGGCCTTGCGCCCGGAGGTACCGGTGCCCTCGTCACTGATCGCGCGGAACGGGGCCGGGGCCTGGGAGGAAGAGGACATGCTTCCAGCCTAGCGGCGGCCGGATCGGACAATTACCGGAACTCTCTGTCTGCGCTGAGAGTTGTGTGAGTACGCTGATATCACACAGGCGGCCCACCGTGGTGCCCGGCAGCATCTGCCTGCCGCGGATTTCCGGCCGCCCCAGGGCTGAAAGGCTGCCGATGGATTTCCACCGCCGCACCACCTTTGACGAGACCGTTGACGAGGCCATGGCTGCGCCGCAGCAGGCCGCCCATGTCCCCGCCGCCCGCACCGGGCAGGAGCCGATGGATCCGGCGGAGTTCAGCCGGGCCTGCGACCGGATCCTGGCCGGCATCAACACGGTCATCGACGGCAAAGCCGAGGCGGCGAAGCTGGCCCTGACGGTGCTCCTGGCCCAGGGCCACCTGCTCCTGGAGGACGTGCCCGGCGTCGGGAAAACCATGCTGGCCAAGACCCTGGCACGCACCATCGACTGCACGGTCAGCCGGATCCAGTTCACCCCGGACCTGCTGCCCTCGGACGTGACCGGCGTGTCCGTCTACAACCAGGCGACGCGGATGTTCGAGTTCCGTCCCGGCGCGGTCTTCGCCAACATCGTGATCGGCGACGAAATCAACCGGGCCTCCGCGAAGACCCAATCCGCCCTGCTCGAGTGCATGGAGGAGCACCAGGTCACCGTCGACGGGACCTCCTACCGGCTGGACGAGCCGTTCATGGTGGTGGCCACGCAGAACCCCATCGAGATGGAGGGCACCTATCCGCTGCCGGAGGCGCAGCGGGACCGGTTCATGGCCAGGATCTCGATGGGCTACCCGGACCGGGAGGCGGAGCTGGAGATGCTGGAGACGCACCAGTCCGCGTCGCCGTTGGCCGCCGTGTCCGCCGTCGTCACCGCCGCGCAGGTGGCCGCCATGATCGCCACGGTCCAGCAGGTCTACGTCTCCCGCGCGGTCAAGGAGTACACGGTGGCGCTCGGCCGCGCCACGCGGGAGAGCCCGCTGCTGCGGCTCGGTGCCAGCCCCCGGTCCATGCTGCAGCTGCTGCGCGCGGCGAAGGCCACCGCGGCGCTGGAGGGCCGGGACTTCGTCCTGCCCGACGACGTCGTCGCCGTCGCCGAGCCGGTGCTGGCGCACCGCATCATCCTGGACCGAAAGGCCGCCGGCACCGGCGAGACTCCGCAGTCGGTCATCCGCTCCATCCTGGCCAAGGTTCCGGTGGGCGACGGGGCCGCCGGTCCGCCCGCGGGCCGGCGCCGCTAGGACCCGGCCGCCATGGGGGTATGGGACCGGATCCCGAAGCAGATCTTCAGCACGCGCGGCTGGGGGCTGCTGGCCGCCGGGGTGCTCTGCCTGCTGGCCGCCCAGGTGCTGGGCCGGCGGGACCTGCTCTCCCTGGCCCTGCTGCTGCTGATCCTGCCGCTGCTCTCCCTGGCCGGCACCCGGGTGCTGAAGCCGCGGTTCAGTGTTTACCGGGAGTTCGACCCGTCCCCGGTCCAGACCTCCGCCGCCGTCATGGTCCGGCTGGCGGTGGCCCGCACCGGACCGGGCACCGGGCACGCCCTGATGGAGGAGCAGCTCCCGCCCCGGTTCGGCCAGTCCCCGGTGTTCCGCTTTCCGGCCCGCACCGCCACGGCCGGCAGCAGCCGCTACGAATACCAGCTGCGCAGCGCCACGCGCGGGCAGTTCGTGATCGGCCCGGTCACCGCCGAATTCAGCGACCCGTTCGGGCTCTCGGTCCACCGGCACGCGATCGACGCCGGGGACGTCCTTACGGTCACGCCCGCCCCGGTCTATCTCCCGCCCACCTCTCTCGCCGGCGCGCGCGGCCACGACGGCGTCACCGCCACCCGGAGCCGGGCCAACCCCAGCGACGACGACGTCATGACCCGCGAGTACCGGCACGGCGACCCGATGCGCCGGGTGCACTGGGCCGCCACGGCCCGGCACGGGGAGCTGATGGTCCGCCAGGAGGAGTCGGTCACCACCCCGGAGGCGACCGTGATCCTGGACCACCGCTATCTGGCCCACTCCCACGGCACCGGGTACGCCGGCCCCTCGGACGGGCTGGAGCCGGTGAGCAGCGACTCGTTCGAGTGGGCCGTGACGGCCGCGATGTCCGTCTGCGCCCACCTCGGCGAGCGCAGCTACGCGTTGCGCTGCCTCGACCCCTCCGGCGAGCCCGCCTTCCTCCACTCCCCCTCCGCCCCGGAACCGCACACCGAGGAGTTCCTGGGCGCGGCCGGGCTGCAGTCCATCGCCGAGAGCCTGGCCGCGATCGGGCTCACCGGCCCCCGGCATCCCGGCGGGGACGCCGGGCCCCGGCCCTTCGATGACCGGCTGCTGGACAAGCTCTCCGCCCACCGCCTGCGCGGTCCCGTCCTGGCGATCCTTGGCCGGCTCACCCCGGCCGAAGCCCGGGACCTGGCCCCGGCGGCCGCGTTCGGCGCCAACGCCTTTGCCCTCGTGGCCGCCGGGCGCGGGGCGGAGACGGAGGAAATAATGGCGGTGCTGCGCCGCGGCGGCTGGCGGGCGGTGGCGGTCTCCCCCGCCACCGCCCTGGCCGCGGCGTGGTCCGCGTTCGACGACGACGGCGCCGCCCCCGAGGCGACGGCCGCCGACGCCCGCCGCGGTGCGGGGGCGCGGCGATGACGCTGACGGATACCCCGGCCCGGGGCGGCGGGGGGACCGGCTCCGCCGGACACGGTCCCGACACCGGCCGCGACGGTGCCGGTCGTGGCGAAACAGGCGGCACCCCGGGCGGCCCGGCCGGCCGCATCCGCGGCGCCGGCCTGGAACCGTGGGCGATGGCCCTCTCCGTCGCCGTGGCACTGGCCGGGGCCGCCCTGGGCATGAACGGGGTACTGCGCGGCTGGGCCTGGTACCCGCCCGTGCTGACCACCGTCTTCACCGTCGCCCTTGCCACCGCCGCCCTGCGGTCGCTCCGCCTGCCGGGGGTGGTGGTCAGCCTCGGCGGGTTCCTGTCCCTCGCGGCGGTGCTGACCAGTACGTTCTTCCGACCGTCCAGCATCGCCGGGTTCATCCCCTCGGCCGAGACGCTGGGACAGCTGCAGGCCTACCTGCGCCGCGCCAACGAGACGATCCTGGGTGAGAGCACCCCCGTGGCGCCGAACGCGGGCATCGTGCTGCTGATCTGCGGGGTGCTGGGACTGCTGGTGGTGCTGGTGGATACCCTCTGCGGCCCGCTGGCCCTGCCGGCCACCAGCGGGCTGGGCATCCTGGCGGTCCTGGTGGTCCCCGCCCTGGTCAAGCCGCAGAGCGTGGGCTGGCCGGCGTTCACCGCCGCGGCCGCCGGCTACCTGATGATCCTGGCCTGCAGCCACTGGTTCCACCCCGGCTCGGGCCTGCGCGGGGACACCGCGCGGACCCCCGGGCAGCTGCGCCGCGCGGGTGTCCTGGGGGCGATGGCGCTGGCCCTGACGCTGCTGGTCCAGGGGGTGGTGCCGGGCTTCGACCAGGGCGCCTTCCCGCAGGGCTCCCGGCTCACCCCGTGGGGCGGCGCCACCGGCCTGAACCCGATGATCAGCCTGGGCAACAGCCTCCGGAGCCCCTCCGGAGTCGGCCGGATCACCTATGCCAGCAACGCCGGGTCCGCGCCCTATCTCCGCTCGGTCACGGTGGACAGTTTCGACGGCGACTCCTGGTCCCCGGATGACCGGGATGCCACCCGCCGGCCGGGCACCGGTGCGATCGATCCTGGGACCGACGTCACCGCCGACGAGCAGGTCCGGACCGTCACCGCGGTCAACACCGGGCAGTTCACCAGCCCCTACCTGCCGGTCCCGTACGCCCCGGCGTCTGTCAGCGGCCTCACCGGCCGGTGGAACTGGGATCCGGCGACCCTCAGCATCAAGGGCATCGACGTGAACTCCCGCGACCAGCAGTACGTCGTGGCGTCGGTGGCGCCGAAGCTGACCCCGGCCGTCCTGGACCGGTCCACGGAGCAGCCCCGCGGCCTGCCGGACCTCTTCACCCGGGTTCCGGGCAACGTCCCGGCGATCGTGCGGCAGACGGCGGACACGGTCACCGCCGGGGCCGGCACCGAGTACGCCAAGGCGATGGCCATCCAGGCCTACCTGCGCTCCCCGGCGTTTACCTACTCGCTGCAAGCGCCGGTCCAGAACGGCTACGACGGCAACGGCCTCTCCGTCCTGGCCGACTTCCTGGCCCAGAAGAGCGGCTACTGCATCCACTTCTCCTCGGCGATGGCCGTGATGGCCCGGCTGGAGGGGATCCCCAGCCGGATCGCCGTCGGGTACGCCCCGGGCCGGCCCACCGGTTCGACGGTGTCGCTCGCCGGCCTGGGGGCGCTGCCGGAGTACGAGGTGGACGCCCGCGACGCCCACGCCTGGCCCGAGCTGTACTTCCAGGGCCTGGGCTGGGTGGCGTTCGAACCCACGCCCTCCCGCGGCGTCGTCCCGGGCTATGCGACCGAGGCGGCGGCGCCGAGCGGGGCGAGCACCAACGAGAACAACGACGGGCTGGTGCCCTCGGCCGATCCGAAGCCCACGACGTCGGCGGCGCCCCTCCCGGTACCCGTCCCCGCCGCGGCCGGCGGCACGGCCACGGGCCCGGAGATCCCCTGGCCGCTGCTCTACGGCGCCGGGGGCGTGCTGCTGGCGGCGCTGCTGCTGGCCACCCCCGCCCTGGCCCGTGCCGGGTTGCGGCGGCGGCGGCTGCGGGCCGCGGCGGAGGATCCGGCGGCCGCCGCGGGGCCTGCCTGGGCGGAACTGCGCGACCTCGCCGCGGACTACGGCCTGCCGCCGCGCGGCAGCGATTCGCCCCGGCTGTTCGCCGCCCGGCTGCTGGGCTCTCCCCTGCTGGGAGTCCCGGACGGGGCGGACGCACCGGCCCGGGACGCGGTGGAGATCCTGACCGCGGAACGCGAACGGCAACGCTACGGCCGCCCCGGGGTCGAGGGCCAGCCACCGGGCGCGGCAGGGGGTGGGGCCGGAAGTGCTTCCGGGAGTGAGACGGCGGAGCGAATCGCCCTGATCCGCGGCAGCCTGCAGGCAAACGCCCCCTGGGCGGCCCGGCTGCGCGCCGGGTGGCTGCCGCCGTCGCTGTTCACCCGCTGGCGCAAGGCCCTGACCAGGACCTTCACGCGCCCGCTGCGCCGCGTGCCGCGGCCGGCCCCGGACAACCGGGCCACCCCGCAAACGCCGAACGGCGCCGCGGAGACCCGTTCAGGGTTCCGCGGCGCCGTCCGCAGGCTTCGCCGGAACTAGCCGGCGTACGGGTCGGCGATGCCGATGTACTGGGTGTAGAGGTACTCCTCGATGCCTTCAAGGCCGCCCTCGCGGCCCAGGCCGGACTGCTTCACGCCACCGAACGGCGCCGAGGCGTTGGAGACGACACCGGCGTTCAGGCCCAGCATGCCGGTCTCGAGGCGTTCGCCCATCCGGATGCCCCGGTTGAGGTCCTTGGTGAAGACGTAGGCCACCAGGCCGTACTCGGTGTTGTTGGCGAGCCGGACGGCCTCGTCCTCGGTGTCGAAGGTGATGATCGGGGCGACCGGCCCGAAGATCTCCTCGTTCAGGATGCGGGTGCCCTCGGTGACGCCCTTGAGGATGGTGGGCTGGTAGAAGTAGCCCGGGCCCTCGACGGCGGCGCCGCCGATGACGGTCTCGGCGCCGGCGGCGACGGCGTCGGCGACCAGGTCGTGGACCTTGTCGCGGCTCTTCGCGTCGATCAGCGGGCCCACCTTGGACTCCGGCTCGGTGCCGCGCGCCGGGGTCATTTCCTTCATCTTGGCGGCGAACTTCTCGGCGAATTCGTCGGCGACGGACTCGTGCACGATGAAGCGGTTGGCCGCGGTGCAGGCCTCGCCCATGTTCCGCAGCTTGGCCAGCATGGCGCCGGTGACGGCGGCGTCAATGTCGGCGTCCTCGAAGACCAGGAACGGGGCGTTTCCGCCAAGCTCCATGGAGGTCCGGAGCACGTTCTCGGAGGCGTCGGCGAGGAGCCGGCGGCCCACCTCGGTGGAGCCGGTGAAGGAGAGCTTCCGAAGCCGGGAGTCCTTGATCAGCGGGCCGGTGGTGGCGCCGGCGGTGGAGGTGGGGATGACGTTCAGGACGCCGGCGGGCAGCCCGGCCTCCATCATCACGGCGGCGAACAGCTGCGAGGTCAGGGGGGTCAGGTTCGCGGACTTCAGCACCATGGTGCAGCCGGCGGCGACGGCGGGCGCGATCTTGCGGGTTGCCATGGCCAGCGGGAAGTTCCACGGGGTGATCAGCAGGCAGGGGCCCACCGGCTTCTTCGCCACGAGCAGGCGGGACTTGCCGTCCGGGGACACCGAGTAGCGGCCGAAGGCGCGGACGGCCTCCTCGGAGAACCAGCGCAGGAACTCGGAACCGTAGGTGACCTCGCCGCGCGCCTCGGCCAGCGGCTTGCCCATTTCCAGGGTCATCAGCAGGGCGAAGTCCTCGGCCCGCTCCGTGACCATGTCGAAGGCCCGGCGGAGAATCTCGCCACGCTCGCGCGGCGGGACCTTGGCCCAGGACTCCTGCGCCGCGGCGGCGGCGTCCAGGGCGGCGGCGCCGTCCTCGGGGCCAGCGTCGGCCAGGCTCAGCAGCACCTTGCCGGTGGCGGGGTCCTCCACGTCGAAGGTCTTGCCGGACGCGGCGGGACGCCACTGCCCGTCAATCAGCAGGCCGGTGGGCACGGAGGCCAGCAGCGCGGCCTCCCGCTCGGCGGTAACGGTGGGCTGGGCAGTTACAGTCACAATGACTCCCTCGTCGGCAATGGATGGAAAAGGTCGGATGGCGGGCCCGGGGACTGGCGTCGCACTCGTGGCTCCGTCAGGCAGGTGGGGCGGGCCCAGCAGCGGGTGCGGCCGGGCCGAACTACTGCCCACGGTACTGCCGGTTTCTCGGGGGTGTCTACGCTTCTGCGCACTAGGAACCGGGCAGGCCGCTGTGCAGCTGCACAAGGTGCGGCGGGCCGCCGCTGGGGCCTCAGCGGGCGGCCAGGACGGCGGCGTAGAGTTCGCGTTTGCTGACCCGGGTGTCCTCCGCGACCGCGGCCACGGCCTCCTTGAGCCGCATGCCCTGGGCGACCAGGGCGTTGACGTCCGCCACATGCTCTTCCGGCTTCCCCGGCTCGCGCTTGGGGGCCCCGGCGACGACGACGGCGATCTCCCCGCGGATCTCGGAGGTCTCGGCCCAGCGCAGCAGCTCGCGCAGGTCTCCGCGGATGACCTCCTCGTAGGTTTTGGTCAGTTCGCGGCAGACGGCGGCCCGGCGAGCGGCGCCGAAGCGTTCGTGCAGGGCTCGCAGCATCGGCTCCAGCCGGTGCGGGGCCTCGAAGAACACCATGGTGCGGGACTCGTCGTCGAGCTCGGCGAGCCTGCCAGCCCGCTCCCCCGCCTTCCTCGGCAGGAACCCCTCGAAGCAGAAGCGGTCGGTGGGCAGGCCGGAGAGGGCCAGGGCGGTCAGCACGGCGGAGGGGCCGGGAGCCGCGGTGACGGTGATGCCGTCCGCCACGGCCGCCTCGACCAGGCGGAAGCCCGGGTCCGAGACCGAGGGCATGCCGGCGTCGGTCACCATCACCAGGGTCTTGCCGGACCGGACCTGGTCCAGGAGTTCGCCGGTCTTGGCCACCTCGTTGTGTTCGTGATAGCTGATCACCCGCCCGGCCACCGTGATGCCGAGGCTCTGGACCAAGCGGTGCAGGCGGCGGGTGTCCTCGGCCGCGACGATGTCCGCGGTCTCCAGGAGCCCGATCAGCCGCGCGGAGGCATCGCCAACATTGCCGATCGGGGTGGCCGCGAGGACGACCCGGCCCTGGCCGGAGATGCTGCCGGAATAGCTGCCGGCGAAACTGCCGGAAGAGCTCCCGGGGGACGTGCCTGCGGGGGCGTCGGACTGGGGGCTGCTCGGCTCGGATTCCACAGCACCAGCCTACTGCCGCCCCGCGCGCGGGACCGACCCGGCCGGCTGCCGCCGGTAGCATGGGCTTCGTGACGCAGACCCCCATGCGGTCAGCCGGGGCCGCGCCGACCCCCGCCGACGCAAGCACGCAGCAGCCCGCCGCATCCCGCCGACGTGCGGCCGGTGCCGCCGGCGGCGGCCGGAACCTCGAGGGGCACCGCTGGATTGCCCGGCCGAAGGAGGCGTACACCCTGCCCGCCCTCACGCGGCGGCTGGTCGGGGACCTCGGCAGCTGGCGGGACTACCCGCCGTCTTTGCGTCTCTGGTACTGGCTGATCCCCACCCTCACCGCGGTGCTGGGCGGCATCCTGCGCTTCGTCCGGCTGGACACCCCGCACAACCTGGTCTTCGACGAGACCTATTACGTCAAGGACGCCTACTCCTACCTGGTCAGCGGGTACGAGCGGGCGTGGCCGGACAAAGCCAACGATTCCTTCATCGCCGGAAATCCGGGCATCCTGCTGGACAGCCCGGAATACGTCGTGCACCCGCCGGTGGGCAAGTGGATGATCGCCGCCGGCATGTGGCTGTTCGGGCCGGAAAGTTCGTTCGGCTGGCGCTTCGGCGCGGCCCTGACCGGCACCCTCTCCATCCTGCTGCTCGCCCTGATCGCCCAGAAGCTCTTCCGCTCCATGACCCTGGGCGCGGTGGCCGGGCTGCTGCTGGCCGTCGACGGCCACCACCTGGTGATGTCCCGGACCTCGCTGCTGGATATCTTCCTGATGTTCTGGATCCTGGCAGCGTTCGGCGCGCTGCTGATGGACCGCGACGACGGCCGGCGCCGGCTCGCGGCACGGCTCGCCGCGCAGGCCTCCGCTTCGCAAGCATCCGCTCGGCAGGCTGGTGTCCCCACGCGGCTGCAGCTGGCCGCCGGCCCCTGGCTCGGGGTGCGCTGGTGGCGGCTCGCCGCGGGGGTCTGCCTCGGCCTGGCCGTGGGCACGAAGTGGTCCGCGCTATTCTTCCTGGCCGGCTTCGGCCTCCTCACCGTGTTCTGGGACCTGAGTGCGCGCCGGATCGCCGGGGTGCACGGCTGGATCGCCGGCGGCATCCTCAAGGACGGCCTGCCCGCGTTCCTGAGCATCGTCCCGGTCGCCGGGCTGGTCTACCTGGCCACCTGGACCGGCTGGTTCCAGTCAAGCAACGCCTACTTCCGGCACTGGGCCGAGGCCAACCCGTCCGCACAATGGGGCTGGATCCCCAACGCGCTGCGGTCCCTGGCGCACTACCACCTGGAGGCGTACAAGTTCCATCAGGGACTCAGCGCTGACCACCCGTACAAGGCCAGCGCCTGGAGCTGGCTGGTGATGGGCCGGCCGACGTCGTTCTTCTACGAGTCCCCCAAGCAAGGCACCGGCGGCTGCGAGCTGCCCAGCTGCACCTCGGCCATCCTCTCGGTGGGCAACCCGCTGATCTGGTGGAGCGCCGCCGTCGCCCTCGGCGCGCTGCTGTTCTGGTGGATCGGCCGCCGCGACTGGCGGGCCGGGGCGGTGCTGGCCGGCGTCGGCGCCGGCTACCTTCCCTGGTTCATGTACCCAGAGCGGACGACGTTCTTCTTCTACGCGGTCTCCTTCGAGCCGTTCCTGGTCCTCGCCCTGGTCTACTGCCTGGGGCTGGTGTTGGGCCGCCGGACGGACCCGCTGTGGCGGCGCCGGTCAGGTCTGCTCGTGGTGGCCGTGTTCGTCGTCGGTGCGGTGCTGCTCTCGGCGTTCTTCTACCCGGTCTGGACGGCCGAAGTGATTTCCTACCAGGACTGGCGGGCCAGGATGTGGATGCCGTCCTGGATCTAGGGCAGGATTACTAGCGGACACCCGGTCACCGGCCGGCCGACCCGGAACGGGAGAGACGCGACGTGAGAGAAGCCAGCACCGGACTGCTTGTGGAGCTGGATCCGGACAGTAATGTCACGGACCTGCTGCTGGAGCAGTACGCCGAGGACCCGGTCCGCACCCTGTACGCCCGCAAGGGTCCCAACGGCTGGACGGACGTGCCGGCCAGGCAGTTCGTGGAGCAGGCCCGATCCCTGGCCAAGGGCCTGATCGCCGGCGGCATCGTCCCGGGCGACACCGTGGCCGTCATGTCCGCCACCCGCTACGAATGGACCGTGGTGGACTTCGCCATCTGGTTCGCCGGCGGCGTGACCGTTCCGATCTACGAAACGTCCTCCGCCAGCCAGGTCGAATGGATTTTGCACGATTCCGGCGCCCGCCGCGTCTTCGTCGAGGACCAGGCCAAGGCGGACCTGGTCCAGGGCGTCCTGGACTCCTCCGCCCTGCTCGCCGAACGCGTCCTCGGCGTGGTCCGGATGGACTTCGACGGCGCTGCCCCCAACCTGGCAAGCCTGGCCGCCGCCGGCACCGGCGTCACCGACGCCGAGTTGGAGCGGCAACGGTCCGCGGCGGGCCTGGACGACGTCGCCTCCCTGGTCTACACCTCCGGCACCACGGGCCGGCCGAAGGGCTGCGAGATCACGCACGGAAACTTCGCGCTCGTGGCCAAGAACATCGTCCTGTTCCTGCCCGAGATCCTGCTGAACCCCTCCAACCGGACGCTGATGTTCCTGCCGCTGGCGCACGTGCTGGCCCGCGCCGTGCAGGTGGTCTGCCTGGCCGCCGGCACCACCCTGGGCCACACCGGCAGCGCCAAGGAACTCCTCGAGGATCTGGGCACCTTCAAGCCCACGTTCCTGCTGGTGGTGCCGCGGATCTTCGAAAAGGTCTACGCCGGCGCCTCGCACAAGGCCGCCGAGGCGGGCAAGGGCAAACTGTTCGACGCCGCCGCCACCACCGCCGTCGAGTACTCCCGGGCGCTCGACGCCGAGTCCCGCGGCGAGGGCCGGGGACCCGGCCTGCTGCTGCGCGCCCGGCACGGGCTCTTCGACAGGGTGTTCTACCCGCGGCTGCGGCAGGCGTTCGGCGGCCAGCTGGGCTACACCGTCTCCGGCGCCAGCCCGCTGAGCGCCAACGACGCGCACTTCTTCCGCGGCGCCGGGATCCCGGTGCTGGAGGGCTACGGACTGACCGAGACGACGGCCCCCTGCACGGCCAACACCCCGTCCCTGACCAAGGTGGGAACCGTGGGCATCCCGATCCCCGGCACCACCATCCGGATCGCCGACGACGGCGAGATCCTGGTCAAGGGCATCGGCGTCTTCAAGGGCTACCACGCGAACGAGACGGCCAACGCCGAGGCCTTCACCGACGGGTTCTTCCGCACCGGCGACCTCGGCGCCCTGGACGAGGACGGCTTCCTGACCATCACCGGCCGCAAGAAGGACCTGCTGGTCACCGCCGGCGGCAAGAACGTGGCACCCGGGCCGATGGAGGAAAAGATCCGCGAGCACCAGCTGGTGGCCCAGGCCGTAGTGGTGGGCGACGGGCGGCCGTTCGTGTCAGCGCTGATCAACCTGGACCCCGAGGGCCTGGAGAATTGGTGCGCAGCGCAGCGCATCCCCGTGATGGGTGCCGCCGAGGCGGCCTCTTCAGAACTGGTCAGGGAGGCCCTGCAGGCCGCCGTCGACGACGCGAACCGGCTGGTCTCCAAGGCCGAGTCGATCCGCAGCTTCGTGGTCCTGGACGCCGACTTCACGGTCGAGTCGGGCCACCTGACCCCGTCACTGAAACTGAAGCGGGCCGCCGTCGTCCGGGACTACGAGGAGCACATCAACCGCATCTACGGCTGAGCGTGCGGCGGGGCGTGAGCCCCGCCGCCGCTGCGGCCGCGTGTGGCTGCTAGGACTGCGCGGGTCCGGCGGGGGCGCTTGCGCCCTTGGATGCCGCTTCCGGTGCGGCGTCCGTGGACGGTTCCGACGCAGCGTTCGGCACGGCCATAGTCTCTGCGGGCGCCTCCGTGGC
Source organism: Arthrobacter sp. NPDC057259 (assembly GCF_042668995.1). Lineage (NCBI taxonomy): Bacteria > Bacillati > Actinomycetota > Actinomycetes > Micrococcales > Micrococcaceae > Arthrobacter > Arthrobacter sp. NPDC057259. The sequence continues at coordinate 235,983 of NZ_JBHUYA010000005.1, forward strand.
CGGGGTGCCACGGCGCTTGAAGCGGCGGCCCTTGAGCGCCGCCTCGGTGGACGAGTCGGCGTCCGTCAGGCCGCCGGCGGCCGACGCGTCGCCGGCAACACTGTCCTTCGCCTTCCCGGTCCGGGGCGGCAGGCCGCGGCGGCGCCGGGTGGGCCAGGTGAGGATGAGGGTCAGCAGCGAGGCCAGCAGCACCAGGGCGCCGATCGCGATCCCGGCGTCGCTCCAGAACTGGGCCGGGAAGAGCCGGATCAGGGTGTCCTGCAGGGAAAACGTCCAGGTGCCGTTGGCGAAGAAGATCTGGTGGAACTCGGTGAAGAACTGTTCCCAGCCGAGCACCGCCAGGACGCCCAGGCCGATGATGATCACCAGGGTGGCGATGGAGCCGGCGAAGAGCCCGCGGCGGACCCCGCCGGTGCTGCGCCGGCGCAGGTACAGGATGGCGACCAGGCTGACGATGCCCAGCAGCGTCCCCGCCGCGAAGGAGGAGAGCATCACGGTTTTGACGTCGGCCATGTGGCTGACCTCGCCGGCCTTGAACAGCTTCTCCCCGCTGCGGTTCACCAGTTCCCCCAGGTAGCGCGGGCCGGACCAGTTGCCCAGGTAGTCCACGGCGTAGGAACCGTAGGTCATCCGGTCATCGATGTTGAAGCCGTAGCCGTCGCCCGGGAAGCCGGGACGGTTGTATTCGGCCCAGAGGAACAGCGGGCTGGTCACGGCGCGGACGGCGAGCACCAGCAGGATGACCGGGAAGCAGATGGCCAGCAGGACCTGCATGACCCGGGGGGCCACGGGCTTGGCGTTGGCGGCCTGCTCGCGTTCGGCGTTGCGGCGCTCGACTTCCTCCTGGGGCGGGCGCACGTGCAGGGCCGAGGTGGGGAGCGCCTCGCGGTAGGCGTCCGCCCCCGCGGGACGGCCGACGGCGGTGGCGCCGCCGGTGCGTTCGTCGGTGCGGCGTTCGTCGGTCCGGCGTTCGGCGGCGAGCCGTTCGGCCCGGCGGCCCTGGCGTTCACCGGGTTCTGCGACATTGTCCTTGCCCGGGGCCGGCTTCGAGGCGGCGGCGCCGGAGGGCTTCATCCACTCGAAGGCGGGCTCGTCCGTGTCCCCGGCGGGATCCAGGTCGGGCTCCGGCCGGTTCGGAGGGGTGGCACTCTTCTCAGTCACTGCTGCTTCGCTTCCGTCGGATTCCGCGCGTCCGGGCGTCGAGCCGGGCCGCGCCTCATATCTGTTCTCGAGCCTACCGTCAGGGTTTCGGCCCCGGGGAGGTGCCACCCCGGACCGTCACCGATTCGTGGCCAAACTCCCCGCGCTCCGCTAGCGCTTGGCATACACGTTCCAAGGGATGTTCCAGTCGCCGAAGCCCTCGAGGGGCTCTACCGGCGGAGCGCCCGTGTTCAGGGTCTGGACCACGTCGCCGGGCTTCATCGTGGCGAAGAACCACGCGGCGTCCGCCGGCAGCAGCCCGACGCAGCCGTGCGAGACATTCGCCCGGCCTACCGCGCCCCAGGCCGATTCCAGCGCCTGATGGACGTACACGCCCGACGTCGTGAGCCGGTTGGCGTACTCGACCGTCAGTGGCGGGTAGTAGCCCTTGTCCCCCGGCTTGAGCCCGATGCTGCCTGCGTTGAACCGGGAGCTGCGCTCCTGCTCCATGATCACGGCGTACCCCGTCGGGGACAGCCAGTCCTCCCCGCCGAGGGTCACCGGCGCGGTGCGGGCGAGGGCGCCGTCGATGTAGACGTTCATGGTCTTGGTGGTGTCGTCCACGACGGCGATCCGCTGCGGGCCCACCGTGTAGCCGATCCGGGTGTCCGCGTTCCCCACCATCCCGTTGCCGAAGTCCACCCCGAAGAGGCGCAGGTCCACGCTGACCGTGGCGTTGGCGGCCCAGAAGGTTTCCGGCCGGATCCGGGCGCGCCGGTCCGAGTACCAGTGCCAGGCCACGGGCTGGCCGGAGGATGCCGTGACCGTCACGGCCCGCTCCAGCGCCTCCTTGTTCTTCACCGGTTCGCTGAAGATGATCTCAAGCGGCTGGCCGGCGCCGAGGGTGCTGCCGGCGCGGGGGTAGAGGGCGGCGTCGGCCTCATTGGCGGCGGCCACCGTGGTGAACCGCTGCTCCCGGACTGTGGTCCGCCCGGCGCCGTCGACGATCGTGAAGCGATACCGGTAGACGGTGTCAAAGTCGAGCGGCTGCTCCGCCGTCCAGGTGGAGCCGTCGGCGCTGAGGCTACCGGGGACGGGGCCGCCACCGTTCTCGGGGCGCAGCGTCACCTCCAGCACGCGGCCGTTCACGGCCTTGACCGCGGGCAGCGAGGCCGGGTTGACGCCGGTGGCACCGTCCAGCGGCGTCACGCCAAGTTCCAGCGGCTGCAGCACGGGGACGGCGAGTCCGCTGACCGAGCGCATCGGCGCGGACGCCTCCGACGGCAGCTTTTCCTCGGCCCAAACCGGGGCGGTGGCGGATCCGATGCCGGCCGCGGCCAGGAGGAGGCAGATGCCCGCGACGGCGGGCAGCCTGCTCCGGCGCTTTAGTTGGCGTACTGGGCCCATGGGATATTCCAGTCGCCGTAGCCGTCGTCGAACGCGGCGAAGTCGCCCTCGGTGTTGACCACCTGGACCACGTCGCCGGCGGTCATATTGTCGAAGACCCACTGGGCGCCGTCGGGTCCCAGCCCGATGCAGCCGTGCGAGAGGTTGGCCTTGCCGATGAAGGGCAGGGCGGAGTCGGTAGCCTGGTGGATGAACTCGCCGCTGGGGGTCAGCCGGGTGGCGAAGTTGACGTCCAGCTCTCCGTAGTAGGCCGGGTCACCGGGCTTGAGGCCGATCGAGGCGGCGCTCATGTGCTCCACCCGGTACTTCTCCATCAGCACCAGGTAGCCGCGCGCCGAGGGGAACCGGGTGTCGCCCATGGTGGTGGGCCATTCGCCGACCTGCTGGTCGTTGACGAAGGCCTTGAAGGTGTGGGCGGTGGCGTCGGCGATCGCGGTCTTCTTGTCCCCGATGTGGATGGTGACCTTCTTGTTGAAATTGCCGATCTGGCCCTTACCGAGGTCGACGCCGAAGAGCTGCATGTCCATGGTGATGGTGCTGTTGGCGGCCCAGAAGTTCTCCGGCCGGTACCGGACCATGGTGTTGCTGAACCAGTGGAACTCCCCGGGCTGGCCGGAGGTGGAGGTGATCTTGATGGCCTTCTCGACAGCGTCGCGGTTCAGGACCGGTTCGCTGAAGGTGATCTGAATCGGCTGCGCGACGCCCACCTTCATCCCGTCCAGCGGGTAAATCGCGGCGTCCGCCTCGTTCGCGGTGGAGACCGTGGTGAAGCTGCGGGTGGAGGTGGTGCTCCGGCCGGCGGCGTCGATGACGGTGTAGGTGTAGGTGTACCGGGTGTTGAACTTCAGCGGCCCGGACGCGGTCCAGCTGGAACCGTCCGCGCTGAGCGTGCCATCCACCGAGCCGCCGGATTCGCTGGTCAGGGATGCCCGGTCGATCCGCCCGTTGCCGACCTTCAGGGTCACCGGCGAGGCAGGGTTCACGGCCGTGGCGGCGTCCGCCGGGGCCGCGGTCAGCTGGACCGGCGGCAGCACCGGGTAGGCCAGTCCCGGGGTGGACCGCTCCGGCGAGGAAGCCTCGGAGGCAAAGGACGGGTGGGCCAGCGGCCCGGCCGCGGCGAAGACTCCTCCGCCGGCTCCCAGCACGCAGACAGCGGCCAGGACGATGGCCTTGCGGCGGGTGCTCCAGGTTTTTGAGACGGTCACGATACTCGGGTCCTTCCAGACGTCACCTTGCCAGCATAGGGGCAAACGGGCGCCGGACCGGGCCGGACCGAGGCACGATACGGTCACAAAAAAGGCCCCGGGCCCGCGGCGGGTGCCGTGGGTCCGGGGCCTTCCCGGGAGACTCAGGGGATGTTCCCAGGGAGCTCCTAGTAGCGGTAGTGCTCCGGCTTGAACGGGCCGGCAACGTCGAGGCCGAGGTACTCCGCCTGTTCCTTGCTCAGCTCGGTCAGGGTAGCGCCGAGGGCGTCAAGGTGCAGCCGGGCGACCTTCTCGTCCAGGATCTTGGGGAGCACGTAGACCTGCTTCTCGTACTCCTTCTCACCCTCGGGCTGGCCGGCCTTGGTGAACAGTTCGATCTGCGCGATCGTCTGGTTCGCGAAGGAGTTGCTCATCACGAAGGACGGGTGGCCGGTGGCGTTGCCGAGGTTGAGAAGGCGGCCCTCGGAGAGGACGATGATCGACTTCTCCCCGTCGGTGCCCTCGTTGAAGACCCACTCGTGGACCTGCGGCTTGATCTCGACCTTCTTGACGCCGGGGATGCGGGCCAGGCCGGCCATGTCGATCTCGTTGTCGAAGTGGCCAATGTTGCCCACGATCGCCTTGTCGCGCATGCCGGCCATGTGCTCGGCCAGGATGACGTCCTTGTTGCCGGTGGTGGTGATGAAGATGTGGCCCTCGGCGAGCACGCTTTCGAGCGTGGCCACCTGGTAGCCGTCCATGGCGGCCTGCAGCGCGCAGATCGGGTCGATCTCGGTGACGATCACGCGGGAACCCTGGCCCCGGAACGCCTCGGCGGCGCCCTTGCCGACGTCGCCGTAGCCGCAGACGACGGCGACCTTGCCGCCCATCAGGACGTCGGTTGCACGGTTGATGCCGTCGGGCAGGGAGTGGCGGATGCCGTACTTGTTGTCGAACTTGCTCTTGGTGACGGAGTCGTTGACGTTGATGGCCGGGAAGAGCAGCTTGCCCTGTTCGGCGAGCTGGTACAGGCGGTGCACGCCGGTGGTGGTCTCCTCGGTCACGCCCAGCAGGCGGGAGCCGATCCGGGTCCACTTCTGCGGGTCCTTTTCGAGCGAGGCGCGCAGGACGGACAGGAAGACCCGGCCCTCCTCGGACTCGTCGTCGCCTGCGGCCGGGACGGAGCCCAGGGCCTCGAACTCGGCGCCCTTGTGCACCAGCATGGTGGCGTCGCCGCCGTCGTCGAGGATCATGTTCGGGCCCAGATCCGGGTTGCTGTCCGCACCGGGCCAGGTCAGGATCTGCTCGGCGGTCCACCAGTATTCCTCGAGCGTCTCGCCCTTCCAGGCGAAGACGGGGACGCCCTGCGGGTCCTCGACCGTGCCCTGGCCGACGACAACGGCCGCGGCGGCCTCGTTCTGGGTGGAGAAGATGTTGCAGGAGGCCCAGCGCACCTCGGCGCCCAGCGCCGTGAGGGTCTCGATCAGCACTGCGGTCTGCACCGTCATGTGCAGGGAGCCGGCGATCCGGGCGCCCTTGAGCGGCTGGCTGGGGCCGAATTCCTCGCGCAGGGCCATCAGGCCCGGCATCTCGTGCTCGGCGAGGCGGATCTGGTGCCGGCCGGCCTCGGCCAGGGAGATGTCGGCAATCTTGTAATCGAAGGTCATGAAAATCCTTTGGAGTAGCCGGGTTGGAAGCGTCGGGTTGAAAGCACGGGGCTGTCAGGGGTTCGGAGCCGCGGGCGGTTCCGATGGGAGGCGGCCGGGGCACCCTTGGTGGGGTGCCGCGCCCGCCCTGGGGCAGGTGCTAGTCAGCGGCGTGGCGGGGTCCGGCGGGCGCGCCGCCGTCGTGCTGGTCGGACGCGGCGGAGCCGGCGGCGGCCAGGAGTTCGGGCGGGAGCAGCAGCGGAATGCCGTCTTCGATGCCGTAACGGAGGGTGCGGCCCTGCGCGTCGGGGCTGGTGGCAACGAGTTCCTCGCCCTCCTGCACCAGGGTGGAGCCGGTGACCGGGCAGCGCAGCACGGAGAGAAGTTCGGAACTGATCAATGGCACGTTAAGACCTGGCATGGCGAAGGCTCCCTGGGGGCGCCGCGTCGGGCGCCGGTGGCTTACGGAAAGTTCTTCCCCAGCCTACCGCTGATTCGGGGCTCAGGAGGGTTCGCGGAGGACGCGCAGGTGGCCGCGCCGGGCGCCCTCCGGGGTGGCCGGGGCCTCCAGGGCGGGATGGCTGGCACGCTGCCCGGGGGCCTGGGCCGCGTCGTTACCCTGGCCGGTGGCGGCCGGGCGTCCGGCGGCCTCACGGACGGCGTGGGCCAGGGCCAGCAGGTCGTCGGGGCCGGGCCCGGCGGGCGTCGCGGGCATGGCCAGGCGGAGGACTTCCCAGCCGCGGGGCACCGTCAGGGACCCGGCGTGCTGTTCGCAGAGGTCGTAGCAGTGCGGTTCGGCGTAGGTGGCCAGCGGGCCGAGAACCGCGGTGGAGTCGGCGTAAACGTACGTCAAAGTCGCCACCGCCGAATTCCGGCAGGCGGACCTTGAACAGAGACGAATTGCACCCACGACACCACAGACTACTCCCCTGCACGGTTCCGGGGCCGCATTGAAACACCGCAGGAGGGCCCGCACCCGCGTACGGCCCGTCATATCGCGGAATCAGGGCGCCGGGTTTAGAGTCGAGGTATGCAGCCTTTGCCCCACGATTCCGGCTTTACGGTGCGGCTCACGGAGCCCGGCGCCGCCGAGGGCGGCCGTGTCCGGGGCTTCCGCGAACGCCGCAGGAACCGCCATGGCCGCGGCCTGCGCGGCGAGCTGCTGATGCCCACCCTGCCGGGGTACCGGACCCGGGCTGAGCGCTTCGACGATTTCGTCCTCGATTCGGCCCAGCGACTCCACGACATCTGGGGCAAGCCGCTGGACGGGGTCCGGTTCGCTGTCGAGGACATCCCGCCGCAGCTCGAGCAGCTCGTGGCCGAGGGCTCTCCCGCGCCGATGGGTGCCTACGCGCCGGCGACGGCGGGCGAGGGCCCGGTGATCACGCTCTACCGCCGCGTGGTGGAGCAGGCGTGCGGGAGCCGGGAGGAACTCGCGGACCTGGTGCACGACGTCGTCGTCGAACGCACCGCAGAGATGCTGGGTGTTCCGCCCGAGACGCTCGACCCTGTCTACCGCCGCCGCTACTAGTAACCGAGGGTGACAGCGACCTTTTCCTGCCCGGCCGCGCCCGGGGACACCGGTACCGTGGCTACGTCCGCCTTCCCGTCGCGTTCGAGCAAGACCGCGCCGTACGCCGCCTCCCCCGCCGCCGACACCAGGTAACCCACCACCGCGGAGCCTTCCACGTCGGCGGGGACCTGCACGGACGCGGTCGTGCCGCCTGCGATGTCCGCCGTCGTGGCGCTGCGGATTTTGCCGTCCGCGGTGACCGGCGTGTAGGAGATCGTGGCACGCCCGTCCGGGGCGCCGAACATCAGGAAGCGGCTGCCGGCCGCCGGGACCGGCACCAGGTGCTGGCTGCCGAGCCGGATGGCGGACGGCGACCAGGCGACGTCCGTGGGCTCCTCGGCCTTGAGGCCGCGGGTGACGCGGGCGGCCGCGGTGAAGGAGACGTCGGAACTGGCCGAAACGGTGTAGTGCCCGTCGGGAACCCCCGCCAGCGGGACGGTGGTGACCGCGCCGGCCTTGGCGGTGACGACGCCGCCGCCGGGCAGCGGCTTCTGCCCATCCCGGCCGTACATCTTGACCTCCACGACGGCGTCCGCGGCGCCGGGGACGGCGATCTGGAGTGCGGGGCCGGCGTCCCCGAAGCCGGACTTGGCCGTGAGCGGGCCGAGGGCGGCAGGGTCCTGGATGTCCAGCCCGGTGACGGCCTGCCGGGTGGCGGGGCCGGTGCCGGGGGTGATGAAGTCGACGCCGCCGGGCGTCAGTCCGCGAAGCACGCTCTGCTGGATGACGGCGGCCACGGGGCCGCCGGTGCTGCGCACCCGCACGGCCAAGCTGTCCTGTCCCGGGGCGAGGCCGGCCAGGACGATCGAGCGGGTGGTGCCGGGGGCCACCAGCAGGCCGCGGCTGCCCGGAGCCTGGATGACGCCCTTGGCGCCGAAAAGGTCGAGGTTGACCGTCGCCGGGGTGCCCGAGGCATTGCTCAGGTTCAGCACGGCGGTCCGGCCCAGCGAGGTGTCCGCACCTACCAGCCAGAGATCGTTGGCGGGATTCTGGCAGGCCGCGGCGGCGGTGCCGCGGAGGTCGCCGTCGTCCGCGGCGTAGCTCATGGCGGCGGCGGCGGAGGGCTGCTGGTCCCCGAACGCGTCCGAGCTGAGGACGCTCACGGCGTCGATCCCGCGCTGGGTGACTGCGGCGCGGGGTGCCGGCGGTGTGCCCGCTGGGGCCGGAGCCGGGCTGGCGGTGGCGGGCGCGGCCGGGGCCTTGGCCAGTTCCACCAGCGGACTGCCGGTGAGGCCGGCGAGGCGGCTGCCGGGGAGCACGCCGGACCCGTTGCCCAGGACCAGGGCGGAGACGGAGCTCTTGGCCGTGGCGGACTCGGGGCTGAACTGCGGGTCGGTCCCCACCGGGGTGGCCTGGAGCAGCCGGGCCGGGGCGGGGCACACGGCCACGAGGTTACCGGCCGGGACGGCGGCCTGAGGTGCCGTCAGCGGGCTGCTGCCGGAGGTTCGGGGCGCCAGTGCCGTGGCGGCCACCAGTCCGCCGCCGGCGGCCACTATGACCACGCCGGCGAGGATCCCGCCCAGCGGGCGGGCCAGGGTCTTCAGCCGCCGGGCTGTTGGCCGGGAATCAGTGGGCCGGGATTCCTTGCCGCGGGCGCTGCGGTCCCGTTTGCCGTCGTACGGACCGTCGCCGGAGTTTTCGGGCCGGGCCGCGGGGTGCTGTTCGTCAGGCATGCTGGTGTTCCTTCCGCAGGGACGCTTCGTCCCGGGAGATGCCGGCATTGCGGCGGCGGGCGGGCATGGGGATGGCCAGCAGCACGGTCAGGCCGATCACGACCGCCTGCCCGATGCCGGTCCAGAGCGCCCAGGGGTTCTCGTAGCGGATGCTGAGCTGGCCGCCGCGGGCCGGCAGCGTGAAGGCCTGTGCCCAGTCCGAGCTGGTGGCGGTGAGCCGCTTGCCGTCCAGGAAGGCGCTCCATCCGGCGTCGGCCCGTTCGCTGAGGACCACCAGCCGGCCCTCGGGACCGTCCGGAACGGGAGCCTCGGCGTCCAGCGGTCCGGCGGGCAGGAGTCCGGTGGTGGCGCCGGAGCCGTCGACGATCCGCAGCCGGTGTGCCACCTCCGCGGCGTCGGCGGGGCCCTGCTGGTTTGGGTGCAGCGGGGTGATACGCCACAGCCAGCCGACGTCGGTCTGCCCGACGGCGACGAGGCCAGGGACAGCGTCCATCCGGCTGGCCGTCAGCTGGGCCGAGCTGTCCGTGGCCGAGAGCACCACGAAGCCGACGCCGAATTCCTCCAACTGCTGGCGCGGATCCACGCCCTGGCCGGCGACAATGGTGGCGACCAGGGAGCGGAGTGAGCCGTTGACGGCGTCGTCCAGCCGGACGGATTCCTCGCCCGGGGCCCCGATGACGGGCCGGGCGGAGGCGATCGCGGACAGGGCGTCCAGGGTGGTCCCGGAGCCACGCATCAGCGAGGCGGCGAATCCGCCGTTGTCCTGTGCGGAGATCACCAGGGTCCGGGCCTGTTCGGGACCCTCGCCGCGGTCGATCGCGGTGGCGGGCAGCGCCGTGGCCCGGCCCGGCTGAAGCAGCCGGGAAACCCCGAGCGCCCCGTCACCGGCGGCGGCATCTGCGGCGTCGGTGCCGGCGGCAGGTCCCGCGGCCGGGGTTCCGGTTCCCGCGGATCCGGTGGAGGCGGCCCCGGCTGAGGCAGTTCCGGCGGGGGCGGCCGTGGTCTGCAAAACGTTGTGCGCGGACCACGCCGCCAGCCCTGCAAGCGGCCCCGCGACCAGAAGCACCACGGCGGCCGCGGCGGCGCCCTTCACCAGGAAGGCAGGGACCGCGACTGCACGGGCCGGAAGCGCCCGGGAGGTGGTGGGCCCTTCTGTTGCGGTGTCGGCGGGCGACTCGGCCCCCGGCTCTGCCTCAACGGTGACGGACCGGGTGCGGGCTGCGGCCGCGGCGTCCAGCAGGGCCTCGGCGCCGAGCAGCGCCGCGCCGAGCAGGAGGAAAGCGGCGGCAGACACGGCCGGTCCGGAGAACGGGGAGACCAGCACCTCGGCGCTGGCGGCGACGGCGAGGTGGCCGGCTAGCCAGCTTCCGGCCAGCAGTACGAGGGCCGCGGCCCACAGGCTGCGCGCGAGGCGGGGCCGGCGGCCGGTGCCGCGGCGGCCCGGAAGGAACAGCGCAGTGAGCGCCAGCACCAGGACGGGAACCCCTGCCAGCAGGGCCAGCAGCAGCGCCCACGGCACGGGGCCAGGACCGAAGAGGGACAGCCCGGTCAGGCCCGCGCCGGCGTCGAAAGCAAGCGGCTGGCCTAGCGCCTGCTGCCACAGCGGCGCGGCGTCGAAGCCGAGCGGCAGTCCCGGGTCGGCGAGCAGGGCGCGAGGGCGGTCCAGGGCGGAGAGAGCGAACGGAACGAACAGCGCCAGGCTGGGAAGCAGCGACCACCAGAGCGTGCGTCCCCGGCGGCCCAGCAGGACCGCGCCGAGGACGATCAGGACCAGGGCAGGCACCAGGAGCGATGGGGCGGCGGCGGTGACGACCACCAGGGCGAGCCCGGCGGCGGCCGCGGCGGTCCAGGACGGCGTCCCGTTGATGCCGGGTTTGATGGGGGGCTTCTCGGTAAAGCGGCGCTCCCCCGGCGCGGGCACCGCGAAGCGGCCGCGGCCGGGGACGGTGCCGGTGGCGCGCAGCAGCGCCAGGACCAGTAGCGGCAGCATCACGTGGGCCACCATGGCACCCAGTCGGCCCTGGTTCAGTGCCACCTGCAGCGCCGGGGCGCCGGCCCAGGCCAGCGCGGCGATGAACCGCAGCCGGCGCCGCCGGGTCAGGGCCCCCGCGGCGAACCAGGCCGTCAGGGCCGCCAGCGGCATGGCCAGCAGCAGCAGCCACACGACCGAGGCGTTGGCGTTCCCCGCGCCGAGGACGCCCAGGAACCAGAGCACGAAACCGAAGGGATCCCCGCGCCCTGGCAGCCCGGCCCCAAGTTCCACCCACCAGCCGGTGGCGTGGTCCCAGATCCTGCCCAGCCCGGTAGAGAGCGGGATCAGCGCGCCGCCGGTGACGGCGTCGGCCCGGAAGATGTTCAGCAGCCCTGCCACCGAGGCCGCGGCCGCAAGCAGCACCGCCAGCAGCGCGCCGGCTCCCACCCAGCCGCGGTCCGTTGCGGCCAGGGCGGCGAAGTCGTCGGCGGCGTCGCCGCTGGGCTGCTCGCCCAACGGGTCGTGGCCCGGCATCCCCTCGGCCTCGTCCGAGCCGAGGGACTCGATCAGTGAGCGCCGGTGGGCCCAGACCTCGCGGCGGTGGGTCTGCAGGCCCTTGATCACGGAGCGGCGGATCCGGCGGGTACGCGCCGCGTTGCGGCGGCCGCGGAGAACGGCGGCGGGCCGGGCCAGGGCGCCGACGGTGGCGACCAACTGGGCCAGTCCGTGGCCGGGGTCCTTGAGCGCGATGCTCAGGACAAGTTTGAACAGGCTTCCCAGCAGGGCGCCGATGGCATGCAGGGGCACCTTCCAGGCCGAGGCGTGCTTGAGCCGCAGGTGGACCTGGGCCTTGCGGGCGGCTGCGGGGGTGCCCTGGCCGTGCGGGCGGTGCGCCACGTGGAACATGCGTGCCGTCGGGACCACCACCACGCGGTGGCCGGCCAGGCGGTTGCGCCAGCAGAAGTCGACGTCGTCGCCGGTTCCGGGCAGGGCCGGGTCGAATCCGCCCAGCTGCTCCCAGACATCCCGGCGGACCAGCATGCCGGCGGAGTTGACGGCAAAGGTGTCGCTGCGGCCGTCGTACTGGCCCTGGTCGAGCTCGTCCGCCTCGATCAGGGTGAGCCGCTCGGCCCAACGGCTGATGGAGAGTCCAACGTCGATCAGGCGCCGCTCGGAGTGCCAGTCGAGCTGCTTGCAGCCTGCCACCGTCACCGAGGGCGCACGTTCGACGGCGTGCAGCAGTTCCGCGAGGGCCTCGGGGGCCGGGGCGGCGTCGTCGTGGAGCAGCCAGATCCATTCGGCGTCGGCGGCCATGCCCTCCCGGCGCGGGGCCAAGGCGGCCAGGGCGGCCTGCACCGCTCCGCCCATGCCGGTCCGGGAGTGTTCGACGGCGGTGACGTTGCCGGCGCCGAGCGCCTGCGCCAACAGGGCCGCCGAATGGTCACGGGATCCGGTGTCGGCCCCGATCGCGGCGTCCGCGGGGCGCGTCTGCGCCGCCAGGGCCGCGAGGGTTCTGGGGAGGTAGTCACCGCCGTCGTGGGCTACCACGACGGCGGTGACTCGTACTTCTTGAAGAATTAGACTGCCCGCTTCCTAAGCCTGCGGCGTTCCCGCTCGGAGAGGCCACCCCAGATGCCGAAACGCTCGTCATTGGAGAGTGCGTACTCCAGGCACTGCGAGCGGACGTTGCACGCGCCGCAGACCTTCTTGGCGTCCCGGGTGGAGCCGCCCTTTTCGGGGAAGAATGCCTCGGGGTCAGTCTGGGCGCACAGCGCGTCCGTCTGCCAGCCCAGCTCGCCTTCGTCGTCGAAGTCCTGCTGCGCGGGGAGACCGATCCAGATCGCCTGGGTTACGGTGCCGGCGTCGGGGGCCTGCACCTCCATGGGCGGGTCCAGCGGATCGTCGTCGAGATCCGGGTTCCCCGCCAGGAGAGCCTCATGGGCTGCGAGGAAGGCCGTGGCCTGGTCCTCCAGCGCGTCCTTGGTCTGGCCGTTGTAGCGGTCCGCGGCCTCCGGATCGGCCGGGTCCACGTACCAGTCGCTCGGCACTCCGCGTGAACGGTATTTGGCCGTCGCCTGGCCGGCGACAACTTCCTCTTCATGGATACGCTCTGCAAGCCCCATTGGCGTTTCCCTCTCTGATTGGCAGCCCCTGCTTGACCCACGGACACTCGGTTGAGCGCCGGCTGTTGTGCGGTGGCTTTCGTTCCCTAATTACACGTGTGTAAGTATCGGGGAGTCAAGCGGCAGCAGGGATAATAATCAATTCCTTGGGAATTCCTGAGGCACGCCACGCCCGTGATTTTTTGCGCGGCCTGCGGCCCATCCCCGCCGAATGGGAAGCATGCTGACCACCTTTGGGGGGCTAATGGCGATTTCTGCTCCCTTTTGGCCGATATTCCGGCATCATCGGCGGCATCCCCCTCCCCCGCGCCGCCCGCTCAGATAATGGCGGCACCGCACTCGGCATCGCGCGCCGTGACCGAGATCACCCGGATCGTGGGTGGGCGGGTCAGGGGCCCTGCCACGTGGGCGCGGCGGCCGCCGTGGCAAGATGAACGCCATGAACATCCCCGCCGCCGACCTGATGTCGGCCCTGCGTTCCGGCCAGTCCACCGCCCCGCGCCTGACCTGGTACGGCCCGGACGCCGAGCGCGTCGAGCTCTCCGGCCGGGTGCTGGATAACTGGGTGGCGAAAACCAGCAACCTGCTGCAGGACGAACTGGACGCGGAACCGGGGACGCGGCTGCGGCTGGACCTGCCGGCGCACTGGAAATCGCTGGTGCTGGCCCTGGCCGCCTGGCAGTTGGGGATGGAGGTGGTGCTGGCGGACGGCGATGCCGAACTGCTCGCCACGGCGGATCCCGGCCCGGCCGCGGCCGCCGGCGGAGTCAACGCCGTGCTGGCCGTGGCGCTGCCGGCCTTGGCGATGCGCTGGCCGGGCGAACTCCCCAGCGGCGTGCTCGACTATGCGGCGGAGGTCCGCAGCCACGGGGACTTCTTTATGGCCTACGTTGACCCGGAGCCGGACCGGACCGCGCTGCGGGACGCCGCCGGCGTCGACCATCCGCACGGGCGGCTGGTGGAGGGCTTCGGGGCCTTGCCAGGGGTTGCAGATGACGGCGCTGACAGCGCTGCGGCGCCGCGGTTGCTGGTGCAGGCCGGGGACGGCCTGGAGGCGGCGCTGTCGCGGGCGCTGTGGGCCTGGTCCAGGGACGGCTCGGTGGTGCTGGTGCACCCGGACGTTGCCCTGACCGAGCGGCTGCTGGGCGACGAACGGATCAGCCTCCGCTGATCCGGCCTGCCCTGCCCTGCGAAGCAGGCCTACGGGGCCTGGCGTCCGTCCGGCGTCGCGCCCGGGGTTCCGGTCTCGCGGCCGGCAGGCACTGATCCGGCGGCGTGCGGGTGGCGTTCGATGATCTCGTGGTCGCCGGAGAACTCGGGCTCGTCGTCGAGTTCCTTGTTGAAGACCAGGAACCGGTAGGCGAAGAAGCGCACCACGGTTGCGACCAGGATGCCGACGACACCGGCCAGGAACAGCATGTTCTTGTCGGTGATGCCCATGCCGTACTTGGCGAGGGCGGTCAGGCCGGTGGAGATGCCGATGCCGATGCCGTTGATCAGCACGAACATCACGAACTCGCGCAGCACGTTGGCCTGGCGGCGGTGCCGGAAGGTCCAGAAGCGGTTGGCGATCCAGGAGAAGATCGTGGCCACGGTGGCCCCGACGAAGCGCGCCTTGGCCTCGCTGTCGGACATGGGACCGTGCATCAGGTAGTAGGTCAGGCCGTTGTCGATGACAAAGGCGACACCGCCGACGGCTCCGAACTTCGCTACTTCGCGCCAAAAGAGCGAGGCGAGCCCGCGGATCCGGTCTGCAAGTGTGGTGATCATGACCCTCCGAGGGCGTTGCTGTCTGTGGGGGCCGGGTGGCCGACGGCCCATTTTAGCGCCGTTTCCCCGGAGATTGCCCCGCTGCGGGGACTCACCGGCCCAAATCACGGGTCCGGGGCCTCGTCCGGCGCCGGGTTCGGTAGGCTGGTCGATGTGACTTTTCCAGTAATCGGCGTGGTTGGCGGCGGCCAACTAGCCCGCATGATGGCCCCAGCCGCGACCGCTCTCGGCTTCGAACTCCGTGTCCTCGCCGAGGCTGAGGACGTCTCCGCGGTGGCCGCGGTGGCGAAAGCCCCGGTCGGTGACTACAAGGACCTGGACCACCTGCTGGAGTTCTCCCGCGGGCTGGACGTCCTCACCTTCGACCACGAGCACGTGCCCACCGACCACCTGCGCGCCCTGATCGATGCCGGCGTCAACGTCCACCCGGGCCCCGACGCCCTGGTCAACGCCCAGGACAAACTCGTGATGCGCGCCGCGATCGACCGGCTGGAACTGCCGAACCCGCGCTGGGCCGCGGTGGACGACGTCGACGCCCTCGTCGCGTTCGGCGACGACGCCGGCTGGCCCGTGGTGCTGAAGACCCCGCGTGGCGGCTACGACGGCAAGGGGGTGCGCGTCATCGCCACGGCCGGGGACGCCGCCGCGTCGGCCGACTGGTTCGAGTCGATGTCCCCGCTGCTGGCCGAGGCCAAGGTCGAGTTCAGCCGCGAACTCTCCGCCATGGTGGCCCGCACCCCGGACGGCGAATGCCGCGCCTGGCCCGTCGTGCACACCATCCAGGTCGACGGCGTCTGCGACGAGGTGATCGCCCCCGCCCTGGACATCCCGCTGGAGGTCGCCGCCGCGGCGGAAGACGCCGCCGTGCGGATCGCCAACGAACTCGGCGTCACCGGCGTCATGGCCGTGGAGATGTTCGAAACCCCCGGCGTCGGCTCCGGCTTCCTGATCAACGAACTGGCCATGCGCCCGCATAACACCGGCCACTGGACCCAGGACGGCTCCGTCACCAGCCAATTCGAACAGCACCTGCGCGCCATCCTGAACCTGCCGCTGGGTGCCACCGACCTGCTGGGCCCGGTGGTGGTCATGAAGAACTTCCTCGGCGGCGCCAACCAGAACCTCTACTCGGCCTACCCCGCGGCGCTGGCCACCGAGCCGGCCGCCAAGGTCCACAGCTACGGCAAGGCCGTGCGGCCGGGCCGGAAGATCGGCCACGTCAACCTTGTCGGCGGCTCCACCGCCGACGTCGACTCCGTCCGGCAGCGCGCCGGCGCCGTCGCCGCCATCATCCGGGACGGCCGGCCCCAGGCCGCCGCGCCCGAGACCACCGGGGAGACCGAATGACCACCACTGACGCCACCGCCGCCCCGCTCGTCGGGCTCGTCATGGGCTCCGACTCGGACTGGCCGGTCATGGAGGCCGCCGCGGAGGCACTGGCCGAGTTCGGCATCCCCTTCGAGGCCGACGTCGTCTCCGCCCACCGAATGCCCACCGAGATGATCCGCTACGGACAGACCGCCCACGAGCGCGGCATCCGGGTCATCATCGCCGGCGCCGGCGGCGCGGCCCACCTGCCCGGGATGCTCGCCTCGGTGACGCCGCTGCCGGTGATCGGGGTGCCCGTGCCGCTGAAGACCCTCGACGGCATGGACTCGCTCCTCTCGATCGTCCAGATGCCCGCCGGCGTGCCGGTGGCCACCGTCTCTATCGGCGGCGCCCGCAACGCCGGCCTGCTGGCCGTGCGCATGCTGGCCGCCGGGACGGACGCGTTCGCCGCCGAGCTGCGCACCGAACTGCTGCGCTTCGCCCAGGACCTCAACGACGCCGCCACCGCCAAGGGCGCCAGCCTGCGCGCCAAGGTGGCCGAGGTGTTCTCCGCCGAGAACACCGAACCGCGGGGCGGCCGGTAAGGATTCCCACCATGAGCGAAGGATCCGCCGGCGCGCCGGACACTGACCGGCCCGGGCGGACCCGGCTGACGGACCCGGTCCGGTATCCGCGGGGAGCCGCGCCCGCCACCCTGACCCGCCGTGGGATCCTGCTGATCCTGCTGACCCTCCTGGTTCCCGGCAGCGCGCAGCTGGTGGCCGGCGACCGGCGGCTGGGACGCGCCGCCCTGCGCGTCACCCTCACCGTCTGGGCCCTGGTACTGCTGGGGCTGATCCTGCTGGCCGTCGCACGGCCCACGCTGATCAACCTCGTCGCCAACCCGATCACCTCGCTGATCCTCGTGATCGTGCTCGCGGCCCTGGCCGTCGGCTGGGCGGCCCTGTTCCTGAACACGCTCCGGCTGATCCGGCCAGTGCTGCTGCCCGCGGCCCGCACCCGCGCCGCCGTCGTCCTCGGCCTGGTCGTCGCAATGGTTCTCAGCGCCGGCGGGCTCGGCTACACCGCCTACCTGCTGAATGTCGGCCGCGAGGCGATCGGCACCATCTTCGCCGACGGCCCCGCGATGGAGCCCTCCGAAGGCCGCTACAACTTCCTCATGATGGGCGGCGACGCCGGCGCGGACCGAACCGGCCGCCGCCCGGACAGCCTCTCGGTGATCAGCGTGGACGCCAAGACCGGCGCCTCCGCGATCATCTCGATCCCCCGCAACCTGCAAAACGCCAGGTTCAGCGACGATTCGCCGATGCGGAAGATCTACCCGGACGGCTATAACTGCGGCGACGAGTGCCTGATCAACGCGATCAACACCGAGGTCACCAACGAACACCAGGACCTCTACCCCGGCGTCGAGGATCCCGGGGCGCAGGCCACGCTCGAGGCCGTCTCCGGCACGCTGGGCATCAAGGTCCAGGCCTACGTCCTGGTGGACATGGACGGCTTCGCCAAGCTCATCGACGCGATGGGCGGGATTCGGATCAAGGCCGGCGGCTGGGTGCCGATCAGCGGCGAAACCATCGACGAGGCCAACGGCATCCACGGCATGCCGCTGGGCTGGATCCCCGCCGGGGACAACACCCTGGACGGCTACCACGCCCTCTGGTACGGCCGCTCGCGCGAATTCGTCGACGATTACGCCCGCATCGCCCGGCAGCAGTGCGTCCAGCAGGCCATGCTCAAGCAGCTCGACCCGGGCACCCTGCTGACAAAGTTCGAGGACATCGTCAAGGCCGGCACCAAGGTGGTGGACTCCAACGTCTCCGCCGGGCAGCTGGGCAG
This sequence comes from Arthrobacter sp. NPDC057259, assembly GCF_042668995.1. Taxonomy (NCBI): domain Bacteria; kingdom Bacillati; phylum Actinomycetota; class Actinomycetes; order Micrococcales; family Micrococcaceae; genus Arthrobacter; species Arthrobacter sp. NPDC057259. The sequence goes on from NZ_JBHUYA010000005.1 coordinate 253,639, forward strand.
CTTCGTGGACCTCGCCATGAAGTCCAAGGGCCAGCCGGTCCGCCGCCTGACCATCGGGCCGCCGGACTTCGAGGCGTACTTCTCCACCGTCCCGGACTTCGACCGGATCCACCAGGCCGTGGACAAGCTCCTCGGCCCGGCCCCGCAGGCGGCCGCCGGCACCGATGAGCTGCTGCGCCCGGCCGCGGTCCCCGGACCGCTCTCCGCCGCCGGCACCGTGGCCGGGCTGTCGGCTCAGACCGCACCCCGCACGGTGCCCGGAACGTCGCCGGCGCCGGCGCCGTCGTCCTCGGACTTCACCCCGGTGACCACCACCCCGGACGGTGAACCCATCACCGAGGAGATGCTCAACGACTTCAAGCGCCAGGGCGACGAGCAGTCGATCCGCAACCTGGTCGCCACCAACGGCCAGTGCGCCCCGCTTTAGGATAAGGATCCATGTACGCACTCGAGAACGTCCTCCGCCCCTACGCCTGGGGCTCCCCCACCGCGATCGCCGGCCTGCTGGGCCGCCCGGCCTCCGGCGGCCCGGAAGCCGAGCTGTGGATCGGGGCGCACCCGGACTCCCCCTCCACCGCGGCGCGAGCGGACGACGGCGGACCGCTGGCACTGGACGCGCTGATCGCCGGCGACCCGGACCACTTCCTGGGCAGTGAGAGCGTCGCCGCGTTCGGCCCGCGGCTGCCCTTCCTGCTGAAGGTCCTTGCCGCCGACCACCCGCTCTCCCTGCAGGTGCACCCCACCCTGGAACAAGCGCGGGCAGGCTTTGCGCGCGAGGAGGCCGCCGGCGTGGACCGGTCCGCGGCGACCCGCAACTACAAGGACGACAACCACAAGCCCGAGATGATCTTCGCGCTGACCCCGTTCGAGGCGCTCTGCGGTTTCCGGCCGGCTGCTGAGTCCAGGGCCGTGTTCGAGGACCTGGCCCGGGCCTTCGAGCAGGGCGGCCGCGAGGTGCCGGCCCTGCTGCCGCAGCTGGTCGGTGACCTCGCCCGGCCGGAGGAGGGCCAGGCCCTGCGCGCCGCGTTCGAACGGCTGATCGGCGGGGGCGACGACGTGGCCGCCGCAACGGCCGCCGTCGTCGAGCTGCTGGCCGCCGGCACCCCGGAGGGACCGGACGCCGCCCTCGACACCGTCGGCACGCTCAACGCCGAATACCCCGGCGACCCCGGCGTGCTGATCTCGCTGCTGCTGAACCGGATCTCCCTGGCCCCCGGCGAGGCCGTCTACCTGCCCGCCGGCAACGTGCACGCCTACCTGCACGGACTCGGGATCGAGGTGATGGCCTCCTCGGACAACGTGCTGCGCGGCGGCCTGACCCCCAAGTTCGTGGACGTGCCCGAGCTGTTGCAGACCATCGCCTTCGAGGCCGTGGGCGTCCCGGAGCTGCGCGCCGAGCAGACCATGTTGGGCCAGGAGCTGTACCGGCCGCCGTTCCAGGAATTCGCGCTGCAGCGCATCGAACTCGCCCCGGGCGGCGAGGCCGTTCCGCTGGCCCAGTCGGGCGCCGCGGTGCTGATCGTGGTGGCCGGGTCCGTGATGCTGGATTCGCCCAAGGGCGACCTCCGGCTGGACCGCGGCGGCAGCGCCTTCGTGCCGGCCGCCGAGGCGCCGGTGAACGTCCACCCGGCCGGGGACACCGCCGGACCGGCCGTCGTCTTTGCCGTGACCACCGGAATGAAGGCCTGATCATGGACCACTTCCTCCAGGGCCCGGACTGGGCCCGCGTCCAGCGCGACCTGGGCCGCACCGTCCACGAGGAGTCCGGCGACGGCTGGAGCTACCTCGCCATCGAGGAAAGCAACCCGGCCGGCAAGCTCCTCTACGTCCCCTACGGCCCCGTGGCCGGGTCGGTGGCCGCCTTCGACGCCGCCCTGGCCTCGCTGACGGACCGCGCCAAGGCGTCCGGCGCGGTCTTCATCCGGGTCGAGCCGGTCAGCGCCGGGTTCTCCGCCGCGGAGGCCGACGCGGTCCTGCGCAGCCGCGGCCTGCGCCCGGCACCGGCGAACCTGCAGCCGGAGCTGAGCTGGATCGTGGATCTTGAGCAGGACTTCAAGGAGGTCCTGGCCGGGATGAAGCCGGTCAACCGGAACCTCTACCGCAACATCCACAAGAAGGGCGTGACCTTCCGGGCCAGCCAGGACCCCGCCGAGATTTCGGTCCTGCTGGGATTCCTGCACCAGACGGCGGCCCGCAACGGCTTCAAGCCGCAGAGCGATGAGTACCTGACGCAGGTGGCGCGGACGCTGATGCCCTCGGGCGCCGCGACCCTGTTCATCGCCGAGCTGGAGGGATCACCGATCGCGGCGGCCCTGACGTACGACTCGGCGGACACCCGCACCTACGCCCACGCGGCGCTGGATGACACCCACCGCAAGCTCAGCGCCGGCATCCCGCTGGTGGTGACCCTGATGGCGGACGCCAAGGACAAGGGCCTGAAGCACGTGGACCTCTGGGGCGTCGCGCCGGCGGACCAGCCGGACCACAAGTGGGCCGGGTTCACCGCCTTCAAGAAGTCCTTCGGCGGCCGGGAGGTCGCCTACCCGGGCACCTGGGACCTGCCGGTGAACAAGCTGCGCTACGGCGGCTACCAGCTGGCCCGGAAGGGCGCCCAGGTCCTGAAGGGGCTGCTCCGCAGGCTGCGGAAGTAACCCCCCGCGGCGGGTTTCGCCGTGCGACACGCAAAAACGCCCACGCCCCCGGAATGTCCGGGGCGCGGGCGTTTTTGCGTGTCGCCAGGCCGCTGGGCGCCGTTACTTAGCCCCGGCGCGCTTCTGCGCCTCGTAGGCGCTGGCCACCATGTCCTCCACCGTGTGCCGCATCTTCCAGTCCAGGTCCCGGGCGGCGCGGGTGCCGTCCGCCACGATCCGGTCCGGGTCGCCGGGGCGGCGCGGGCCGATCTCCGGTTCGAAGTCGATGCCGGTCACGGTGGCCATGGCGGTCATGATCTGCTTCACGGACAGGCCGTCGCCGGAGCCCAGGTTGTAGACCCGCTCCAGCGGCTTGCCAGCGGCCAGGGCCTGGGCGGCGGCGACGTGCGAGGCGGCGAGGTCGGCGACGTGGACGTAGTCCCGCACGCAGGTGCCGTCCTCGGTGTTGTAGTCGGTGCCGTTGATCTTCGGCGTCTTACCCGAGGTCAGCGCCCGGAGCACGATCGGGAAGAGGTTGTGCGGGCTCGTGTCGTACAGCTCGGGCGAGCCGGAGCCCACCACGTTGAAGTAGCGCAGCGAGGTGTGCTTCAGGCCGCGGGCCACGCCCTGGTCCCGGATCAGCCACTCGCCGATCAGCTTGCTTTCGCCGTACGGGGACTCGGGCGAGGTGGCCGTGTCCTCCGTGACGATGTCCACCCGCGGTGTGCCGTAGGTGGCGGCCGAGGAGGAGAACACCAGCTTGTCCACGTCGGCCAGTTCCATCGCCTTGAGCAGGTTGGCCGTGCCGGTGACGTTCTGTTCATAGGTGAGCAGGGGTTCCTGCACCGAGACGCCGGCGTACTTGAAGCCGGCCAGGTGGATGACGCCGGTGACGCCGTGGTCCACCATGCTGCGGGCCACCACCTCGGTGTCCAGGATGCTGGCGTGCACGAACGGCACGTCCTCCGGGACGAATTCGCGGTGGCCGCTGGAGAGCGAGTCCACCACCAGGGAAGGGATCGAGGCCGCGCGCAACGCCGCGACCACGTGGGAGCCGATATATCCTGCACCGCCGGTTACAAGCCAAGTCATGGCACCACCCTATCGGGGTAAAGCCGATCCCGGCACGCGGGCGCGTACCGGGATCAGGAAATGACGAAGCGGGTGGCCGCTAGTGCTTGCGGGCGTAGCCCTCCCACTTGCTGGCCTGGTGCTCGCCGTCGACGAAGCGGATGGTGCCGGACTTGGAGCGCATCACGATGGACTGGGTGAGGACCTTGTCCTTGGAGTAGCGCACGCCCTTGAGCAGATCGCCGTCGGTGATGCCGGTGGCGGCGAAGTAGCAGTTGTCGCTGGAGACGAGGTCGTTGGTGGACAGCACCCGGTCCAGGTCGTGGCCGGCGTCGATCGCCTTCTGCTTTTCCTCGTCGCTGGTGGGCCAGAGGCGGCCCTGGATGACGCCGCCGAGGGACTTGATCGCACAGGCCGCGACGATGCCCTCCGGGGTGCCGCCGATGCCCATCAGGGCGTCGACTCCGGTGCCAGAGCGGGCCGCGGCGATGGCGCCGGCGACGTCGCCGTCCATGATGAATTTGGTGCGCGCGCCGGCCTCGCGGATCTCGTCCACCAGCGGGCGGTGCCGGTCGCGGTCCAGGATCATGACGTTGAGCTGGTTGACCTTGACGCCCTTGGCCTTGGCGATCAGGTGCAGGTTCTGCTTGACCGGCAGCCGCAGGTCCACCATGTCGGCGGCCTCGGGGCCGGTCACGAGCTTCTCCATGTAGAAGACGGCGGAGGGGTCGAACATCGAACCGCGCTCGGCGACGGCCAGGACGGCCAGGGCGTTGTTGATGCCGAGGGCGGTCAGCCGGGTGCCGTCGATGGGGTCGACGGCGACGTCGACCTCGGGGCCGGTGCCGTCGCCGACGCGTTCGCCGTTGAACAGCATCGGGGCTTCGTCCTTTTCGCCCTCACCGATGACCACGACGCCGTTGAAGTGGACGGTCTGGAGGAAGGAGCGCATGGCGTCGACGGCGGCGCCGTCGGCCTTGTTCTTGTCGCCGAAGCCCACCCAGTGGCCGCCGGCGATGGCCGCGGCCTCGGTGACGCGGACCAGTTCCAGGGCAAGGTTGCGGTCAGGCTCGTCGATGCCGACGGCAAGCGACGGGGAAAGCGTGGAGTACTGCTGGGTGATGGACGCAGGTGACACGTGAACCTCTTCTTCGAGTGGCAATCATCGAACCCGCCCGGCCGGGTGGCGGCCGCAACGGTCGTTCGTCTCTTATCGATCATAGTCACGGCCGCGTCCATCGGTCAGTGGATGACGGCCCCTTACCGGAACCTACTGCCCGGTAGCGTCCCGGCAGGGTCCGGACGGGGGCGCCGGAGGGGGCACCGTGGAATGGGAGATCGGTGCGCCATGGGCGACTATAGAAGGGTGAACGAATTGCAGGAAACGCCGTCCGAGGCGCCCCGAACGCCGGCCCCGGCGGACCAGCCCGTCAAACCCGTCATCCGCGCCGCCGCAGCCAAGCGCGCCAACGCGTCGGTGATCGGCATGATCGTCGCCCTGGTGCTGAGCATCGCGGCGTTCCTTCCGGTGGTGCTGATGAACCCGGCGCCCAAGAGCGACGGCTACCGTCCCAGCATCGACGTCGCCGGCATCGCCGCCAACGCCGCCGGAGTGGCAGGATTCACACCGGTTGCGCCGCAGGCGGGCGACGGGTACCGGGCCAACTACGCCCGGTGGGAGTCCGGCATCGCCACCGGCGTCGCCACCTGGGAGGTGGGCTACCTGACGCCCAAGGATTCCTTCATCGGCCTGGTCCAGACCAGGCAGTCCAACCCCACCTGGCTGCGGGACCAGACCAAGAGCGCCCCGGTCACCGGCACCCGGAACGCCGGCGGCAAGGACTGGGAACTGCGTGACACCGGCAAGGGCGAAAAGAGCATGGTCCTGAACTACCGCGGTACCACCGTGGTGCTCAGCGGACCGGCGACCCTGGCCGAGTTCTCCACCCTGGGCGCGGCCGTGGTCGCGGCGCTGGACAGCAACCCCGCCGCAACAGTTTCTGCGACGGCGGCACCCTCGACGTAAAGTAAGCAGGGTGACCACTCAACTGACTCCCGCCCTCGCCTGGCGCCGCCTGCAGGAAGGCAACCAGCGCTTCGTTGCCGGTGAATCCTCGCACCCGAACCAGGACGCCTCGCGCCGGTCCTCCCTGGTGGAGAACCAGCACCCGTTCGCCGTCATCTTCGGCTGCGCCGACTCCCGGCTCGCCGCCGAGATCATCTTCGACCTGGGCCTGGGGGACGCGTTCGTCGTCCGCACCGCCGGCCAGGTGATCGACGACGCCGTCCTCGGCTCGCTCGAGTACAGCATCGGCGTGCTCGGCGTGCCGCTGATCGTGGTCCTGGGCCACGACAGCTGCGGCGCCGTCATCGCCACCAAGGACGCCGTCGAATCGGGCGAGATGCCCGGCGGCTTCGTCCGCAGCCTGGTCGAGCGCATCACCCCGGCCGTCCTGACCTCGCTGCGCAACGGCCACACTGAGGTCAACGACATGGTCGAGGAAAACGTCAAGCAGATCGCTCAGCGGCTGGTGGACAGCTCGCGCACCATTTCCGACGCCGTAGCCAACGGCAGCACCGCGGTGCTGGGCGTGACCTACCGCCTCGCCGAGGGCCGGGCCGACCGGGTCTCCGGGATCGGCGAGCTCTAGGGTCCTCCGCGTGCACCTCATGGGGTCCGGTGGCGCCGGTTCACGGTTTTCGAAGCGGCGCCCCGGCCCAATAAGCTAGCCCCATGACTTCCACAGCAGATTTGACCAACGAAGAATTCCGCATCGAGCACGACACGATGGGCGAGGTCCGCGTCCCGGCCAACGCCCTGTACCGTGCGCAGACGCAGCGTGCAGTCGAAAACTTCCCGATCTCCGGCAAGACCCTGGAGCGCGCCCACATCGAGGCCCTCGCCCGGGTTAAGAAGGCAGCGGCGCAGGCCAACGCGGAGCTGGGGGTGCTCGACGGCGAGCTGGCCCAGGCGATCGCCGACGCCGCCGACGAGGTCGCCGCGGGCAAGTACGACGGCCACTTCCCGATCGACGTGTTCCAGACCGGGTCCGGTACCTCCTCGAACATGAACACCAACGAGGTCATCGCCGAGCTCGCCTCCCGCGCGCTGAAGGCCGGCGGCAGCGACAAGGTGGTCCACCCGAACGACCACGTCAACGCCTCGCAGTCCTCCAACGATGTGTTCCCCACCTCCGTCCACGTCGCCGCAACCTCCGCGCTGATCAACGACCTGATCCCGGCCCTGGGCTACCTGGCCGAGTCCCTGGAGCGGAAGTCGGTCGAGTTCAAGGACGTCGTGAAGTCCGGCCGCACCCACCTGATGGACGCCACCCCCGTCACCCTGGGCCAGGAGTTCGGCGGCTACGCCGCGCAGGTCCGTTACGGCATCGAGCGGATCAACGCTTCCCTCCCCCGCGTCGCCGAGGTCCCCCTGGGCGGCACCGCCGTCGGCACCGGCATCAACACCCCGGCCGGCTTCCCGGAGCGCGTGATCGAGCTGCTCGCCGCGGACACCGGCCTGCCGCTGACCGAGGCCCGCGACCACTTCGAGGCCCAGGCCAACCGTGACGGCCTGATCGAGGCCTCCAGCCAGCTGCGCAACATCGCGATCTCCTTCATGAAGATCAACAACGACCTGCGCTGGATGGGTTCCGGCCCCAACACCGGCCTTGGCGAGATCGCCATCCCGGACCTGCAGCCGGGCTCCTCGATCATGCCGGGCAAGGTCAACCCGGTCATCTGCGAGGCCTCCATCATGGTCGCCGCGCAGGTCATCGGCAACGACACCGCCATCGCCTGGTCCGGCACCAACGGCGCCTTCGAGCTGAACGTCGGCATCCCCGTCATGGCCGCCAACCTGCTCGAGTCCGTCCGCCTGCTGGCCAACACCAGCCGCGTCATGGCCGACAAGATGATCGACGGCATCACCGCCAACGTCGAGCGTGCACGTTTCCTGGCCGAGGCCTCCCCCTCGATCGTGACGCCGCTGAACAAGTTCATCGGCTACGAGAACGCCGCCAAGATCGCCAAGAAGGCCGTCGCCGAGGGCCTGACCATCCGCGAGACCGTCGTGGCCATGGGCTTCCTGGAGCGCGGCGAACTGACCGAGGAGCAGCTGGACACCGCCCTGGACGTCATGTCCATGACCCGTCCGCCGCACAAGGCTTAGGGCCCAGGGGCAGCAACCGTGCCCCGCAGGGGCGGAACGACGACGGCGGCCGGTACCTTCCCGCGAAGGTGCCGGCCGCCGCCGTTTGCGGTGTCTGGAGTGCCCGGATCTACCGGCGGACGTGGACTATCGGCGGAAATAAGCGGCGCCGTCGGCCTCGCGGGCCCGCTCGATGTCCTCCAGATGGCCCGGCAGCAGCTCCGGGAAGTCTTCCGCGTGGAACCAGCCCACGGCGAGGGATTCGTCGTCGTTGACCCGGGCCTCACCGGAGACGTAGCGGCAGCGGAACACCAGGGTCAGGAAATGGCAGCTGTCCCCGTTCGGGTGGACCGTGGGTCCCACCGTGTCCACCGAAACCAGCCGCTCGGCCACCGCCACGACGCCGGTTTCCTCAAACACCAAGCGGAGCATCCCGGGCGCCGGTTCCTCGCCGGGTTCCAGGATGCCGGTGATCAGGCCCCAGCGGCCGTTGTCCGCGCGCTGGCCCAGCAACACCCGGCCAGCGTCGTCGAACACCACCGCGCGGGCGCCGGGAATCCAGAGCATGTCGTGGCCGACTTTTTCGCGCAGGGTCAGGATGAAGTCGGGGGTGGCCATGCCTGCCAGCCTATCCTGCGGGCAACAGCAGCATGGAGGCCGCGGCGCCGGCCAGCATGAACGGCCCGAACGGGATGTCCGACTTCAGGGTCCCGCGCCGGGAGGCCAGTAGGGCCACGCCCCAGAGCCCGCCGATGAGGAAGGCCGCGAAGGTGGCGGCGAACAGGTGTCCCCAGCCCAGGAAGCCCAGGTACAGGCCGAGGACCCCGGCCAGCTTCACGTCCCCGAAACCCATCCCGGCCGGGTACACGGCACGCAGCAGGAAGTAGAAGAGCCACAGCGCGGCCGCGCCGGCCAGGACCCGCAGGCCCGGGACGCCGAACAGGGCGGCGGAGGTTCCGCCGTCGTGTCCGGTCATCGCCGCCAGCAGCGCCGCGCCCAGCAGCAGAATGCCGGACACCGGGTAGGCGGGGAAGACGATGCGATTGGGAAGGAGGTGGTGGCGGACGTCGATCACGGTCAGCCGCACCGCCAGGACCAGGAAGTAGAGGCAGGCCAAGGCCGCCAGCCAGAAGGCCGGCGTCGCCGCTCCCAGGTCGCCCAGTCGTTGGATCACCCTCGGATGCTACTCGATGCCGCCCGGCGAAGGCTTCGGGCGCGGTGCACCGGTGTGACTGGTGTGACTCGGCCGGCATGGGTAGGCTTCCCCGATGACCGATTCCGCCGCCTTCTGGCCGCCCTTCGCCCTGAGCCTCCACACCCCGCGCCTGACCCTGCGCCCCATCCAGGACGCGGACATCCCTGCCGCCATCGACGCGGCCCTCTCCGGCGTGCACGAGCCGGGGCGGAACCCGTTCAGCTCGCCGTGGGCCGAGAAGCCCGCCGAGGAACTGGGCCCGAACATGGCGAAGTGGTACTGGCGCTGCCGGGCCGGCATGACCCCGGAGGAATGGACGATGCTGCTGGGCATCTGGCACGACGGCGAATTCATCGGCTGCCAGGACATCGCGGCCAAGGACTTCGCCACGCTGAAGACCGTCGGCACCGGCTCCTGGCTGAAGCGCAGCGTCCACGGCCAGGGCTTCGGCAAGGAGATGCGCGCCGCGGTCGCGCTCTACGCCTTCGACTGGCTGGGCGCCGAGGTGGCCGAGTCCGAGGCGGCCGCCTGGAACCAGCAGTCCCTGGGCGTCTCGCGCTCGCTCGGCTACGAACTCAACGGCACCGTCCGGGTCAACTGGGGCGGCGACTTCCAGGACTCCCAGCGCGTCCGCCTCACACCCGCCACCTTCAAGCGCCCCGACTGGACCCTCACGGTCCACGGCCACGAACCCACCGCCCGGTTCCTCGGCATCTCCTAGGTTGCCGTCCCCGTCCGCCGTGGCTGGCTTTGACGGGCGTCTAGGGGCTGGCTTTTGCAGGCACGTCGGGTGCGGGGCGGCGGCGCCCCGCCGTCGCTTAGACACCTCCCGTCGCTGCGCTGCGGTCGCTGGGCGACCTTCGCTCCGCTCTGGTCGGCGATGCGCTCCTTAGCGGGCCACCGCAGCCCCGCGCGGGTGGTGGACGCACAAACTCGAAGGGGTAGCGCAGCGATGCGTGCGCGACCCACGCATCCGGGCGTCCCACTGACGCGTGGGCGACGCACGCACGCATCCCGGCATCCCGGCATCCCGCTGACGCTAGGGCGACGCACGCACAAGCCGCGCTGCGGGCTCTTCGCGTAGTCGCGCATCGCGACGGCGGCGGCCCCGAAGGTCGCCCAGCGACCGCAGCGGGTCGCCGTCGTTGTGTCTAAGCGACGGCGAAGGGGCCGCGGCCCGGCGAACCGGGCCTCGGGCCCCCGCGAAAGGCGACGGGGGAACTCCTGAAACTAGATCTCAGCCCCCTCGAGCAGGTCCGTCACCAGGGCGGCGATGGGCGAGCGCTCGGAGCGGGTGAGGGTGATGTGGCCGAAGAGCGGGTGGCCCTTGAGGGTTTCGACGACGGCGGCGACGCCGTCGTGCCGGCCGACGCGGAGGTTGTCTCGCTGGGCGACGTCGTGGGTAAGGACGATCTTGGAGTTCTGGCCGATCCGGCTCATGACCGTGAGCAGGACGTTCTTCTCCAGGGATTGTGCCTCGTCGACGATCACGAAGGCGTCGTGCAGGGAGCGGCCGCGGATGTGGGTCAGCGGCATGACCTCGAGCATGCCGCGGTCCATCACCTCTTCGACCACCTCCTGGCTGACCAGCGCGCCGAGGGTGTCGAAGACCGCCTGCGCCCACGGGTTCATTTTCTCCGCCTCGGAGCCGGGGAGGTAGCCCAGTTCCTGGCCGCCGACGGCGTAGAGCGGGCGGAAGACGATCACCTTGCGGTGTTCCCGGCGCTCCAGGACGGCCTCGAGGCCGGCGCAGAGGGCGAGGGCGGACTTGCCGGTGCCGGCGCGGCCGCCGAGGGAGACGATCCCGACGGAGGGGTCCAGCAGCAGGTCGATCGCGAGGCGCTGCTCGGCGGAGCGGCCGTGCAGGCCGAAGACGTCCCGGTCGCCCTTGACCAGCCGGACCTGCTTGTCGGAGCCCACCCGGCCGAGGGCCGAACCGCGGCTGGAGAGCAGCACCAGGCCGGTGTTGACGGGCAGTTCGCCGGCGGCCGGGATGAAGACCGGTTCGTGGCCGTAGAGAGTGGCCACGTCCTCCTCGGCGGCGTCGATCTCGGCCAGGCCGGTCCAGCCGGAGTCCTTGACGAGCTCGTTGCGGTATTCGTCGGCCAGCAGGCCCATGGCGGAGGCCTTGACGCGCATCGGCAGGTCCTTGGACACCACGGTGACGTCCCGGCCCTCGTTGGAGAGGTTCTTGGCGACGGCCAGGATCCGGCTGTCGTTGTCACCGCCGCGGAAGCCGGCCGGAAGCACCTCGGCGGAGATGTGGTTCATCTCCACCATCAGGGTGCCGCCGTCGGCCCCCAGCGGAATTGGGCGGTCCAGTCCACCGTGCTCCACCCTCAGGTCGTCGAGGAGGCGGAGGGCCTTGCGGGCGAAGTAGCCCAGTTCCGGGTCGTGCCGTTTGCTTTCCAGTTCCGTGATCACCACGATCGGCACGATCACCTCGTGTTCGGCGAAGCGCAGCAGCGCCCGCGGATCCGAGAGCAGGACGGAGGTGTCGATGACGTAGCTTCGGGTGGTCGCGCCCTGCGGGGCGGCCGCGCCGGCGGTGGATTTGGCTCGCGTGGTGCGAGAGGTAGCTTGCGTGCCCTCGGTGGAACTGACGGTGGGCAGTGCTTCGGAAATAGCCACATCGACTCCAGCCCCGGGCCCCCAGGCCCGGAAAGGTTAGTGGTGAGGCGGTTCGGCCCTGAGGCCGGACGCGGCCTCCCATACACCCGGTGCGGACGTCCGCTCCATGTACTGGCCTCCCCGATCAGCCGGCGGTTTGCCCGCTGATGGGATTAACGTACTTCCACCGCGCGTCGATTGCCGGATTATTTTTCGGCGATTCTTGCGGACATCAGGTGACAGGCGGGTGAACGCTTCAGGCCCCGAAGCGGCGCTGCCGGCCGGCGTAGTCGCGCAGGGCGCGCAGGAAGTCGACCTTGCGGAAGGCGGGCCAGAGGGCCTCGCAGAAGTAGAACTCGCTGTATGCGCTCTGCCACATCAGGAACCCGGAGAGCCGCTGCTCGCCGGAGGTGCGGATGACCAGGTCAGGGTCGGGCTGGCCCCGGGTGTAGAGGAAGCGGGAGATATCGTCAACAGTGAGCTCGTCGGCGAGCTTGCCGATGTCGGCGCCGCGGGCGACGGCGTCGTGCAGCAGTTCGCGGACGGCGTCGACGATTTCGCGCCGGCCGCCGTAGCCGACGGCGACGTTGACGTGGATCTTCTCGTGCGCCGGGGTGCGGGCGGTGAGTTTGTTCAGCCGCTCGGCCAAGTAGTCCGGCAGCAGTTCGGGGGCGCCCATGGCGTGGACCGAGACGTCCTCGTCCTCGTCCAAGCGGTCCAGGGTGTTGGCGATGATGCCCATCAGCAGCTCGAGCTCTTCGCCGGAGCGGTTCATGTTGTCCGTGGAGAGCATGTAGAGCGTGACCACCTTGACCCCGAGCTCCTGGCACCAGCCGAGGAATTCGTGGATCTTGTCCGCGCCGGCCTGGTGGCCCTGGCTGGTGGGGGCGTTGAACTGCCGGGCCCAGCGGCGGTTTCCGTCGACCATCACGCCGATGTGCCGGGGGATCCGTTCCGGGTCCAGCGAACGCTGCAGGCTGCGCTCGTAGAAGCCATAGAGGAATCCGGGCAGTTCCATCCGGGGATTCACCTGGCTTCCTTGGGTCTGACGGGAGTGCATTCCTAGGCTACCCGCCGCGCGGGCCGGGCCGCGCACCCGGGCCGGGCGATTTACCCCGCCCACTTGCTACCCGTCGGTAACTTATCCGCGCGTCGAATATTATTGCCGTATGGAACGCAACTCAGCGGAACCCGGACCAAGCCTGTCTCCGCACGGCGACCGCGCCGCCGATGCCGCGAGGCCGGCACCCCCAGCGGGCGCCCCGCGGGGCAAGGGCGGCGCCGTCGACGAGGCGGCCGTCCGGATCGCCGAGCTGCTCATGATCAAGCCCAAGTGGCGCGGCTGGATCCACACCGTCACCGCCCCGCTGGCGTTTGCCGCCGGCCTGGTTCTGGTGCTGCTGGCCCCCACAACCGAACTCAAGATCGCCTCCGCCGTCTACGCCTTCACCGGGGTGCTCCTGTTCGGGGTGAGCGCGGTCTACCACCGCGGCAACTGGTCCCCGGGCGTGAAGATCGTGCTGAAGCGTCTCGACCACACCAACATCATGCTGGTCATCGCCGGCAGCTACACCCCGCTGGCATGGGCCCTCCTGGACCGGCCCAAGGCCGTCTTCCTGCTCTGGCTGATCTGGACCGGGGCGGTGCTGGGCGTACTGTTCCGGCTGCTCTGGACGCACGCGCCGCGCTGGCTCTACGTGCCGATCTACATCGCCCTGGGCTGCGCGGCCCTGTTCTACCTGCCCGACTTCTTCGCCGCCAGCATCCCCGCCGCGGTCCTGATCTGCGTGGGCGGGGCCCTGTACATCACCGGCGCGGTGTTCTACGCCCTGAAGAAGCCCAACTTCAGCTACAGCCACTTCGGCTTTCACGAGCTGTTCCACGCCTTCACGGTCTTCGCCTTCGCCGCCCACTACATCGCCATCGCGATGGCCGTCCTGGGCTGACCGGGTCTAGCCTGGCCCGGCCGCCGAATCTCCCCACGTGTGGAGCCCGACGGCGGGTCCGCGGCCCGGGCGCGCCGGTCACCGCCGTCGTAGCCGGGGAATATCCGCGCCGCAACCACGGGCCGCGGGACCGTGCCCGCGGCTAGCCCAAGATAGACAAACCCCTGTCAGGGGCGGCCGGCGGCGATCAGTTCCGGCAGCAGGCGCATGTCCTCGAACACGGTGGTTCCGGGCCCGGCCAGCCGCTCGGCGGGGGTGACTCCCCCGGCGTAGGCGAACGCGTGCATGCCGGCGGCGCGGGCGGCCTGGACCCCGTAGGCACTGTCCTCGACGATGGCGCAGCGGGCCGGGTTCACGCCGAGGGTCCTCGCCGCGTGGAGGAACAGGTCCGGGGCCGGCTTGCCGTTGCGGACCTCGGTGGCGCTGAAGATGCGGCCGGCGAAGCGGGGCAGCAGCCCGGTTTGGCCCAGGGTCCGCCGCATCTTCTCGTGGCTGCCGCTGGAGGCCACGCAGTGCGGCAGCTCCAGCCGGTCCAGGGCCTCCTCGATGCCGTCCACCGCGGTGAGGTCCCGTTCGAAGGCCTCGCGGTACCAGTGCTGGTAGACGCTGTCCCAGCCCTCGGCCAGTTCGATGCCGAGGTGGTTCTCGATGCTTGAGACGAAGTTGGCCTCGCTCTTGCCGACGAAGCGGGCGACGATTTCCTCCCGCTCCAGTTCCCAGCCGAGGTCCGCCAGGACCCGCTGGTCGACGTGGACGGAGATTACCTCGGAGTCCACCAGGACGCCGTCGCAGTCGAAGACGACGAGCTCGAAGGGACCTGGCTGAGCGGGGGTTGGGGTCATCCCGCCATGCTAGCCAGTTGCTCCCGCACATGGGCGGCGGACACCGCCGGGGCGTGGCAGACCATGGCGCGGCAGAGGTACACCACCGGGTCCCCCGTGGTCTCGCGGCCGTGCAGCAGCGGGACCGGGCCCGGCGCGGTGCCAGGTCCCGGCTCGGCATCCTGGACGGCGATGACCAGGCCGGGGCTGGGCGAGCGGAGCAGTTCGCGGTGGAGCGCGGAGCGGGCGGCCGACGGCGGACCGGCGACCGCGGCTTCCACGGGACCGGCGACGGCGGCCTGGGCGGCGGCGAGCAGGCCGCCGGCGGCCCGGGGCGCCTGCCGGGCCAGCGGGGGCAGGAGGGCCAGGATCTGTTCGGCGAGGCTGCGGTGCCCGGTGGAGCCGGTGAGGGCGGCGTAGCTGAGCAGCGCACCGGCGAAAGCCGCCGCGCCGCTGGGGGTGGCGTCGTCGAACGGATCAGCCCCGGCGCCGCCACCCTGGGCGTTGCCCACCTGGGCGGACTCCCCGGCGGCGTCGCGCAGGGTTCCGCCGGCGGCAAAGCGTTCGCAGGCGGCCAAGAGGATCCCCTCGGCCAGGGCGTACCAGCGGGTCTGTCCCGTTGCGGCGTAGAGCGCGAAGAGGCCCTCGCTGCAGAACGCGTAGTCCTCTAGCAGGCCGCCAATGCCGCGGGCCCGCCCGTCGTGAGAGACCCGGACCAGCAACCCCGGCTCGCCGTCCGTCCCCGGCGTCCAGTGCACCCGTTCCAGATACTCCGCGATCCGCTCGCCGGCGGCCAGGAGCTCTGCCCGGTTCAGTTCGGTTCCCAGTTCGGTTCCGTCCAGCACGGCGGCGGCGTCGGCCAGGGCGCCGAGGGCCAGGCCGTTCCAGCCGGCCACCACCTTCTCGTCCCGGGCCGGCTGCGGCCGCGCCGAACGTGCCGCACGCAGCGCCGGGCGCACCCGCTGCCAGAGCCGGCGGTCCTCCCCGGCGAGGCCGGCGCCGCCGGGGTGCAGCGGAGCCCCGGACGGGCCTACGTGCATGAGCCGGGCGACGGCGGCCCCGTCGTCCCGGCCCAGGACATCGGCGAGTTCCGCGGCGGTCCAAAGGTAGGTTGCGCCCTCGTGATGGACGTCGTCCACCACAGTGTCCGCGTCCAGGGACGAGGCGAGGGCCGCCAGTTCGCCGTCGGAGCCGGTCAGGCCCAGGGCCGCCAGCATCCAGTCCGCGGTCCCGGCCGTGGCCTCGGCGGCCTCCGCGGCGGGGTACTCGGCCGAGCCGCCCAGCCGGACCCAGTGCGCGCAGGCCCGCAGCAGCAGGGCATTGTCGTAGAGCATCTTCTCGAAGTGCGGGAGGGACCAGTCCCGGGTGACCGAATACCGGGAGAACCCGCCCTCGAGCTGGTCGTAGAGCGCGGAGCGGGCCATGGCGGCCAGGGTGCGGCCGGCGATCCCGCGGGCCGTGTCTGCTGTCGCGGACGGGACCGCGGCGTGCCGGATGAGGAACTCCAGGACGGCCGACGGCGGGAATTTGGGGGCGGCGCCGAAGCCGCCCCCGGCGTCCTCGGCCGCCGCCAGCGCGCGGACGGCGTCGGCGAGCACCTCCGGGTCCGGGGTGCCCGGCCCGGCATCGGACGCGTCGCTGCCCGTGCCGGGGGGCTGCAGGCGCACGGCCGAGCGGGCGTGCAGGTCCGCCAGCCCGCGGGCCAGCGCCGCGGCGTTGACTTCCACGGCCTCCCGGCGCTCCGCCCAGGCCACGTGCACCGCTTCCAGCACCTGGCGGAAGGAGGGCCGGCCCGGCATGGGCCGGGGCGGGAAGTACGTTCCGGCGTGGAAGGCCCGGCCGTCGGGGAGCAGGAACACAGACATCGGCCAGCCGCCCTCGCCGGTGAGCGCCTGGGTGGCGGCCATGTAGGCGGCGTCGACGTCGGGGCGTTCCTCCCGGTCCACCTTGACGGAGACGAAGTGCTCGTTCAGGTACCGGGCGGTCTCCGGGTCCTCGAAGGACTCACCGGCCATGACGTGGCACCAGTGGCAGGCCGCGTAGCCGATGGAGAGGAAGACCGGCACGTCCCGGTCCGCGGCGGCGGCGAAGGCCGCGTCGCCGAAGGGTTGCCAGTGCACCGGGTTGCCGGCGTGCTGGCGCAGGTAGGCGGAGGGCTCGCCGGCCAGGGCGTTGCCCGTCACCGGTGGCTCCCCCGCCGAGGGGGTGTCAGCGGCTTCCGGGTCCCGCGTCACCGTTGGCCTCCGGGCGGGCCGGTCCGGATCCGTCCCTGCCGCCGTCGAGGGTTCCGCCGTCGAGGGTCCCGGCGCCGGGAGTAACGTCGGCTCCCTTGTCAGCTCCGCCCTCGGCCGCGGCGCGTTCTTCCTCCACCTGGGCCCGGTAGCGGACCCGCCGGATCCGGCGCACCATGTCCACGATCAGCAGGGCGCTGAGGATGACGATGAAGGCGGTGAGCACGAATCCCAGCAGGCCCGGGCTGACCTGGTCCTGGTCGAGCCCGGGGCGCAGTGACGGCGTCGGGGAAGGCGCCGGGGCGGTGGCCAGGGCAATGAACAAGGAGTGCACGGGTAAACCTTCTGTGAGGAACTGGGGGTCAGGCCTCCGACGCCGCTTTTCTACGCGGCATAGAAGTCTCTGCTGGGTCTATCTTAGCCCGGCGAAGAAGTCCGTTTCCGGCAGTTCTGCGGGGACGCGGGAGGTGATCAGCGAGTAGTCCTCCCACGGCCAGGTCTGCCGCTGCATCGCCGGGGAGACGGCGAAGAAGAAGCCTTCCGGGTCGATCTGCGTCCGGTGCGCGCGCAGGGCGTTGTCCCGGGCTTCGAAGTAGTCCCCGCACTGGATCTGGGTGGTGGTTTCGTGGGTGGGCGCCGGCGGGGTGTGGCCCTCGGCGTCGGCCTCAAGCCAGGCGGCGATCCGCTCGGCGTACGGCGACTGCAGGCCGGCCTCCTCCAGGGCGTAGTGCAGGGCCTTGAACCGTTCCGGGCTGAAGGCACGATCGTAGTAGAGCTTGCTGGGGGTCCAGGCCTCCCCGGTGCCCGGGTAGCGGTCCGGGCTGCCCGCGGCCTCGAAGGCCTCGACGGCGACGCGGTGGGCCATGATGTGGTCCGGGTGCGGGTAGCCGCCGTTCTCGTCGTAGCTGAGGATCACGTGCGGCTTGAAGGACCGGACCAGGCGGACCAGCGGCGCGGCGGCGCGCTCCAGCGGCAGCGTCGCGAAGGATCCGGCCGGCAGCGGCGGCAGCGGGTCGCCCTCGGGCAGGCCGGAGTCCACGAAGCCCAGCCAGCGCTGCCGGATGCCCAGCACCTTGGCCGCGTTGGCCATCTCCAGCCGGCGGGCGCCGGCCATGTCCCGCTTGGGGTGCGGCGCGGACTCCATCTGCGGGTTCTGGATGTCGCCGCGGGAGCCATCGGTGCAGGTGGCCACCAGGACGTCGACGCCGGCCGCGGCGTACATGGCCATGGTCGCGGCGCCCTTGCTGGATTCGTCGTCGGGGTGGGCGTGGACGGCGAGGAGCCGAAGCGGGGCGGACGGGCTGGGGGACGCTGTCATCGTCGGACGGCTCCTCTTTCTTCTCTGGGTGATTCGAGCCGGGTGATTTCGGGCTGACCGATCCACACTAAACTGGACTGGTGACTTCCGAGGAGCAGCCTGCAGCACCCGCGCCGGCACCCACCAGCCTAGCCAATCGCTACGGCGGTCAAAAGCGCGCCATGGGCGGCAGCTTCGGCAGGGCCGGAAGCACCGACGGGACCACCGACGGACGCAAGCGCAGGCGCAACCTCCTGATCGCGGCCCTGGCCGTCGCGGTGGCCTTCCTCGCCTGGGTGGCAACCTCCGCAGCCACCGGGTCCGTCAGCTTCAAGGACATCGGCTACAGCACCCCGGACGCCACCCTCGCCCAGCTGGACTTCCAGGTCACGAAGAACCCGGACAGCACCGCCGCCTGCGCCGTGAAGGCCCTTGATTCGAAGTTCGCGGTGGTCGGCTGGAAGGTCGTCACCATCGGCCCGAACGACGCCTCGGCCGGGACCGACGGCGGCCACACCACCGCCCAGCGGGTGACGCTGCGGACCGAATCGCAGGCGGTCTCCGCAGTCGTCGACAACTGCTGGCTGCCCTCCGCCGCTAAGTAGTGCCCGCCCCACGCGTGTGACGCAACGCGTAACACGGTGTGACCTGCGCCGCTCAGGTTCTTTGGTTTATCCACAGCATTGACTACAATGGACCAATACCTTAACCCCGCTGAGCTGGTTGCTGAGTTCCATAAGTGGCCACCGTGGCGGGGTCTTTGCTTGTTTGACCAGTTCGTTTGACCCGTTTTGTTTGACCAGCTTGTTTATCCACCAAAGGAGAAGTCCGTGTCGACCACCAACAGCGCAACTGCAGCTTGGCTTACCCAGGAAGCTTTTGACCGCCTGAAGGCAGAGCTGGACCACCTCTCCGGCGCCGGCCGGGCGGAAATCGTTCAGAAGATCGAAGCCGCCCGCCAGGAGGGCGACCTCAAGGAGAACGGTGGATACCACGCCGCCAAGGAGGAGCAGGGCAAGATCGAGGCCCGCATCCGCCAGCTGACCGTCCTGCTCCGCGACGCCCACGTGGGCGAGGCTCCCGCCGACGACGGAATCGTCGAACCGGGCATGATCGTCGTCGCGAAGATCGCAGGCGACGAGGAAACCTTCCTGCTGGGCTCCCGCGAGATCGCCGGCGACTCGGACCTGGATGTCTTCAGCGAGAAGTCCCCGCTGGGCTCGGCCATCGTCGGCCACAAGGAGGGCGACAAGCTCAGCTACACCGCCCCGAACGGCAAGGACATCACCGTGGAGATCCTCTCCGCGAAGCCGTACGTCGGCTAGCCAGCAACAGACGACGCCGGCTCTCCCCTCCCGGGGACGGGCCGGCGTCGGCGTTTAAGGCGTTGGCGGCTAAGGCGCCGGTATTCAGGGTGTCGACGTGGCGCGCCGGCGCAGCAGCAGTGCCGCGACCACCCCGCCGGCGGCACCGCCCAGGTGCGCCTGCCAGGAGACGTAGCCGGCCACCGTGGGAAGCACCCCGAAGAGGATGCCGCCGTAGGCCAGGAACAGCACCACGGAGAGCAGGATCTGCCCCCAGTGCCGGTTCAGGAAGCCGCGCACC
Organism: Arthrobacter sp. NPDC057259; assembly: GCF_042668995.1. Lineage (NCBI taxonomy): Bacteria > Bacillati > Actinomycetota > Actinomycetes > Micrococcales > Micrococcaceae > Arthrobacter > Arthrobacter sp. NPDC057259. The sequence goes on from NZ_JBHUYA010000005.1 coordinate 273,195, forward strand.
AGCAGGAAGGCGAACAGCCCGAACACCAGCCCGGACGCGCCCACCGTGATGTTGTAGCCGCCGATCAGCCACACCGTCAGCCCGGAGCCGAGCCAGCTCGCAGCCAGCGCGGTGAGGAAGACCCGCAGCCCGGAGAGGAACACCAGGAAGCCGAAGATGATCAGCGGCAGGGTGTTGGAGAACAGGTGGGCCAGGCTGGCGTGCAGCAGCGGGAAGGTGAGGATGTCCACCAGGCCCTCGGGCGTGCGCGGCCGGAGCCCGAACACCCGGTTCAGGGAATGCAGCATCAGGGTGTTGACCAACTCCACCGCGTAGAGGAACGCCACGAAGGACCCCACCACCGCCAGTCCCTGCCGGGCGCGGGCCGCGGTGGTGCCCCGCCGCCGCTCCCCCCCGGGCGCTTCCAGCACGGCGGCTGCCTAGTGCACCACGATCGGCTGGAACCCCTCGGCCCGGAGCGCGGCCAGGACCTGCTCGCCGTGCTCGTGGCCCTTGGTTTCCAGGTTGACCGTGATGGAGACGTCGCCCATGCTGATCGAACCGCCCACCCGGGTGTGGTCCAGGCCGGTGACGTTCGCGTCGTTCTCGGCGATAATCCGCGCGATGGTGGCCAGCGAACCGGGCCGGTCGTCCAGCATCATCCGCACGGTCATGTACCGGCCGGCGGCGGAGAGGCCGCGCTGGATGACCTTGAGCATGAGCATAGGGTCGATGTTGCCGCCGGAGAGCACGACGGCGGTGGTGCCGGGGTTCTCGATCTTCCCTTCCATCAGCGCGGCGACGCCCACGGCGCCGGCCGGTTCGACGACCATCTTGGCCCGTTCCAGCAGGAAGATCAGGGCCCGGGCGAGGGCGTCCTCGCTGACGGTGACGACGTCGTCCACCAGTTCCCGGATGATGCTGAAGGGCAGCTGGCCGGGCCGGCCGACGGCGATGCCGTCCGCCATGGTGGAGACCCGCTTCAGCGGCACCAGGGCGTCCGCGGCGAGGGAGGGCGGGTAGGCGGCGGCGTTCTCGGCCTGCACGCCGATAATGCGGATGGTTCGGCCCAGTTCCTTGGCGCGGGCCTTCACGGCGACGGCCACGCCGGCGAGCAGCCCGCCGCCGCCGACGCCCATCAGGATGGTGTCCACGTGCGGGATCTGTTCGAGGATCTCCAGCCCCACGGTGCCCTGCCCGGCCACGACGTCGACGTCGTCGAACGGGTGCACGAACACGGCGCCCGATTCGTCCGCGTAGCGCTTGGCCTCGGCGAGTGCCTCATCGACGTTGTGGCCGTGGAGCACCACCTCCGCGCCGTGGCTGCGGGTCGCGGCGAGCTTGGGCAGCGCGACGCCCAGCGGCATGTAGATCCGGGCCTTGATGCCGAGGGCCTTCGCGGCGACGGCCACGCCCTGGGCGTGGTTGCCGGCCGAGGCCGCCACGACGCCCCGCTGCTTCTCGGCCGCGGAGAGCTTGGCCATCCGGACGTAGGCGCCGCGGACCTTGAACGAACCAGCACGCTGCAGGTTTTCGCACTTGAAGTAGACCTCGCCGCCCACCAGGCCGCCGAGGGCCCGGGAGGACTCCACCGGGGTCCGGGTAATAATCCCGTCGAGCAGCTTCTGCGCCTCCAGGACATCGTCCAATGTGACGGGAAGGGTCTCGAGGGTATTCACGAACTAGTCTCCTTTTAGGGTTCCTGCGTCGGCGCGAGGGTGGCTTTCCTACCCGTCGCCCGGGGTGTTGCCGGCGCCGGCCGGGGCGGAAACGCCCGGTTGGTTGGCGGCTGCCAGCTCTCCATCATGTTCCCACGTTCTGGCCGCGATGTACCGAACGGCCGAGTTTGCTACGGCGAGGATCGGGACGGAGAACAGCGCGCCGGGGATGCCGGCCAGGTAGGAACCGGCGGCGACGGAGAGGATGACGGCCACGGGGTGCAGGGAGACGGCCTTGCCCATCACCAGCGGCTGCAGGATGTGGCCTTCGAGCTGCTGGACCAGCAGCACGATGCCGATCATGATCAGCGCGTTGACCAGGCCGTTGGCCACCAGGGCCAGCAGCACGGCGATGGCACCGGTGACCAGCGCGCCGACGACTGGGATGAAGGAGCCGATGAAGACCAGGACGCCCAGCGGCAGGGCCAGCGGCACGCCGATAATCGCGGCGCCGACGCCGATGCCGAGGGCATCGACGAAGGCGACGAACATCTGGATCCGGGTGTAGCTGACCATCGAGGTCCAGCCGCGCCGGCCGGCGCCGTTAACCGCGGGGCGGGCCTTCCGCGGCATCAGCCGGACCAGGAACCGCCAGATCCGCTCGCCTTCGAGCAGGAAGAAGATGGTGACGAAGAGGGCGATGAGCAGCCCTGCGGCGAAGTGCCCGGCGGTGCTTCCGAAGGTCAGGGCGCCGCTGACGATGCTGCTGCTGTTTTTCTGCAGCGCGGCGGTGGCTTCCTCGATGTAGGTGTCGATCTGGGCGGCGGTCAGGTGCAGCGGGCCCTCGGAGAGCCAGGTCTGGACCTGCTGGACGCCGGTGAGCGCCTGGCCCCACAGCTCGCCGAAGCCGGAGGTCAGCTGGCGGCCGACCAGGGCGAGCGCTCCGGCGATCACGCCGATGAAGCCAAGGAGGGTGATGGCGACGGCGAGGCCGTTGGGCACCTTGCGCCGCCGGAGCCACCGGGTGACCGGGCTGAGCAGGCCGGCGAGCAGGGCGGCGACCATGATCGGGATGATGAGGAAGCTGATCTTGCTCAGCAGCCAGATCAGCGCGCCGGAGACCAGCAGGATCAGGCCTACCCGCCAGGCCCAGGACGCGGCGATCCGGATGCCGTAGGGGATGTCCTCGTCCAGTTCGCGGTCGGTGCGCACGCGGGGCCCGGTTCCGGACGGGGCGGTCCCCTCCCCCGGGGTTCCCGTCGTGACCGGCACTCCCGCCGGCGCGGCGGACAGTGCAGGATCTGCGTAGCCCGGGACGGTGATTCCGGGCCGGTCGTCGGGACCGGTGGTGTCGGTCGGGAGGGTGGGGCGGGCGTCATCAGCTGGCGTCATTACCCCATAATTCCCTAGCTTGCCTAGGAAAGGAAACGCTAGCCGCCCAGCGTGGCGCGGATCCCCCAGGTCATGGAGAACTCCTCGCCGGCGGCGAGCCAGCGCAGCCCGTCACCGCTGTTGAACGCGTTTGCCGGGCCGGTCATCGGTTCCAGGGCCACGGCCCGGTTCAGCCCGGGCAGCCGGTCGGTGACGAAGACGTGGACGTAGCGGCAGTGCTCGTCCTGCCAGAGGGTGACGCTGCGCCCGTCGGGGGCGTGCAGCGTGCTGCCGGCCTCGCCGCCGTCGAACTCCAGGTCCGTGTAGGCGCTGTCCAGGTCCAGGTCTCCGGCGCGGCGCCCGGAGCGAAGGTCGTAGTCGCCGGCCACGGGCTCGGTGTCGCGCGGGATCTGGCGTTCGTCGGTGACCAGGCGGGTGCCGCCGGAGACGGTGACGGTGAGGTCCTCGGTGGGCACGTCGCCGATCCGCAGATAGGGGTGGGCGCCCAGCACGAACGGGGCGGAGTCCCGGCCGTCGTTGATGAGGGTCTGCCGGACGGTCAGTCCCAGGTCCTCGCCGAGGGAGTACCGGACCCGGTGCCGGAGCAGGAACGGGTAGCCGTGCTGCGGGAAGACCGCGGCCTCGAGCGTGACGGAGAATTCATCCTCATCCACCAGGCCGTAGCCGGCGTTCCGGAGCAGGCCGTGGCTGGCGTTGTTGTAGCTGACCTCGGTGATGTCCAGCTGGAGTTTCTTGCCGTCGAGGTACCAGATCCCGTCCTCGATCCGGTTGGCCCACGGGGCGAGCATGATGCCGGCGGCGCCCGGGGCGATCTCGTCGTCGGCGTAGGTCTCGGTCAGTGCCACGCCCGCGCGGCTGTAGAGCCGCACGCCGCCGGCGAGTTCCGTGATGACGGCAAGCGCATCGCCGCGCCGCAGTTCATACTGCCGGCCGGTGGCGTAGCGGCGGGCCTCGGAGTCGGCGGCTGCGGGGCCGGTTGCGGCGGAGTCAGCGGCAGAGGGGGTGTCGGCGGGAGCGGTGGCGGTCGGTTCCATGGCACCACCGTACCCAACCCGCGGGCTCCCCTCCTAGCGAACCTTTCCCGTGCTGCGATAGAGCCCCTGATAGACGAAACGGGCCCCGCCGTAAGGCGGGACCCGCTCCCTGCTACTTCGAAGCCTGTCGGCCGAAGCCGGCGTCGTGTCAGTCGTCGCCGCGCAGGATGGCCAGCAGGCGGATGATCTCCACGTACAGCCACACCAGGGTGACGGTCAGGCCGAAAGCGGCGGTCCAGGAGAAGCGCTGCGGGGCACCGGCGCGGACGCCGGCCTCGATGCTGGTGAAGTCCATGATCAGCGAGAACGCGGCCAGGCCGATGGCCAGCAGGCCGATGAAGACGCCCAACGGGATGCCGAAGATCTCGACGGAGGTACGGAGACCGAACGGGGACTGCACGGCACCGGTCCACATCATCACCATGTTGATCAGCGCGAAGACGGCGTAGCCGATCAGGGCAATCATGAAGAAGCGCATTGCCCTGGGCGTGGCGCGGACCTTGCCGCTCTTGAACAGCACCAGGGTCACGGCGAAGACGGACAGGGTGCCGATGACGGCCTGCAGGCCGACGCCGGGGAACATGCCGTCAAGGATCCGGGTCAGGCCGCCGAGGAACAGGCCCTCGAGGGCGGCATACGCCAGGATCAGCGCCGGGGAGGGCTGCTTCTTGAAGGTGTTGACCAGCGCCAGGACGAATCCGCCCAGCGCGCCGACCAGCATCAGCATCGAGGCGAGGCCCTGCGCAACGACCAGCGTCACGGCGGCGCCGGCGATCACGGCGGCGAGACAGGCGGCGGTCTTCATGATGACGTCGTCGAACGTCATCCGGCCCGCGTCGGCGGGCCCGGCGGCCGGTCGGTTGTACAGGTCCTGCAGCTGCTCGCTGCTCATGGCCTGCTGGCCCGGGTTCCAGCCGGCCTGCTGGCCGTAATGGTTCTGGCCGTACTGGGGCTGGCCGTAGTTCTGGCCATAGGGTGCCTGGCCGTAGTTCTGGCCATAACCCTGGCCGTACGCCTGCGGCGCCGGCGGTGCCTGGGTGGCTCCACGGAAGTTCTTTCCGTTGAAGATCGGATTTCCGCCAAGTGCCATTGCTGGTGTCCTCCAAATAAGGGGGTTGAGTGATGAACTGCGGTGGAGTTCGGTAGTTTCCACGCTACCAATTCCCACGGCCCGCGGGCAGGGTTAGTTCCCGCCCTCGGGCGTCGCAACCCAACCGTGACCTCCCCCGCCCGCCCCGCACGGGGATTGTTTAGGACGCATGGCGATCAACAAAAGTTTTCATTAGCTGAACTAATGGGATACCTGCGTCCAGCTTCACGGTTGTTATGTGATCGCGACGTAATACCTGCTCGGAGCGGCAATTAGCGTCCCGCCGGGGCGGTAACATGAGGCCAACGGGGTGACGGACATCACAACCAGCTTCACCATCAGCTCCATCGCATCGCACCACCGGCTCCACCCGTCCCCCGAACGTTCGCAGTGGTTGCAACGGCGCAACCCAGACCATCCCCACGTGGAGGTTTTCACCTTTGAGAAGCACAACACGAGGCCTGCCCCCGCGGCGCCGCGGCAGAATCACGACAGCTGTAGGCGCGGTCTTCGCCGCCGTCGCAGCCCTTCTGCTCATCGTCGCGCCGGCATCGCAGGCCACGACCCCATCGCCGACACCATCCCCGTCGAGCACCAACTTCCAGAACAGCATCAGCGGCTTCCTCCGCGGTGACGACAGGGCGCCGCTGGCCGGCGTCACCATCACCGCCAAGGGCGAGAACTTCACCGGCACCACCAAGTCGGCCGCCAACGGATCCTGGAACATCGGCGTCCCCACCCAGGGCACCTACGAAGTCGAGCTGGACACCAAGACCCTGCCGGAGGGCGTCAAGCTCGCCGAGGGCCAGGAAAACCCCCGCAAGGTCACCTTCAGCCAGACCTCCAACCTCTCCGTGGTCTTCGCCTTCGGTAAGGGCATCGTGGTCCAGCAGCAGGACTTCGGCCAGAACCTGATCAACCGCCTCGTCGCCGGCCTGAGCTTCGGCCTGCTGCTGGCCCTGGCGTCCGTGGGCCTGTCGCTGATCTTCGGCACCACCGGCCTGACCAACTTCGCCCACGGCGAGATGGTCACCCTCGGAGCCGTCCTGGTCTTCGCCTTCAACGCCATGAACCTGCCGTTCTGGCTCGCGATCATCCTGGCCCTCCTCGGCGGCGGCCTCTTCGGCTACGTCCAGGACGCCGGGCTCTGGAAGCCGCTGCGGCGCCGCGGGACCGGCCTGGTTCCGATGATGATCGTCAGCATCGGCCTGGCCCTGGCGGTCCGTTATGTCATCCAGTTCTACTTCGGCGGCGCCACCCAGCAGCTGCCGTTCGCGCAGAGCGCCGAGATCCAGATCGGGCCGATCTCCATCTCGCCGAACAACCTCTGGTCCCTGCTGATCAGCGTGATCGTCATCGCCGTCCTCGGCGTCGTGCTGCTGAAGACCCGCCTGGGCAAGGCCACCCGTGCGGTGGCCGACAACCCCGCCCTCGCCGCGGCCTCCGGCATCGACGTCGACTCCGTGATCCGCATCGTCTGGGTCACCGGCGGCATGCTGGCATCCCTTGGCGGCATCCTCTGGGCCTACTACCGGCCGGGCGTCACGTTCGACATGGGATCCCAGATCCTGCTGCTCATCTTCGCCGGCGTCACCCTGGGCGGCCTCGGCACCGTGTGGGGCGCACTCTTCGGCTCCATCATCGTCGGTATCTTCGTGGAGCTCACCACCGTGTTCGGCCTCGCCGCCGACCTCAAGTACGTGGGAGCCCTCTTCATCATGATCGTTGTCCTCTTGTTCCGGCCCCAGGGCATCCTGGGCCGCCGCGAGCGCGTGGGTTAGGAGACAAACATGGACTTCGGATTCATTCTTTCCAGCGCTGCCGGAGAAATCTTCAGCCCGACGACGGCGGCGTACGCACTCGCCGCGCTCGGCCTGGCGGTGCACTTCGGCTACTCGGGCCTGCTGAACTTCGGCCAGGCCGGCTTCATGGCGGTGGGAGCCTACGGCTTCGCCATCTCCACCCTGAGCTTCCACGTGCCGTTCTTCGTGGGCCTGCTGATCGCCGTCGTCTGCTCGGCGATCTTCGCCCTGCTGCTCGGCGTCCCCACCCTGCGGCTGCGGGCCGACTACCTGGCCATCGTCACGATCGCGGCCGCGGAAATCGTCCGTTACATCGTCACCACCAACCAGCTGACCTCGGTCACCGGTTCGGCCAACGGCCTGGCCGCCTTCGAGGGCGACTTCTACGCCATGAACCCGTTCCCCGAGGGCTCCTACTTCGGCATGAACAACCGCGACTTCTTCATCCGGGTCGCCGGCTGGGCCCTCGTGATCGTGTGCTGCGTCCTCGTCTGGCTGCTGATGCGCAGCCCGTGGGGCCGCGTCCTCAAGGGCATCCGTGAGGACGAGAACGCCGTCCGCTCCCTCGGCAAGAACGTCTACGCCTACAAGATGCAGGCCCTGGTCATCGGCGGCGTCCTCGGCGCCCTCGCCGGTATGGTCTTCACCCTCCCCCGCGGTGCGGTGCAGCCGGCCAACTACGGCACCGAGCTGACGTTCTTCCTGTACACCTGCCTGCTGCTCGGCGGCCTCGGCACCGTGCTGGGACCGGTCGTCGGCGCCATGATCTTCTGGGTGGTGCTGTCCCTGACCCAGGGCGTGCTCTACGGACTGATCGAGTCCGGCGCCGTCACCTGGCTGAACACGGTCCAGGCCGGTCAGCTGCGCTACATCCTGGTAGGCATCGCCCTGATGCTGCTGATGATCTTCAGGCCGCAGGGCGTCTTTGGCAATAAGAAGGAGCTGGCGTTCGCATGAGCATGCACAGCCAAGAACCCAAGGCCGGCGCCGGCACCACGGCCGACGCCGAGACCATCGATTACATGACGGACTCCCGTCCGATCGCGGCCGGGGAGATCGCGCCCGGCTGCAAGAAGCGGGACCCGATCGTGGTGGCGGAGAACGTCACCCGCAGCTTCGGCGGCATCAACGCCGTCGACGTCGAATACCTGGAAATCCCGCGGCACAAGATCACCGCCCTGATCGGCCCGAACGGTGCCGGCAAGACCACCCTCTTCAACCTGCTGACCGGTTTCGATACCCCGAACACCGGCAAGTGGCAGTTCGAGGGCAACAGCCTGGCCGGCGTCTCCTCCTACAAGGTGGCGCGGATGGGCATGGTCCGCACCTTCCAGCTGACCAAGGTCATGGGCAAGCTCACCGTGATGGAGAACATGCGCCTCGGCGCCTCCAACCAGTCCGGCGAGAAGCTCTACAAGGCGCTGTTCAAGGGCATCTGGGGCGGCGAGGAGAAGCGCATCACCGAGCAGGCCGAGGTGCTGCTGCAGAAGTTCAAGCTCGACGCCAAGAAGGACGACTACGCGGCGTCCCTCTCCGGCGGCCAGCGCAAGCTCCTGGAGATGGCCCGTTCCCTCATGGTCCGGCCCAAGCTGGTCATGCTGGACGAGCCGATGGCAGGCGTGAACCCGGCGCTGACGCAGTCGCTGCTGGACCACATCAAGAACCTCAAGGCCGAGGGCATGACCGTGTTGTTCGTCGAGCACGACATGCACATGGTCCGCCACATCGCCGACTGGGTGGTGGTCATGGCCGAGGGCAAGATCGTCGCCGAGGGCCCGCCCGCCGAGGTGATGAAGAACCCGGCCGTGATCGACGCCTACCTGGGCGCCCACCACGACGTCGACCTCGGCGACTCCGAGGGCATCAAGGAGCTCGCCGCCGAGCTCGAGGCCGACGACGAATCGATCGTCGGCACCGAGAACGCCGGCATCATCTCCTCCGATGTGATCGCGACGGAAACCGCCGACGCCGGCACCGCGCCCGCCACGGGTGCGGCGCACGGACGGCGGAGCGCCGAGGAGCCGAACCATGGCGAACAGCCGCCCAGCACAGTGAAGGACGCAGAATGAGCGCCACGAGCCCCGCCCCCGCCGCCCAGAGCGGATTCGACGGCGACTCGGTCGTCAAGGTCACCAACCTGGTGGCCGGTTATATCCCGGGCGTCAACATCCTCAACGGGTGCAGCATCGAGGCCCGCAAGGGTGAACTGATCGGCATCATCGGGCCCAACGGCGCCGGCAAGTCGACCCTGCTCAAGGCCATGTTCGGCCTGGTCAAGGTCCACTCCGGCTCCGTGGTGGTCCGCGGCCAGGACATCACCGGGCTGAAGGCGAACAAGCTGGTCACCAAGGGAGTCGGTTTCGTCCCGCAGACCAACAACGTCTTCGCGGCCCTGACCATCGAAGAGAACCTGCAGATGGGCATGTTCCAGCGGCCCAAGGACTTCGCCAAGCGGTTCGAGTTCGTGGCGGACCTCTTCCCGGAGCTGGCGAAGCGGCGGGCCCAGCGCGCCGGTTCCCTCTCCGGCGGCGAACGCCAGATGGTCGCCATGGGCCGGGCCCTGATGATGGACCCGGCGGTGCTGCTGCTCGATGAGCCCTCCGCCGGCCTCTCCCCCGTCAAGCAGGACGAGACCTTCCTGCGGGTGCACGAGATCAACCGGGCCGGCGTCTCCGTGATCATGGTCGAGCAGAACGCCCGCCGCTGCCTGCAAATCTGCGACCGCGGCTACGTCCTGGACCAGGGCAAGGACGCGTACACCGGCACCGGCCGGGAGCTGATGAAGGATCCCAAGGTCATCCAGCTCTACCTGGGCACCCTGGCCGACACCGTCGAGTAGTTCCGGGCTCCCCCTCCGAAGGGCCGTCACCGCACCGGTGGCGGCCCTTCGCCGTGCTCCGGGGGTCTCCTCTCCCGGCTCCGACTCCGGACGCAGGCACTTGCTCGGCGCCTGCGCGTTGACGGACCCACCGGTAGGTTTCCGCGCAGGTTTGGGACTTCCGCACCCCGGGCCCGCGATGCCCCTGTCCGGAACCGTAGCGAAAATCTGGAACCGTCGCCCCAGCAGGACCCGTCATCTGAGTTGGTCTGCCCGGGGGTCTGACCAGGCCCTAGCGGACCCTCCGCGCAGCTCCCACCTACACGGTGCCCGCACAGGCCCCGACACCCCACCGTCGCCACGTACCAGTCCGATGTGGGGTTTTCGCGCCGGTTTCGGAAATGCGCACCCCGGACCCGGGGTGCCCGGGTCCAAAACCGCCGCTCAGACCCGAAACCGCCGCGGCAGCACCCACCCCGCAAACGCAGGAAACCCCCGCCCAGATGGACGGGGGTTTCCTGTATGTCAGTCAGAGGAGGGGCTTAGAGCTTGCCGAACTCTTCCTTGACGGGCTTGTAGCTGTTGTCATCCTGGTACTCGTAAATGCCGATGTAGGCTTCCGTCGGGTCACCGGCGTCGGAGAACGTTACGGGGCCGGACTGGCCGTCGTAGTCGATGTCCTTGCCGTTGCGGAGCAGGGTGACGCAGGTGGCGAAGCTGTTGCACTTCTCGCCGCCTTCGGAGACGTCCTTGAGGTGCTTGGCGATCTCCGTGCCCTTGGTGCTCTTGGCTTCCTCGGCGGCCAGGGCGATCAGGTTCACGGCGTCGTAGGACTCGCCTGCGTAGCTGTAATCCTTCAGCGCCGGGTCGATGCCGAGCAGCTTCTTCTTGAAGTCATCCTTGGCGAAGGTACCGGGGATGGTGCCCTGGGCGCCCTTGAGGGTGCCTGCCTTGAAGTCCTTGCTGTAGTCGGACATGTTGCCGTCCACCATGAAGATCTGCGTGGGCTTGACGCCCTTGCCGGTGATCAGCGGAACGATGCTCTTGGCCTGGTCGAAGGTGATCAGGGCGATCGCGTCCGGCTTGGCGGCGAGGACCTTGTCCACCTGGCTGCTGAACTGCGAGTCACCCTCGTTGAAGAGTTCCTGCGCCACAACCTTGCCGCCGGCGGCCTCAACTGCGGACTGGATGTTCTTGGCCAGGCCGGTGCCGTAGGCGTCGTTGAGGACGATCATGCCGACGGTCTGGGCGCCACAGGTGGTCATGTAGTTGCCCAGGACCTTGCCCTGCAGGACGTCGGAGGGAGCGGTGCGCCAGTAGAGGCCCTTGTCGTCCCAGGTGGTGAAGTCCGGCGAGGTGTTGGCCGGGGAGAACTGGATGACGCCCGCGCCGGTGATCTGGTTGATCACGGTCTTGGAGACACCGGAGGAGGCGGCGCCGATGATGGCGCTGACACCCTGGCCGAGGAGCGCGGTGGTGGACTGCGTGGCGATGTCGGTCTTGGTGTCGCCGGAGTCGCGGTGGATGACCTCGACCGGCTTGCCCAGGACGCCGCCGGCATCGTTGATTTCCTTGATGCCGAGGTTGACGCCGGCGATTTCCGGCGGGCCGAGGAAGGCGAGCGAACCGGTGGTCGGCAGCAGCGAACCGATCTTCAGCGGGGTATCCGTGGTGGTCGAGGAAGCTGGCACGGAGCCTGCGGCGCTGGCCGAGCTGCTGGCACCTGCGGAGGCGCTGGGAGCCGGGCAGGAAATGCCGCCGGCCTGGCTGGAGGCCGAAGCCGAGCCGGAGCCGCTGGACGAGGGCGTGGACGAACCGCCACAAGCCGTAGCCAGAAGGGCGACGCCGATGCTAAGCGCGGTGAGCTTGGCAATGCGCGGCGCCGCCTGGGGGAGTGAAGTCATAGAGAGGTCTCCTCGATCGAAAGGTGCGAACGGCCTTTGACGCGAAAGATCAGGTGTTCCTGATTTAGCTTCAAGCTAGTGCAATTTCAGCCCGAAAATAAGTGACTACGGTCACATCCTTATAACACTCGTTGCCTAGGGGGAATCAGGCCCCCAATGCGCCCCCAAACCCCTCCCCGGGCCGCAAAGAGCACCCGAGAGGACGCTCCCGGATGACACAAAACCGCCCCGGCCCTTCACAAAGGAAGGGCCGGGCGGCGACGGGGTACCCCAGGTGGGACTCGAACCCACAACACGCGGATTTTAAGTCCGATGCCTCTGCCAATTGGGCTACTGGGGCGCCGGACAATCGTATCGTGCCGGCTACCCCTCAGCCGTGGCCGCCGTCGGCGTCGAAGGGCGCCGCGTACCGGAAGGTGCCGTTCACTCCCCCGGGCCAGAGCGCCAGCGGCAGCAGCTGGAAGTACTCGCCCCACGCCGGGTCCGGCGCCTGCACGCCGAGGGAGGTGGAGGGAACGAAGCCAAACCGGGCATAGTAGTCCGGGCTGCCGAGGAGGGCGATGCCCCGCTCCCCCGCGGCGTTGGCCCGGCTGATGGTCTCTTTCATCAGGGCCGAGCCGATGCCGTGCCGCTGCAGCCGCGGCGTCACCCCCAGCGGGCCGAGCCCCAGCAGCTCCAGCTCCCCCACCCGGCCGCGGGTGCTGATCACGTGGCCCACGATCTCGCCGTCGAGCTCGGCGACAACGCTGAACGCCGGCAGGTACTCCGCGCACTCGAAGAGGGCCGCCAGCAGCCCCACCTCCTCGGGTTCGCCCTCGACCGGCTCCCCGGTGACCGGCGAGACCGCGAACGCCGCGCGGGTCAGCTCGAGCAGGGCCGGGCGGTCCCCCGGCTGCTCGTCGCGCAGCACCAGCCGCGGTTCCGGGGCCGGGGTGCCGCCGCTGGCGGACCGGCTGGCGGCGGACAGTTCGTGGAGCACCTCGAGGGCACGGTCGGCGTCGGGGACCGGGACGAGCAGGTGGTCGTGGTGGAAACCGGCCAGGATTTTGACGCCGATCTTCGCCTCGGCCAGGGCGGCGCTGATGACGGCGGTCAGCCCGGCGGCACCGTCCGCGGAGGGGGTCTGGGCGGTGATCCAGGCCGCCGCATGGTCATAGGGCAGGTCCTGGGCGTCGGCGTCGGCGCGGGGCAGCACCACGGTGAGCCCGTCGGCCTCGCGGACGGCGGCGGCGATGTGGCCGCTCAGCGGCGTGCCCTCGGGCCAGCGGACGTAGACATACTCGCCTTCGCGGACCGCCGGATGCATCGAGGCGAGCAGGGCATGCAGGTCTTTCTCGGCTGGGGTCATGGCCCCAGTCTAGGCACGCTACCAGGACCCGGGGCCAGGAGTGCGTCCGCCACAAGCGGTACAACGACGACGGCGGCCGCTCCCCTGCGTGGGGAACGGCCGCCGTCGTGGTGACTGCGGGTGGACTACATGGCGTCCGCCGGCTTGGGGGCCGGGGTGGCCGCGGCGACGAATGCGCCGCGCGGGTTGTCCAGGTCCATCAGCTGGGTGGTGTCGCGGCCCAGGAAGAGCTGCCAGAACCAGCCGGAGATCACGCGGATCTTGCGCTCGACGGTGGGCATCGCCAGGCCGTGGTAGCCGCGGTGGGCGAGCCAGGCGAGCGGGCCCTTGAGGCCGATGCGGCCGATCAGGTTGATGTTCGCGACCCCCTTCCATTCGCCGAAGCCGGCGACGGCGCCGAGGTTCTTGTGCTTGTAGTCCTTGAGTTCCTTGCCCCAGCGGGAGGCCCACAGGTTCTTGGCGAGGCGTTTGGCCTGGCGCAGCGCGTGCTGGGCGTTGGGGACGCAGGTGCCGTCCGGGAGGCCCTTGCCCGTGAGGTCGGGCACGGCCGCGACGTCACCGGCGGCCCAGGCGTTCTCGATGATGCCTTCGTCGCCGGCGATGCGCAGGTCCGGGAGGACGCGCACGCGGCCGCGGGGCTCGAGCGGGAAGTCGGTGGAGCGGACCATCGGGTTGGCCTGCACACCGGCGGTCCAGACGAGGGTGTCCGACTCGAACTCCTGCGCGGGGGTCTTGTCCGGCAGGTTGATCAGCTTGATGGCACCCTCGGCGTTGTCCAGCGAGGTGTTCAGCAGCACCTCGATGCCGCGGCTGCGCAGGTGCTCGACGACCCACTCGGCCTGCTGGGCGGTGACCTCGGGCATGATGCGGCCCATGGCCTCGACCAGCACGAAGCGGATTTCTTCCTGCTTGACGCGCGGGTTCTTCTTGACCGCGGCGCGGGCCAGGTCTTCCATTTCGGTGATGCACTCGATGCCGGCGAAGCCGCCGCCGACGACGACGAAGGTCAGGGCGCGGGCGCGCTCCACCGGGTCGGTCATCAGGGAGCCGGTCTCGATCCGCTCGAGGACGCTGTTGCGCAGGGCGACGGCTTCCTCGATGGTCTTCAGGCCGATGCCCTTGTCCGCGAGGCCCTTGATCGGGAAGGTGCGGGTGATGGCGCCGGCGGCCAGGACGACGTCGAAGTACGGGATCTCGAAGTTCTCGCCGCCGTCGGCCGGGGCGACCACGGCGGTGCGGTTGGCGTGGTCGATCGAGAGGACGCGTCCCTCGATGAGCTCGGTCTGGGTCAGGTGCCGGCGGTGCGAAACGACCGCGTGGCGTGCCTCGATGTTGCCGCCGGCAACCTCAGGCAGGAACGGCTGGTAGGTCATGTAGGGCAGCGGGTCGACGACGGTGACGATGCCACCGGCGTTTGCGATCTTCTTCTGCAGTTTGAGGGCTACGTACAGGCCGACGTACCCGCCGCCGACGACGAGTACCCTGGGACGGTCCTGGAGCTGAGGAGTGGTTGCCATGGGTCCAGAATACCGCACTTTGTGAAAACCTTCACTAACTATTCGGGGCTGTGACGTCGTCCGGCTCCGGGACCGTGGCGGCGGCCTCCGGGGCGCTCCCCCGGACAGCCCGGCGGAGCTGGATGGCCGCCCCGGCGATGATGCAGACGATCAATCCGCCGAAGCCCAGGACTACCAGCGCGGGCACGGCGGTGTCCGCCGGGGACGGGGCCTGGGCCACCGGGACCGAGGGCTCCGGCAGGGCCGCCGCGGCACTGGAGGGCGGCGGCGCGGCGGCCGGAGCCGAGGTCGCTGGAATGCCCCGCCGGTGCACGCGGATCCAGTCGGAGATGGTGCCCAGTGGGTTGACCGTGGTTTCGGGGACGTCGGCCTTCAACGCCGCCTCGGCATTGAGCACCCCGTAGCCGTAGAGCGGGTCCTTGCCGGGGGCGCCGGAGTCCTTGGCGGTGCTGACGATCCGGTTGATCACCTGGCTGGCGGTCATGTCCGGCCATTTGGAGCGGATCAGGGCGGCGACGCCGGCGACGATCGGGGTGGCACCGGACGTTCCGGCCCACTCGGCGTAGCCGCCGCCGGGTAGACCGCCGATGAGGTTCTCGGCCGGGGCGGCGACGCCGATGCTGATGCCCTGGGAGGAGGAGTCGATGCTGGCGGCGCCCTTCCGGTCCAGTCCGGCCACTGTCAGCACACCGGGAATCGTGGCAGGGGCGCCGACCTGGACGTTGCCGCCCACGCGGTTTCCGGCCGCCGCGACGATGACGACGTCCTTTTGTTCGGCGTAGAGGAACGCCGCGTCCCAGCTCTGCGGCCATTCCGGGGAGGTGCTGCCGAGGGAGATGTTGATGACCCGGGCACCGTTGTCCACGGCCCAGCGCACGGCGGCCGGGATTTGGTCCTGGTCGCTCTTGCCGCCGGGGTTGGCTGAGCCGAGCCAGGTGGAGACGGAGAGGATCTGGGCCTCGGGGGCGACGCCGACGATCCCGTCCGGTCCCGGCCCGGAGGCGGTGGGACTCGGGCTGGGCGAGGGCGCGTCAGTGGCCGGGGCAGGCTGGTGGCCGCGGCCGGCGAGCATCGTGGCTACCAAGGTGCCGTGTTCGGGCTTGGCCCCGATGCTTTTCTGCCCGTCGGGCGCGCCGGCACCGGAGATGTCCGTTCCGCCGGCCAGCGCGCCGGCGAGGTCGGCGTGCTTGCCGTCCACGCCGCTGTCGATCACGGCCACCTTCACGCCGGCGCCCTTGGAGACCTCCCAGGCCTTGGTGATGCGGGATTCGGCGAGCCAGTATTCCTTATCCCGCGTGCTGTCGGCGACGGCGGCCGGGGCCACCGTCAGGGTGGCTGCGGCACTGGCGCCGGCGAGGGCCACGGCAATCAGGGCTGAGACGGTCCGGCTCAGCCGGGCTGGTGCTCTGGTCATTCGGGTCCAATCGGCGCTTCGACTGCCGGAGCCGCAGCGTGGCGCACGGCGCTAGCTGATGCTCAGGGCAATTCCGTCAAGAATATCGTGTTCGCTGGTCACGGCCGTGGTGATGACGCCGCCGGTGGCCTCCGCCATCCGTTCGGCAATCCGGCGCCACACGAGTCCGCCAGCGCCGATCACGTCCACGCGGCCCGGGTGCATATAGGGCAGCGCTGCCCGGTTCTCCCGCGGCATGTCCAGCAGCGAGGTGCAGGCGGCGCGCACGGCGTCCAGTCCCAGTTCGGTCCCGTGGATGGCGTCCGCGGAGTATTCCGGCAGCTTCAGGGCGTGGGCAGTGATGGTGGTGACGGAGCCCGCGACGCCGATCAGGGCGGTGGCCCGTTCCAGTGGCACGGTCCGGGCGGCCTCGTCGATGGCAGCGTCGACGTCGGCGGTGGCGGCGGCGACCTGGTCCGCGGTGGGCGGATCGGCCTTGAGGTGCCGCTCGGTCATCCGGACGCAGCCGACGTCGACCGAGCGTGCGGCGATGACGCCGTCGGCGTTGCCGAGGACGAATTCGGTGCTGCCGCCGCCGAGGTCGACCACGAGGACGGGGTCGGTTCCGCGGAAGGGCAGCACGCTGCTGGCGCCGGCGAAGGACAGCGCAGCCTCCTCGTCGCCGGAGATGACCTCGGGCTCGACGCCGAGGAGTTCGCGGACGCCGTCGATGAAGACCTGGCGGTTCCGGGCGTCGCGGGTGGCCGAGGTGGCGACGAAGCGCACGCTCGTGGCGTCATGCCGGCGGATCAGCCCGGCATAGTCGGCGGTGGCGGCGAGGGTGCGCTCGAGGGCCTCGGGGGCGAACTCCCCCGTGGCGTCGACGCCCTGGCCCAGCCGGACCACGCGCATCTCACGCACGACGTCGGTGAGCTTGGGCGCGGCCGGATCGGTAGTGTCGACGTCGGCGATCAGCAGGCGGATGGAGTTGGTGCCGCAGTCGATGGCGGCGACGCGGCTCACTGGGCCGCCCCGTCGGTCGTGCCGGCTGCAGAGGCTGCGGAGGTGTCGGAGCTTTCGGCCCGGTTCTTGCGCACGGGTGCCGGCCGGCCGACGATGCCGGGCAGGCCCTGCGGGCCGTGGCGGCTCAGGTCCCGGCTGGGGGCCTCGCCGGCGGTGTCCCAGGCGCCGTCGCAGTAGCAGCGGTCCCGCGTCCACCATTCGGCGATCGCGTCGATGGCCTCGTCGCCAAGGGGGTTGACGCCGGGACCGGCGGCCAGGGAGTGGCCCACCAGGACGTGCAGGCATTTAACCCGGGTGGGCATCCCGCCGGCGGAGACGCCGTCGATCTCGGGGACCGGGCCGGTGCCCGAACGTTCGCCGATCTCGGCGCGGGACTGAAGGTAGGCCTCGTGGGCGGAGCGGTACCGGTCCGCGAGCTCTGCGTCTTCGACGAGCCGGTCGTTCATCTCGTTCATCAGGCCGGCGGCTTCGAGCCGGGAAACGGCCGAGGTGATGACCGGGTGCGTCAGGTAGAAGGTGGTGGGGAACGGGGTGCCGTTGCTCAGCCGCGGGGAGGTCGCAGCGACCAGGGGGTTGCCGCAGACGCAGCGGGCCGGGATCTCGACGACGTCGCGCACCGGCCGGCCCAGCTGGCGGCTGAGGACGTCGAGGTCCCGGGCCGTCGGGGTGCGGTGGTCCGCGGCGGGGCCGCCGGTTCCGGACTGGGGGGCGTCCACTCGGTTCTGGTCCACGGGTGCGGCACCTTCCTGCCCTGTTGGGAGGACCGGGTCCGGTGCTCCGGCGGCGGGCGCCGCTTTTAGTCTGTTGCTGATCGGCGGATGGATTCCCAGAGGGAGTCCACCCACGGCAGGGTTTCCTGGCTGTCGCCGCTGGTCGCGGCGGCACCGGTGGCCGGGGTGTCGGCGGGAATGTCGCTGCCGAACACCCAGTACCCGGTTTCGCCGGGCATAACCATGTTAATCCGGTCGCGGGCCTGCTGTTTGACGAAGTTGGGGTCCTGCCAGCGTGAAATCTGCCGCTTCAGGTCCGCCTGCTTGGCCTGGCTGGCGGTGATGTCCGCCTGGAGGCCGGCGATTTCGGAGCGCTTCTCGAGGAAGATCTTGACCGTGGGGGCCAGCAGGATGGTGATGGCCACCATGACCAGGGCCAGCGCCAGCATCCGGCCGGAGAAGGCCTTGGCGGGGACGGGGTCGGTGCTGTCCGTGACCCGTTCGACGACGGGCCTGCTTCCCGGCGTCGTGCCGGACGGGCCCTTGGGGGTGCCGGCAGCGGGGCGGGACGCGGGGGCGCCCGGTGTCGCGGCCGCGGTGGCGCCGTTGGCGGTCCGGCCCGGGGCGGGGTGTGCGGTGCGGCTGGTGCCCGGTCCGGGGACCTGCGACGGGGCGTGGGCCTGGCGGGATCCGCCGAAGTCGGCCCGGATCACGTCGCCGCCGTCGGGCTCCCCCCGGCCGGCGGCCGGTGCAGTGGCTGCCGGCGCGGCTGCCCTGGGAACTTTGGGACGGCGGGTTGCCATGTCACTCCTTCACAACTGGCCGGCACATTAGCCGGACCGGGGGCCAGCGCCGGCCGGCCAAAACAGAACCGGTGGCCATGGTTCTTTCCACCATAGCCACCGGTCACTGGTTTTTGCGGGTACTAGCCCTTGAAACGCGGGAAGGCGCTGCGTCCGGCGTAGCGTGCGGCGTCGTCCAGCTCCTCCTCGATGCGCAGGAGCTGGTTGTACTTGGCGACGCGCTCGGAGCGGGCCGGGGCGCCGGTCTTGATCTGGCCGGCGTTGGTGGCCACGGCGATGTCCGCGATGGTGGTGTCCTCGGTCTCGCCGGAGCGGTGCGAGGTGATGGTGGTGTACCCGTTGCGCTGGGCAAGGGAGACGGCGTCCAGGGTCTCGGTCAGCGAACCGATCTGGTTGACCTTGACCAGCAGGGAGTTGGCGGTCTTGGCGTCGATGCCGGTCTGCAGGCGCTCCGGGTTGGTGACGAAGAGGTCGTCGCCGACGATCTGGACCTTGTCCCCGATGCTGTCGGTGAGGGTCTTCCAGCCTTCCCAGTCGTTCTCGTCCAGCGGGTCTTCGATGGAGACCAGCGGGTAGTCGGCGACCAGTTCGGCGTAGTAGGCGCTCATCTCGGCGGAGCTCAGGGTCTTGCCCTCGAACTCGTAGGAGCCGTTCTTGAAGAACTCGGAGGAGGCGACGTCCAGGGCCAGGGCCACGTCCTTGCCGGGGGTGTAGCCGGCGTTCTTGATGGCTTCCTGGATCAGGTCCAGGGCGGCGCGGTTGGAGGGCAGGTTCGGGGCGAAGCCGCCCTCGTCGCCCAGGCCGGTGGCCAGGCCCTTGGACTGCAGCACGGCCTTGAGCGCGTGGTAGACCTCGACGCCCCAGCGGAGGCCCTCGGAGAAGGTCTCGGCGCCCAGCGGGACGACCATGAATTCCTGGATGTCGACGTCGGAGTCGGCGTGCGAGCCGCCGTTGAGGATGTTCATCAGTGGCACGGGCAGGACGTGGGCGTTCGGGCCGCCCAGGTACTTGTACAGCGGCAGGTCGGCGGAGGCGGCGGCGGCGTTGGCCACGGCCAGGGAGACGCCCAGGATGGCGTTGGCGCCGAGCTTGCCCTTGTTGGCGGTGCCGTCGAGGTCGATCATGGCCTGGTCGATGCTGCGCTGGTCCGTGGCGTCGAAGCCGATCAGGGCCGGGGCGATCTGGTCGATGACGGCGTCGACGGCCTTCTGGACACCCTTGCCGAGGTAGCGGCCCTTGTCGCCGTCGCGCAGTTCCACCGCCTCGTGCTCGCCGGTGGAGGCGCCGGAGGGAACCGCCGCGCGGCCGATCTGGCCGTCGGAGAGCAGGACTTCAACTTCTACGGTCGGGTTGCCGCGGGAATCGAGGATCTCGCGGGCGTGGATGGCATCG
Source organism: Arthrobacter sp. NPDC057259 (assembly GCF_042668995.1). NCBI lineage: Bacteria > Bacillati > Actinomycetota > Actinomycetes > Micrococcales > Micrococcaceae > Arthrobacter > Arthrobacter sp. NPDC057259. Next base: position 293,058 of record NZ_JBHUYA010000005.1, read on the forward strand.
ATAAGCGCCATGGAAATGCTCCTTTGGGTGAAGCGGTGTGTTGGGTATCTGACTGCTGGAAACTCAGGGGTGGTCAAGCCGTCGTGGACGTCCTCGTCACCCCCTAGCCTAGTCCAGAGGGGCCTGGGTTACGGAAAGTTATTAAGTCCCGGCTACGACCCGGGACGGGGTGTCCCGGCGGCGGGATCCGGCGGCGCGGTCCCGCCCGCGGCGACGGCCTGGAAGCGGCGGTTGGCGGCCCGGAGCGCCCGTTCGGCGTCCAGCCCCCGGGCCCGGGCGGCGGCCACCATGGCGAACAGGGCCTCGCCCAGCTCCTCCTCGGTGTGCGGATCGGGCGCGGGTTCGGTTCCGGTTCGGGTTCCACGTGGTTCGGGCACGACGGCGGGCACGACGGCGGCCGGCCGGGCGGGCAGGCCGGCCCGCTCCGCGCGGTCGAGCAGCTTCTGTGTCCGGGCCAAGGCGGGCAGCGCAGCCGGGACGCCGTCGAAGGCGTGGCCGAGCCCGGACTTCTCCGCCCGCTTCACCGCGTCCCAGGTCTGCACAATTTCCTCCACCGTGGCGGGGAAGGCGTCCTGCAGGGTGCCGTCGGGACGGAAGACGTGCGGGTTGCGGCGGATCATCTTCTCGCGCAGGCCGCGGGCGACGTCGTCGAAGTCGAAGGCGCCGCGTTCCTCGGCGAGCCGGGCGTGCAGCACCACCTGGAGCAGCACGTCGCCCAGCTCGGCGCGGAGTTCGGCGTCGCCGTGCCCGCCCTCGATGGTTTCCGCCGTCTCGAAGGCCTCCTCGAGGAGGTACTCCACGAGGGAGTCGTGGGTGAGGGCGCCCATCCAGGGGCAGTGGAGTCGCAGCTGGGCGATCACGTCCAGGAGCGCGTCCACTGCCCCGGAAGGAGCGGCCTCGGGGTTGCTAGCCAAGGTCGGCGTAGGCCTCGTTGATGTACTCGACCAGGGCTTCCTTCTCCTCCAGCGGGAGGAAGGCGGCCTCGGCGGCGTTGAGGGTGAGTTCCAGCAGGTCGTCGAGATCGTAGTCGAAGGTTTCCACCAGCAGTTCGAACTCGTCGGTGAGGGTCACGCCGCTCATCAGCCGGTTGTCGGTGTTGATGGTGACGTTGAAGCCCAGCTGGTAGAGCATGTCCACGGGGTGGCTCTCGATGCCCTCGCCGAAGCCGGAGATGGCGCCGGTCTGCAGGTTGGAGGAGGGGCAGATTTCCAGGGCGATGCCCCGGTCGCGCACCCAGCCGGCGAGGTCGCCGAGGGTGACCATGCCGATGGTGTCGGGAACCTCGTCGCCCTCGGTCCCGTCGCTCTCCGCTTCCTCGAATTCGATGCTGACGTCCTCGGCGATCCGGACGCCGTGGCCCAGGCGCAGGGCGCGGCCGTCCACCAGGGCGGACTGGATGCTTTCCAGGCCGGCGGCCTCGCCGGCGTGCACGGTGGCCGGGAAGTTGTGCTGGGCCAAGTAGGTGAAGGCGTCCTTGAACCGGGAGGGCAGGAAGCCGTCCTCGGCGCCGGCGATGTCGAAGCCGACGGCGCCCTGGTGGCGGTGGCGGACGGCGAGTTCGGCGATTTCCTGGCTGCGGTCGGCGTGGCGCATGGCGGTGATCAGTTGGCCCACCTGGATCTCGCGGCCGGTTTCGGAGACGGCCTCGACGCCGGCGTCGAGCCCGGCCTGGACCGCCTCGACGACCTCGTCCAAGGTCAGTCCCCGCTGCAGGTGCTGCTCGGGTGCCCAACGCACCTCGCCGTAGACGACACCGTCGTCGGCCAGGTCCTCGACAAATTCCTTGGCGACCCGGAAGAGGCCCTCCTTGGTCTGCATCACGGCGATGGTGTGGTCGAAGGTCTCGAGGTAACGGACGAGCGAACCGGAGTCAGCGGACTCCCGGAACCACTCCCCCAGCGCCACGGGATCGGTGGAGGGCAGAGTGTGCCCGACCTCGGCGGCCAGGTCGATGATGGTGGCCGGACGCAGTCCGCCGTCCAGGTGGTCGTGGAGGGAAACCTTCGGCAGGACCTTCAGGTCGAACTCGAGGTCAGGGGCATCGTCAGCAATAGTCTCAGTCACGCTCCCACCATAGGGTCGGACGGCGCCGCGGCGCTACTTCCGCGAGGCGTCGCTTGGCGCGTGCCGTGTGGCGGCCCCGGCCTCGTGTGCGGGCCTCGGTGCGCCGTCGTGGGCGGGCTCCGGCGCGCTCCCGTGAGCGGACTCCGGTGCAACCTCGCCGGCGGCCTCGTCGCGGCGGCCCAGGCGCTTGTGCCACCAGCGCAGCGCGTGGTCCACCCCCACGCCCAGCACGATCGCGAAGACGACGGCGATTCCGGCGCTGAGCAGCGGGTTGTGGTGCAGCCACGGGAAGGAGCTGGCGAGCAGTCCGATGCCCAGCGAGTACGCCACCCAGGTCAGGCAGGCGAAGGCGTCGAGCAGGAAGAAGCGGCGGTGCGGGAAGCCCGTGGTGCCGGCGACGTAGTTGACCGCGACGCGTCCCCAGGGGATATAGCGGGCGGTGAAGATCAGCACGGCGCCGCGCTTTTCGAGCTCGTACCGGGCCCAGGCGAAGACCCGCTGCACCTTGGGCTTGCGCATCCAGCGGAAGCGTTCCAGCCCGATCCGGCTTCCCAGCAGGTAAGCCATGTTGTCGCCGGCAATCGCACCGACGAGGGCCGTGAGGCCGAGGATCCAGAGGTTGGGCTCACCGCTGTGCCGTGAGTACGCGGCGAGGGCCACGATCAGGGTCTCGCTGGGCACCACCATGGCGAAGCCGTCGACAAAGAAGAAGACCAGCAGGAGGGGGTAAATCCACCATTGGCCGGCAGCATGGAGCACGGCCTCATTAATGAACTCCACGCGGGCTGTGCTCCTCGGAAACTGAACGGGTGCGGACAACGGAAAGGGTACGGAACGGGAGGCGTCTCACGCCGTCGTCGACGGGGTGATGTGCATCGCATCCCAGTGTCCCATGCCCGGCTCCCCCGGCGCTACGCGGCGAGGTCACGGCGGTGCGCGGGGTCGTCACGGCGCCTTCATCGGGCTTCCCCGGCGCAGCCGGTTCAGGACCAGGTCCACGGCGATGCCGAGCAGGACCGCACAGATGATGGCGATTGTGGCGGCGAGCAGGTGGTTGTGATCGAACCATTGGCCGAAGAACAGTCCAATGCCCACCGAGTACGCGCCCCAGAGGACCGCGGAGAGCGCGGTGAGGCCGACGAACTGGGGCCGGGAATAGCCGGTTGCCCCGGCGGTGAGGTTGACGGCAACTCGGCCGATGGGGATGAAGCGGGCCACCATGATCAGCGATGCGGGCCGTTTCCTCAGCTCCCGGCCGGCCCAGGCCAGCGCCCGCTGGGTCCGGTAGCCTCGCATCCAGCGCCAGCGGTCGGTCCCGGCGGAACGGCCGATCGCATAGGCGATGTTGTCTCCGGCGAAGGCCCCGGCGGCGGCCACGGCGAGCAGCAGGACCGGGTTGGGGACGCCGGCGCTGGCGGTGACGGCGGCCAGGCCCACCACCACGGACTCGCTCGGCACCGGCGGGAAGAACCCGTCGACGAGGCAGCAGGCGAACACCAGGATGAGAACCCACGGCTGGCCCGCGGCTGCCAGGATGAAGTCGTTAATTGCCTGCACGGTTTCCTAACGCACGGCGGGACCCGGTTTCTCCCGGACTGCTGTGCAGCCAGTGTACTGCCGGGTCCCCGCGGTGGTCTTAGGCGATGCGGTCGATGATCAGCTGCTGGGCCGGACGGGATCCCTCGGGGGCGATCACGGCGGCGTGCCCCAGTGCTTCCTTGGCCCGGTCGAACTTCTCCGGGGTGTCGGTCAGCAGCGTCATCAGCGGCTCGCCGGCGCGAACGGTGGCGCCGGGCTTGGCGTGCATCCGTACACCGGCGCCGGCCTGGACCTGGTCCTCCTTGCGGGCGCGGCCGGCGCCGAGGCGCCAGGCCGCGACGCCGACGGCCATCGCGTCGAGTTCCACCAGCACGCCGTCGGCCTGGGCGTAGATGGTTTCGGATTCCCTGGCCACCGGCAGCGCCGCGCGTGGGTCGCCGCCCTGCGCCTCGATCATCCGGTTCCAGACGTCCATGGCGCGGCCGTCCTTGAGCGCGGCCCGCGGGTCGGCGTCGTGGACGCCGGCGCAGGCCAGCATCTCCTCGGCCAGCCGGACGGTGAGTTCGACGACGTCCTCGGGACCGCCGCCGGCGAGCACCTCCACGGACTCCTCGACCTCGATCGCGTTGCCGGCAGTGAGGCCCAGCGGGGTGTTCATGTTGGTCAGCAGGGCCACGGTGTTGACGCCCGCGTCCTTGCCCAGGGCCACCATGGTCTCGGCCAGCTCCCGGGCCCGCGCCTCGTCCTTCATGAACGCGCCGCTGCCCACCTTGACGTCCAGGACCAGCGAACCGGTGCCCTCGGCGATCTTCTTGCTCATGATCGAGGACGCGATCAGCGGGATCGCCTCGACCGTTCCGGTGACATCGCGCAGGGCGTAGAGCTTCTTGTCCGCCGGGGCCAGGCCGGCGCCGGCGGCGCAGATGACAGCGCCAACGTCCTGCAGCTGGGCGAGCATTTCCTCGTTGCTGAGGTCCGCGCGCCAGCCGGGGATCGCCTCGAGCTTGTCCAGGGTGCCGCCGGTGTGGCCCAGGCCGCGGCCGGAGAGCTGCGGAACGGCGACGCCGAAGACGGCCACCAGGGGTGCCAGCGGGAGGGTGATCTTGTCCCCCACGCCGCCGGTGGAGTGCTTGTCCGAGGTGGCCTTCACGCCGCCGTCGGGCCGGCGCAGGCTGGAGAAGTCCATCCGCTCGCCGGAGGCGATCATCGCCGCGGTCCAGCGGGAGATCTCCGCGCGGTCCATGCCGTTGAGCAGGATGGCCATGTTCAGGGCGGCCATCTGCTCGTCGGCGATGGCGCCGCGGGTGTACGCGTCAATGGTCCAGTCGATCTGGGCGGCGCTCAGCGTGCCCTTGTCCCGCTTGGTGCGGATGATGTCGACGGCGTCGAAGGATTCCGTGTTAGCGGAAGAGTGGGTGGACGGGGTCATCGGGTTTCCTCCAGATGTTGGGGGCCAAAGGCGTCGGGCAGCACCTGGTCCATCGTCTTGATGCCCTGGGTGGTCATGAGTTCCATGTCCGGGGCGCGGAATTCGTAGAGCAACTGGCGGCAGCGGCCGCACGGCATCAGGACGGTGCCGTGCGCGTCGACGCAGTAGAAGGCCCGCAGCGTTCCGCCGCCGGTCATCTGCAGGTTGCCCACCAGGGTGCACTCGGCGCAGAGGGTGAGGCCGTAACTGGCGTTTTCGACGTTGCAGCCGCTGACGATCCGACCGTCCGCGGTGAGGGCGGCGGCCCCCACCGGGAAGGACGAATAGGGCGCATAGGCGTTCCGCATCGCCGCGATGGCGGCGGCCTCGAGGGCCGCCCAGTCCACCGCGGCGGTGAGGTCCACGGGCTCGACGTCGGGGGTTCCGGTCACGCCGGTCACCCCTTCACGTACGGTATGCCGCCGGCCGCGGGCGGCCTGGACCGTCCCACCAGCCCGGCGACGGCGATCACGGTCAGGGCGTAGGGCAGCATCGCCATGAACTGGCTGGGCACCGGCGAGCCGATGATGGTGATGATGCTCTGCAGGTTGTCGGCGAAGCCGAACAGCAGCGCGGCCAGGAAGGCCCCGATGGGGTTCCAGCGGCCGAAGATCATGGCGGCGAGGGCGATGTAGCCGCGGCCACCGGACATATCCTTGCTGAACGCGTCCACGGACACGAGGGTGAAGAAGGAACCGCCGATCCCGGCGATCGCCCCACCCATCAGGACGTTGATGAACCGGGTGCGGTTGACGTTGATGCCCACCGTGTCGGCCGCCTGCGGGTGTTCGCCGACGGCGCGCACGCGCAGGCCCCACTTGGTGTGGAACAGCCCGACGTAGACCACGATCACGGCGACGTACATCAGGTAACCCACCAGGGACTGGCGGAACAGGATGGGTCCGATGATCGGAATGTCGGCCAGGAACGGGATGTCCACCGGTTGCAGCCTGCCCGGCTTGTTCAGGTGCTCCGGGTCCGCGGTGAGCAGGGTTGAGAACAGAAAGCTAGTGAGGCCGCTGATCAGGACGTTGAGCACGACGCCGACGATGATCTGGTTGACCAGGTACTTGATGCTGACCACGGCCAGGACCAGGGAGACCAGCGCACCGGCGATCGCGGCGGATACCAGGCCCACGTAGACGTTGCCGGTGATGGTGGCGACGACGGCGGCGGAGAAGGCGCCCAGCAGCAGCTGCCCCTCGATGGCGATGTTGACCACGCCGGCCCGCTCGCAGAGCACGCCGGAGAGGGAACCGAAGACCAGCGGCACGGCCAGCGTAACGGCGCCGGCCATCAGGCCGCCGAGGGAAATGGAGGGTTCCGGGTCGCGGCCGCCGGCGACGATCCAGATCATGAAGCCGACCAGGAAGACGACAGCGAAGAGCCCGCCCACCCAGCCGGGAGTGCGGCGGCGCTGCAGGGTCAGCCAGATGGTGTAGCCGGCCAGGGCCAACAGCAGCACCGAGCAGATCCAGCCGAACACCATCGAGGGCACGGTGACCTTTTCCACCTGCGCGACGCCGAGGGCGGCCAGGCCCAGGACGACGACGGCGGCGATGGTGGTGGCGGGGATCCAGCGGTCCAAGGGTCCGCCGTCGCGCCGCTGGCTGATCCAGCGGTAGCCGACGTAGGCGGCGGCGGCGAGGGCGACCGCCAGGGTGATCCAGGCCGCGGCGGAGGAGGCGTTCGGGTCGCGGGCCTCGGCGATCCGGAAGCCCGCGGACTTGGTGTTGGCCAGGAAGCCGAACAGGACGGTGCCGAGGACGGCCAGCAGGCCCAGGCCGATGCCGGCCTTCCAGCTCACCAGCTCGGACGCGGCCGGGGTTCCGGCCTTGCCGCCGGGGGCGGTGGCTCCGCCCTTCCCGGTGCCCGGCGTGCTGGCCGGGGAGTGTGTGGTGGCGCTCATGCTGCCGCTCCGCTCTTCACGCCGCCGGCGCGCGTGCCGGCGGTCCCACTCGTGGTGGTCTTTTTCTTACGGGGGTTCAGTCCGAAGATCGCCCGCACCAGCGGGGGCGCCGCGATGAACAGCACGATCAGGGACTGGATGACCAGGACGATGTCGATCGGGGTCTGGGTCTGGGCCTGCATGGCCACGCCGCCGGCGCGGAAGGCGCCGAACAGCAAGCCGGCGAAGAACGTTCCCCACGGCGTCGAACGGCCCAGCAGGGCGACGGTGATGGCGTCGAAGCCGATCGAGGCGGCGACGCCGCCGGAGAGGTACTTCTCCGTGCCGGAGACCTGGGCGATGCCGGCGAGCCCGGCCAGGGCGCCGGCGATCGCCATCACCAGGATGGTGCTGCGGGCGACGTTGATGCCGGCGGTGCGCGCGGCGCTCGGGTTCGCGCCGACGGCCCGGAACTCAAAGCCGATGGTGGAGCGGTTCAGCAGCCACCAGACGAACACGGTAGCCAGGATCGCGGCCAGGAACCCGGCGTGCAGGCGGAACTGCGGTCCGAGCAGCTCCGGGAACAGGGCGCTGGGGTCCAGGAACGGCGAGATCGGGTTGGTGGAGCCCTTGCGCTGGAAAGCCGGGGTGGTCAGCAGGAACAGCAGCAGGAAGTTGGCGATGTAGTTGAGCATGATCGTGACGATCACCTCGTGGGCGCCGGTACGGGCCTTCAGCAGGCCGACGACGCCGCCCCAGACCGCGCCGCCGACCAGGCCGGCAACGATGACGACGAGCAGGTGCAGCCCGATGGGCAGGTGCCAGGCGAAGCCGGCGTAGGCGCCGAACAGGGCACCGAAGATGATCTGGCCCTGGGCGCCGATGTTGAACAGTCCGGCGCGGAAGGCGAGGGCGACGCCGAGGCCGGCGCAGATCAGCGGGGTCGCGACCGTGAAGGTCTCCGTGATCGGGTACAGCTGGGCGGACAGGTCGGCCCCGGCCCAGTTGAAGATCGATCCCTGCACGAGTGCGGTGTAGGGCCGGATGACCTCGGTGAGCAGGTCGCCGGGCTGGGCGAAGAAGTACCCGGCCGCGGCCGCGACCTTCGGGTTGGTGACGGCCATCAGGATGCCGCCGAGCACGATCGCCAGCAGGACCGAGAGCACGGAGACCATGGCGTTGCCGGTGAAAATCTTGTGCATGACCGAGCCCTCGCGGTCACCGCCGTGCAGCTGGGTTGCGGCGGGCACGGCCGAGGGAGGCATCTGGCCGCCGGCGGTGTCGAGGGCGACGTCGGAGGCGACGGCCTCCTTCGTGGTGCCGCCGGGCGTTTGCGGTTCGGGGGTGGTGCCGCCGGGAGCCTGGGGCTCGGGGGTTGTCTTCTCAGACATGGGTTTCTCCTTCGTGGCCGGCAGGCTCCGGGAGCGCCGTCGTCGTCGTGCCGCTGGGGGCGTGGGCGGAGGCGCTGGCTTCGGCTTCGGCGGCCGGGACGCCGGCCATCATCAGGCCCAGCACGTCGCGGGAGGTGGTGGCGGGCACGATGCCGACCAGCTTGCCGCGGTAGAGCACGGCGATCCGGTCCGCCAGCTGCATGACCTCGTCGAGTTCGGTGGAGACGATCATGACCGGGGTGCCGTGGTCGCGTTCGGCGATGACGCGCTTGTGCACGAATTCGATCGAGCCGACGTCCAGGCCGCGGGTGGGCTGGGAGGCGATGAAGAGCCGCAGCGGGCGGGAGAGCTCGCGGGCCAGCACCACCTTCTGCTGGTTGCCGCCCGAAAGGGTGCCGACGGCGGCGGCGACCGAGGGGGTGCGGACGTCGAATTCCTCGACCTTTTTGGCCGCGTTCTCGGCAATCACGGAGGGCTTCATCCCGACGCCACGCGCAAACGGGGCCTTGTCGTAGAGGTCCAGGATCATGTTCTCGGCGATGGTGAAGGTGCCTACCAGGCCGTCGAGGGTGCGGTCCTCAGGGACGAAGCCGACGCCGGCGCCGAGGACGTGCTTGACGCTCTTGCCCAGCAGTTCCTCGCCATCGAGCGTGATGGAGCCGGTGACGTGCGGCTGGACGCCGAGGATCGCCTCGGTCAGTTCGGTCTGGCCGTTGCCCTGCACGCCGGCGATGGCCAGGACCTCGCCCTTGGCGATGTCGAAGGACAGCCCATCGACGACGTGTTGACCGTTGTGGTCGGTCACTGTGAGGTTCCGGACCGTAAAGGTCACGTCGCCTGTCTTCGCGGGGGCCTTGTCCAGGTTCAGGCTGACGGCGCGTCCCACCATGGCGGAGGCCAGCTCGGTGGGTGAGGCGGAGGGGTCGGCCTGGCCGACGACCTTGCCGCGGCGGATGACGGTGATGGTGTCCGAGATTGCCTTGACCTCGCGGAGCTTGTGCGAGATAAAGACAATCGACTTCCCATCCCGCTTCAGCTGCCGGATGATGTCCAGGAGTTCGTCCGTTTCCTGCGGGGTGAGCACGGCGGTGGGCTCGTCCAGGATCAGGACCTCGGCGTCGCGGACCAGGGCCTTGATGATCTCGACGCGCTGCTGGACGCCGACGGGCAGGTCCTCGACCATCGCGTCGGGGTCGACGTCGAAGCCGTACTGGTCCGAGATCTGCCGGATCTTCTCGCGCGTGGCGTCCAGGTTCAGCAGCCCGGCGGCCTTGGTGGTCTCGTTGCCGAGGGCCACGTTCTCGGCAACGGTGAAGACCGGGATGAGCATGAAGTGCTGGTGGACCATGCCGATGCCTGCGGCCATCGCCTCGCCCGGATCCTTGAAGACCACGGGTTTGTCGTCCACCAAGATCTCGCCCTCGGTGGGGTCGTAGAGACCGTAGAGGACGTTCATCAGGGTGGACTTGCCGGCGCCGTTTTCTCCCAGCAGGCAGTGCACCTGCCCGGGTTCGACGACCAGGTCAATGTGGTCATTGGCTACCAGGGATCCGAAGCGCTTCGTGATCCCCTTCAGTTCGAGTTTCAAAACCCCAACCAATCTGTCTGTGTAAATGGACTGCTCCGGCGCCGTGGTGGGCGGCAGCGCAGCGGGTGATCCCAGCCTAGTGTCACGGGTGGTTGCTGGGCAGGGTGGTGGCCGGGCGGGCTTCCCCAGAGGCGGGCCGGCGGGGTGCCGGGAGGTCCCGGCAAAACAGAACGCGCTGCCCTTCGGCCGGGTGACGGCGGAAGGGCAGCGCGCCCCGCGGTGTGGTGCTTACTTGGTCGGGCTGGACTTCGACTCGACCTTGACGGTGCCGGAGATGATGTCCTTCTTCAGCTGGTCCAGCTCGCTCTTGAGGTCGGCCGGAACAGCGGAATCCAGGTCGTGGAACGGGGCCAGGGCCACGCCGCCGTTCTCCAGGGTGCCGATGTACGGGGCGGCGTCGAACTTGCCGTCTTTGTCGTCCTTGATGACGGATTCGACGGCGGTGGACATGGTCTTCTGCACGGAGGACAGGATCACGGACTTGTACTCGGCGGCGGTCAGGTAGCCGTCGGAGTCAACCCAAATGAGCTTGGCGTCCTTGCCCTTGGACTTGGCGTCCAGGATGGCGCTGCCGGCGCCGCCGCCGACCGGGCCGGCGACGGGCAGGACGATGTCCGCGCCCTGGTCCAGGAAGCCCTGGGTCAGGACCTTGCCCTTGTCGACCTGCTTGAAGTCGCCGACGAAGGTGCCGTCCTGCTTGTCCTTGTCCCAGCCGAGGAGCTGGACGTTCTTGCTCTTCTTCTGGTTGTAGTACTTCACGCCGTCGGCGAAGCCGTCCATGAAGATGGTAACGGTGGGGATGTTGATGCCGCCGAAGGTGGCGACCTTGCCGGTCTTGGAGGTTCCGGCGGCCAGGTAGCCGGCCAGGAACGCGGCCTGGGCCGTGTCGTAGACGATCGGCTTGACGTTCTTCGGGAAGGTCGGGTCGTTGTAGTCGATGATCGCGAAGTGGTTGTTGGGGTTGGCCGTCGCGATGGACTTGGTGGCGTCGCCGAGGAGGAAGCCGACGGTCACGGTGAGCTTGCAGCCCTGCTGGACCATGGAGCGGAGGTTCGGGTCGTAGTCCGTGTCAGCCTTGGACTGGACGTGCTTCTCGTTGATGCCGAGGTCCTTGGCGGCGTTCTGCAGGCCCTCGTAGCCGGACTGGTTGAACGACTTGTCATCGAACCCGCCGGAGTCGGACACCATGCAGGCGGTGTAGTCGGACTTGGTGGCCGAGCCTGAGGCGTTGGACGAGGACGGGGCGGCGCCGCAGCCGGTCAGCAGCAGGGCGGCCGCACCCGCGGTGGCGACGCCGGCCATGGAACCGCGCTTGAGAGTTGCGCGCAGTGAGTTCTTCAAAGTTCCTCCAGGAAGGGGTAGGCGATGCGACGGGTGTTCAATGACTGTCCGCTTACGGTGTTGCTCCCGAAACACTGTTGTCACTGAGGCGTTCGCAGCGCTGCGCCGAGGCGCACTGATGCCAGCTACTTTAGTGGCCTGCAACACGTCGAGTAACACAGTTCACAGCGGTTTCCCAGATTGTTGAGAAGTTGTTACCAACGCGCTCCCCTAGCCTGCCCCTCCCCTGCCCTCGGGTCGCAAAAGGCCCCGGACTGTGAGTCCGGGGCCTTTTCGGAGCCGCAACCGGTGGGCGGGTCGGCTGTCTGCCTGGAAGCTTGCTTAGAGGCGGACGAGCATCTTGCCGGTGTTGGCGCCGTCGAGCAGGTCCATGAAGGCCTGCGGGGCGTTCTCCAGGCCGTCCACGATCGTCTCGTCGTAGCGGATGGTGCCGTCGGCAATCCAGCCGGAGACCTTCTCGACGAACTCGCCCATGTACTGCCAGTAGCCGCCCACCAGGAAGCCCTTGAGGGTCAGCTGCTTGCCGATGGCCAGCATCAGGTTCCGCGGGGCCGGGGTCGGCTCGGTGGAGTTGTACTGCGCGATGGCGCCGCACATGGCTACGCGGCCGCCGACGTTCATCACCGAGAGCGCGGCTTCGAGGTGCTCGCCGCCGACGTTGTCGAAGTAGACGTCGATGCCCTTCTCGCCCGCGGCGTCCTTGAGCAGGTCGCGGACCGGGCCGTCGTGGTAGTTGAACGCGGCGTCGAAGCCGAGCTCGAGCAGGCGGGCGACCTTCTCCGGGGTGCCGGCGCTGCCGATGACCCGGGAGGCGCCCATGGCCTTGGCGATCTGGCCCACCAGGGAGCCGACCGCGCCGGCGGCGCCGGAGACGAACACGGCGTCGCCGGGCTTGAAGTCGGCAACCTTCAGCAGGCCGGCGTAGGCGGTCAGGCCGGTCATGCCGAGGGCGCCGAGGAAGGCCGACGCCGGGGCCAGGTCCGTGCGGGCCGGCGAGGTGGCGCCGGCATCCAGGACGGCGTATTCACGCCAGCCGAGGCTGTGCACCACGGTGTCGCCGACCTTGCGGTCCTCGGAGCGGGAGGCGATGACCTCGCCCACGGCGCCGCCTTCCATGGCCGCGTCCAGGGCGAACGGCGCGGAGTAGGACTTCACGTCGTTCATCCGGCCGCGCATGTACGGGTCGACGGAGATGAAGAGGTTGCGGACCAGCACCTGGCCGTCCTGCAGCTCCGGCAGGGCCGACTCGGCCAGGCGGAAGTTCTCCGGTACGGGGCGGCCGTGCGGGCGGGAGGCCAGCTGGATCTCGCGGGTGCTGGTGGGAAGGTTGGTGTTCTCGGTGCTCATGCGGCGACCTCCATGATGGTGATGTCTACGGTGATGTTGCCACGGGTGGCGTTGGAGTAGGGGCAGACCTCGTGGGCCTTGGCCACGAGCGCCTCGGCGGTCTCGCGGTCGACGGCGGGCAGCGCGATCTCGAGTTCGGCGGCGATGCCGTAGCCGGCGCCGCCGTCCAGGGCGCCGAGGTGGACCTTCGCGGCGACGGCGGAATCGGTCAGGTCCGCCTTCTGCTGGCGGCCCACCAGGCGCAGGGCCGAGTGGAAGCAGGCGGCGTACCCGGCGGCGAAGAGCTGCTCCGGGTTGGTGCCGTCGCCGCTGCCGCCGAGCTCCACCGGGCTGGCGAGCGTGACGTTGAGCTTGCCGTCATTGGTCTGGGCGTTGCCGTCGCGTCCTTCACCGGAGGCAAGGGCCTCCGCGGTGTACAGGGTTTTCATGGGGATCCAATCTGTCGGGGTGGGGAAAGTCTGTTGTGTGGCCGCCGGGCGGCCCGGTCGCCGTCAGTGGCCGGCGTGCAGGGCCGCGGCCAGCCGGGTCAGGGTCTCGCGGAGCTGGTCCAGCTCCGCGGCGGAGAGTCCGGCGGCGTCGGCCAGGCGCTGCGGAATACCGGCGGCGCGGGCGCCCAGGGCTGCACCGGCGTCGGTCAGGAAAACCTCGACGCGCCGCTCATCCTCGGCGGACCGGCGCCGTTCCACAAAGCCCAGCGCCTCGAGCCGCTTCAGCAACGGGGACAGCGTGCCCGAGTCCAGGCCGAGCTCCTCGCCGAGGTCGCGGACGCTGCGTGGCTGGTCCTCCCAGAGCACCATCATGGCCAGGTACTGCGGGTAGGTCAGGCCCAGCTCCTCCAACATCGGCCGGTAGGCCGCCGTCGCGGCGCGGGAGGCCGAGTACATGGCGAAGCACAATTGCCTGTCGAGGCGGGGCGCATCGAGGCGGGGCGCCTCGGGCCGGGTCACGGCGTCGGGGGTCTCTGCGGAAGAGGGCATGATTCCACCCTACGGACTATTTCAGTTGTACGCAACTCAGTTGTGCACAACCTAGCGCACCGGCCGTGGTGGCGTGCGGAAATCCCCCACGTTCGACGTCGTCGTCCGGCGTGTTCTGGGGACCCGACGGCGGGTCGATCCGGCGGGCAGGCAAAGGCGGGGAATTCCGGCGGCTAGTCCGGCGGTGAGGCGGAGGCGCTACTGCTGCCCGAGGTCGCGGAGGGTGCGCAGGGCCGCGGCCGTAAGGACCCGGATGCCCAGGCCCAGGGCGCGCTCATCCAGGATGTAGTCGCCGCGGTGCAGGTCGTACTCCTCGCCGCCGGGGGTCTTGGTGCCCAGCCGCATCATGGCCCCGGGCAGGTCGGCCAGGAACCAGGCGAAGTCCTCCCCGCCCATGGACTGCGGGGTGAGCACCACGGAGCTCTCGCCGATCTCGGCGCGGGCGGAGGCCTCGATCAGTGCGGTCTCGTGCTCGGAGTTGACCACCGGCGGGACGCCGCGGGTGTGCTCGAGGTGGACGTCGACGCCATAGGGCGCGGCGATCTGCTGGACCACCTCGTCGAGGATCCGGCCGGCGCTGTGCCAGGCGTCCCGGTCCAGGCAGCGCATGGTGCCGGCCATGTAGCCGCTGGCCGGGATGGCGTTCGGGGCGGCACCGGCGGAGATGTGGCCCCACACCACGGAGACACCGCTGCGCACGTCCACCCGGCGGGACAGGACGGCGGGGACGTTGATGGCGATCTGGGCGAGGGCGAAGACCAGCTCCTCGGTCAGGTGCGGGCGGGAGGTGTGGCCGCCGCGGCCGGAGAGTTCGATCTTGATGGTGTCGGAGGCGGAGGTGATGGCGCCGATGCGGGTGCCGATCTTGCCCACCTCGATCCGCGGGTCACAGTGCAGCGCCAGGATCCGGGGAACGCCCTCGAGGACGCCCTGTTCGATGCAGGCATGGGCGCCACCGGGCATGGTTTCCTCGGCCGGCTGGAAGATGATCCGCACCGTCCCGCCCAGCGGGGAGGCTTCGTGCATGCGCTGCAGCACCAGGGCAATGCCGAGCATGGTGGTGGTGTGCACGTCGTGGCCGCAGGCGTGAGTGACCCCGTGGTTCTTGGAGGCGAACTCCAGCCCGGTTTCCTCGATGATCGGCAGCGCGTCGATATCGCCGCGCAGCGCGGTGGCGATGGGTCCCTCCCCCACGTCCACGGTCAGGCCGGTGCCTTCCAGGCGGCGCGGCTTCAGTCCGGCGGCCTCCAGCCGGCTGGCGAGCTTGTCCGTGGTGCGGAATTCCTTGAAGGACAGCTCGGGGTGCGCGTGCAGGTCACGGCGGAAGTCGATCAATTCCGGCAGGAGGGGCTCCAGCCAGGGTTCCACGCGGGTGGTGGGCTCGGCCTCGGTAGTGTAATTGCGCACTCAATCACTGTAGCCACAGTCGAAAAAATAGCGGCATCCCGGACGGCGCATTACGCACCGCCGCCCGGGTACCCATCGGGTCCCGGGCGGCGGTGAAAGCGCAGGTCAGCGGCGTTTAAGCGCGGTCAGGCTAGAGGACGTCCGTGTCGCCGCTGGCCTTGAGGGCGTCGACGGCGGCCTTGACCCGCTGCGAGTGGGCCTTGGTGGTGACCAGCAGGGCGTCGGGGGTATCCACGATCACGACGTCCTTGATGCCGATCAGGGCGATGACGCGCTTGGTGTCGGTGACCACCACGCCGCTGGCGTTTTCGGTGAAAACCCGGGCGCCGGCGCCGATCACGGTGACCTCGTCGACCTCCTTGGCACTGTTGAGACGGCCCACGGAGGCGAAGTCTCCGACGTCGTCCCAACGGAAGGTGCCGGGCACGACGGCGACGTCCCCGGCCTCGGCGGCGGGCTCCGCCACGGCGTAGTCGATGGCGATCTTGGGCAGCGTGGGCCAGACCCGGGCGGTGACCTCGTCACGCAGCGGGGTGTCCCACGCCTTGGCGATCTCCTGCAGGCCGGCGAACAGCTCGGGCTGGTTGGCCTCTAGGTGCTTGAGCATCAGGGACACGGGGGCGACGAACATGCCGGCGTTCCAGACGTATTCCCCGCTGTCCACATACTGCTGGGCGACGTCTTCGCTGGGCTTCTCGACGAACTCAACCACCGTGTGGGCGCTGGGTGCGTTCGGGACGCTGAGCTGCTCACCGGCACGGATGTAGCCGAAGCCGGTCGAGGGGTGCGTCGGCTTGATACCGATGGTGACGATCTTGCCGTAGGCGGCGGTGTAAATGGCCTCGCGGACGGCCTCCTGGAACAGCTCGTCGGGGCTGATGACCTGGTCCGCGGCGAAGGAGCCCATGATGGTGTCCGGGTCGCGTTCGTAGAGAATGGCGGCGGCCAGGCCGATCGCGGCACCGGAATCCTTCGGCTCGCTCTCGAGCACCAGGTCGGCGTCGTGGATCTCGGGCAGCTGGCGGCAGACGGCCTCGCGGTGGGCGTTGCCGGTGACGACCAGCATCCGGCTGCCGGCCAGCGGCTCCAGGCGGTCGTAGGTGGCGCGCAACAACGTGCTGCCGGACCCGGTGAGATCGTGCAGGAACTTCGGGGCCGCGGCGCGGGACAGCGGCCAGAGGCGCGTGCCGACACCCCCGGCCGGGATCACCGCAATGAAACGGTCCAGGGGCGAATCCGCGGCGGCATCATGCGGCTCGAGGCCGGTCACATTATCAGTAGTCATCACGGCCACTCTAACGGACGGGGCCCCCGGAGCCCCGGAAAGTGCACACCAAATTGACCGGCAATGCCAGCGAATGTGGCGTTCGTCTCAAAACCGGGCAAAAACCGCGGAAGCTCCCCGCCGTACCGCCGCCCTGAATTGAATAAGCTGACAGCGAAGCCTAGATTTAGGCTTGAGCTTACGAGTGCTCTCGCAGCAGGCGTTCCCCCCGCGTGGATCCCATGCCAGCGCCGCTGTGTTGCAGGGAGGTTTATTCAGTGCCGACAAAACCAGCTGGCACCTTGTACCGCGGCCGTGAAGGCATGTGGTCCTGGGTTGGACACCGCGTTACCGGTGTAGTGATCTTTTTCTTCTTGTTGGTCCACGTGCTGGACACGTCGTTGGTGCGTGTGTCCCCGGAGGCATACAACGCCGTGATCGGCTCTTACAAGAACCCCCTCATGGCCCTGGGTGAAACGGGCCTCGTCGCGGCGATCGTCTTCCACGCCTTCAACGGCCTCCGGATCATCGCCGTCGACTTCTGGAAGAAGGGCGCCAAGTACCAGCGCCAGATGCTGTGGACGGTTCTGGCCCTCTGGGTCATCGTCATGGTCGGCTTCTCCATCCGCCACCTGTCCCTCGCCCTCGGAGGTCACTAGCCATGAGTGCAACGCAGATCCAGACCCCGCGCTCCGGCAAGGTCGGCGCGGGCCGCGTCGCCCCGAAGTACAACCGCAACGGTTCCTCGAAGGGCAACTTCGAGATGCTGGCATGGCTGTTCATGCGGCTCTCCGGTGTCGTGCTGGTGGTCCTCATCTTCGGTCACCTGTTTGTGAACCTGATGGTCGGCGGAGGCATCCACGCGGTCGACTTCGGCTTCGTCGCCGGCAAGTGGGCCGACCCGTTCTGGCAGGTCTGGGACCTGGCGATGCTGTGGCTGGCCATGCTGCACGGCAGCAACGGCGTCCGCACCATCATCAATGACTACGCTGAGAGGGACGCCACGCGCCTGTGGCTGAAGATCGTGCTGTACGCGGCCGCCGCGGCAATCGTAATCCTCGGCACCCTGGTGATCTTCACCTTCAACCCCTGCCCCGTGGTCGACGGCGTGCAGCTGCCCGGCGGGTTCTGCCCCGCCCCGTAGCCGCCCCGGTCCCCGGCCGCTGAGTCCTGCCTGCCCGGCGGGCAGGAACAGCGGGCCCCACCGTCCTGGTCTCGCCGGCGGTGTTCACAGCGAATTTTGAGAGAAAGAGCATCTGGTATGCAGGTCCATAAGTACGACGTCGTCATCGTCGGCGCCGGTGGCGCGGGCATGCGCGCAGCGATCGAATCCGGTCAGCGCGCCCGAACAGCGGTACTGACCAAGCTTTATCCCACGCGCTCCCACACCGGCGCGGCACAGGGCGGCATGTGCGCCGCCCTGGCCAACGTCGAGGAAGACAACTGGGAATGGCACACCTTCGACACCATCAAGGGTGGCGACTACCTGGTTGACCAGGACGCCGCCGAGGTCATGGCGAAGGAAGCGATTGACGCCGTCCTGGACCTCGAGAAGATGGGCCTGCCGTTCAACCGCACGCCCGAGGGCCGGATCGACCAGCGCCGCTTCGGTGGCCACACCCGCGACCACGGCAAGGCCCCGGTCCGCCGCGCCTGCTACGCCGCCGACCGCACCGGGCACATGATCCTCCAGACCCTGTACCAAAACTGCGTCAAGCACAACGTTGAGTTCTACAACGAGTACTACGTGCTGGACCTGCTGACGGTTGAGGAAGACGCGGTCCGCGAGGACGGCACCCCGTACAAGCAGAAGCGCGTTGCGGGCGTCGTGTCCTACGACCTGGCCTCCGGCGAACTGCACGTCTTCCAGGCCAAGTCGGTCGTGTTCGCCTCCGGCGGCGCCGGCAAGGTCTTCAAGACCACCTCCAACGCCCACACGCTTACCGGTGACGGCATGGGCATCGCGTTCCGCCGCGGTATCCCCCTGGAGGACATGGAGTTCTTCCAGTTCCACCCGACAGGCCTGGCCGGCCTGGGCATCCTGCTCTCCGAGGCGGCCCGCGGCGAGGGCGCGATCCTGCGCAACTCCGAGGGTGAGCGCTTCATGGAGCGTTACGCCCCCACCATCAAGGACCTGGCGCCCCGTGACATCGTGGCCCGTTCCATGGCCAACGAGGTCCGCGAGGGCCGCGGCTGCGGCCCGAACAAGGACTACGTCCTCCTGGACCTGACGCACCTGGAGCCGGCGCACATCGATGCCAAGCTCCCGGACATCACAGAGTTCGCCCGCACCTACCTGGGCGTGGAGCCGTACACCGAACCGGTCCCGGTCTTCCCGACCGCGCACTACGCCATGGGCGGCATCCCCACGAACATCAGCGCCGAGGTCCTGCAGGACAACGACACGATCGTCCCGGGCCTCTACGCCGCCGGTGAGGTCGCCTGCGTTTCCGTCCACGGCTCCAACCGCCTGGGCACCAACTCACTGCTGGATATCAACGTTTTCGGCAAGCGCGCCGGCGTCGCCGCCGCCGAGTACGCCAAGACCGCCGATTTCGTGGAACTGCCCGCGGATCCGGAGGCCTACACGCTGAACCTGCTGGAGCACGTCCGCACCGCCAACGGCACCGAAAAGGTGGCCCAGATCCGCAAGGAACTGCAGGACACCATGGACGCCAACATGCAGGTGTTCCGCACCGCCGACACGCTGAACCAGGTCCTGGCGGACATCGCGTCCTTCGAGGAGCGCTACCAGCGGATCAACGTCCAGGACAAGGGCAAGCGCTTCAACCTTGACCTGCTCGAGGCCGTGGAGCTGGGCTTCCTGCTGGAGCTTGCCAAGGTCATGACCGTGGCGGCCCTGCACCGCGAGGAGTCCCGCGGCGGACACTTCCGCGAGGACTTCCCCGAGCGCGACGACGAAAATTTCATGAAGCACTCCATGGCGTACAAGGATGAGCACGCTCCGGCGGACGGTTCCGCCGAGGCGATCGCCGGCATCCGGCTGGCTACCAAACCGGTGGTCTTCACGCGCTACGAGCCGATGGTGAGGAAGTACTAAGATGACCGCTGAACTCGCTGAGCCAGCCTCCAAGATCGAACTGCCCGCCGGCGTCGGCGGCGGCGGTGAAATACCGTCCTTCGACGTGACGCTGCGCGTGCGCCGCTACAACCCCGAGGTCTCCGAGGAGGCCACCTGGGACGACTTCCAGGTCACCATGTACGGCACCGACCGCGTGCTGGACGCCCTGCACAAGATCAAGTGGGAGCAGGACGGCAGCGTCTCCTTCCGCCGGTCCTGCGCGCACGGCGTCTGCGGTTCCGATGCCATGCGCATCAACGGCCGCAACCGCTTGGCCTGCAAGACCCTGCTCAAGGACCTGGACACCACCAAGCCCATCACGGTCGAGCCGATCAAGGGCCTGCCGGTCGAAAAGGACCTGATCGTGGACATGGAGCCGTTCTTCCAGTCCTTCCGCGAGGTCATGCCGTTCCTGATCAACCGCGGCCACGAGCCCACCAAGGAACGCCTGCAGTCCGCCGAGGACCGCGAGCGGTTCGACGACACCACCAAGTGCATCCTTTGCGCCGCGTGCACCTCGTCCTGCCCGGTGTTCTGGACCGACGGCCAGTACTTCGGCCCGGCCGCGATCGTCAACGCGCACCGCTTCATCTTCGACTCCCGCGACGATGCCGGCGACATGCGCCTGGAGATCCTCAACGACAAGGAAGGCGTGTGGCGCTGCCGCACCACCTTCAACTGCACCGAGGCATGCCCCCGCGGCATCCAGGTCACGCAGGCCATCGCTGAGGTCAAGCAGGCCATCCTGTCCCGCAAGGTCTAAGCACCGCTGAGCCCTCCACGGGCACAGCACCACGACGACGGCGCCTTCCACCCTTGGGTGGGGGCGCCGTCGTCGTGTTCCCCTCCCACGCCCCTCCCCCGCTACATCCCTCGAAAGGCCCCCGTGTCCCGCTCAGAAAAAGTCACCTTCGAAGGTTCCACCGGCGAACTGCTCTCCGGGATCATCGACCTGCCCGAGGGGCCGGTGAAAGGCTGGGGCGTGTTCTCGCACGGCTTCACCCTGGGCAAGGACAGCCCGGCCGCCGCCCGGATGTGCAAGGCGCTGGCGGACAACGGGGTGGGCATGCTGCGCTTCGACAACCTGGGCCTGGGCGGCTCGGCGGGCGAATGGTCGGCCGGGTCCTTCAGCCACAAGGTGGCGGACACGGTCCGGGCGGCGGAGTTCATGCGCGGCTCCGGGCGGCCGGTGTCGCTGCTGGTGGGCCACTCCTTCGGCGGTCCCGCCGTGCTGGCGGCGGCCCACAGCATCCCGGAGCTGGACGCGGTGGCCACGGTGGGCGCGCCGTTCTCGCCCAAGCACGTGGCCCACGTCTTCGACGCGGCGTTGGACCGGATCCTCAGCGAGGGCAGCGCCGAGGTGGACCTGGGCGGCAAGCGGGTGGAGATCCGCCGGCACTTCGTGGAGGACCTGGAGAACGCGGACCTTACCGACTGCATCCGCCGGCTGCACAAGCCGCTGATGGTGCTGCACTCCCCCACGGACACCACGGTGGGCATCGAGAACGCCAGCAGTATCTTCCAGACCGCCCGGCACCCGCGGAACTTCGTCTCGCTGGAGGGATCGGACCACCTGCTCACCGGCAAGGGGCAGGCGGCCCGGGCGGCGAAGATTATTTCGGCGTGGGCCGATCAGTACCTCGACGCCGGAAACTAGCCGGCGCCCCCCGCGGGCGTACGCGCGGCTCGGCGGGGGTCCGGCCGGGCTGGACCTGCCGGGCACCCCAGCCGAGGGTCTTGTCCGCCGGGCCGGCGGACCGGTCTGATTCGCGGACGGCGGACCAGGAGGCTGAGACCAGGTAGACCTGGCTGACCAGGTTGAACCAGACCAGCAGCCCGATGATGATGGCGAACGGGGCCAGGATCGGGTTGCGGCCCGAGCTGGCCAGGAGCTGGGTGCTGAAGAACTGCAGCACCGTGGTGCCGGCGGCGGCCATGATGGTGCCCTCCAGCAGCGCCCGCCGGGACAGGCGAACCCCGGCCGCTACCCGGAACATGATCAGGGCGGTCCCCCAGGCGAGCAGCAGCGGCACCACGATGGTCACCGACGTGGTCAGCGGACCGGCCAGGAGCGGGTCCAGGTGCAGCAGGCCGGCCACCCAGTCGGCGGCCGTGCCGAACACCAGGGAGGCGCCCGCGCTGACCACCAGGGCGGCGCCGAGCAGCAGCAGGGTCCCGGCGTCGCGCAGGATCTGCAGCACGGGCAGGATGGGCCGCGGGCCCAGTTGCATCATGCCGCGGACGCCGTCGCGGACCCCGCTGATCCAGCCGAGTGCGGTGAACACGGTGACGGCGGCGGCAATCAGGGCGGTCCAGCCGAGGTTGGACGGGTTGAGCAGCTGGTGTGGGTCCACCAGGCCCGGGCCGCCGTTGACTTTGAGCAGGCCGGGGGCGGCGCCGGCGACGCTGCGGATGATCTGTTCCAGCAGGGCGGGCTGGCCGTTGAGGATCAGCCCGGCGAGGGAGAATCCGGTGGCCAGCAAACCGGTGATGGAGAAGAACATCCGGAAGCCGATGCCCGCGCTGAGCAGCGGGCCGCGCTGGAGGTTGTAGTGCATGAAGGCCCGTTGCGGCCGGAAGGTGTTGATCTTCGCGAACAGCAGCGGCATGCCCGCCAGGACGTTGCCACCGGAGCGGCGGGCCTTGACCCAGTCCATCCGCTTGTGGATGACCTCCAGTCGCAGTCCGGGCAGGTCCGTGGGTGCGGGTGGGCTAGCGGGGGCCTTCTGTGGCGTCTTCGCCTCGGTGGTGGTCACGTTCGCTGCCAAAGTCCAGTTCTTCCCGTAGCTGCCAGATGCCGTTGTCATCGTGCTCGTAAAGACCCATGCTAGCCACCGGGAAGCTGGCCCTGTAATCCTTCAGCGCCGTTTCGGCCTCGTCAAGGCTTTCCGGGGCGACGTCGTGGGCCACGGTGACGTGCGGGTGGTAGGCGAAGGGCAGCTCGCGCTCCAGCGGGCCGCGCTGCAGCTGCCGGTGCAGGTCCACGCACTCGCCGAACCCCTCCTCCACCTTCAGGAACACCACCGGGGAGACTGGCCGGAACGATCCGGTGCCGGCGATGGTGACGGTGAAGGGCTCCTGCCGGCCGGCGACCTCGCGGACGTGCCGCCGGGTGGCCTCCCAGTCCCGGGTGGTGGTGGTGGTGACCAGCGTGATGTGGGCGGGCACCGTAGCTGCCAGCGGGTCCCCGAAGGAGGCCCGCCAGCGCCGCAGCTCCTCGGCGATCCTGGGCGGGAAGCCCAGGATCACGCCGATGCTGATGCCGTCCTCCGGAGCGTGCGCGTCCTGGCCCGCGGGCGCGGCCGCCGAGGGGGCGGTGCCGCCGGTGTCCCGGGAGAGGCCCGTGGACGTGCCGGTTTCGCTCGCGGTGACGTTGCTGGCGGAGGACATTGCCCTAGATGTCTCCCCGTGCCCCGGCGTACGGCAGGAAGCCCACCTTGGCGTACACGTCCTTGAGGGTGGCCGCCGCGGCTTCCCGGGCCTTGTCCGCGCCGACCGCCAGGAGGCGGTCCAGCTCGGCCGGGTCGGCCAGGAGTTCGTTGGCGCGGTCGCGGATCGGGCTCAGGTGTGCCGTCACCACCTCCGCCAGGTCGACCTTCAGGTGGCCGTACATCTTGCCCTCGTAGGCCGCGGTGAGCTGCTCGATGGACTGCCCGGTGATGGCCGAGTAGATGGTCAGCAGGTTGGAGACGCCCGGCTTGTTCTCCCGGTCGAAGCGGATCTCGGTGCCGGTGTCGGTCACGGCGGACTTGATCCGCTTGGCGATCAACTTCGGCTCATCCAGCAGGTTGATCAGGCCGGCCGGGGACTCGGCCGACTTGGACATCTTCGCCGTCGGATTCTGCAGGTCGTAGATCTTCGCGGTTCCCTTCTGGATGAAGGGCTGCGGCACGGTGAAGGTCTCGCCGAAGCGGGAGTTGAAGCGCTGGGCAAGGTCGCGGCTGAGCTCGACGTGCTGGCGCTGGTCCTCACCGACGGGGACGCCTTGCGGCTTGTACAGCAGGATGTCCGCGGCCTGCAGGATCGGGTAGGTGAACAGGCCCACGCTGGCCTGGTCCGAGCCCTGCTTGAGCGCCTTGTCCTTGAACTGGGTCATCCGGGAGGCCTCGCCGAAGCCGGTGATGCAGTTCAGCACCCAGGCCAGCTGGGCGTGTTCGGGCACCTGGGACTGGACGAAGAGGGTGCACTTGTCGACGTCGACGCCGCCGGCGATGTACTGGGCGGCGGTCACCCGGGTGCGGCGGGCCAGCTCGGCCGGGTCCTGGGGCACGGTGATGGCGTGCAGGTCGGGGATGAAGAAGACGGCGTCGTATTCGTCCTGCATCCGGACCCAGTTCACCAGGGCGCCGAGGTAGTTGCCCAGGTGCAGCGAGTCGGCGGAGGGCTGCATTCCGGAGAGGATCCGCTGGCGGGTGCCGGGGGCAGCCGCCGGTGCGGCGTCGGTGGAGGGGGTGGCGTCGGGGATCAGCGACGCGGTGGCGGGAGAGGTCATGGGGAAAGCCTTAAAACTAGAGCCGGTAGTCCACTACCAGCGGGGCATGGTCGGAGAAGCGGGTATCCCAGGACGGCGCCCGGTCAACGACGGCCTGCACCGCTGCGGCGGCGAGGGCGGGGGTGGCGAGGTGGTAGTCAATCCGCCAGCCCGTGTCGTTGTCGAAGGCCTGTCCCCTTTGCGACCACCAAGTGTAGGGGCCGTTGACGGTACCCGCCAGGCCCCTGTGAACATCCTTCCAGCCGATTTCCTCGCCCATGAAGCGGTCGAAATAGGCACGCTCCTCGGGCAGGAAGCCGGCACGTTTGACGTTGCCCTTCCAGTTCTTGATGTCCAGCTCCGTGTGGCCCACGTTCAGGTCCCCCACGACCACGGCGTGGTCGCTGTGCTTGGCCAGCTCCGGCAGCCGGGTCAGCATGAGGTCCAGGAAGCGGAACTTATCGTCCTGCTTCGGGGTCCCGGCTTCGCCGGAGTGGACGTAGGCGCTGACCACGGTCAGCGTGGCGGGGTTCCCGGCGGCGTCGCGGACGATGTAGTCCGCCTCCACCCAGCGGCCCGCCGTCGAGAAGTAATCGTGGCCGATGTGTCCCCGGGTGGCCGTCGGCTCCGTGCGCGAGGCGATGGCGACGCCGGCGCGGCCCTTCGCCTCGGCTTCGGCGTGCAGGATGTGCCAGTCGTCGCCGAGCAGGTCCCGGACCACGGCGTCGGGCGCGCGGACCTCCTGCAGGCAGAGGATGTCCACCTCGCGCGCCGCCAGCCATTCCGCCATGCCCTTTTTGTAGGCGGCGCGAAGGCCGTTGACGTTGACCGTTGCGATGCGAAGGTGGTCCTTCTCCAATGCCGAGCTCACCCGATCCACTCTAGTCGATGATGGTTCCGCTCACCGGCTCGTCGGAGGAGCCGCCGGACTTGATCATGTCCCGGGCGTTGGTGGCGGTGATTTCGATCGTCTCGAGGGCGCGGCGGATGGTGTCCTGGTCCGAGGCCTCGCCCTTTGCCCGTTCCTGCTCGACGACGCGGACCTGCACCTGGACGATCTTGAAGGAGTGGTCCAGCTTCATGTCGCGGACCTCGTCGGCTTCCCGGCGCTCCCCGACGACGCGGGTGCCACCGTGGTCGGCGCTGCCAGCCGACGGCGCCCGGCCTACGGCGGAGTTGAAGGCGTTCTGCGCCTCGTTGAGCTTGGCCCCGGCGCGCTTGGCGGCCTTCTGAATGCTGAAGACCACGAAGGAGGCCAGCGCCAGCCAGAAGAAGGCGATGACGGCGACAACCCAGCCCACGACGTCGTTCTGGTTCGCCGCGAAGATCACGGCCACCAGGAAGGCGATGATGAACACCGTCATGCCGAGGCCGCCGATGCGGAACATCGGGTTCTTGCCGGCGGCGGCGAACGGGGACGTGGTGGAGGAAGGGTTGCCGAGGGATCGCATGGGTCCATTATCGCAAACGGCGCGCACCGCCCGTGGCGCTTCCACCCCCGGCGAACGGACCGACGTTGTCCCGGGCCGCCTGGGCCCACGGGGAGGCCGCCGCCGGCGCCGCTACTTCAGGAACAGCCTCCGCAGCCGGCCCGTGGTGAGGGCGACGCCGAGCACGATCATCACCAGGTAGTAGCCGATGTGCAGGGCCGTGGAGGCGTCGAAGGCGCCCACGCTGATCTGGCGGAGCAACTCCACCCCGTGCCAGAGCGGCATGGCCTGGATCAGCAGCTGGATGGGTCCCGGGTAGACGCTCAGCGGGTAGAAGGTGGCGCTGAAGAGGAACATCGGCAGCATGATGAAGTTGATCCAGTCCATCTGCTGGAAGGTCTTCATGAAGCTGGTGATGCCCATGCCGAAGCTGGCGAAGCCGAAAGCAATCAGCACCGACGCCGGAATCATCAGGATGGCCCACGGGGTGGTGATCAGGCCCATCACGCCCATCACGGCGGTGAACCCGGTGGCGTACATCAGGCCGCGGAGCAGGGCCAGGAAGATCTCCCCCATCGCGACGTCGATCGGCCCCAGCGAGGTGTAGAGCATCCCCTGGTAGAGCTTGGCGAAGTTCATCTTGAAGAAGACGTTCCAGGTGGAGTCGTACACGGCGCCGTTCATCGCCGAGACCGCCAGCAGCGCCGGGGCGATGTACGCGGCGTAGGAGATCTCCTGGCCGCCGGGGCCCTGCACCGTGCCGACGATCGCGCCGAGGCCCACGCCCATCGAAATCAGGTAGAGCACGGGTTCGAAGAAGCCCGAGAGCATCACCATCCAGTTGCTGCTTTTGGTGGCCATCAGCCCGCGGGCGACGACGGCGCGCACGTTGCGCGAGTACAGCGGACCGAAGCGGCGGGCGCGGGCGGCGTCGGTGACGCTGGGGGCGCCGTCGTGGTGTCCGGCGGTGGCGAGCGTGCTCATGCACCCATCCTCGTGGCGAACTGGCGCCGGGTCAGGACCCAGCCGAGGACCGTGAGGCCGGCCAGGACAATCAGGTGGACGGCGCTCAGCCAGGCCGGCTCGGGGTAACCGTACGTGACCACCCGGCCGAGTTCTGTGCCGTGCCAGATCGGGGAGATCCAGCCGACCCAGCGCACCCCCAGCGGCAGGGTGTCCAGCGGGAAGAAGGTGCCGGAGAACAGGAACAGCGGCATGACGATAAAGCGCATCACCATGGCGAACTGGCCCTTGTCCTCCTTGATCCGGGCCGCGTACGCCATCAGGGGCAGGCCGAAGGCGAGGCCGGCCAGGGTGGCGATGAGGATCGAGACCCAGCCCCAGCCGCTGGGTGAGGCGCCGAACAGGGTCACCACGCCGAAGTAGATGGCTGACTGCAGCAGGAACCGGACTGTCACGGCGATGATCTGTCCGGCGGCGATCTGTTCCGGGGTCAGCGGGGAGGCGTGCGGGCCGTAGTAGACCCGGCGCCACTTGAATCCGTCCATCACCGGGAAGGTGAACTCGTTTGCGGCGGTCATCACGGCGGCGGAGATCAGCAGGGCCGGGGCGATGAAGGTCAGGTAGCTGACGCCCCCGAAGGCCGCGGCGGAGTTCGAGTCCACCAGCGTTGCCAGCCCCACGCCCATGGCGAAGAGGTAGGCGACGGGCTGGCCCACGCCGTACATCACGATGGTCCAGCCGTAGCCTTTCATGACCCGCAGGACCTGTTCAGCGTAGTAGAACGCACCCCAGCGGCGGGCCTTGGCCGCGGAGACCTCCGGCGCGTGCGCGCGCCCGGTCACGGTCTGCGGCTCCGGGCGGGCCGCCGTCGTTTGTCCCGGCTCGGTCACGGCCGGGTCGCCGGTCAACGGATTCGTAGTCAACGGGTTCCTAGTCAACGAGGCTCCGGCCGGTCAGGCGCAGGAAGACGTCCTCCAGGGAGGAGCGGCGCACCAGCGAGGTGACGGGGCGGAGGCCGCGGGCGGAGACCTCTTCCAGGGCGGCCTCGCCGTCGTTGGCGTAGATCAAGACGCGGTCCGGGAGGGTTTCGACCCGTTCGCCGATGCCCTCCAGCTCTGCACCGACCGTGGCGTTGCGGGCGGACCCGAAGCGCAGTTCGAGCACCTCGCGGGTGGAGTATTCGCGGATCAGGCTGGCCGGGGAGCCCTCGGCCATGATCCGGCCCTTGTCCACCACGATCAGCCGGTCGCAGAGCTGCTCCGCCTCGTCCATGTAGTGGGTGGTGAGGATCAGGGTGACGCCCTGTTCCTTGAGCCGGAAGAGCCGGTCCCAGAGGATGTGGCGGGCCTGCGGGTCCAGGCCCGTGGTGGGTTCGTCCAGGAGCAGGATCTTGGGCTCGTTGATCAGGGAGCGGGCAATCGTGAGGCGCCGCTTCATGCCGCCGGAGAGTGCGTCCACCTTCGCCTTGGCCTTGTCGGTCAGCTGGGCGAACTCCAGCAGTTCGTCGGCCTTGGGCTTGAGGTAGCTCATCGGCAGGCCGAAGTAGCGGCCGTAGACCAAGAGGTTGTCCCGGACCTTGAGTTCCTCGTCCAGGTTGTCCTGCTGCGGGACCACGCCCAGGTGCGCGCGGACCTCGGGGCCGTGTTGCTCCGGGTCCAGGCCCATGATCGTCAGGGAGCCGGAGGTGCGCTGGGAGACGCCGCCGATCATCCGCATGGTGGTGGACTTGCCGGCGCCGTTGGGGCCCAGCAGGCCGAAGGCCTCGCCGGCGGGCACGCGGAAGCTGATCCCGTCCACGGCGGTCATGTCGCCGTAGCTCTTGGTCAGGTTCTCTGCGGTGATGACGTACTGGGCGGGGCCGGATTCGGCGGCGCTTTCCACGGGCGATTCTTTTGCGGCGAGTTCAGGCACCCGAAACACGCTAGTCCATCCGGGCAAACCATGAAAGAGTCTTTTCGTAAATTCTTGGGACTTTTCGGCCGGGAAACCCAACTGACTCGCAGCTGAGGCCGTTATGGGTGCTGAAAACGGCCTGAGCTGCGAGTCAGTTGCGGTGGTTAGTCCTGGAGCTGGCGTTCGGCGGTCTCCACCACGTTGGCCAGCAGCATGGCGCGGGTCATCGGTCCCACTCCCCCGGGGTTCGGGGAGATCCAGGCGGCGACGCCGGCCGCGGCGGGCTCCACGTCCCCGGTCACCACGGCCTTGCCGTTGCCGTCGTCGACGCGGCTGACACCCACGTCCAGCACGATCGCGCCGGGCTTGAGGTCCGCGGCCTTGATCATGTGCGGCTGGCCGGCGGCGGCGATGACGACGTCGGCCTGCCGGATTTCGGCGGGCAGGTCCACGGTGCCTGTGTGCGCCAGGATGACCGTGGCGTTGACGTCCTTGCGGGTCAGCAACAGTCCCACGGGCCGGCCGATGGTGACGCCGCGGCCCACCACCAGGACGCGCTTGCCCTTGAGGTCGATGCCGTGGCGGGTCAGCAACTCAATGCAGCCCTTGGGCGTGCAGGGCAGCGGGGAGGTCATCGGCCCGGACACGTTGGCCACCAGGCGGCCAAGGTTCATCGGGTGCAGGCCGTCGGCGTCCTTGTCCGGGTCCATCGCCTCGAGGATGACGTCCTGGTCGATGTGCTTCGGCAGGGGCAGCTGGACGATGTAGCCCGTGCATTCGGGGTTCTCGTTCAGCTCCCGGACCACGGCCAGCAGTTCCTCCTGGGTGGTCTCCTCGGGCAGGTCGCGGCGGATCGAGGTGATGCCCACCTCGGCGCAGTCCTTGTGCTTGCCGCCGACGTACCAGGTGCTGCCCGGGTCGGAGCCGACGAGGATGGTGCCCAGTCCCGGGACGACGCCGCGGGCCTTGAGGGCGGCGACGCGTTCGGTCAATTCGGCCTTGATGGCGGCCGCGGTGGCCCTGCCGTCGAGGATGCGAGCGGTGCGGGTTTCAGTCATGTCGTTGGTCAACCGGATCACCACTGCTCGTGCTGCGGGTACAGCGGGAAGTCGGCGGCGAGCTTGTCCACTCGCGACTGGAGGGCCTCGACGTCGGCGCCGGTGCCTGCCTTGAGGGCGGTGGCGATGATGTCGGCGACCTCAGTGAATTCCTCGGCGCCGAAGCCGCGGGTGGCCAGCGCCGGGGTGCCGATGCGCAGGCCGGAGGTGACCATCGGCGGGCGCGGGTCGAACGGAACGGCGTTGCGGTTCACGGTGATGCCCACGGAGTGCAGCAGATCCTCGGCCTGCTGGCCGTCCAGCTGGGAGTTGCGCAGGTCCACCAGGACCAGGTGCACGTCGGTGCCGCCGGTGAGGACCGAGACGCCGGCCTCGGCGACGTCGGCGGCGTTCAAACGCTCGGCGATGATCCGGGCGCCCTCAAGCACGCGCTCCTGGCGCTCCTTGAACTCCTCGCCCGCCGCGATCTTGAACGCCACGGCCTTGGCCGCGATGACGTGCATGAGCGGGCCGCCCTGCTGGCCGGGGAAGACGTTGGAGTTGATCTTCTTGGCCCACTCCTGCTTGGCCAGGATCACGCCGGAGCGCGGCCCGGCGAGGGTCTTGTGCACGGTGGAGGTGACGACGTCGGAGTGCGGCACCGGGCTCGGGTGCAGGCCGGCGGCCACCAGGCCGGCGAAGTGCGCCATGTCGGTCCAGAGCAGGGCCCCGACCTCGTCGGCGATCGAGCGGAAGGCGGCGAAGTCGAGGTGGCGCGGGTAGGCGGACCAGCCGGCGATGATGACCTGGGGCTTCTCGGCGAGCGCCTGCTCGCGGAGCTTGTCCATGTCCACCCGGAAGGTGTCCTCCTCGACCTGGTAGGCCGCGACGTCGTACAGCTTGCCGGAGAAGTTCAGCTTCATGCCGTGGGTGAGGTGTCCGCCGTGGGCCAGGGACAGGCCCATGATCTTGTCGCCCGGGGTGATCATCGCGGAGAGGGCGGCGGCGTTGGCCTGCGCGCCGGAGTGCGGCTGGACGTTGGCGAACTCGGCGCCGAAGAGGGCCTTGACCCGGTCGATCGCGAGCTGCTCGGCGACGTCGACGTATTCGCAGCCGCCGTAGTAGCGGCGGCCCGGGTAACCCTCTGCGTACTTGTTCGTCAGCACGGAGCCCTGGGCTTCCATGACGGCGCGGGGGGCGAAGTTTTCGGAGGCGATCATTTCCAGGGTGCCGCGCTGGCGGCCGAGCTCCTGGTCCAGGACGGCGGCGATCTCGGGATCGAGTTCAGCGAGGGGCTGGTTGCTTACGGCTGCTGAAGAAAGGCGAAGGGAAGTAGTCACGAAGAACTCCTGGCTTGGCAACGGTCACTGCTGTGAGGTCAGGTTACCGGCTGGTCCGCGCCGGCGCCGCTAGATGACGGGCCCCGCGGGAGGGCAGCGCGGGGCTGCCAACCGGAAAAACATGACCCTCGGCCCAGGCGTACGATCCGTGGTCTGCGTGCGTGCCGCTCCCTGGTGGTAAGCCACCCAACGCCAGTTGCGACAGGTTAAGCCTATCCCAGCCGCGGGTAGGCTGTTCTATCGTGACTGACGACCAGCTGACTGCCTCCTATATCCTCACCCTCTCCTGCCCGGACCGGCCCGGCATCGTGCACGCGGTGGCCGGCGCCCTGCTGGTGGCGGGCTGCAATATTACGGACTCTCAGCAGTACGGCAGCGAGGGCACGGGCACCTTCTTCATGCGGGTGGAGGCGACGACGGCGGCCCCCGAATCGGAGCTGCTCGCCGCGCTGGAGCCGGTGGCCCAGGCCTTCGGCATGCAGTGGAGCCTGAACCCGGCCGGCCGGAAGCTGCGCACCCTGCTGATGGCCAGCACCTCGGCGCACTGCCTGAACGACCTGCTGTTCCTGCAGCGGTCCGGCACGCTGCCGATCGAAATCCCCGCGATCGTCTCCAACCACCGCGACCTCGCCGGCCTCGCCGAGTTCTACGGCATCCCCTTCCACTACATCCCCGTCACGAAGGACACCAAGGTCCAGGCCGAGGACGCCCTCCGCGCCCTGATGGCCGAGCACGACGTCGAACTGACCGTCCTGGCCCGCTACATGCAGATCCTCTCGGACGAGCTCTGCACCGAGCTGACCGGCAAAGCCATCAACATCCACCACTCGTTCCTACCCTCCTTCAAGGGCGCCAAGCCGTACCACCAGGCGCACGCCCGCGGCGTGAAGTTGATCGGCGCCACCGCGCACTACGTCACCGCCGCCCTGGACGAGGGCCCGATCATCGAGCAGGAGGTCATCCGCGTGGACCACCGGCGCACCGCCGAGCAGTTCGTGCAGATGGGCCGCGACGTCGAGGGCCGCACCCTGGCCCAGGCCGTGCAGTGGCACGCCGAGCACCGGGTGCTGCTGGACGGCAACCGGACGGTCGTCTTCAGCTAGCCGTTTCCGGGACGGCCCTTGCCGCGTGCGCGGCCGGGGCCCTTTACTGGAGCCATGACCACACCCGTGACCAGAAACAACGGGGCGCAGCGGCTGGACGACTTCGTGGCCCTGCTCAAGGAGGAGGGCCGGCACGCCGTGCTGGGCCTGGACTGCGGCACGGGTGCCGAGGGCCTCGCCTTCGTCCGCGCCGGGCTCCACTTCACCGGCGTGGACGCCTCCGAAGAAAACATCCACGCCGCCCGCGCCCACGGCCTCTCCGCCTCGGTTGCAACCGCCGCGGCCCTGCCGTTCGCGGACGCAGCCTTCCCGGCCGTCTGGGCCCCCGACGCCCTGGCCGGACTCGACGCCGAGGCATCGGACGGCGCCCTCCGCGAACTCCGGCGCGTGGCCGAACCCGGCGCACCGATCGCCGTCGTCCTCCCGCAGGGCGGCCCGGACGCCGGTCCCGGACCCGGCTTCACGGTTCTCCGCGCGTGATTCGTGCCTGATCCGAGCCTCCCGGCGCTCCCGCAGGTCCGGCCACTGTCCTAGGCTGGGGTCCATGACTCCCGTTTACGCTTTCGCCGGCGAGACCCCGGCCGTCCACGACTCCGCCTTCGTTGCCCCGAGCGCCTCGATCATCGGCAACGCCACCCTCGCCGAGGACTCCAGCGCCTTCTACGGCGTCACGGTCCGCGCGGACACCGCCGCCATCAGCGTCGGCGCCGGCAGCAACCTGCAGGACAACGTGGTGCTGCACGCGGACCCGGACTTCCCCTGCACGGTGGGCGCGGGCGTCAGCATCGGCCACGGCGCCGTGGTCCACGGCTGCACGGTCGAGGACGACTGCCTCATCGGCATGGGCGCCACGGTCCTCAACGGCGCCGTGATCGGCGCCGGCTCGCTCGTGGCGGCGGGCGCCGTCGTGCTCGAGGGCACCGTCATCCCGCCCCGGTCGCTGGTTGCGGGCGTGCCCGCCAAGGTGCGCCGGGAACTGACGGAGGAGGAGTTCGACGGCGTCCGCCACAACGCCGCGCACTACCGCGAGCTCGCGCGGGCGCACCGCGAGCTGCACGGCTGATCCGCAAGGGGGTATTCGGGGGCGGGCGCGCCGAGGCTTGCGTTAACTTCTTGACTACAAACCTCTGATGGTGCACGCTTCTTTGCATGCCCTCACCAACGCGCTCAACGAGGAGCCGCACGAAAAACCCCGGGTCGCAATCCGCGCTCCGCCATTTGAACCAGCAACGGATCATCGAATGCCTGCTCGCGGGCCCGTCCACGCAGGCTGAACTGGCCCGGCAGACCGGGCTCTCCACGGCCACGGTCTCCAACATCGTCAAGATCATGCAGGACGCCGGGCTCGCCTCCACCGAACCGACCACCAGCTCCGGCCGACGGGCCCTGAACGTCCGGCTCAACAGCCAGGGCGCCGTGGCCGTGGGCATCGACTTCGGCCGCCGGCACCTGCGCGTGGTGCTGGCCTCCCTGAGCTACCACGTCCTGGCCGAGGAGGCGGTGCTCCTGCCGCTGGGCCACCACGCCGAGGACGGCATCGCCGCCGCCGTCGCCGTCCTTGACCGGCTGCTCGATACCAGCGGCGTCGAGCGCAGCGCCCTGGTGGGTGCCGGCGTCGGGATCCCCGGCCCCATCGACCGCCGTTCCGGGACCGTCGCCCAGGGCGCCATCCTGCCGGAATGGGTCGGCATCAACATCCTGGAACGCCTCGAAGAAGCCCTGGATCTGCCGATTTTCGTCGACAACGACGCCAACCTCGGCGCCCTGTCCGAGGTGACGTGGGGACCGCACAGCGGCACCAGTAACCTGCTCTTCCTCAAGATCGGTTCGGGCATCGGCGCGGGCCTGATCATCAACGGCATGCCCTACTACGGCAACGTCGGGATCACCGGCGAAATCGGCCACGCCACCATTCACGAACACGGCCTTGTCTGCCGCTGCGGCAACCGCGGCTGCCTGGAAACCGTCGCATCCACCACCACCATGCTGGAGCTGCTCAGCCGCGGCGACGACCGGCCCATGACCAGCGAGGACATCGTCCGCAAGGCCCTCGCCAAGGACTCCGCCACGCTGCGGGTGGTGGACGACGCCGGCCTCGCCGCCGGGCGTGCGCTGGGCAACGTGGCCAACCTGATCAACCCCGAGGTGATCGTCGTCGGCGGGCCGCTGGCGGGCCTCGGCGAGCTCCTGCTGGACCCCATCCGGCGGGGCCTGATCCGGCACGCCGTGCCCGTGATCGGCGAGACCACAACCCTCACCATGTCCTCCCTGGGCGACCGCGCCGAGGCCCTCGGGGCAACCGCACTGGTCTTCCAGCAGGCCGGAATCCGGCGCAACTAGCTCCACCGTTATCCGTCCGTTGCGTTAAAGACTTGACGACAACGACGTGATCCAGTTTACTTTTCCATCAGACGGCCCTGCGGTTTGCAGGGGCGGACAACGAAGTCATGCATTGGAGGCGTAAGGGCAGATGACGTCCCTCGACACGCACAGCGATCCCGTAATTCTCGAGATGCGCTCCATCACCAAAGAGTTCCCCGGCGTTAAAGCTTTGGCCGAGGTGAACCTGCGGGTGAAGGCCGGCGAAATCCACGCCATCTGCGGTGAAAACGGCGCCGGCAAATCCACCCTGATGAAGGTCCTTTCGGGCGTTTACCCCCACGGCAGCTACACCGGCGACATCGTCTACCAGAACGAAGTCCAGGAGTTCAAGGACATCCGGGCCAGCGAGCACGCCGGCATCGTGATCATCCACCAGGAACTGGCGCTGATCCC
The DNA here is from genome assembly GCF_042668995.1 of Arthrobacter sp. NPDC057259. Taxonomy (NCBI): domain Bacteria; kingdom Bacillati; phylum Actinomycetota; class Actinomycetes; order Micrococcales; family Micrococcaceae; genus Arthrobacter; species Arthrobacter sp. NPDC057259. Next base: position 327,426 of record NZ_JBHUYA010000005.1, read on the forward strand.
CGAACTGTCCATCATGGAAAACATCTTCCTGGGCAACGAACCCACCAAGCGCGGCGTGATCGACTGGGCCGAGGCCCGGCTCCGCTCCACCGAACTGCTCGCCCGCGTGGGCCTGCGCGAGGACCCGGACACCCCGGTCAAGGAGATCGGCGTCGGCAAGCAGCAGCTGGTCGAGATCGCCAAGGCGCTGAACAAGAAGGTCAAGCTCCTCATTCTCGACGAGCCCACCGCAGCCCTGAACGAGTCCGACTCCCAGCACCTGCTGGACCTGATCCTGGGCCTCAAGGGCCGCGGCATCACCTCGATCATCATTTCCCACAAGCTCAACGAGATCGAGCAGATCGCGGACTCCATCACCATCATCCGCGACGGCAAATCGATCGAGACCCTCGATGTAAAGGCCGACGGCGTCGACGAGGACCGCATCATCAAGGGCATGGTGGGCCGGACCCTGGAGTCCCGCTTCCCGGACCACACCCCGAACATCGGCGAGACCTTCTTCGAGGTCAAGAACTGGACCGTGGGCCACCCGCAGATCCAGGACCGCCTGGTCTGCAAGAACTCCAGCTTCTACGTCCGCCGCGGCGAGATCGTCGGCTTCGCCGGTCTGATGGGCGCGGGCCGCACCGAACTGGCCCGCTCCCTCTTCGGCCGCTCCTACGGCCGTTTCATCTCCGGCCACGTCTACAAGGACGGCAAGGAGATCCAGCTCAAGTCGGTCAAGGCGGCAATCAACGCCGGCCTCGGATACGTCACGGAGGACCGCAAGTCCCTGGGCCTGAACCTCCTCGACGACATCAAGGCCACCACCGTCTCGGCGGCGCTGAAGAAGATCAGCAAGCACAACGTGGTTGACGCCGACCAGGAGTTCACGGTCGCGGAGCAGTACCGCAAGTCGCTGCGTACCAAGACCCCGTCGGTGGAGGAAGGCGTCGCGAAGCTCTCCGGCGGCAACCAGCAGAAGGTCGTCCTGGCCAAGTGGATGTTCACCGACCCGGACCTGCTGATTCTCGATGAGCCCACCCGCGGCATCGACGTCGGCGCCAAGTACGAGATCTACGGCATCATCCAGCAGCTGGCCAACCAGGGCAAGGGCGTGATCGTCATTTCCTCGGAACTGCCGGAACTGCTGGGCCTCTCCGACCGCATCTACACCATCTTCGAAGGCGCCATCACCGGCGTGCTGACCAAAGAGGAAGCCAGCCAGGAAAGCCTGATGAAGCTGATGACCTCCGCCCGCAAGACTGCCTGACCCCGGGCGATCCAGAACAATCCGGACTACAAGGACTGACACAATGAACGCGCTCAAGAAGCTCTTTGGCGGAAACACCCGCCAATTCGGCATGATCTTCGCCCTGGTTGCGCTGATCGTCTTCTTCCAGATTTTCACCGAGGGCCGCACGCTCACCCCGGGCAACGTCATCAACCTCTTCAACGGCAACTCCTACATCCTGATCCTCGCGATCGGCATGGTGCTGGTCATCATCGCCGGCCACATTGACCTCTCCGTCGGCTCCGTGGCCGCTTTCGTGGGTGTCAGCGTGGCCCTGATGATCCGCGACTGGGGCATCCCGTGGTACCTCGGCATCCTCTTCGGCCTGCTCCTGGGCGCGCTGATCGGCGCCTGGCAGGGCTTCTGGACCGCCTACGTCGGCATCCCGGCCTTCATCGTGACCCTCGCCGGCATGCTCCTGTTCCGCGGTTTCAACCAGTACGTCGGCAAGTCAAACACCATCCCGGTGCCCAACGACTTCCAGTACATCGGCTCCGGCTACCTGCCCGAGGTCGGCCCCAGCACCGGCTACAACAACCTGACCGTGCTGCTCGGCCTGCTCGGCGTCGCCTACGTGGTCTTCAGCGAACTGCGCGCCCGCCGCAAGGCCAAGTCCCTGGGCGCCGATGTGACCGAGAGCTGGGTGACCATCACCAAGCTGGTCCTGATCTGCGCGGCCATCCTCTACGCGACGTACCTCTTCGCCACCGGCCGCCCGGGCACCTCGTTCCCCATCCCCGGCCTGATCCTGGCCGTCCTGGTCCTGCTCTACGGCTTCATCTCCTCGAAGACGGTCATCGGCCGGCACGTCTACGCCGTCGGCGGCAACCGCCACGCGGCCGAACTCTCCGGCGTCCAGTCCAAGAAGGTCAACTTCCTGGTCATGATGAACATGTCCATCCTGGCCGGCCTGGCCGGCATGATCTTCGTCGGCCGCTCCACCGCCTCCGGCCCGTTCGACGGCGTCGGCTGGGAGCTGGACGCGATCGCGGCAGTCTTCATCGGCGGCGCGGCCGTGACCGGCGGCGTCGGCACCGTGATCGGCTCGATCGTCGGTGGCCTGGTGATGGCGGTCCTGAACAACGGCCTGCAGCTGCTCGGCGTCGGCGCCGACCTGACCCAGATCATCAAGGGCCTGGTCCTGCTGATCGCCGTCGCCTTCGACGTCTACAACAAGTCGCAGGGCAAGAAATCGATCATCGGCATGATGATGAAGAACTTCGGCCGCAGCAACGAGATCAAGGCCGACGAGACCACTTCCACCAAAGAGGTCATCGCCAAGGAATCCTGACCGGATCCCTTCCCAGTTACCACCGAGTCTCCACACACCACCAAAAAGAAAGTGAACCAAGCAATGCAAATGATTGGTAAAGCAGGAAAGGCAGCAGCAATCGCTGCTATTGCGGCACTGGCGCTGACAGCCTGCGGCCGTGCCGACAGCGGATCTTCCGGTTCCGCGAGCAGCGGCGGCGAGGCGTTCCCCAAGAACTCCCCGATCGGCGTCGCCCTCCCGCAGAAGACCAGTGAGAACTGGGTCCTGGCCGAGAAGCTGTTCAACGATGGCCTCAACGGTGCAGGCTTCAAGGCTGATGTTCAGTTCGCCAACGGTGGCGTTTCCGAGCAGCAGAACCAGATCAGCGCCATGGTCACCAAGGGTGACAAGGTCATCATCGTCGGTGCCATCGACGGTGCGCAGCTGGGTACCCAGCTGAAGCAGGCCAAGGACGCCGGCGCGACCATCATCGCGTACGACCGTCTGCTGCTGAACACCGAGAACGTCGACTACTACGTCGCCTACGACAACTTCAAGGTTGGCGTGCTGCAGGGCCAGGCCCTGCTGGACGGCATGAAGGCAAAGAAGCCGACGGGCCCGTACAACATCGAACTGTTCGCCGGTTCCCCGGATGACGCCAACGCGAAGGTCTTCTTCGACGGCGCCATGAGCGTGCTGAAGCCGAAGCTGGACGACGGCACCCTCAAGGTCGTTTCCGGCCAGACCTCCTTCGAGCAGGCCGTGACCCAGGGTTGGAAGGCTGAGAACGCCCAGCGTCGTGCCGACACCCTGCTCAGCGGCAGCTACGGCAGCGCCACCCTGGACGGCGTCCTGTCCCCGAACGACACGCTGGCCCGCGCGGTCCTGACCTCGGTCAAGGCTGCAGGCAAGCCGCTGCCGGTTATCACGGGTCAGGACTCCGAGGTTGAGTCCGTCAAGTCGATCATGGCCGGTGAGCAGTACTCCACCATCAACAAGGACACCCGCAAGCTCGTTGAGCACGCGATCACCATGGTCAAGGACATCCAGGCCGGCAAGAAGCCTGAGATCAACGACGACAAGTCCTACAACAACAAGGTCAAGACCGTTCCGGCCTTCCTGCTGGAGCCGGTCATCGTGACCAAGGAGAACGTCAAGACCGCTTACGTTGACGATCCGGTACTCGGACCGATCACCAAGTAGTCTTCCGCTTCACACTTCAGGGCCCCGGCTCCCCCGCAGTTCGCTGCGGGAGGGTCGGGGCCCTGGTGCGTCCGGGGGTGGCACCGGTTTTCGCGGCGGTTCCCGTTTTCCGCGGGCGCTTCCGGACTTTCGCGGCGGTTTCGGACGGGCGCGGCCCGGGTCCGGGGTGCGCCCGTCCGGAGACGGCGCGCTTTTCCGGAACGGGTGCGCTCGTGGGTTGGTAGGACGTGGGTGCGACAGCTGGCGGGCAACGACGACGACGGCGGCCCGGGTGAGAGGATGGCAACATGAACGCCCCGATCGCCAGGCCCTGGCTCTTTGACCAACCCGACCAGGATCCCCGGACCGCCACCGGAGCCCGGTTGCGCTGGGGCGTCATCGCCACCGGCGGGATCGCGGCCACCGTCACCCGGGACCTGGAGCTGCTCGCGGACGCCCAGCTTTACGCGGTGTCCTCCCGCAGCCAGGCCGCCGCGGATGCCTTCGCCGCGGACTACGGTTTCGCCCGCGCCTACGGGGACCGGGACGGGGTTCCGGGCTACGAGCACCTGCTGGCCGACGACGCCGTCGACGTCGTCTACGTCGCCACCCCGCACGCCCAGCACCACGCCATCGCCAAGGCCGCCCTCATGGCCGGCAAGCACGTCCTCTGCGAGAAGGCCCTCACCGTCAATGCCCGTGAGGCGGCCGAGTTGATCGACCTGGCCCGCGCCAACGGACTTTTCCTGATGGAGGCGATGTGGAGCCGGTTCCTGCCGGCGATGCAGCGGGCGTTCGAGATCGCCGCGTCCGGTGAGATCGGCGGGGTCCAGTGGGTCGGCGCAGACCTGGGCTTCCCGGCCCCCTACTCCCCCACTTCACGGCTCTGGGCGCCTCGGGACGGCGGCGGCGCCCTGCTGGACATCACCATTTACCCGCTGCTCTGGGCGTTGGGCACGCTGGGCTTCCCGCAGACGGTCACCGCCACCGGCTTCGTCAACGACGACGGCGTCGACGCCCAGAACGCCCTGACGCTCGGCTACCACCACGGGGCGCAGGCGCAGCTGACCTCCTCCCTCCTGGCGCACGGGCCGCGCACCGCCACCGTCGCCGGGAACAAAGGGTTCCTGCAAAGCCTGGGATCCATCAACAACCCCCGGGAGCTGCTGGTCCGGGTGGGCTTCGACGACCCGCGGACGGAACAGTTCACCACGGTGGGCCGCGGCTATAGCTACGAGCTGCGCGAGGTCACCCGCTGCATCCAGCAGGGGCTGACCGAAAGCCCGGTGATGCCGCTGCAGGACTCCCTCGACACCATGCGATTGTTCGACGGCGTTCGCGCCCAGCTGGGGGTCAGCTACCCCAACGACGTGCAGGTCCGCTGACGCCGGACCCTGGCCGACGCCGGCCGGCGCAGCAGGAACCCGGAATCCGGGACTAATAGTGTCCTCCCGCTCTGGACGCGCCACTACCCCTGGATCTACGCTATAGGCCAATCATCGAGCCTTTCCGGGGAGGGGTGTTGCGCATGCGTGAAGCGGCGGGCCCTTCCCCCCTGCGCCTCCGGCTCCGGCGGCTGCTCCTGGCCCTGCTGGCGGTGTGTGCCTGGCTGACGCTGAGCGCCGCCGCTGCCAGCGCAGACGAACCGGCCGCCATCACCGCCGCCGGCCACCTGGAAACCTCGCTGGGCACCATGATCCAACTGCCCATGACCGACGAGGCTCTCGAGGCCGCCGCGACACCCGCCCCGGATCCGACGCCGACGGCCACGGCTCCCGCCACCCAGGCAACGCCGGTGTCTCCGGCACCCGCGCCCACCGAATCGGCACCTCCGGTCAGCAACCCCCAGCCGGACCCGGCCCCCGCTCCCGTCACCGCCCCGGAGCCGACCGTACAAGATCCACCAGTGCAGGAACCTGCCCCAGCTCCCGATCCCACTCCCGCCGTCCCGGCACCCGTGCAGCCCCCAGACCCCGTCGTCGTGCCCGTTCCCGTGGTCACACCCCCGGTTCCGGTGCCGCCCGTGGCCACCCCGGCGCCGCCACCCACGCCCGCCCCGGCCCCCACCACCCCGGCGCCGACACCCTCAGCCACGGCTCCGGCTCCTGCTCCCACTCCGGTGGTCACTGTTCCCGTGGTAAATGTCCCGGCGCCGCCCGTTCCGGTGTTGCCCGTCATCGACCCCCTGGCCGGATCCACAGGCACCACCCCTGCCACCCAGACGCCCGCGCAGTCGGCCCCGGCAGCCTCTCCCCAGGCCGCCGAGGCCGCTTCGCCGGGCCGGCCCTCCGCCTCCGCCTCCGGCCAGCCCACCGGCCCCGCCAGCCCGGCCCCCGCGGTAACTGTCGCCGCCGTCGACCCGACGCTCTCCTGCAGTCCGGCCCCCGTGGTCGCGCGCCCGAACGTCGGCAGCATCACCAGTTACGCTGCCACACACCCGTCGTTTACCCCGGCACTGGTCCTGCCTGAGCCGAATCTGCCCGCGCCCGCGCCCGGCACCGCGCCGGCAGGGTCGGCGGGCACCGCCGCGCCCGCAGGAGACAGCGCCCCCGCCGCGCCCGCCGGCAACACCGACCTGCCGCACCCCTGGGGCGGGGGAACCGGCTTCCCGGCTCCCACCGCGCTCCCACCCGGCCCCGGCTCGGGGTCCGGCGGCGGCCCCACCGCCGGAAGCGCGGCCGGAACCGCCGCCTGGCTGCCTGATGCCTTCCTCGTCGTACCGCCGCAGGGCTTCGAGCCCATCAGCGGCCCGCTCCAGCACGCCTACCGCGCCGTCACCGCGGATCCCGGCTCTTCTCCCGACTAGCTGGACCGTCCTCTGCAGCATCGCTGTGCAGAGAACCGTCCCGCGGGCCGCCCCTTGCGCCCGCCACCAGCTCGTCAGGAGAAGTTTCCATGTGCCCCACCCCCCGCCGGACCCCGGCACCCGTTTCCCGCTTCACCCAGCGTCCCGCCGTCGCGCCACGCCGCCAGCAGGTCCCGCGCCGCCGCACCCGCGTCCTCCCGGCCACTGCGGAACGCCCGCCGTGACACCGGCCGCCCCGCGCAGGTTCTCGTGAGCGCCGGGGCGTGGTCGTTGGGTCCGCTGGGGGATCCAACGGCCCCGCAGGCCCCGGCGGAACCCTTCAATCCCGTGCCAGCAAGGCGCCGTAGCCGCACAGCTCAGTCGTCCGCGGCGGTGCCCCTGTCAGAAAGGTCCAGACCAGGAACAAGCGCACAGCACCAGTCACGTACCAGCACCACCATGGGGGCCATTCCGTCCCCGCGCCGGACCGCGATACCCATACCCGTATCATTTCCTTAGGACGCCACCGCGGCGTCGGAAGCAACAGGGGGTACCCGTGGACACGTCGCCCAACGAGGTCACGGCCGAGATTCTCAGCGGCCGCTACCGACTGGGAGAGGTCATCGGCCGGGGCGGAATGGCTTCGGTCTACACCGCCAGGGACGAGAACCTGGGCCGCGACGTAGCGCTGAAGCTCTTCGCACCCCAGGCCTCCGACGCCGACGAACTCCGCCGGCAGCAGGCCGAAATCGAGCTCCTGGCCACCCTCAACCACCCCGGCCTGGTCACCCTCTTCGACGCCGGCACCGACACCCGCGTCCCGGACGAGCCCCGCCCGTTCCTGACCATGGAACTGGTGGACGGACAGGACCTTCGCACCCGCATCCGGCACAGCCCGCTCCCCCTGGACGAGGTGGCCGTGATCGGCGCCGGCCTGGCCGACGCCCTCGCCTACGTCCACTCCCTCGGCATCATCCACCGGGACCTCAAACCCGCCAACGTCCTGCTGGTCCGGACCCGGCCGGGCGAGCCGCTCCGGCCCAAGCTGACCGACTTCGGCATCGCCCGGATCGCCGACGGGACCCGCCTCACCGCCACCGGGACGATGGTGGGCACCGCCGCCTACCTCAGCCCCGAACAGGCCCGCGGCGCGGACATGGGCCCGGCGAGCGACATCTACTCCCTGGGCCTGGTGCTTCTGGAGTGCATCAAGGGCACTGTGGAATACCCGGGAAGCGCCGTCGAATCGGCGGTCGCCCGGCTGCACCGGGCCCCCGCCATCCCCGACGACGTCCCCGCCGCCTGGGCCAGCCTCATCCGTGCCATGACGGCACTGGACCCGCTGGAACGCCCGGCCGCCGCCGACCTCGAGCCCGTCCTGCGCCAGGCCTTGGTCTCCCCGGATCACCTGCCCGGCCCGCTGGCCGAGCAGCAGACCCGCGTGCTGCCCGCGCCCCCTGCCCGGCCGCCCAGGTCGGCGAGGGGTCCGGCCCGGGGCTGGTCGCGGAATGCGGGCAAGGGTGCGGCCGCGGGTTCAGACGCAGCCTCGACGGCGCGGACTACGACGCCGGGCACCGCCGCGCTGCCGTCCATCCCGTCGACGGCCGCACTGCCCACCTCCCGGCCGGGTCTCTCAGCAGTGGCGGGCCGGGGCGCCGCCCGGCGGCCGCTGGGCCGGCGGGCCAAGCTCCTGCTGGGCCTCGCCGTCGTCGTGCTGCTCGCGGTTGCCACCGCCGTGGTGCTCTCCCTGACCGCGGCGCCCGCCGCACCGCCGCCGCCGGTCCCGTACCCGGCAGTGACGGGCGACATCGGTGAGCACCTGAAACAGCTGCAGGAAAGCGTGAACCCATGACCGGACTGTCTTTCACTGGCGCGCGCCGCGTGAACCGCCGTGTCGCCGGCGCGGCGTTGGCCCTGATCGTCGGGGCGGGCGCGCTGGCGGGCTGCGCCTCCCCCGCCCCCGACCTGGACGCCGCCGCGGCCGGCCAGCTCCAGTCGCGCGTCCTCGCGGTCACCCAGGCCGCGGCCGCCGACGATTCCCCGGGCGCCCTGAAACAGCTGGATGAACTGACCACCGCCCTGGATACCGCCGCGGCCGACGGCAAGGTCTCCTTCAAACGGCACCAGAGCATCAAATCCTCCATCGACGCCGTCCGGAACGACCTGAACGCCCGGATCGCCCAGCAGCAGGCCGCCAAGGATGCAGCCGCCAAGGCCGCGGAAGAGGAGAAGGCCGCGCAGGCCGCCCGCGACGCGGCGGCCAAGGCGGCCGCGGACCAAGCCGCCGCCGACCAGGCCGCCGCCCAGCAGGCACAGCAACAGGCTGCCCAGCAGGCTCAGCAGCAGGGACCCGGCAAGGCCAAGGGCGGCAAGAAGGGCGGCTAGGCCGCCGGACTTTGCCGTCGCCGCCCCGGCCTTCGTGCCCGGACTTTGCCGGATGCCCCGTTGCGGATAGCTTGTGAATCAGGCCGCAGAGAGCCGGGCTTTATCCGACCAGAGGAGTACAGAGCGCATGGCAACAGTGCAGGAATCCATCGACGTCAACGTCCCCGTCAAGCAGGCCTACAACCAGTGGACCCAGTTCGAGGATTTTCCCCAGTTCATGACGGGCGTCGACAGCGTCCGGCAGCTCGATGAGACCACCGTCCACTTCGAGACCAGCATCAGGGGCGTCCAGCGCGCCTACGATGCCCGGATCACGGCGCAGGAACCGGACCGGCTGGTGGCGTGGGAGAGCATCGACGCCCCACGGAACGCCGGCACGGTGCGCTTCACCGAGCTCACGCCGGGCTCCGTGCGGGTCGACGTGGAGCTCAGCTGGGCGCCCGAGGGCGCCGTGGAGAAGCTCGGCGCAGCCGCCGGGCTCGACTCCCGGCAGGTGGCCGCGGATCTGGAGCGGTTCAAGAAGTTCATCGAGGACCGCGACTTCGAGACCGGCGCCTGGCGGGAACGGGTCAACAACGGCGAGGTCGACTCCGGGCTGACGCCGGTGACGGACCCCGACTACGACGTGATCGGCACGGGCGCCCCGCAGAACACGGACCCGGATCTGGCCACGGAGCCGGCGACCGGAGCCGCCGCGGACACGGACGACGCCACCGCCGCCGGCGGCCGCCGCGCCGACGACTAACTACGGGCGACTAACGGCGGCCGACCAGCAGCGGGCGACCAGTAGCGGGCGCGAAAAACAACAGCTTAAACGCCGACGGCGCACCGGGAACCC